>JAIPJY010000007.1 GCA_021733925.1 Prosthecobacter sp. | reverse complement strand
GCGCGAATGATTCGGAAGGTGAGAGCGACGAGCAAAGGATGGAGTCCACGGAACAGAAACAGGGTAAAATGATGAAGGGTAAAATAATTTCAGGAACAGAGCCTTTGGGATGGGGCCTCCAGCGCGAGTTATTCGGGAGGGTGCGCATAGCGCAGAGGTTTGTCGCCCGTCCTTCGCTAAAGCTTCGGAGGGTGCGCTTTGCGCAGGTGCGCTTTGCGCAGGTGCGCTTTGCGCAGGTGCGCTTCGCGCAGAGGACGCAGAGGGGGCTTGGTGAAGCTGGTGACTGCGATGAGGTGGGTGAGTTGAGGAGAAGATGCGGGGGGAGCTGTCCATTTTTTGTCTGACCCCATTTACCCGGAAGGACTCAAGTGGTAGTTTCAACAAAAGCGATAGCAGCGCGGCTGTCGTGGGTGAGATGTCCGGATTTTTAACCGCTGATTAGACGCTGACATGAACGCTAATGAAGAATCCGGAATTTCTGATTGTCCCAATCAGCGTTCTATTAGCGTCTTGTTAGCGGTTAGGAGTCTGAAGGTGGACCACTGATCCATTCTCCGTAGCAAGACTGCGAAGGACGAACTGGACACTGACTGGCACTGACCTTGAGTCGGAACTCAGAATGAGGGGAATGAATTCAGCGGTCTGAAAAGAAGAGTTTTAACCACTCATCGAACGCTAATAAGAGACTCATCAAGGCATTCAGAAATTTTGGATTCTGGATGGTTATTTCGGGGGCTGGGCAGCGCGTGTGCGGGCTTTGGTTTTGGCAAAGGAATGTTTTGGCAGAGGAATGGACTGAGTTCAGCCGTTGGGAAGGTGGAGGAGGTGGTCGTGAATGGAGTCTGCTTCTTGCATGGACGAATGGAGTTTCGACTTCAGTCGGAACAAGCCTTCTGAGTTCCCCATTATTTTACCTTCAGTCGCGGCAGAGGAAGGGCTGGTAAAATAATGAGGGGTAAAATAATGGGGAGATGATTTCGGTCCCGATTTAAGTCGGGACTGCTTTCAGTGGAGCTGGAGCTTTGGCAAGGCGTTGACGATCTTCATCGTCTCAAGACTCACGGTGATGACGCGGAGGAAAAGTTCCAAGGGATACTTGGGGTTGTTCATGGTTTCGGTGGCCCAGAGGTTGGCGTCGTTGGTGATGCCGCTGTCTTTGTCGGTGGTGACGGACTGGCGTTCCATGACCCATTCGAGGGCGGGTTTGCCGTTGACGATGTAGGCGTAGGCTTCTTCGGGGATGTCGCGGATGGTGATGTGGGCGTTGTAGAAGACGGTGGTTTTGTCGTTGATGGACTTGTTGGTCTCGGGGTCCCGGGTTTTGGCGAACTTCATCTTCTCGACGCGGTAGTCGGCGGGCTGCAAGCCTTTGAGCGTGTGCTTGCCGACGTCGAGGGTGGCTCCGGCGTAGGGGGCCACGGTTTCGTAGTTGAGGTGCCAGTGAGCGAGGTCGCGGCCTGCCTTGGAGAAGGCGCGGAAGTCGGCGAAGGTCTTCACGGCGGGGATGCGCGGGAGTTCCTTGCCGAGGTTGTCGGCGTAGCGGTTGCGATAGTCAGGGGAGTGCAGCAGGCCGTAGATGTAGTAGAAGAGGTCTTCTTTGGTGATCGTGTCGCCCTCGCCCTTTGCGGGATAGGCCGCCTGAAAATGCGTCAAGCCCGCGTCGCTGATGCCGTCGCGCCGGTTGAAGCTGTCGGCGTCCTTTGCGCCGGTTTTTGCAAAAAAGCTGCCTTCCAAGTCCTCCTCGTGCTCAGTTGCATTGTCGTAAAGGTATAGTGGGAAGCATTGCGAGTCTCCATTACAGTGAAGGTCAGGCAAAATTTGGCTGATTAATGCAATATTTCCGTTCCCGGTGAAGTTTGCGTTCACCTGAATAACCAAGTTCTTTTCCGCCCCTGTTGGATACAGCAGAGGCATCGTGTATACTCTCTCGTTGAACGCCCGGCTGTAGTAGAGCCATTGTTTGGTGAATGGACGATAGAGACTGGCACAAACGTTATCAGCGACATACAAAGATGTTTCATTCTTTGCAATTCTTAGCCTCACGCTATCAGACCAGCTAATCCGAGAAGGATCATTGTTCAGGAAGGCATTTAAACTGGACTCTCTAGTTCTCCGGTCTGCATCACCATGCGTTTGATTAAATCTGAAAAGCTCCGAGTTAACGGCGTCAATCATGCGCCGCATGTTCTTCTCCAACCCAGACTTGGATAAGTTATAGCACCACGCGTCTCTCTGGGTTTTCAGGCCACTCGAATAGTTGGCAAATAATTTCGTGGCGTCTTTCTTTTTGTCGCCAAGAACCATGAATCTCGAAAAACTCCCATCTCGTTGGTTTACCCAATCGTGATGTTCATCAGGGACAATATTTCTCCAGGCATTTTCTTCCGATAGTCCAGTCGTGCTCCCAAACTTTTGAATAATGTTAATCTTCTCGCCCTGCGTGAGGTAATCCCCAATATCATGCCAATAGATTTTCCCTCGAACTGCAGCTTCAGGGTTCTTTATCAGGATCGTGATCGCAATTGGCGTCCGTGTTCCTTGCCCAAATACATTGTCTTTTTCTTTCCGTCTCTGCTCCCCTGATGTCCGAGCATTCCCCCGAAGGTGAAAGACAAAGATGCTCGAAAACTCCTCCGCCAAACATTGGCGCAATCCGTCGCCAGTATTCGACTCCAAAAAACCTGCATTTGTTACAAAGCCGATAATCCCGCTTTTCCCAATTCGATCACTCGCCCAACGAAACGCCCGGATATATGAATCATAGAGGGCATTTTTATTGGTCGCCGCAGACCTGCAAGCGTACGTTTCGGCGATTCGCTCATCAAGGCTTGGATAGTCGATATTTTGGTTGTTGTCGTTTGCACTGGTTTGTCCCGCTGAATACGGCGGGTTGCCCATTATGACCCGAATATCGAGCTTCTTCTGGCGTTTTCGACGTGCGGAGTTGTGCTCCATGAGGTCGCTCACCAGATCGTCCTTTTCATACATCTGGAAAGTGTCGGTGAGACAGATGCCTTCAAAGGGCTGGTACTTGGTGCCTTTATCCTTCAGGAGACTGTGATAGACGGCCTCGATATTGATGGCGGCGATGTAGTAGGCGAGCAGGACGATCTCATTGGCGTGGATCTCGTGTTGGTACTTGTGAGGGAGTTCCTCAGGCTTGATGAGGCCGCTCTGGAGCAGACGGGTGATGAAGGTGCCGGTGCCGGTGAAGGGGTCTATAATGTGGACGCCTTTGCTGCCGAGAGTCTGGCCGAATTCGGACTGGAGGAGATCGTTGATACTGTGGATGATGAAGTCCACGACCTCCACGGGGGTATAGACGATGCCGAGGCGCTCGGTCATCTTGGGGAAGGCGTTGCGGAAGAACTTGTCGTATAGCTCGACGACGATCTTCTGTTTCCCCTCGGCGTTGTCGATGCCTTCGGCACGGCGGGCGACGCTTTCGTAGAATTTTTCCAGAGTGTCGGCCTCTTTTTCCAGGCGGTGCTCCTGCAGCACGTCCAGCACGCCCTGCATGGCCTGGGAGACGGGATTGTTTTTGGCGAAGGAGTAGTCTTTGAATAGGGCGTCGAAGACGGGCTTGGTGATGAGGTGCTGGGCGAGCATCTCGATGACTTCGGGGTCGGTGATGCTGTCGTTGAGGTCGTCCCTAAGTTCGTGGGCGAAGGCTTTGAAGGCTTTTACTTCTTTCTTGTTCGCGGGATCGCTGACGATGGCGGTGATGCGGCTGATGTGGGTGTTGGCGATCTTGGCGATGTCATTGGCCCAATCTTCCCAGTGGTTCCGGTTGCCGCATTTCTTGACGAGCTTGGCATTGAGGGCGCGTTCGAGTTCGCCGACTTCAAACTTGAGGGTGCCTTGCACCATGCCGTCCGCACCTCCGCCTGTGGTGGTCTGGCCGATGGTGTTGCCGCCTTTGGCGTCCTTGCCGGGACTGGAGGGTGTCTGCTTGCTCTTCTTGTTGATCTTGTCGGTGATGGCGATGACTTCCATCTTGCGCGGGTCCTTGCCGATGAGATCGAGCTTGTTGACGAAGGCGTCGAAGCGGTCGTCGTGTGAGCGGAGAGCCTGAAGGACATCCCAGACGACTTTATAGACCTTGTTGTCGTTTAGCGCCTCGTGGGGCTCCATGCCGGAGGGGATGACGACGGGGAGGATGACGTAACCGAGCTTCTTTCCCGGTGCGGTGCGCATGACGCGGCCCACGGACTGAACCACATCCACCTGGGAATTGCGCGGGGTGAGGAAGAGGACGGCATCCAGAGCAGGGACGTCCACACCTTCGCTGAGGCAGCGGACGTTGCTGAGGATGCGGCAGGTGTTTGGCGCTGCCTCGGCCTTGAGCCAGGTGAGCTTTTCCTCTTTTTCGGAGGCGTTCATGGTGCCGTCCACGTGCTCGGCCTCGCAGAGGAGATCATTGTCGCTTTCTTCCTTTTCCTGATAGGCATCCACGACGGCCTTGAACATGGAGGCGATCTGCTTGGAGCTGACCTTGTGAGTCTTGCCGCCCTTCTGCCGCTCGATGACCTGGCAGAAGGCGACGGCGCGCTTCATGGGGCTGGGGTCGAAGTTGAGGTCTTGGGAAAGCCCTTGTTTGCTGAGGGCCTTCCAGCAGCCGATGATGCGGGCTGCGTCGTCCACCTTGAGCTGGTTGTTTTCGTCCTTGAGCAGGTCTTGCAGTCGGGAACTGACGTGGTCTTCGCTGATGGTGAGGACGAGGACTTTGTAGTCGGTGAGGAGTTTTAACTCGACGGCCTCGGAGAAGGTGATGACGTGGAACTGTTTTCCGTAGAGGGCTTCGTCATCCATGGAGCAGATGGCGATGTTCTCCTTCTCGGCCTGGGCTTTGGCGCTGTCCGCGTAGATGCGCGGGGTGGCGGTCATGTAGAGGCGCTTGGCGGCGAGCAGGAAGTCGTTGTCGTGGACGCGGACGAAGTTGCTCTCCTTGTCGTCGCTGTCGGAGAAGGTGGCTCCGGTGGTGCGGTGGGCTTCGTCGCAGATCACGAGATCGATCTCCGGCAGGCCGAACTTCTTCTGCGCGCGGCTGAGCACATCGAGCGAATGGTAGGTGGAGAAGATGACGCTCATGTGCTGGGCGTCGTGCCGTTTCAAGACTTCAAAGGCGAGGCGCTTGGCGTCTGTGGTGGCTGGGTAGCGCAGCTCGTGGGCGAAGGTTTCGACGATGTCTTCGTCGGTCTGCTCGCGCTTTTTGCCCACCTCGGCATCCGAGCAAACGGCGAAGCTATGCAGCGGAATGGCGCTCTCCTGGGTCCATTCGGTGAGGGACTGTGAGAGGAGATTGAGGGATGGAACGAGAAAGAGGACGACTTTGTTTTTTCCGGCGATCTCCTCGGCGATCTTGAGCGAGGTGAAGGTCTTGCCGGTGCCGCAGGCCATGATGAGCTTGCCACGATCTGAGGACTGGAAGCCGAGGCCGACTTTGGTGGTGGCGGTGGTCTGGTGGAGGCGGAGCTGCTTTTTGGGCTTGAGCGCCGGGGGCTTGCTGGGCTGGTATTTGGCCCAGTCGATCTGGCTGAGTTCGAGATCGTGAAGATCGATCTTGTAAACGGGGGGATGCTGGCTGCTGAGGGCGTTTTCCGCGTTTTCGCTCCAGTCGTTGGTGGTGGCGACGATGATGCGCTGGGCAAAGCACTTCTTTCCTGAGGCGGTGAAGAAGCTGTCGATGTCGCCTTTCATGACCCGGTAGTCGGGGGCGTAGCATTTGCACTGGATGGCGTGGTATTCCTCGGTGCCGCGTGTCTTGGCGACGAGGTCGATGCCGGTGTCTTTGGCGCTGATGCCAAACTCAGGCGTGCCGATTTCCTTGGCCCAGTCGGCGAAGAGCCAGACCTCGGAATAGAGGTCGGCGTAGCTGGCCTCAAAGCGGAAGTAGGTGCGGATGAGCTCCTCGAAGTAGGTGCCTTTTTCCCGTTCGGTCTGGGAGGTGGCGCGGTATTTAGCGAGGATCTTTTGCAGGGGGCTGCTGGGCATGCGCTCTTGCTAGCAGGTGGGGGCGTGGCGGCAAAGACAAAGTTTGGGCGGTGGGCGGAGAAAGGGAAGATGATGCGATGTGGGAGCGAGAAAGCCTGCGGTCAGTGGCGCATCTGCGTGACAAGAAAATCCTGATTCGCGGCGGAATGGCGGAGAGACGCTGCTGGAGGGCGCGGTGTGTGAAGAAGGCGATGGGTTTGCTTCCCGGAACGCATCCCTGTGTACCAGGGAAGCCTCGCCAAGGCTCGGCATCCCTTCGCTATGATGCGGAAGGCCTGTGGCCTTCAAGGCGAGAATGTCACGGACTCGTCAATGCCGCTTTTGTCCGGAGCACCGACCGTCAGCACGGGGCCGTTTTCGCTGTCTTTCCGGATCGCCCAGGAGGCATCCAGGCGCAGACCGGCCTTGGTTTCTTTTTTCCTGGCCGTTCTCCCCATGCGGCGCTTTGTGGCAGTCCACGAGGCGATTGCGCAAGGCTCAATACGTGAACATTGCTGCTGGATGAGCCCTCGCTGGCAGGGTATCCTTTCGGTGAGATTGAGACCCGTCTATAACGGGTCGTGGCATCACTTGAATCAGTCGCCGCCGCCGGCTTCTTTGGGGGAGTTGCCGAAGGTGTCTTTGACGGCTGCTATGGCGTAGTCGCGATTGAGCTTGGTGATCCAGCGGACGCTGATTTCTTTGGGGCAGGCGGCTTCGCACTCGTATTGATTGGTGCAGTTGCCGAAGCCTTCTTTGTCCATCTGACGGACCATGCCGAGGGTGCGGCGGTCTTTTTCAGGCTGGCCCTGGGGCAGGGAATTGAGCTGGCCGGCTTTCGCGGAGACGAAGAGCATGGCGCTGGCGTTTTTACAGGCGGCCACGCAGGCACCGCAGCCGATGCACTCGGCGGCGTCCATGGCGGCGTCGGCGACGACTTTGCCGATGGGGAGGGCGTTGGCGTCCTGCGGGGCACCGGTGCGCACGCTGATGAAGCCACCGGCCTGTTGGATGCGGTCAAAGGAGCCGCGGTCGATCATGAGATCCTTCAAGACGGGGAAGGCACGTGCGCGGAAGGGCTCGACCCAGATGGTGTCGCCGGTGCGGAACTTGCGCATGTGAAGCTGGCAGGTCGTGGTGGCTTTCGCCGGGCCGTGGGGAACGCCGTTGATCTGCATGGAGCAGGCGCCACAGATGCCTTCGCGGCAGTCGTGGTCAAAGGCGACGGGGTCTTCACCTTTGGAAATGAGACGCTCGTTGATGATGTCCATCATCTCCAGGAAGGAGGCATGATCAGGAATGTCCGGGGCGTCGATGTCCTGGAAATGACCGGGCTGTGAGCCGTTCTGACGCCAGACTTTGAGGTGCAGATTGAGTTGAGACATGGGAATTTGGAGGGATGAAAAGATTAAGCGGCGAGGGCGATCTCCTGGCTGATCTGAGCCAGATTGAGATGAATCCACCGTGTCTCGCCAACGTAATGGTCGAGGGCCTCGGTGGCGCGGCTTTGGAGTTGAGCGGTGGTGAAGTAACGATTTCGGGCCAGCGCAAGGATGTCAGCCTGATCGTTGGGAGAAAAGCGGGAGAGCTTTGAAACTGCCAGATCGACGGGGCAGAAGACCAGCAAGTGAATCAGCCGTCGCTCATTGCCCATACCCTCCCACTCAACGCAGGATTCGCGATGATCGGGATGCAGGAGCGCGAAGGTGTCGTTGTAGGTGGTGTCGAAGTAGATGCTGGAGGGGGTTCCTGTCTCACGCATATAGGCGATGACCAGCTTTTCAAACGGCAGTATCAAGCGCCGGGAGAACGTGGCGTCCACATCGTCAGTGTAGCGTGTGCCGCAATGGTAATGAACGGCCATGCCTCCTGCGAGATACATCTGGACTGGTTCACCCGTGTATCCGCTGTCGCGCAGAAAGCCGTCGATGCGGTCCATCATCTCGCCCATGGCGCGGGTCAGGTCTGGGTGAAGACTATGCATGGCCCAGCCTCCTTTTCAGTGAGTTCGCGAATCGAGGTGTGTCGAAGCGGAGTGCGATAGCTAGAGTGGCGAAGGTGGTCTCGGCACCGTTCAGCAATTTGCGAGCAGCGTTTCTGAGGTCTTGCTGATGCCCGAACCAGTCCACGCCTGCCAGGAAAAGGCAGACGGCGGCCATCTCTTTTTTTTCGATGGGGGCGAAGCTGGTCCACGCGTCTTCGCGGAACTCCCCGCGCTGGGTGTCGCAGAAATGGAGGAGTTCGGACTCAGATTCGCGGGTCATGGCGGGCTGGAAACCACTGTTATTTGTAGCTGCGGACGGCGAGGTGGACTTCGTCGAAGGTCAGGGGCTCTTTGTTGAGCGTGGGCTGACTGAGGTTGCCGGTGTATTCCCAGGCGGCGGCGTAGCTGAAGTTTTCGTCGTCGCGCTTGGCTTCGCCATCGGGGTATTGATGTTCGGAGCGGAAGTGACCGCCGCAGCTTTCTTCGCGGTGGCGGGCGTCGAGGCAGAGCAGTTCGGCGAACTCCATGAAGTCGGCGACACGTCCGGCTTTTTCGAGCTCGGGATTGGTGAAGTCGCCGCTGCCGGGGACGTTGACGTTCTGCCAGAATTCTTCGCGCAGGGCGGGGATGCGGTTGATGGCCTCTGTGAGGCCTTCCTTGGTGCGGGCCATGCCGCATTTGTCCCAGACGAGGAGGCCGAGTTCGCGGTGGAAGCTGTCCACGCTGCGCTTGCCCTTGATGTTGAGGAAACGCTTGGTCTGCGCGGTGCAGTTTTCGACGGCTTTCTTGAACTCAGGATGCTCGGTGGTGATGCTGCCGGGCTTCTCATTCACGAGGTAGTTGGCGATGGTCGTCGGGATGACGAAATAGCCGTCTGCGAGGCCCTGCATGAGGGCGCTGGCACCGAGGCGGTTGGCGCCGTGGTCGGAGAAGTTGGCCTCGCCGAGCACGTGCAGGCCGGGGAGGTTGCTCATGAGGTTGTAGTCCACCCAGAGGCCGCCCATGGTGTAGTGAACTGCGGGGTAGATGCGCATCGGGCGCTTGTAGGCGCTTTCACCGGTGATGCGCTCGTACATGTCGAAAAGGTTGCCGTAACGCTCGGCGATGGTCTTGGCACCGAACTGGCCGATGGCTTCGGCGAAGTCGAGATACACGCCGCGTCCGCCGGGGCCGACACCGCGACCGTCGTCGCAGGCTTCCTTGGCCGCACGGGAGGAAATGTCGCGTGGGGCAAGGTTGCCGAAGCTGGGGTACTTGCGTTCGAGGTAGTAGTCACGATCCGCTTCTGGAATTTGATCCGGGTTTTTGCCGCAGTCTTCCTTCTTCTTCGGCACCCACACGCGGCCGTCGTTGCGGAGGGACTCGGACATGAGCGTGAGCTTGCTCTGGTACTCACCGCTGACGGGAATGCAGGTCGGGTGAATCTGCGTGTAGCAGGGATTGGCAAAGAACGCGCCTTTGCGGTGGGCGCGCCACGTCGCGGTGACGTTGCAGCCCATGGCATTGGTGGAGAGATAGAAGACGTTGCCGTAACCACCGGTGCAAAGCAGCACGGCATCACCTGCGTGAGATTCGATTTTGCCGGTGACGAGATCGCGGGTGACGATGCCTTTGGCGTGGCCGTCCACGGTCACGAGGTCGAGCATTTCTGAGCGAGGGAACATCTGGACGCCGCCGCCGGCGATTTCCTTGTTCAGGGCTGAATAAGCGCCGAGCAGGAGCTGCTGTCCGGTCTGGCCACGGGCGTAAAAGGTGCGGCTCACCTGGGCGCCGCCGAAGGAGCGGTTGGCCAGCATGCCGCCGTATTCACGGGCGAAGGGCACGCCCTGGGCGACGCATTGGTCGATGATGTTGACGCTGACTTCAGCGAGACGATGCACGTTGGCCTCACGGGCGCGGAAGTCGCCGCCTTTGACGGTGTCGTAGAACAGACGGTGAACGCTGTCGCCGTCGTTCTGGTAGTTCTTCGCTGCGTTGATGCCGCCCTGAGCTGCGATGGAGTGAGCACGGCGGGCGCTGTCCTGGAAGCAGAAGCACTTCACTTTGTAGCCGAGTTCCGAGAGCGTTGCTGCTGCGGAGGAACCTGCAAGGCCGCTGCCCACGACGAGCACGGTGAACTTGCGCTTGTTCTTCGGATTGATGAGCTTCGAGTCCTGCTTGTGCTTGGACCACTTCATGCCCATTGGGCCGGAGGGAATGTTGGAATTAAGAGACATGACGTTGAAATGCCGAATGACGAATGCGGAATGACGAATGAATCAGCGTCCGTAGCCGAAGAAGAAGATGGCGATGGGGATGGAGCAGTTGCCGACGAGGATCAGACCGGCGAAGGCGTAACCGAGCTTCTTGAAGAGAGGCTCCGACTTGTCTGTGGAAACGCCGAGGGTCTGGAAGAGGCTGCTGAAGCCGTGGCTGAGATGGCTGGTGAGGAGCAGCATGGCGATGATGTAGAAGATCACTGCGGGAGCCCAGGAGAAGCCGGCGATGACCATGCGATACACGTCATGCACCGTCTCGCCATGGAGGGTGGTCTTGTAGGTGCCGTAGTCGTTGCCAGCATGAAGGGTGAAGTGCCGCAGGTGGTAAACGATGAAGGCCAGAATGGTCAGACCGCTCCAGATCATGATGCGGGAGGAGGTGCTGGAAACCTGCGGCTTGTGCTGGCCGTATTGGGTGAGACGAGCGGCGCGGTTGGCACGGGTCAGGGAAATTGTGGCGACGATGTGAATGACGACGGCGACCAGCAATCCGATGCGGGCGATCCAGACGCCGCCGCCATGCAGCGCGGTCTGGAGCATGTGGCCGTATTCATTGATGGCGTCCTTGCCGACAAAGATCAGCAGGTTGCCGATCATGTGGCCAATAACAAAGCCGAACAATGCGAGGCCGGTGAGGGCCACCAAAATCTTCTTGCCGATGGAGGAGGCGTAAAATCGCGAAAGGGAGTCAAAAACAGCGCTCATGTGGGGAGGAATTCATCATGGAGATACGATGCGGCTGTGCAAGCCGAGCGTGCATTTTTCCTGATGAATCCCTGCTGCGAATCTGTCTCAATCGTTGGTGAAGGTCGGCATGGCGCCTATGCAATCGCAATGTCTGGGCCTGCCTGTTTACTTTGAGTCACTAGGGAGCAGGCGGGGTGGGAAGAATGAGCGGTATCTGCTGGCAGTTCCACGGGATTTGAGGGACAGGGATTGCGTACGTTCCGAGAGATGGCACTCAGACTGTTTTCAGGACACTGGCCGCAGGCGCAACTGCCGCAGGCTGTAGAAAGGTGCTGCCGATTCAGTGATGCGTCTGGCTCCGTGTTTGCGCGAAGGACTGAATTGATTCCTTTGCGCCTCGAAGACCCCTTCCACAAACTCACGGCTGCCCAGAACGACGCCATCGGTGAAGTAGCGCACGCGAAGTCGCACCAGTTCCGCCGGGCTCAGTTTTCCTTTCGCAGCCAGCACCGCACGCGCCGACTCCACGCTTATACCGCGCTGAACGACCATTTCGTTCTGTGCATCTTTCACTTCGCGCCCCTCGGAATGCAGCAGGCAGCGGTAGGCCTCGGCGGCAGCGGCGCTTTTCCAGCCGTCCACGGGTTTGCTCAGGGCTTTGCAGAGGCCGCGTTGCGCACGGCGGCTGCCACCGAGTGCCTCGGCGTAGCCGCACCAGCGGTAGGACGTTGGGTCTTTGGCCACACCGGCACGCACGGGGTTCAGGTCGATATACGCCGCCATGGTGCGCAGGGGCTCGCCTTTGGCTTCGACCAGCACGCTTTTAAAGCGGTCCATCCACAGGGTGCCGCGCCGGCCGCGGCGTTTGTTGAACCAGCGGCTGAAGCGCTCTTTGATCTCTTTTACGAAGAGGGAGAGATCGCAGAAGCGCTTTTTGAGGGCGTCGATTTTTTGCTCTGCCAGTATGGGCATGCCTCGCTGGCGGAGGTCGGCGAGTTCATCACGGAGCATGCCGAGGTAGGACTTGCTGTAGAGGGTGCTGAGATGCTGGAAGAGCTTCGCCTCGCCCTGAGGGCCATCAAAACGCTGGAGCCAGGTCGGGCGATGCGGCACCTCGGCGAGGATGTGGAAGTGATTGCCCATGAGGCAGTAGGTGACGATCTTGATGCCGGAGAACTCGGCCATGCGCCAGATGATGCGGCGCAGCGCTTCTTTCTCGACTTCGTCGAACCAGATCTCGCCGCCGCAGGTGCGGGACATGACATGGTAGCAGTAGGACTCCAGCGGACCTTTGCCGAGGATGCGCCGTCGCCCACCGGACCAGGAACGCGCGGCAGGATAGAGGCCAGTTTTGGCATTCACACCGACGAGCTGCTCTTCGAGCGGGAGTGCTTGGGACTCAGAAGATTGGGTGGTTTTCATGACGGGACAGTGATTGGAAAATTTGAAGAGTCAATCAACTAAATGCCTGGCATTATTTCGCGATGCGGCTGGAGCGTGCATTTTTTCTGATGAGTCCCTGTGGCGAGCAGGTCTCAACCCAGCTCCACCGCCAATGCGATGCCCATTCCGCCGCCGATGCAGAGACTGGCGATGCCACGACGGAGGCCGTGGTCTTCGAGGTGGTGGAGGAGGGTGACGAGGACGCGGGCACCGCTGGCACCGATGGGGTGGCCGAGAGCGATGGCTCCGCCGCGTGGATTGAGCTTCTCTGTGTCTATATTGAGCTCTTTGATGCAGCCGAGTGCCTGAGCGGCGAAGGCTTCGTTGATCTCGATGGCGTCGATTTCATCGAGGCTCCAGCCGGTTTGAGCGCAGACTTTGCGGATGGCCCCCACGGGGCCGAGGCCCATCATGGCGGGATCGCAGCCGACAGCCGCGCTGGCGATGATGCGAGCACGGGGTTTCAGACCGTGATGTGAGACGGCAGCTTCACTGGCGAGGAGGACCAAGGCCGCGCCGTCATTGATGCCGGAGGCATTGCCGGCGGTGACGGTGCCGTCTTTGCGGAAGGCGGGTTTCAATTTGGAGAGGGATTCGACGGTGGTGTCGGCGCGTGGATGCTCGTCTTCGGTCAATTCGCCGGTGGGTATGATCTCGCGGTTCAAGGCGGCGCGGCTGGCGGCGACGCGGCTCTGGCTGAGTGCGGCGAAGGCATCTTGCTCGGCGCGGGTGAGGCTGTGTTTGTCGGCGATGCGTTCGGCGGTTTCACCCATACCGATTTTGAGGAGGGGATCGGTGAGGCCATCGACGAACATGGCGTCTTGCATTGTGGAATCACCGAGCTTTTTGCCCCAGCGGAGATCCATGGCGTAGTGCGGAGCGCGGCTCATGGCTTCCACGCCACCGGCGAGAACGAGATCGTTTTCGCCACTGCGAATGGCATCGGCAGCGAGTGCGACGGCTTTGAGCGAGGAGCCGCAGGCCATGTTGACGGTGTAGGCGGGGACTTCTTGAGGAAGGCCAAGCTTGAGACCGATCTGGCGGGCCACATTCATGCCGCTGCCTGCCTGGAGGACCTGACCGAGGATGACCTGCTGGATGTGGGCGCGCAGTTCAGATGGAAGCATGGCGTCGCCGAGTGCGTGGCCGAGTTCTGCGGCGGTGAGGGCTTTTAAGCCGCCGCCGAAGCGGCCGATGGGGGTGCGTTTGGCGTCGATGATGTAAACGGGTTTCATGGTGGTGAGGGAGAATGGAGTGTGGGCGGAAACACGTGATAGAGGCGTGCTGGCGGAGGGCGGAGGGGATGGGGTTCTCCCCTCACCCCGGCCCTCTCCCCCGGAGAGGAATATAACTGGCTGCGTGAGTTAGGGGCGGGGAGAGGGAGAGCGGCTTTGACTGCCTTGGATGTATAGGGGGCAATGTTTTAAATGCCGAGAATGGGGGTGAACTGCATGTGATCGAGGACGTCGGTTTGGAGATCGAGGCCGGGGGTGAGTTCGATGAGGCGCAGGCCCTGAGGGGTGAGTTCGAAGACGGCGCGCTCGGTGATATAGAGGACCTGCTGGCCACGGGCGAGGGCGGAGGGGCCGTGGAAGCAGACGTGCTGGATTTGGTTTACAAACTTGGCGTTTCCCTTGGCTTGGAAGGTGCAGCAGAAGACGAGGCGGCGGGCGCATTGGGCGATGTTGACGAAACCGCCGACGCCGGCGAAGCGACCGGCGAAACTGGCGACGTTGACACTGCCTTCGGCGTCGATTTCGACGGCACCGAGCACGGCGATGTCGAGCCCGCCGCCGTCGTAGTAGTCGAACTGGGAAGGCTGGTCGATGATGGCTTCGGGAAAGTGGCTGCAGCCAAAGCTGAGGCCGGAGGCGGGTACGCCGCCGGTGGGGCCGCTTTCGACGGTGAGGGTGAATTCGCTCAAGCGGCCGGTTTCTGCCGCGACCATGGCCACGGCTTCGGGCAGGCCGATGCCGAGATTAACGATGTCGCCGCTGCGCACTTCGCGCAGCGCACGTGCGCCGATGCGTTTGCGTTCGGATTCCGGCATGGGGGGCAGGGTGAAGGTGCCGTCGCTGGTGACGACGAAGTCTTGGTTGAACGCATGGTCAAAGGTCTGGTCATGATGCTGGCCGCCGGAGGGGACGATGTAATCGACCAGGAGGCCGGGAACGCGCACGGACTTAGGATCGGGCAGCTGATCGACGATGCTTTCGACCTGGGCGATGACGATGCCGCCGTGATTTTTCGCCGCTTGTGACATTGGCAGGACTTCACTGATCAGGCCTTCGCAATCCATGCTGAGATTGCCGCGTGCATCGGCATAGGTGGCGCGAATGAGGGCCACATGGATGGGCATCGGCTTGTAGCGGAGCCAGATCTGGCCATCGAGTTCGATGCGCTCAACGAGGGGTTCGGTGGTGCGGGCGTTCATCATGCCGCCGCCGTGAATGGGGTCGATGAAGGTGTTCAGCCCGACCTGGGTGAACAAGCCGGGGCGCTTGGCGGCGATCTCGCGGGTCAGAACGGAGAGGACGCCCTGGGGCAGATTGTAGGCTTCGACTTCGTTGGCGAGTGCGAGTGCGCCGAGCTTGGGGGCGAGGTTCCAGTGGCCGCCGACGATGCGCTTGAGCAGGCCGCGATGGGCGAGGTGGTTCAAGCCGCGCTCTGCCCGGTCTCCCTGACCTGCACAGTAGTAGAGTGTGAGGTCGGTGGGAGTGCCGGTTTGCAGGAAGCGGCGTTCGAGAGCTGCCGTGAGCATTTCCGCGTGTCCAGCGCCGACGAAGCCACTCACGGCAACGGTGGCGCCGCTGGGGATGGCGGCGATGGCTTGGTCAGCGGTGGCGATGAGGGCGGGGGCGCGCATGGAAGGGGAGCAATTGTCTCGATAGGAGGTCCGGAAAGCAACCGGGACGGTCGCACTACGTTGAAGATCCGGAAAGCAACCGGGACGGTCGCACTACGTTGAAGATCCGGAAAGCAACCGGGACGGTCGCACTACGTTGAAGATCCGGAATGCAACCGGGACGGTTGCACTACGGGGGGCTGCTCAGCCTCTCCAGCCGCCGTTGATTTCGATGGTCTGGCCGGTGACGTAGGATGCGAGGGGGGAGCAGAGGAAGAGGACGACGTTGGCAACTTCTTCGGTGGTGCCGAAGCGGGCGAGGGGGACGTTTTTGATCATCTCGGCGCGGACGTTTTCGGGGATGGTGGCGGCCATGGCGGTGTCGATGACGCCGGGGGCGATGGCGTTGGCGCGGATCTGCCTGCGGGCGGCTTCGCGGCTGAGGACGCGCATCATGGCCTGGACGCCAGATTTGGCGGCGGCGTAGTTGGCCTGGCCGAAGAAGCCCTGGATGGCGGCGATGCTGCCAAAGCTGACGATGGCACCGTGATCACGCATGATTTCGAGGGCGTACTTGCAGCAGTAGAACACGCCGGAGAGGTTCACATCGATGACGGCGTCCCATTCATCGAGTCCCATCTTGGCGATGGTGCGGTCCTTGATGATGGCGGCATTGTTGATGAGGTAATCGAGGCCGCCATGACGTGCCTGGATGTCTCCCATCATGGTTTGGACCTGTTCGGGCTTGGAGACGTCGGCAGCGATGATGCTGGCGCTGTCGGTGCGAAGGAGGTTGAGTTCGTCGGCGAGGGCTTGGGCATCTAATGTCGTGCCGGGGGTGCCGAGGTGATTGAGGACGACGGCTGCGCCTGCGCGGTGAAACGTGCGGGCGACTTGTGTGCCAATGCCCTGCGATGCGCCGGTGATGAGGGCGACTTTGCCTGTGAGGTCGATGGAAATCATGGGTGAGGTTTTAAGAGACGTCGGCTGCCACATCAAGCTTTCCTCCTCAAGGAGGATCATTTGCCACGCCCTTCCGCTTGTGGCATAAACAGGGTCTCATGGTCAAAAAACTCCTCCACACCCGCTACCGGGTGAACGATCTCGAAAAGACGATCCATTTTTATACCCAGGTGCTCGGCTTGAAGGAAGTGCGCAGGCACAAGTCACCACGTGGCTCGGAACTGGTCTTCCTGCAGACGCCGAACAGCGATGAACTCATCGAGATCTGCAGCTATCCGGCGAGCGGGCCGGTGACGTTTTGCAGTGATTTGACGCATCTGGCATTTGAAGTGGAGAGCATCGAAGAGTTTGCGAAACATGCCGCAGCACTGGGTTATCCGCTCTCGGACGGGCCTACGCCCAGTTCGAGCGGTGTATTTGCTTTCATTGACGCTCCTGAGGGTTATGAGATAGAACTGATCGAATACCGCAAATAATCTCGTAAATACAACCTCATGGACTTTGACTGGATCGGCGCCGCTTTTGACCTCTCTTTACTTCCTCCCAAGGATATTGAGGAGTCGTTTGAGGATCCGTTCTCGATCAAGCTGCTGCCGGATGGGCAGCAGGGGAGCGCGGAGGCGCGCTACTACAATCTGGGCAAGTCACTGCAGGGCAAGTCGGTGTTCAGTGTGTTCTGGACCGACGGCAAACGCTACCGCGTCATCTTTGCCCGGTTGATGACTCCTGGGGAGCATGAATTTTTCGAGCGCAAGAAGGCGGAGGAACTCTGATTTCACCCAGCAATATCATGGAAACCGCACCTATTGATTTGAAGCCTGTCCGAGTCTGGAGAGACGTGCCTGCCTTTGATGGCGAGGAGTCGGAGGGAAACTTCTGGGCCGCACATCAACTGGACGCACGCCTGATGCAGGCGTCCATTCATCGTGCTGACGTGCGTGAGTCCACCACGATCACGCTGCGGTTTGATCCGCGCATGCTGAGCCGCATCAAGCGGGTGGCACGCCGCCGCTACCTGAACTACCAGAGCATGATCAAGCAGTGGCTCAGTGAGCGCATGGAGCAGGAGTTGAAGGATTGAGGCATAAAAAACCCGCGCTCTGTGACCGAAGCGCGGGCTGAAACTGTGAGGCGTTCTTAGAGCGAGCTCTTGAGGGCGGCGGAAGGGACGAAGCGCACGGTCTTGGAGGCTTTGATCTCCACGGGTTCCTTGGTCTTGGGATTGCGGCCCATGCGTGCATTGCGATCGACCGGCTTGAAGGTGCCGAAGCCGATGAGCTGAACTGGTTCTTTTTTCACGCCCTTGGTGATGGCCTGGAGCACGGCGTCCAGTGCTTCGGAGGCGGCCCGTTTGGAGGTGTCTCCACCAAGGATTTCCTGCACGGCGTCGATGAGTTGAGCTTTGTTCATGGGCGTGTGTGTGATTCGTTGTTGGATTGAAAGCGAGACCGCTCCAGAATGAATTCGGCGCGGTGCATTTTTATGGCGCTTTCCGCTTCGTTTCACAAACATAAAATCTTTCTTCTCGCGATGGAACCACTAAAGAAATTCTTGCTACCTGACTCGCGACCTTCTGTGGCTGCTGATGTTTTTATTGCACAAGGAGCCATTGTGCTGGGAGCGGTGGAGCTGAGGGAGCAATCGAGCGTGTGGTATGGTTCGGTACTGAGGGGGGACATCAACCGCATTGTGGTCGGCGCGCAGAGCAACGTGCAGGACGGCAGTGTGCTGCATGTGAGCGATGACTGCGCCTGTGTGCTGGGTGATCGCGTGACGGTGGGGCACCGCGCCGTGGTGCATGCGTGCACGGTGGGGGATGAGGTGCTCGTGGGCATGGGGGCGATCATTTTGGATGGGGCGCAGATCGGCGCGCGCAGCATCATTGCCGCCGGAGCTTTGGTGACTAAAAACACGGTCATTCCGGAGGGGTCGCTGGTCGTTGGTTCCCCGGGGCGGGTGGTGCGTTCGTTGACTCTGGAGGAGCAGCAGGGGAATGCGAAGCTCGCGCTGAAGTATGTCGAAGTTTCGCGGCGCTTTCTGGCGATGGGACTCGGCGGCGGGGTGGTGCAGATCCCCGGTGTTGCAGTTTAGGCACACAAAAACCCACCGTGTGTGTTGCCATCGGGCCGCGTGCGGCTTTTAATTAGAGTTAATGAACAAGGATGTCATCGAAGTGCAGGTGCGTGCGGTGCTGCCGCTGGAGGGCAGCTTTGCTGTTTTCCTGGGCAATGAAACCAAGGTCTTCGTGATCTACATCGACGAGTCGGTGGGCACGGCGATCTCCATGTTCATGCGGGGTGTTTCCAAGGAGCGGCCGCTGACGCATGATCTGGTCGGGCATCTGCTGCTGGCCTTTGGCGCCAGGGTGGAGCGAGTGGTCATCAACAACATCAACGGCAGCGTGTTTCATGCGCGCCTCATCATTTCTGCGGAGAACGAACTGCAGACGACGCGCAAGGTGATCGAGCTCGATGCACGCCCGAGCGACAGCATCGCCATGGCGGTGCAGCAAAGCGCGCCGATTTTTGTGGCCAAGTCCGTGTGGGATACGGTGGAAGATGTGAGCGGCACGCTGGCCCAGATCGAGAAGAAGGGGCTGGAGGTGCAGCAGGCTGCTGAAGCCGCAGAGGAGGACGACGAGGATGATGATGACATCGAGGAGTTCAGCGATGAAGACATCAACACCATTGCCGGGCTTGAACCCGAAAAGGGTGATGATGAGTATGACGACGGCTTCGGCGGCGATGAGGACGACGAGGAAGGCGAGGAGTGGAAGAAAGCGGACGGGTGAGAGGGGCTGAGCTTGCCATGATTTCGCACCCTGCTGCCATGAGTGATCGAGATGCCACGATCAAAGCGATCAGGTCGTCGGAATCTTTGGAGCATGATGCCGATGGAACGCACGACATGCCGCTGCGCAGACCTGATTTCTTGGCTCGTCAGCAGGCTCTTTTTGGCAATCGCGTGCTGCTAGATTCGCAGGTGATCATGGATGATCTGCGGGCGGAACGTTTCTGATTCGCTATCGCATCAAAGCGGCCCGCAATTGCAAGGCTTCGCCGTAGCCGGGGGAAATGCTGAGGGAGCGATCCAGTGCGGCGAGGGCTTCGGGGATGCGGTTTTGTTGTGCGAGGATGGTGGCGCGGGCATAGGGGATGCCGGGGTCGCGGGGATTGGCGAGTTCGCCGCGCTGCATGGCATTGAGTGCTCCGGGGATGTCGCCCTGGCCGTTTTTGGCGAGTCCGAGATTGTACCAGGCGCGTGATAAACCGGGATCAAGGCGTGTGGCGTCCTGCAGGGCTTGAATCACGGCGGGCATGTCGCCGGTTTCGCTGAGGGCCAGGCCGAGTTCGTAGTGATATTCGGCGTGGTTGGGGGCGAGTTTGATGGCGTCGCGCAGCTTGGCGATGGCGAGCTGGGTTTGGCCGGTGGTGCTGAACATCATGGCCAGGTCGTGATGAAAAGGCGGGGAGTTGGGATCCCACTGAATGGCGGTTTCCATGTACTGCGTGGCGGCGGAAAGATTGTGCCGGGCAAACTCGAACTGGGCGAGCTGCATCTGGCCGCTGGGCTGGTCAGCGTTCAGGTTGAGCATGTGCTGCAGGTCCTGGCCGGCGGCGGAGTCGAGGTGCAGGCTTTCGCGCAGGGTCCAGGCGGCGGAGACGCGGACGCCGCGCACGGGGTCGTTGAGCAGGGGTTCGATGGCGGAGCGAATGGTGCCGTTTTGCAGCATGGGTTCGAGGGTGCGGATGGCGCTTTCACGCACGAGCGGATGGGCGTGCTGCAACTGGGCGGTGACGGCGGTTTGGACTGAGGGCTGGTCAATCCAGCGTTCGAGGAGCAGGGTGGCGCTGGCTTTCCAGTGGGGGATTTCATCGCTGCCGAGGAGATCGACGAGGCCGCTGCGGGCGGTTTCATCGCCCTGGCGTGCCTGGGCGATCAGGGTGGCACGGGAGCGTGTTTTGCGGTCCATTTTTGGGCCCCACCATTTCTGGGTGGCTTCGAGCGCCCAGTCGGTGGTTTTATCGGTGTGGCATTTGTTGCAGGCGTTCGGGACGTTGAACTTTTTGGTGAGAAGCGGATCGGGGATGGTGAAGCCGTGGTCGTGGCGCGGGTGGCGCTGCATGTAAACGGTCTGGGGCATGTGGCAGTTCACGCATTGATTTCCAGTGCTGGCGGTCTGGTGGAAGCTGTGCGCCTCCGGCATGATGGGGGGGGCATTGGGGAAGCCGCCGGGGGTGTGGCAGCGCATGCAGAGCTGGTTGCCGGGTTGCAGCGTTTTCATGCTGTGCATGTCATGGCAGTCCATGCAGCGCACGCCGGCGTTGTGCATGCGGCTGCTGAAGAAGCTGCTGAACTCGTAGTCCTCGTCGCGGATCTGGCCGTCGGGGTAAAAGGTGTCGGTCTGATCGGTGATGGTGAGGTGGTAGTGATCCCAGAAGGATTCGCCGGGCACGAAATCGCCGGTGATTTCACCGCGACGGGCGTGGCATCCGGCGCAGTTTTCGATGTGCTGGTCGCGGGTAAACTTCGTGAGGGTGGGATCGCCTTTGGCACCGGGATGGGCGTGCTGCCAGGTGTTGTGCGACTTCATGGGGCCGTGGCAGGATTCGCAGCTCACGGACATCTCGGCCATGGTGGTGCGGTAGCCATCGGTCTTGGCGTCGTAGTTTTTTCGCAGGCGGGTGTTGTGGCAGGTGGCGCACATCTGATTCCAGACCATGCCGCGACCGGTCCAGTGGCCCCATTCGCCGGGCTTGCGGTCTTCGTTGCCGTAGACATCGAACCACTCGTTTTTATTGGGGTCGAGGCAGGCTTCCATGGCCTGCAGGCGGCCATTGCCGCCATCGACGAGGAACTGGCGCAGGGGATCGTGGCCGATGACGCGTTGGACGCGATAGGGTGCGATTTTGTCGCCGAAGCCGAGGGCGATGAGTTCGAAGTTGCTGCCGTTTTTGCGTACCTCGGTGGTCTGGGTGCCGTGCTGGAAGCTGCGGGTGGGGACAAAGCCAGCGTCGTCGAGTTTGGGGTCTGGGTTGCGTTCAGCGAGGCCGTGATGGGAGCCCTGCCATTTGGCGAACTGATCGGCGTGGCATTCGCGGCAGCTCTGGGAGCCGGCGTATTGGGCGAAGACCTTTTTTTCGTCCGGCATGACGTAAGGTTCTGCCTTCGCGAGGGAGACCACTGCGGGGACAGGCAGCGGCGTGTATGTTTTCTGCGGCCAGAAGGCCCAGGCGAGCAGGATCGCCACGCCTGCGGCAATGCCACCGAAAAACAACCCGGCCTTCCACGATGATTCGGGTGGTGGTGGGGGAGCAGGTGGGGTCTTTTTCTTCATGCGTGCGCCAGACTAGGCGGACGCGACAACGGTGCAAGACGTGGTGAAGAATCAGAAATCGAGGTAGATCTCAGCGCGGCGGTTGTGGCTGCGGCCTTCGGGGTCGTCGGTGCCGTCGGATTTTTTGTTCGGGCTGAGGGGCTGGGCTTTGCCAAGGCCGGAGGTTTCCACCTGAGCGGCTGGGACGCCGAGGGCGGCGAGCTGCTTTTTCACGGCCTCTGCACGTCCGCGAGAGAGGCGGATGTTGTAGTCATCCTCGCCTTTTTCATCGGTGTGGCCGGCGATGCGGAGCTTCTTGGAGGGGTCCGCCTTCATCATGGCGGCGATGACTTCGAGCTGCTTCATGGCACGGGGATGCAGTTCGGCGCGGTCGTATTCAAAGTAGAGTGCGAGCGATTCGCCGCCTTTGGGGTTCTTGACGATGGGCGTGTAGGGCACGCCGATCTTGGAGGCGTTTTTGGCAAAGGAGCCGAGGATGTCGGAGAGATTGAGACCGACGATTTTCCATGGCTGGGCGATGTCTGCGCGCTTGAGCTCCACGCCAAATTCGGTGTTTTGCTGGAGCGACTCCGACTGCACCTGGGCGATGACCCAGGAGACTTCGGGGTTGGCGATGGTCACGATGAGCGGCTTGGCCGGATTCAAGGAATACTGACCTTCTTCAAAGACGATGCAGAGGCCGAGGAGGCGCTCGACCGGCACTTTGGCATCATCGACAAAAGCACGTGCGGCGGTGAAGTCGTGCTTCAGGAGGTGGCGGACAAAATCACTGGCAAAGGCCAGCGCATCGGTGCCGTCTTCCACGGTGAAGAGCGGCTTCATGGCGGGGGATGAGGCGGTGGTGACGGGGGCGGGGACCGGTGCTGGCTTGCCTGGTGCACCCGGTTTGCCTGCAGCAGGAGCCGGGGGAGCCACTGAATGAGGAGTGGCCGGCATGGCCGCGATGGCGCCGCTCATGGCCTTTGGCAGGGTGGCTTTGGCGACTTTCCAGCCCATTTTTTCGTCACGCTCCAGATCTAGCTGAATGCGTACGGTTTCCTGTGAACCGGACATGACAAAGGGAAGAGTGATGCGGGTGCGGTTCTCGACAAGGCCGAGAAGCTCCACCTGATCCTCGGCAGCAGGTTTGTAGCCCATGGAGGCGAGCTTTTCAAAGAGCTTGGCGGCACTGTCTGACTGAGCTGCATCTGAGGCGGCGGCGAGCTTGCCAGCCATGGCAAAATCTCCGGTGGTGAGGCTGCGTACCAGCTGCCTGCCCAGATCAAGAGGGCGGGCAAAGGCAAAAGCCGGTGGAGCAGGCTTCGGGGGCTCCGGCGGCTTCACCATGGGAGGTGGGGGGGTAGGAGCGGCAGCCTTGGCGGTTTCAGCGGCTGCCTTGGCAGTCGCAGCAGAGGTGCTGGCCTCTTCGGCGACGGCGTCCTTTTGAGCCTGAATTTTCTTTTTGGTGAACAGGAAGAAAATGGCGGTGCTAAGCACGAGTGCTGCCACGACGATGAGAACAGGAACGATACTGCCGCCGTAAACGGATCGGGGAGGGGTGGAGCGGGGCGGGATTTGCATGGCCGGGAGTAAGATGTCCTATAACAGCAGCAAAGATGCCACCACGGGAGGCGATGAATCAAGGGCTATTATGTTCCGCTTCTTGCTCAGCGTTTTTCGTCGGTGCCGTCCGTGGTCTGGCCGGAACGCATCTTGGCTTTCAGGCGTGCCCAGAAATCATCATCCTGTTGCGGGTCATCCTTGCCGGTGCCGGAGCCGCCTTTGAAGGAGGGGACATCCACAGTGGCTGAGCGAGCTCCATCACTGCTGGTGTCCGCCAGCGCCCGGCCATAGGGTGCGAAATTGTTCACTGGCACGGCGTATTTCTGCATGCTCGAAGGCAGGACGCGACGGGCATTGATGAAGGCGGTCGGGCTGTAGTAGTTGGAGGAATCCCGAGCGAAGGAGGAGCGGTTCATGCCGATATGCAGATTTTTGCGTACTTCAAAATGCAGATGGACGGGATACATGCCGCTGTTGCCGCCCATGGTGCCGACGATCTGGCCTTTTTCCACAAGGTCGTGCAGCTTCACTTTGCGCTCATGCAGGTGGCCGTAGAGAGAGTCCACCATGGCCACTTTGCCATCGGCTTCGCGGAAAATGTGGCGCACCAAGATGCAGTTGCCCCAGCCGACGCCGATGTTCTGGGAGAAAATCACCACACCGCGGCCCATGGCGTAAATCGGCTCCCCAAGGTCGGAGTCCCCGCCACCGCGACCGTTCCAGTCTTCACCCAGATGGCCGTTGGGCCAGTAGCCACGTGCTTTGTAGAAGCCGTCGGCGTCAGGTTTGCCCACAGGAAAATCAAAGCCATCCGCGAGGCGGACGCGAACTGACGAGCCGGACTGGGCGGAGGCAGGCAGGGCCAGTACCCAGGCGGCGCAGGCGCACAACACCACCAGCCACCACGAAAAATGGCGGTCGGACAAAGGGGTGGATGAATGGGAGGCACTGGCTGGCATGCCGAAGGGAGGGGGGAGATGGTAGTCGAAAACGTTGCAAAGGCCAGCCTGAAAACCATTGCGATGGAAGAGAATGGCGGCTTGCTGCGAATTATCAGGTTCAATGCATTCAGTGAAGTTGCAAACTGCGCCGCCCGCCTGATTGTGCTCTGCTCTCTACCAAACCCTCCCCATTCCCGGCATGCCAGACTGGCTCGCGATCATTCTCCTCGGCATCATTGAAGGTGTCACCGAATTCCTGCCCATCTCCTCCACCGGGCATCTGCTCATCCCGCAAAATCTGCACTGGCTGCCGCAGAAAAGCGACTTGTTCAACGTGGTGATCCAGAGCGGTGCCGTGCTCGCGGTGCTGGCGGTGTTCACCGAGCGGCTGAAACACCTGGCCACTACTTTAGGAGATGCAACCACACGGGATTATCTGGCGAAGCTGTTTGTGGCGTTCTTCATCACCGCCGCGGGTGGTTTGGTGATCAAGAAGTTCGGGATCAAGCTGCCGGAGACGGTCCCGCCGGTGGCGTGGGCCACCTTGATCGGGGGTTTCATCATTCTGGTGCTGGAGTTTTTGCACAAGGACAAGGCGGGCACGGCGGACATCACCTGGGCGGTCGTGGTCGCCGTGGCGCTGGCGCAGCTGCTCGCTGCAGTGTTTCCCGGCACATCGCGTTCCGGGGCGAGCATTCTGATGGCGCTGGCTTTTGGCGTGTCGCGGCCGGCAGCGACGGAGTTTTCCTTTCTGCTGGGCATCCCGACGCTGATGGCGGCCGGGGCTTACAAAATCCTCTCTGCGATCAAGGACGGTGAGGCAGGGCAGGAGGACTGGGGCATGGTCGTCCTCGGCACGGTGGTTTCCGCCATCTTCGCGTTCATCGTGGTGAAGTGGCTCATTCGTTTTGTGCAGGGGCACACGTTCAACGGCTTCGCGTGGTATCGCATCGCACTCGGCAGTGCGCTGCTGATCTGGGTGTATAATGGAGGAGGAAACTGATCATGTTCACGCTCGCCCGGGGCTGGTTTCGCCGTTCGGTGTTCAAAACCATCCGCTTCCTCAAACATCCGCGCAAACTGCGGCAAAGCCCCACACGGCGGTGGTTTGCGCGGCATTTCTTGGACAAGCGGGTGTGGAAGCCTACGCAGCACACGCTGGCAGGCGGCGTGGCCGTCGGCATGTTCATCACCTTGCAACTGCTGCCGATCCAGATGCCTTCCGCCGTCATCCTGGCCGCCATTTTCCGGGTGAACATCCCCATCGCCATCGCTTTGTGCTGGGTGAGCAATCCGGTCACGGTACCCTTCATGGCCTGGCTGGAATACGCCATCGGCAAATGGGTGCTGGCCCTTTACACGACGGTGCCCACGTCGCCGTTCCCCAAGCATCTGCCTGAGTCCATGGTGGAAGCCTGGATCGTGCTCAAGGAGCATGCACCGGTCATGCTGGTAGGCGGCATCATCCTCGGGGCGGTGGCTGCACTCGTCAGTTACGTCGCCTCCTGGGGCTGCTGGGAAATTGGTTCTCGCATGGAGGTGGCAAAGAAATTGCGTGGGGTGAAGGCGGTCGCTGTTTGATGCTTCCGTGGGCGAAGGAACCTGTTTTGAGTGTCGTCAGGCACGAAAAACCTTGTTCCCGCGCATGCTTTGCGTTCTCATCAGGCCATACACATGCAAAAAAATGACCGAAGCTGAACGTAGGATCATCGCCGCTCAGGGTTACGTGGAACTGGGTCTCTTTGACGAGGCCCGGGTGGAATTGTCCCCACTGCCGGCGGAAATGCACAGCCGGGTGGATGTCATCGAGATCACGCTGCTCTGCCTGATGGGCGGACACCGGTGGGCCGAGGCGCTGGCACTGGCCCTCAGGCTCTGCTCTCAGGAACCGATGGAACCCGGTGGGTTCATTCATGCGGCCTTCTGCCTGCACGAGCTCGGGCGGACCGCCGAGGCGGTGGATGTGCTCTCGCGTGGGCCCGCGACCCTGCGAGCCAAGCCGGTCTATTACTACAACATGGGCTGCTACCATGCCTGCCTCGGTCACGTTGAAAAATCACTCACCTATCTGGAGCGGGCGTTCGAGATGGATGGTGAACTGCGCCTGCATGCCAGAAAAGACCGCGATCTCGACTGTTTGCGGGCCCAACTCGAGTCCCATCACGCATGAGTTCCCCCGGCAGTCCCGCCAGTCTTCAGGCTGTTCGTGAGTGGTTCGAGGAGAGCTTCCGCACTCGCTGGGAGATGGGTGCCTCGGTTTCCATCTGGCAGCATGGACAGGAGGTGTTGAACCTCGCGCATGGTCATCGTGACCGGGCGCATACGCGTGAGTGGGATCGCGACACGCTTGTGCCCGTGTGGTCTGCCACCAAAGGCCCTGCCGCTGTGTGCTGCCTGCTGGCGCTGGAAGAGGCGGGCATCCCGCTGGAATGTCCGGTGGCGGAGGTGTGGCCTGAGTTTGTAGGAGGTGGCAAATCCAATGTGGCCTTCATCCATCTGCTCTCGCATACCGCAGGGCTATGTGCACTGGACGAACGTACGCCCATTTACAACTACGACGCTGTGGTGGAGGCGCTGGAGCGTCAGCGCCCCTTGTGGGAGCCCGGCACGCGGCAGGGCTACCATGCGCGCACTTTCGGCTTCCTGCTGGATGAAATCGTACGGCGACTGACGGAGGCGGAATCGCTGGGTGAGTACTATCGTGAGGTTTTTGGCAGCCCGATGGCGCTCGATTTCTGGATCGGGCTTCCCAGCGCGCAGTGGGACCGCGTCTCGCCGGTCTATCCGGGGAAGATCAGCATTTCCAACAGCGATCAGGCCTTTATCAAAGCCTTCAACACTGCAGGCACGCTTACGCAGCGCACGTTCACCTCGCCCTTCGGTCTGAACGCCGTGAGCGATTTCAATCAAAGCGAAATGTGGTCGCGTGGCTACGCCAGCATGGGTGGTGTGGGCAGTGCGCAGGGCTTGGCCAAATTTTACGCCATGCTGGCTCAGGGCGGGAGCTGGAATGGCGTGCAGATGGTTCCTGAAACGGTGGTGCGCCGGTTTGAGCAGACGTTGACGCAGGAGAACGATGCGGTGCTGCTGACTCCGATCGCTTTTTCCACCGGGATGATGCAGGACGCGTTGAACGAGGACCCTGAGTCTGACGGCGGCAAGCTGCGGCAGCTTTATGGTCCGAGCCTTCGTGCCTATGGGCACCCGGGTGCGGGTGGTAGTCTTGCTTTTGCGGATCCTGAGAATGGGATCAGCTTTGCTTATACGATGAACCAGATGGAGATTGGGGCGCTGCCGGGGGAGCGTGCGCTGGGGCTGGTGAGGGCGCTGTACGGCGGCTGATCATTCGGAGACGTCGTGTTTTCCTTCCTGGATCACGATGCCCTTCATGCCGCTGCCGGTGATTTTGTTGGCCTTCACGATCTGGGATTCTCCGGAGATGATGATGCCGTTTTTGCCGGAGTTGGTGATCTCATTTTGGGCGATGGTGTTGCCCTTGGTGGCGGTGGCGATTTGGATGGCGTTGCCTAGGGTGCGGAGAAAGACGTTTTGCACGATCAGGTTTCCTTCGTTCAGGCCCGGCTGTTTGCACCAGCGCCAGAGGTTGATGCCGGTGGCGCATTCGCGGAATTCATTGCCGGCGACGAGGCAGTCGTTGGCGTCATTCAATTCCACGCCGATGTGGCAGCGGGCGATGTGGTTGTGGGTGGCGATGGACTTTGTGGTGAAGTGATCGAAGTCGATGGCTTCATCGGCGGTGTCACGAATGGTGCAGTCGTCGATCTCGGCGGCTTCCACTGAATACAGGGCGATGCCGCGTCCGTGGCAGTTTTGGATGAAGCAGCGGGAGATGGAGAGCTTTTTGACGGGCGGGCCCGTCGGTCCTTTTTCGTAGCTGTAGGTTCCTGAGGCAAACACGGCGCAGAGCTGGGCATGGCCGCGAATGGGTGGATCATTTTCCACGCGGCCGCCGTCCAGGGTGAGCTTTTCGATGAGGACCTCTTCGCTGGCTCCGCGAATCTCGATGAGGTTGGGTGCGTCTTCGTGGCGGATCAGGGTGTCAGCGGGAATGGGGAACTTCAGCGGTGCTTCGAGCTGGATTGCGTCCTGATTGATCGCTTTCACGATGGCGAGGTGGTAGGGCTTCGGCTTCTTGGTGAAGCTGTCCAGTTCGCCATCGGCCTCGATCTTCAAACGCATGCCGGGCTTGAAGCCGCGCTGGGATTTCACCGGGATGGTGGTTGCGCCTGCAGCGGTGGTTCCTGTAGCCAGGGCGTAGGCCACGGGTGGAAGTTTCAGCACGGTTTCCTCGGCATCGAGTCCGATGATGCGCAGTTTCTTCGCGTTTTTCACCATGAGGCCGCGCTCGATGAGATGCACGCCGGGCGGAATGACGACTTCACCGCCACCGGCTTTGATCGCCTCATCGATGAAGCGTTGGAGCTCTGCTTCAGGGAGCGCCTGCGCAGACTGGAGGGCGGTGAAAAAGAGAACAAGCAGGGTGGAAAATTTCATGGCATGGGAAAGACGGTGCGAGCAGGGTGAAACTCGCTTTTTTCGCCTGTTTTCATTCTCATGAAGTTCCTCTCACGTCCCGGCTTTTATATCATTCTCCTGCTCATCGCCGCGATGCTGCTGCTGACGATGTACCTGCAATGGAAGCTCGATTCGCTGCCGAAACACAAAGGGAAACAAGAAACGGCTCCTGCGGCCGTTTCACATCCACCATGAAGTCTCTCTTTCTTCTGCTCGCCCTGACGCTGACGGCGCATGCCCGCCAGCCCAATGTCATTTTCATCATGGCTGACGATCTTGGGCCCGGGGATCTCGGGTGCTATGGGCAGAAGATTATCAAGACGCCCCACATTGACCGCATGGCGGCGGAGGGCATGCGCTTTACGCAGATGTATTGTGGGAATGCGGTTTGTGCGCCCTCGCGCTGCGTGCTGATGACTGGGCTGCATCCCGGTCATGCGTTCATTCGCGACAACCGCCAGGCGGATGATGCCAAGGGCCTGCCAGACGTGGGCAAGCAGGAGCACGAGGGGCAGTTCCCGATTCCGGCGGAGACGGTCACGATGGCCGAGGTGTTCCACACGATCGGCTATCCCACCGGCGGGTTTGGCAAATGGGGTCTCGGTGGGCCGACATCGAGTGGCGCGCAGCTGCGGCAGGGGTTTGACCGCTGGTTTGGCTACAACTGCCAAGGCGTGGCGCACAATTTTTATCCCACCTATCTCTGGGATGATGACAAAACCATCGACCTGAAGAATCCGCCGTTTTCCGCCCATGACACCTTCAAGCCTGACGAAGACCCGACGAAGCCGGAGAGCTACAAGCGCTTTCAAGGCCGTGAGTACTCTGCCGATCTCATTGCGGAGCAGGCGCTGAAATTTGCCCGCGATAACAAGGACAAGCCTTTCTTTCTCTACTGGCCCACCACGGTGCCGCATGTGGCGCTGCAGGTGCCGGATGATTCGCTTACGGAGTACATTGGGAAATTCGACGACCCGCCCTACACCGGCGGCAAGGGGTATATCCCGCATTTCAGGCCCAAGGCGGCGTATGCGGCGATGATTACGCGCATGGACCGTGAGATTGGCCGCATGCAGGCGCTCATCACGGAGCTGGGACTGGATGATGACACGATCTTTGTGTTTGTGAGTGACAATGGGCCTGTCAGCGGCACGCATCAGGGGCTGGCTGGAACTGACTGCGCTTTCTTCAATTCCAACGAGGGACGGCGCGACGGAAAGGGGACGCTGTATGAGGGTGGGATCCGTTCTCCCGGCATCGTGCGCTGGCAGGGGAAGATCAAGGCTGGAACGACCAGCGACCGCATTGCTGGCTTTGAAGACTGGATGCCGACGCTGCTGGAGCTGGTGGGTGCGAAAGACAAGACTCCGCCAACCGACGGCATCAGTTTTGCCCCGACACTGCTGGGCGAAAAACAGACCGCACGAGATTTCCTTTACCGCGAATTTCATGGTTACGGTGGTCAGCAGATGCTGCGCATGGGCGACTGGAAACTCGTGCGCCGCAATCTCACACCCAAAGGCAAGGGGAAGGGCAAGGCCAAGGCTGCCGGGATGACCGAGGAGCTTTTCAACATCGCGAAGGATCCTGCTGAGACCCAGGACGTTGCGGCCGAGCATCCCGATCTTGTCGCCAAGATGAAAACGATCATGGCTGGGCAGCATGCACCCAGCGCAGATTTTCCAATGAAGGCGTTGGATCAGTGACCGGATTTTGCTCGATCCGCTGATTGGAGCGCATGTGGCCAAGCCTTTGGCTAAGAAATAAGGCGGCTGGCTTGCTGACCTAAATGGTTGCAGACCAGCGACATAGCATTATTCGATCGCTGCATTGGCGAATGGAGTGGCGCTGTGCCCCAAAAGGGGCGCTTACAACAAGTGGGATGCTCAGGCAAGACCTGCTCCACCCAAAGTTTTATTCTTGCCATGAGATAAAGCTATATCTTATTTTCGTATAATATTAAATTCAATACGCGGATATAGGACTATGCAAAAAGACCATCACCCCTTTAAGGCAATGCTCAAGAATCAAGAAAAATTAGTGTTTGTATGTAGCGGTGAAGGTGGGTGTCATGCGGTTGGAGCCGTCGTGAAGTGAAGAGGTAATTCACCATTCCCAGTAGGCGGCCGACGTTCAGCGGAGGTGCAATTTTGGTGATTAGCGCAGTGATATATTCAAATAACTTAAGATATACGTTAAAGCATTTTTACGACACGATTCATGAAAACCGTTCCTAGCTGTGGTGGTCCCCCCAACTTTTTCTGCGTGGCCAAAGAATTATGGGGGGCAATCACGGCAACGCGGTGGTGCCGGTTGCGGGTGGTGGCCCTGATTGTGGCTGTGGCGAGTTGCGGTCAAGTGGGGCCCATCTTGCAGGCGGCGACCTTGACCTGGGATACTGGTGCCGGAGACGGAGGCACCATCACGGGTGGCAGTGGGACCTGGACGGACGGTCTGGGCAACTGGAACACCGGCAGTGGTGACACCACCTGGAACAGCGCCACGCCGGATGCGGCTATCTTCGGTGGTACGGCGGGTACGGTGACGCTGGGGGGCGCGGTGACGGTCGGGAACATGGTGTTCAATTCTGTTTACACCGTGGCAGGAGGTGGAAATACACTCACGCTGTCGAATTCCACGATCACCGCGAACACGGCGGTTACGATCAGTGCGGTGCTCGGCGGCAGCACGGGTTTGATCAAGGACGGTGCAGGTGCGCTGACACTCTCCGGTACGAATACCTACACCGGGGGGACCACGATCTCTTCAGGCACGGTACAAGTGGGTGACGGCGGAACCACTGGCCAACTGGGCTCCGGGGCGATCAGCAACAGTGGCAGCATCGTGGTGAACCGTACTGATTCGAGCGCAAGCATCGGCGGTGTCATCAGTGGCACCGGCACTCTAACCCAGGCGGGGGGAGGCAGGTTGTTTCTGAACAGTGCAAACTCATACACTGGGGCCACAATCATCACCGGTGGAAGCTTGTTCACCGCCACACTGGCAAATGGCGGCAGCAATAGCAACATTGGAGCATCCACAAATGCGGCGGCCAATCTGGTTCTCGATGGAGGCAAGCTCCAGTACGGAGGCGCAAACATCAGCACGGACCGGCTCTTCAGTGTCGGAACTGGTGGAGGCACCTTTGATCTATCGTCGACGATCAATTTCACGAATACCGGCAGCATGGGTTTCAATGGCCAGAGCGGTGCACGCACGCTCACGTTTGGAATCAATGTGGCTGGTACGACGACCTTGGCGGCCATTGTCGGGGACAGCGGGGGCGCGACCTCTCTTACCAAAACTGGCACTGGAACCCTAGCCTTGACAGGTCAAAACACCTATTCTGGAACGACGACGATCAGCGCAGGTACTTTATTGATTGGTTCCGGCGGAGCCCTAGGAACCGGAAACATCGTTGACAATGGTACGCTCATCCTGGCGAACGTGATTGGGCCCACATTGTCGCAAACCATCAGCGGCACAGGAGGCATCTCCATCAATGCAGGCAGCCCCACCCTCAGCGGCACCAACACTTACACGGGAGTTACGACTATTGCTGGAGGCGCAAATCTTCTAGTTTCAACTATTGGGGATGGAGGAGTCGCCAGCAATCTTGGGGCTGCCAGCAATGCGGCTGGTAACATTGTCCTCGGAGGCAACGGTGCGCTGAATTATGTAGGCACTGGATCGGTGACCAACACGGATCGCTTGTTCAGTGTGGGCGTCACGGGCGGTATTCTTGCGTCTCAGGGCACGGGTGCCATCAATTTTACCAACACTGGCAGCATGGGTTTCAATAGCTTCTCCGGCACCCGCACGCTCACCCTCACCGGGACCAACACGGGAAACAACTCACTCGCTGCGGCCATTGGTGACAATGGCGGAGCCACTTCCCTCACCAAGTCAGGTGCGAGCAAATGGATACTGACCGGAACGAACACTTACAGCGGAACTACGACGATAAGTTCGGGCATTTTGCAGGTCGGCAACGGTGGCACCTCGGGAACCCTCGGAACTGGCGGGGTGACCGACAACTCCAGTCTCGTGATCAACCGTTCTGATACCCTCACGCTAAGCAATGCCATTTCAGGCACGGGAACCTTCACGCAGGCTGGCACCGGCACTACCATCCTCACTGGTGCAAACAGCTACACTGGTGCCACCACGATCAGCGCGGGGGTGCTGCAGATCGGCAACGGCGGCACCACGGGAACTCTGGGGACAAACACCGTGAACAACAATGCCAATCTCAGTTTCAACCGCTCGGATGCCATTACAGTCTCCAACAGCATCAATGGCAGCGGCGGAGTATCGCAGATTGGTACGGGGACTACGACGCTGACTGCGGTTGACAGCTACATGGGGGTGACCACGGTCAGTGCCGGAACTCTCAGCATCAGCATCTTTAATGGTGGCGGCACCAGCAGCAACATCGGAGCTGCAAGCAATGCAGCTGCAAACATTGTGCTCAACGGCGGCACGCTGAAATATACGGGGGCAGCGATCAATACCGACCGGCTCTTCAGCGTCGGCACCAGCGGCGGCGCTTTGGAGTCATCCGGCTCCGGTGCGCTGAATCTGACCAATACGGGCAGCATGGGGTTCAACGGCCAGAGTGGTACACGGACCCTGACCCTCACAGGTACGAACACGGGCAGCAACACCCTGGCCGCAGTGATTGGTGACAATGGCGGGGCGACAGCGCTGACGAAGGCCGGTGCAGGTGCGTGGACGCTGAGTGGATCCAACAGCTACACGGGAGTGACGACGATCAACGGCGGCGTGCTCAATGTGACGAGCCTGGCCAACGGCGGCAGCAACAGCAACATCGGGGCCTCCAGCAATGCGGCGAGCAATCTGGTGCTCAATGGCGGGACACTGCAGTATAACAACGCCACAACCACCAGCACGGACCGCTTGTTCAGTGTGGGTGCTGCGGGCGGCACCATCAGTCTTCCCGTGGCTGCGACGCTGAATTTTACCAACACAGGCAGCATCGGCTTCAACGGTCAGACAGGGGCGCGCACACTGACCTTCGCATTCAGCAACAGTACGTTCGGCGGTATCATTTCGCTGGCCAGCAGCATCGGGGACAACGGAGGCGCGACATCCGTCGTGAAGTCGAACACGTTTGGCACGCTTCGGCTGACCAGTGACAACAACACCTACACGGGAACGACGACGATCAACGGAGGCGCTGTGTCGATTGGCACCGTCGGCGGAAGCACGGGGAGCATTGGCACCGGAAACATCATCATCAACGCCGGAGGAACTTTGTTTGCCTCGCGCTCGGGATCGGTGAATCTGGCGCAGACGATCAGCGGTGCCGGCGGTGTGACGAGCAATGGAAACACGATGCTGACACTCAGCGGCACCAACACTTACACCGGGGTGACGCGCATCATCAGCAACGGGGGAATTGTGACGGTGAGCAATTTGGGCAATGGCGGGGTGGCAAGCAGCATTGGGGCATCGAGTTCCGCGGCTGGCAATCTGGCCATCACCAATCTGGGCACCTTGCGTTATGTCGGGACGGGAGCTTCGACGGACCGTCTGTTTGAAGTTCCCACGGGCACGGCAAATCCTGTGGCGACGATTGAATCTTCCGGCAGCGGGGCGCTGGTTTTTACCAATACGGGCGCGATGGGATTTGGCTCATCCACTGGAGCAAGAACGCTTGTTTTAGGCGGCACGAACACCCAGAACAACACGATGAATCCGATCATTGGGGACAATTCGGGGGCGACCGCGTTGACCAAGTCTGGAACGGGAACCTGGATTCTGGGCGGAGCCAACACGTATACCGGGGTGACGACCATTAGCGGCGGTGTGCTGCAGGTCGGTAATGGCGGCACCAGCGGCACGCTGGGCAGCGGGGCGGTCACCGACAATGGCAATCTGACATTCAACCGCTCAGATAGCCTGACGGTGGCCAATGCGATCAGCGGCAGCGGATCGGTGACTCAGGCGGGTGCGGGCATGACCACGCTCAGCGGGTCCAATTCATATACTGGTGCGACGGTGATCAATGCGGGGGTTCTGAACGTCACATCCCTTGCGAATGGCGGCAGCAACAGCAACCTTGGTGCGTCCTCCAATGTGGCAACCAACCTCGTTCTCAACGGCGGCACATTGCGGTACACTGGTGGTAGTGCGGCGAGCATCGACCGGTTGTTCAGCGTGGGCACCTCAGGGGGCACGCTCGACTCTTCCGGAGTGGTGCTGAGCTTCACGAACACGGGCAGCATGGGGTTCAACGGGCAGTCTGGCGCACGTACGCTCACTTTGACGGGGACCAATGGTGCGGGCAATGTCCTCGCCGCAGTGATTGGCGACAGTGGTGGTGCCACGTCACTGATCAAATCTGGCACAGGCACCTGGATGCTGACCGGAAATAATACTTACACGGGCCTCACCACCATCAGCGGAGGCACATTGATCCTTGGGAACTTTGGCAGCACCGGCTCCATCAGCGGGGACATTGTGGATAATGGCATCCTCATGCTGAACAACACGGCCGGCCTCACCCTGTCACAAACCATCAGCGGCACGGGTGGGGTCACGGTGAATGCTGGTTCGCACACCCTGAGCGGAACCAACACGTACACAGGCGTGACATCCATTGCGGGTGGGCTGACTCTTTCTGTTGCGACCCTTGCTGACGGTGGTGTGGCCAGCAATCTGGGTGCAGCCAGCAATTCCGCAGCCAACATCGTCCTCAATAATGGCATCATCAAATATACCGGCACTGGTTCCAGCACGGACCGTTTGTTTGGCATCGGTACTTTAGGCGGCACGCTGAATGCGTCCGGCACAGGGGCGGTGAATTTCACGAACACAGGCAACATGGGGTTCAACAGTCAGACGGGTGCGCGCACCTTGACGCTGACGGGTACGAACACGGGGGCCAATACACTCGCTGCTGCGATCGGCGACAATGGTGGCGTCACTTCGTTGACGAAATCTGGTGTCGGTACCTGGGTGCTGACTGGAGCGAACAACTACACGGGGACGACGACTATCAGCACCGGGGTGCTGCAGGTTGGAAGCGGTGGCGCCGCCGGCACGCTCGGCAGCGGGGCAGTGACGGACAATGCCAACCTTACCTTTAAACGCTCTGACACTGTCACCATCTCAAACAGCATCAGCGGCACAGGTTCGCTCACCCAGGCTGGAACGGGCACGACCATACTCACTGGTGCCAACAGCTATGCCGGTGTGACCACGATCAGTGCAGGAACACTGCAGATTGGCAATGGCGGCACCACGGGAACCCTTGGCAGTGGGACGATTACCAACAATGGCACGCTCATCATCGATCGATCCAATGCGATCACGATTTCTGGCACCATGAGCGGAACAGGTGCTTTGATTCAGAACGGCACGGGAACAACAACCCTCAGCGGTCTGAGCAACAACTGGGGCAGTGCCACGGTGAACGCGGGTGTTCTCTCTGCCGGGGTCGCCAGTGGATTGGGGAATGCGTCCGCCATGATCGTCAACAGCGGTGGTACACTGGCCACCAACGGGAATCCGTTGGGAGCCGCAGTCGGCTCGATTTCCGGCTCAGGGATCGTACAAAATGGCAGCAGCAACAATTCGGGTTTGCTCGTCAGTGGAAACATCAGCAGCGCATTCAGCGGCGTGCTTCAGGATGGCGGTACTGGCACCCTGTTCCTGACCAAAATGGGGGCGATCACAACCCTGACGCTGTCGGGCAGCAGCACTTATACCGGTGCCACGAGCATCACGGGGGGTACCTTGAGTATTTCGACCCTGGCCGATGGTGGCAGCGCCAGCAACATCGGTGCCTCCACCAACGCCGCCACCAACCTCATCCTCAACAACCCAAGCGCTGTTTTGAAATATACGGGCGCCGATGTCAGCACGGATCGTCTCTTCAGCATTGGCAGCAGCGGCGGCACGCTGAATGCCTCTGGAACTGGAGCTGTCAATTTCACCAACACCGGCAGCATGGGGTTCAACAGCCAGACTGGCGCGCGTACTTTGACCCTCACTGGCACGAACACGGGCAGCAACACGCTCGCCGCTATCATCAGTGACAACACCGGCGCCACCTCACTGGTGAAAAGCGGCGCAGGCACCTGGGTGCTGTCTGGTGCGAACACCTACACGGGGATCACCACGATCAGTGGTGGGGTGCTCTCCGTTTCAAGTCTTGCCAACGGTGGTTCTGCCAGCAACATCGGTGCGGCCAGCAATGCCGTGACCAATCTGGTGCTCAACGGCGGTACGCTTCAGTACACGGGAGGTGCCGTCAGCACCAGCCGCGCCTTCAGCTTGGGAACCGCGGCAGGCAGCGCGCTGGACTCATCAGGCAGTGGAGCGGTGAACTTTACCAGTGTAGGCATCATGGGCTTCAACAGTCAGACTGGTGCGCGTACACTGACCCTCACCGGAACAAACACCGGAAGCAACACCATCTCCATTGCGATTGGTGACAATGGCGGAGCCACGGCAATCACGAAGTCCGGTGCCGGCACCTGGCTGCTGAACACATTCAACGGCTACACCGGAGTGACCACGATCAACGGTGGTGTGCTGAAAGCATCCACGCTGTTCAACGGTGGCAGCAACAGCAGCATTGGCGCCGCCACTTCCCTTTCCACCAACTTGGTGATCAATGGTGGCACGCTGCAATACACGGGAATCGGGTCCAGCACAGACCGGTTGTTCAGCGTGGGGACCAGCGGCGGTACGCTGGATGCCTCAGGCACCGGTGTAGTGAATTTCACCTGCGCGGGCAGCATGGGCTTCAACAGCCAGAGCGGCACACGCACGCTGACCCTCACAGGCACGAACACCGGCAGCAACACCCTTGCTGCAGTGATCGGCAACAATGGCGGTTCCACCTCGCTGACGAAGACGGGGGCCGGCACCTGGATGCTTTCAGGCGCGAACACTTACACGGGTGCCACCCTCATCAGCGCGGGAAAACTTCAGGCGGGTGGCTCCTATGTTTTCAGCAATTCTTCCGCAGTCACGATCGAGAGCGGTGCTATTCTCGAACTCAATGGGTTTACGAACGCCATCGGCACGCTCACTGGATCGGGCACGGTGCAGAACGGCACGTCCACGGGGGCGACATTGAACTCTGGCGGCACCCTGAGCACGACCTTTGACGGACTCATCCAGAATGGTGGCAGCGCCTTTTTGGCTTTCAACAAGAACGGTTCTGGCACGCTGACGCTGACGGGCAGCAATACCTACACCGGTGGCACGGTCGTCAGCAACGGCGTGCTCAGTTTCGCCATGCTGGCGAACGGTGGGGTGGCCAGCAATATCGGTGCATCCACCAACGCTGCATCCAGCCTGATCCTCACCGGCGGCACGCTGCGCTACACGGGGGCCGCAGTTTCCACGGACAGATTGTTTACGGTCACCACCGTCGGTGGCACGCTGGATGCCTCGGGCACTGGCGCGGTGAATTTCACCAACACCGGCAGCATGGGATTCAACAGCCAGAGCGGTGCCCGCACGCTGACCCTCACGGGCACTCATACCGGCAGCAACACCATTGCCGCAGTGATCGGTGACAATGGTGGAGCCACCTCGCTGGTAAAATCAGGTGTCGGAACCTGGGTGCTCACGGGGACGAACACGTACTCAGGCACCACGACCATCAGTGCCGGAGTGCTGCAGATCGGCAGTGGCAGCACCACCGGCACGCTGGGCAGCGGTGCGGTGACCAACAACGCCAGCCTTGTCGTCAACCGTTCGAACGCAGTCACCCTTGCCAACACCATCAGTGGCAGCGGCACATTCACTCAGGCGGGTGCGGGCACGACGACACTCAGCGGCAGCAATTCATACACCGGGGTGACGACGATCACCGCAGGTGTGCTCAAAGTGACTGTGCTGGCCAATGGCGGGAGCAACAGCAACATTGGTGCTTCATCGAACGCGGCTGGGAATCTGGTGCTCAATGGCGGCATCCTGCAATACACCGGCACAGGTGCCAGCACGAACCGGCTGTTCAGCCTGGGCATCGGCAGCGGTGGCATTGATGTGTCTGGCAGCGGCAACCTGAACTTTACCAACACGGGCAGCATGGGGTTCAATGGCGAGAGCGGTGCGCGCACGCTGGTGCTTTCCGGAACGAATACGACTGGAGTGAACATCATCGCCGCAGCCATCGGTGATTTTGGCGGGGCCACCTCGGTGAGCATCGAAGGCGACGCCACCTGGCTGCTCACCGGAGCCAACACCTATACTGGAGCCACGACTGTCAGTTCCGGGGTGCTGCAAATCGGCGGCAGCAATCTGGAATCGGCCATCATTGTGGGGGCGCATGCCATCTTGGAGCTGAATGGACTGAACACGCGCATTGGCTCGCTGGCCGGCTCAGGCACTGTGCAAAACAACTCCGGCACTGCGGCCACTCTGACCATGAGTGGGAACAACACCAGCACCCTTTTCAGCGGGGTCATTCAAGACGGTGGCTCAGGAGCCTTGGCACTGATCAAAGAAGGTTCGGGGAAGTTCACGCTGAGCGGTAGCAATACTTACACGGGAACCACCACCATCAGCGCGGGCGAACTGCAGATAGGATCGGGTGGTACGACGGGCACGCTTGGCACAGGGGCTGTGATTAACAACGCCAGCCTCATCATCAACCGTTCGGATGCCATCACGGTTGCCAATGCGATCAGCGGCAGTGGGATTTTCACTCAGGCGGGTTCCGGCACCACCACGCTGACGGGTGACAACAGCTACAGCGGCAGCACGACGATCAATGCAGGGGTGCTCAGTGTGGCTGTCCTCACGGACGGGGGCATCAACAGCAATCTGGGGGCTTCCACGAATGCCGCAGCCAATCTGGTGCTCAATGGCGGCACCTTGCAATACACCGGCGGAGCCACCAGCACGGACCGGCTGTTCAGCGTTGGCAGCAGTGGTGGTACTCTGGATGCTTCTGGCACCGGAGCGGTGAACTTCACCAACACGGGCAGCGTGGACTTCAACGGTCAGAGCGGCATCCGCACGCTGACTCTCACTGGAACAAACACGGGCGACAACATCCTTGCCGCAATCATCGGCGACAATGGTGATGCCACCGCGCTGACGAAGTCTGGTGCTGGCACCTGGGTGCTCACGGGGGCGAACAGCTACACCGGTGCCACGACGATCAGCGCGGGTGTGCTGCAGATCGGCAACGGTGGCACCACGGGTGCGCTGTCCACAAGCAGTGTGCTCAACAACAATGGCACCCTGGCATTCAACCGCACGGATGGGGTGACTCAGGGAACGAATTTTGCCAGTGTGATCAGTGGCAGCGGCGGGGTGACCCAGGCCGGGAGCGGGACGCTGACGCTCAATGGCGACAACACCTACACAGGCGCGACGAACGTCCGCGCCGGCACGCTGGAAGTGACCAGCAACAATGCGCTGGGCACTGGTGACGCAGGCACCACCGTCAGCAGTGGTGGGACGCTGCTGCTCAATAATGTGAACTACAGCACCTCCGAAGCGCTCACTCTCAACGGCAGCGGTGTGGACAATGGCGGTGCGCTGCGCAACGCCGGCACGAGCACCTACACCGGAACGATTACTGCTGCGACGAATGCCACGATCAATACAGGCGGTGGCATCTTGAACCTCACGGGCGGGCTGGTGAAGGATGGCACGGTTCTCACCCTCACGGGTGGCGGGACGGTGAATGTGAGCGGCACAGGCATCAGTGGAGCCAGCGCGAGCTCGGATCTCGTGGTGGATGGCACGACGCTCGTGGTCAGCGCCGACAGCGATTACAATGGCCCAACCACTGTGCAGAACGGTGCAGTGCTGATCGCCAATGCGGCGGTGACGACGACGCGGCTGGATCTGAGCAGCGACAGCCTGCTGGCTGGAAGCGGTGCCCTCACCACGGCGGTGAACCAGTCCATCTTCCTCAATGGTGTGCTCAGCGTCGGTGATCCAGGGGTGGTGGCAACGGCGACGAATTTTGCACTCACCACATCGGGTTCGGGTGCTGTGGTGATGGGTGCTGACAGCGTGATTCAGTTGGATCTGTTCACAGGGGCGGGCTTGGGCAACAATCTCAGCAATTCTACGGCGGCGGATTCCATCAACCTGCATGGTCAGCTCGATGCCACGGCTGGCGGCACCGTGGTCATCGGCAATCCGAATGGCATGACAGGTTTTCACGGCGGCGACCAATGGCAGCTAGTGCATCTCAACACCGGTGATGCCAATGCAGGGAGCTTCGTTGCCAGCCTGGCCTTGAATGACAGCAGTCTGGGGCTGGCGAGCGGGGTCACCAGTTATCTCGACCAAAGCACGGGTGTGTTTTCCATTATCGATACGAATGGTGGCCTGGCGCTTGCCGCCGTCGAAGGACAGGCGCTGATTTCAGCCGGCAACACGGTTACGAGTGACCTTAACGGGCACCTTTTCAATCTCCGGAACGGTGGTGGTGAGGAAGGCTCTGACTCTGACTCCATTACTGCCGCACTTGATGAAGGTGTGATTGTTGGTCAGGGGGACGGCGATCCCAAGAAGGAATCGCCCATCGCCAAACGTGTGGCGCGTTCACGCCAATGGGAGGTTTTCTCCACCGTGAACTACGGCAATGTCAAACTCAGTCCCATTCGTACCCAGTCAGGTGTGCAGGTGGACTCCTGGGCTTCCGGCATCGGTGCCGAGCGGCATTTCTCACGGGGGCTGACGCTTGGTTTCGCGGCATCCTTCCTGCAGAGCACGCAGGGGTACACCGGCAATGCCAGCAGCCTGCATCTCGAAGGTCCGGCACTTTCCGCCTACATCTCCTATGTGCGTGGCAATTTCTGGAACAGCCTGCTCTACAGCTTTGGCACCTATCAGATGGACTCCGTCCGCCATCCCGGGGCTCCTTTCCCCACGGCCTTTGGCTCGACCCGCACCTATACGCACTCGGTGCAGTACAACACGGGCTGGAACTTCCGCTTTCAGAACGACACGCTGGTCACCGGGCCATTCATCGGGGTGGATTACCTGCATGGCACGGTGAACGCTTACAGTGAAACCGGCGGCGGTCTGGCGGCCTTGCGTTACAGCGCGCAGAGTTATCAATCGCTGGTCAGCCGGGTTGGCTGGTCGGCCTCCAAGCAGATGAAGACCCGCTTTGCGACGATCACTCCGCAGGTGCGTCTGAGCTATGAGCGCCAGAACATCAGGAATAACAACGGTACCAGCGTGTCACTGATCAATGTGCCTTTCTCATCCGTTGGCGGCGGCCAGACCCCGGGTCAGGATTATCTGGTGGCGGGACTTGGGATGAGCATTGCTTTCACTGACCGGTTCAGCCTCATGCTGTCCTACCAAGGGCAGTTCTTCCGCCATGATCTGCAGGCGCACTTTGGCAGCGTCAGGTTCAGCTATCAGTACTAGTTCAACATTGTTAAGCGTCTGGGGCGAGGCGGAGCGTTCTCCTTGTTCCACAGGAACAAGGCTACTTTGCTTCGCTGAGACGGCAGCCGATAGAAGAAGAGGGACATCAGGTCTGCGCAGCCGGAAAAGGGCGGAAAAAGGCGGGAAGGGCCGGAAAATCAAGGGTTCCAGGGGATTGACGGCGGAAACAGGGGTTTGAGCAGATTGGGCGGCTTTGGGTGCTGTTTGACACAGGTTTGCGCAATTGAACGGGTTTGCTAACGGGGCTCTGCAATCGGGCTGCAAAGAGTGTGCACGGGCTTTGAACGGGGGCAAGTTTGGCGTGTCGGTGGATGGTCCATGATGACCAAACCTCTCATCCGCTGGCCTGGCGGAAAAACCAGGCTGCTGAAACTCCTGCTGCCCCTGCTGCGCCCTCACACGATCTTCGTGGAGGCCTTTGCGGGCGGAGCTGCTCTCACCCTCGCCAAGGATACTTCCAAGGTTGAGGTGATCAACGATATCAATGGCGAGCTGGTGAACCTCTACCGGCATGCCCAGTTCCACATCGACGCCCTGGTGGCTGAAGTGGAGTTCACGCTCAACGCCCGGGCGGATCTGGAGGCGCTGATTGAGCAGCCGGGCCTGACTGGGCTGCAGCAGGCTGCACGGTACCTGCTGCGCAACCGGCTGAGCTTTGGCGGCGGCGGCAGCTCCTTTGCGGTTTCCAAGCAGGCGCAGCCCAGCCGTAGTGCGGTGCTGGAGAAGCTGCGGGCCTTCAATGCACGCCTGGACAAGGTCGCGGTGGAAAACCTGCCGTATGAGCGGCTGATCAAGAACTATGACTCCCCAGGGACGTTCTGGTTCTTTGATCCACCCTACACTGTTGGTGATGTGGACACGTACGCGGCCTGGGACCATGAGCGGATGGCGGGCTTTGCCGAGGCCGTGGCTGGCCTGCAAGGTGACTGGCTGGTGACCGTGAATGACACGCCTGAGAATAGGTGCCTTTTCCGTGGGCATGAGATCCGGCCTGTGGTCACGCAGTCGGGTGCTGTGAACCGGCGCACCCGCCCGGATGCCACCTTTGCGGAGCTGATCATTCGGCGGCGCGTGAAGCGCACGCCAAGGGCTTCTGCGCTGCCTTTGGCAGCTTGAAGCTACGGGGTCGCCCAGGAGGGCCGGGTTTGTTTTCCGGCCTTCTTGGCGCGGCTAAAATCGAGACGGGAGCGCATGCGTTCGACGCGGGGGCGGACTTTGCGCAGGGCCTGGGCAAGCTTGGGGAGGGCGTGGGACTTGCCATGGCGCAAGGCTTCATCTTCGGAGATGGAGAGCCGTTGTTCAGCGGCCTTGATGACTTCCTCCCAGGCTTCGGTCTGGTTCATGATGCAAAATAGCGTTTGAGTTCACGGCCAATCCAACGGCCCACTGGCACACTGACCCCATTGCCAATCTGCTTATAGGCGGCGCGGTCTCCACCGTGGAAAATGAAGCTGTCAGGCACACCTTGAAGGCGGGCATATTCACGCACGGTGTAGGGCCGCACTCCACCAGGAAAGCGACGATCCTTCACCAAGCGGGTGCTCACATCTTTGGCATAATGGGCTACGCACGTGGGGGCCACATCATCAAGCTCAGGATCGCTCACAATGGGCAGGTCGCGGTAGCTGCCTGCCAGACGTTTAGCCACATAGTCAGGGATCTGCATCGAAGGATTATCCTCTACGATCTCTGCGAGTTTCACCCGACGCTTGGCCTTGGGTTCACGCCATGCAAAGTGTCTGCGACTGCCGATGATGATCAGGCGGTCACGTTTTTGTGGCAGCCAGAGCGATGACTGCACAGGGCAAACGACGTGAACGAAATAATCAGGCAGCTTGGTCATGGCCTCCATCACCACGGCAAACTTGCGCATGCCTGGCACGTTTTCGACCACGTAGCATTCTGGACGCCTGATAGCGATGTGTCGGAAGAAATGAAGGAACAGCTCGTCGCCAGTGCGCGTGCCGTGGATGTCGGCTATAGGCGAGTACTTCGTGCATGGATACGTTGCCACCAGAACATCAGCGGGGCGCTCATCCTTCACCAACTTTTGGGCGATATCGCCCTTCATCACCTCATGCTTGAAATTGGCCTTCAGAGTCTGGCAGCAAGCCGCGTCAATTTCAAAGCTCTGCTGTACGGTAACACCGCCTTGCTCCAAGCCGAGATCCATCAAACCAGCGCCAGAAAAATAGCTGTTCGCGAGAATATTCACGGCCTGGCTCCTCTTAATTCACGGCGGAGATCTGCGAAGAAGTCTTCATTTTGCGTGACCAGCTCGGCGTCGGGCTGGCCGCGCATGAGGGCGTCCTGGTGATTCCAGCCTGCGTACCATTCTTCGCGGGACTGCAGCGACAGGCGGGCGTCGGTGTTCATGCAGATCTTGCCAGCCTGGCGGGCGGCTTTGCCTGCGTGAAAGTGAGATGAGTTTGGCTGGATCATTCCTCGTCATCCTCCATGCTGAAGTTTTGTACGCAGAGTTCAGACCTCAGCGGGAAAACGTTTGCCAGGTCACCGAGATCGTAGTCGTGATCGTCGAGGGCAATATTGAATCCAGCCGTGGTCGTTTGTAGCCACTTTTGAGCCGCGATAAATGCTTCACGAACTGTCAGGAATCCATGGTAAGGATCACCCGCCCTGTAGCATTTGTAGCGGTTTGGATCGCTCCTGATTTCTTTGGCTGACAATGGGGCGGTGATCTTCACGCAACTGGGGGGCGTGCAGTAGTCCACAGCCATGAGCGAGCGGAGAGGATTGCTCTCAAAGGTCCAGTTGAAACGAGGGAGATCAACCGATGCATAATAATGCTTGGCACCCAGGCTGTAGTGCATGTCATTCAAGGAAATGATGAGCAGGTCAGACTTTGTGAATGCACCGATTAGCCGCTCATTTTCATACATGGCCTCTGCTCGCAAAGCGGCTGCGACACTGGCAACTAAAACTTCGGCTGGCTCATCCTTTTTAAACGTCTGCCAATCGTAGATGGAGTACTTGTGCTGCATCCATGAAGGCAGAGTTGAAAAAACCTCTGCCGGATTAGTGGCGGGAGTACGGGTGCTCATCACTTCACGCCCTCCGGTAGATCTGCCCAGGCTTTGATCTTGGCGCTTCCCACTTTCGATGCATTGGCCCAGCGCCAGCATTCGCCGTCGTGAAATCCTTCTCCGATATCGCCGGATGCGGACTGCACAAGTACGGTGGTCTCGCTGTCAGGGAGCGTGCCGTCTGTGATCCACGTGATGGTCTCTTGCTGCGGCTCAAGAGCAGGAACCTTGGGAGGGGCAATAGAGACTGTGCATTGATTGGCCAAAGCCTGGTTAAAGATGACACGGCACTGCTCAGCCAGGGTGCAGTTGTTTGCCACCGCCTTGGCTACCAGCCCCTTGTACGTGTCTGCGCTGACGTAAGCGCCTGCGAGCTTGAGACCTTCGCGTTTGGATGATGTTGACATGATCTTATGCGGCCTCCTGTTGGATGAGCTGGGTGCTGGCGAGACGGAAGGCTTCGGCGGGGTCGGTGACTTTGCCGCCTTTGAGCATGAGGTCAGCGAGGCGGGCGTGCATGGCGACGGCTCCGGCTGCACCGCTGTCTGCGCGGGTGAGGAGGCTGAGGGCCTGGCGTTTGACGGCGGCGTTGGACTTGGGGAAGTGGAGCTTGAGGAGGTGATCCACGGTGGCTTCGCTGGTTTCTCCGGGGATGAGCTTTTCACCGTCGCTTTCGAAGAGATCCACGCTGACATCGCGCTTGAGGCCGACAACTCGCTTGTGCTGATCGCACGCGGCCCACTGCTTGATGATCTCGGGGTTGCCAATGAGGGCGATGGGGATGCCGGTGTTGTCGAGGAGGTCGCGCAGCCAGTCGCGTGAGTGGCGTGTGAGGCGCTGGGCGTTGTCGAGCACCAGCATCATGCCTTTCTCCTGCAGGTAGCGTGCAAGCACCTCTTCTTTGCAGTCGCCACGGCTGGCCTTGATGCCTGCGGCCTTGAGCAGGCTCTGCACGATGATGCTCTGGCGGCGCTTCCAGGTGACGAGGTGAAGGTAGAGCGTGTTGCCCTTGTTCTGCGCGGCGTAGAGACGGCAGGCGCATGTTTTGCCGATGCCTGCAGGGCCGTGTGCCACACCGATGTTGCCACAGGCACGCACCTGGTTGAGGAAGGCGAACATGGAGGGATGGACGAAGGCGGCGGGATCGGTGATGAGCTGGGCTCCGCCGTCGAGACGCATTTCGTTTTCGAGATGGGCTACGAGGCGGGTCTCAAACTTCTCCAGGTCTCCGAGGGTCCACTTGTTGGAGAGGTAGCGGTAGACGGCGGTCTGATCTGCGTAGCCGAGATCTCCGCCGATGATGCTGCGATGCTTGATGCTGGTCTCATCCAGGCCGCGTGCGGTGAAGTGGGCTTTGAGGCGTGCGACGAGGTCGGGGTTGCGCTTGTCGCGCTGCGCATCGATCGCGGCCTGGTAGAGGTCTTGAGCTGCTGTGGCTTTGCCGTGGGTGTGTTTCATAGGTGGGGTGGGTGAAGGGTGATCAAGCTGCTTTAAGGCGGACAGCGGCCTTCAAAATGCGGCCATCTTGCGGGGCTGTGAAGATGTCGTAATCCGAAGGTTGAGCGTTGAATCCTCCGATGAAGAAGACTGCCATTTGCTCCCACTCTTCAGTGGTGCTGGTCTCGCCCTCTTTGAGTGTGACTTCGACGTGGTTCCATCCGTCTTCTGCGGGGTAGTTGGCTTCAGTGATTGCGGGCATGGCCGTGTATGGTGGGTGTGTTGTTGTCGGGGATTAAAAAGCTTTGCGGATGTCGAAGCGTTTGGCGGGTGGCGTTTCATCGGGGGTCGATGAAGGGAGGGAGGCATCCAGGGCGGCGGTGCCGAGGCGGGTTTTCGCGGCTTCGCTTTCGGCGGCTTTCTTGAGCACGGCGGCGTTGCTGCGGTGGCGATCGCGACGGGCGGCGATGTTGGGGAGCTGGCGCTTGATGAGCTTGCTGAGGCGGGCGTTTTGATCGGTGGCGTATTCCTTGACGGCGGCGGTCACGGCATCGGGATCAAGACGGCAGGCGCGTGGCTGCTGTTTGGCGGTGCCGAGGAAGCGGCCTTTGGCATTGCGAACAAAGAGGCTGGCCGGATCGAAGGGATTCACATAGACTTCAAACTTCTGACCGTCCGGCAGCTCCTCACGCAGGCCTTCGTTGGTCTGCACGCTGGCGAAGTAGTAGAGGGGCTCTGCGCTGATGTTGTTATCCTCAAAGCAAAACTCGCCAGACTTCACTTTCACCTCTTTGGCAAAGCCGGGGCCAAGGATGCGACAGACGGTGCCGCCGTGGATGGGGATCAAGTCGGAGCGACCACGCTGCCAGACTTCATAGCGGTTCATCTTCACCGGCTGCGGGATCAAGAGGCCGCACTGCATGGCCACGAGGGCCTTTTGCTGCACGTCCTTGGGCCTGGACTTGATCTCATCCAGGCTGATGAGATGACCGCCGATATCGAGCATCTGCATGATGTTGCCTGATTCGATCCAGCCTTCCAGATCGTGGTCGCGCTCGCTGCTGATGTAATGGTACACCTGCTCCAGCTTGAGCCTGAAAGAGTACATGTCTGTGAGTGGGAATTGCAGCATGTCGCGAAACTCCACGGGGAGCCATGCCCAGGCCTCCATGAGCTGGGCGTTGTCTGTGAGCAGGCCGTGCAGATGCTCTGGCCTGGTCTCGACGTTGCGGCCTGTCTGGCCTTCCATGGCTCCGAGCCAGTTGTGATCGTTGTTATTGCCGCTTTCTAGGGAGGCCTTCCAGCCGGGCTGACCGCGCCAGCGGCCATGGTAGAGACCGGCATGCGCTGCGCGTCCATCGAAGCCGGATTCACTGACTGTGATCAGGCCTTCCGTGTCGTCGTAAAGCGCCTTGCGTACATCGTCGGCAAAGTTGGCGGTGCCGTGCTCGGCGTAGTTGATGGTGCCAAGCGGGTGGTAGCCATGATTCCAGAAGTGTCCTGCGACCACCAGGCGCATCATGTCGCCGGTGAGTTTTTTCAAGTAGCCTTCTTCATCCTTGTACTTGGGTTTGATGCCAAAGAAGGTTTTGTACGCGGCGGTGTAGCAGTGCGAATAAAGCTCAATGGGGCGGGCTCCCTGGTGATGCTCAAAGCTGTTGATGAAGTAGTCGTGTTCTTTGTCATCCCACATCATCTGCCGCCCGGGTGCGGAGCCCACGCGGGAGAGCTTCATGCCGGGCATGTGTTTCTTGGCGGCGGTGAGGCCTTGAGTGTGTGCCACGCGGCGGGCTTTGCTGGCATCCAGCTTGCGGCGGAGATTGCGGCTGCTCCAGCCGTCCGGGTAGGTGTTGCAGTGCTTCGGAAAGGGGCGGCCAGGGCGGGTGCGTGCCCACCACGTTTTCCAGTTCCCATAGCCGGGGATTTCATGGCCTTTGATCCATTCGGCGCGCAGTTTCTTGAGGGCGGCTGCAACGCTGCGGTGGTTGGCATCCACGCGGATCTGGAGATCTTCGAGGAACTCCTGAGGCATGGGGGCGTTGGGCTTGATCTCCAGCGCCTGGTCGATGAGCACGCGCCAGTCGAACCGTGAGTCGCGCCATGCGGCATAGAGGCCGCGCAGGCGGTCTGGCGAGGTGCCGCGCAGGGTGCCACAGGCGGCGCTGCCGCGCTGGTAGCCTTCGCCCAGGGTGGGGGCCTTGCGGATCACATCCATGACTCCCAGGAGCAGGCGTACGCGGTCCTGATTGCGCTCCTGCAGGCGGAAGAATTCGGGCAGATCGCGGGACTTCACGTGCAGTGAGAACAGCGAGCCGGTGTGCTCGGAGGTGATGAGGGCGGGAGAGGATTCGTCGCGGTCCATAGGATTAGGCAGGAATGGCAGAGCCGTGTTGGCGGAGATGGCTGATGATCTTTTTCGCGGCCTGCTCTTCAGCAGCCTGCGTGGTGGCGATGCGGGCGCGGTCTTTCTTGGCTGCCGCCGCCGCCGCTGCGTAATGGCTGGCGCTCTTCCAGGCGATATGCAGAGCCGCTGGCACCTCCAAAGAGCAGGCCTCGCACACGAGAAATCCGGGCGGCGCATCGTCTTGGCAGACAGGGCATGGGTGGCTTGGGTTCATCTTCCCTTCCCTCCGCTTTTCCATTCCTCGCCCTTGTCGTCGGAGTCGTCATCGTCGAGGCCCATCATGTTGGGTAATTTATCGAGGGCGGCTTCAACGATCAAAATGAGCTGCTGTTCATCGAGCACGAAGGCAAGGCCCTGGCTGACACGGATCTCATAAATGGAGCCTTCGATGCCGAGGATGCCACCGCCGCCGAACTCGGCAGCGGGCATTTTGGTGATGACTGGATCCACCGCTTCAGCAAGGAGGTTCATCTGGATCATGGCGCGGTCCTTTCTGCGCGTGCACGCGGCTGCGGTGTCATGAGTTCAAGGCCCAGCGCGGTGAGGTTGTAAACTTTGCGCGGCCTGCCGAAGCGTGTCTTGCGGGCGATGTTTGTGCCCACTGCGTAGCCTTTGGATGTCAGCGATTGCAGGTGTCTGCGGAGCGTGGGCCAGGTGTAGCCGCTTTCTTTGGCCATCGTCTTGCTCTTGATCCTCGTATCACCTGCCGCTGCAATGGTTTGCAGGACGATGAAGGGTGCCAGGGAGACGCCCTGCTTTGTCGCCCGCTGGTAGCATTCCAGCGCTGCCAGATGAATCAGGGTGGGGTTCATGCCTTCCCTTTCTTCTTGGAGGTGGCGAGCGAGTCTTTGAGTTCGTGCAGGGCCAGTTCAAGGTCGGTGGCGAGGGTCTCGCGCTGGGCCTTGGGCAACTTCATGTACTCCCTGCGGCTGAGACGGCGGGAGAAGTCACCTGCCCAGAACTTGATGAGCTTGTCCTTGTTGTTGGCTGGCTCGGGATCGGTGTCATCCTCATCAGATCCCGCGTCCTTGAGGGGGATCTCAAAGAGTTCATGGAGGCCCAGATCATCGGCCTCCAGGAGCAGCTCCTGCACGTCCTCTGCAAAGCTCTTGCTGGGCTGGTGCAGGGTCAGGGTGAGAGGCTGTGAGGCTTTGCCCTGGCCTTTGCCCTTCCCTGCCTTCTTGGGGGCTTCCAGCTGGAGTGTCTGCAGGTGGTTCGTCCAGGCCAGATTCAGGGCCTTGACGGCCTTCTCATGCTTGGTGCTGACGGTGCAGTTTTCCCAGAAAGACTCATAGCGGCGGCATGTCCTGGCTGAGACATTGAAGTTGTCTTCCAGGTAGGATTCCAGCGTGGGCCTTTTAATAACGGACACCGCGCCGTTATTTTCCGGCCTGCCCCGTGTTTCGCCGTGCTCATGCCGGAAATGTTCGGTCAGTTCGTTGACCAGCAGCCCGGCGAAAAACATTTTGATCTTCATGGACAGGGCATCGCCTTTGATGCCGTCCTGCAGGTTGGTGAAGGTGCTGACCAGGGCGAGCTTGGGCAGCATGGGGGCAAGGGTCGTCTCCGGTTCCACCGTGATGGCCACAGGCTTGCATTTGTGCGATCGCAAACCGGCTGCGGTGAATTTGGTGCGCCCGCAGTTCGGGCAGTCGTGGAGTGTTTCAGGGGTGCTCATGATTGTGCGGTGGCAGCTTTCTTCTTGTCGGTTCGGGCCTTGTTTTTGAGGGCGATCAGCACGGCCTTGGCCTGGCGTGCGTTGCTCCAGGTGTCTGCGCCATACATGCGCTTGCAGATGCCTTGCACGTAGGCCGGTGTGACTCCGGCTTCGCGGGCAGCCACAGAGATTTCATGGGCCAGCTGGCGCATGTCATTCTCAGGGCCTAGAGCGCGCTCCAGAGCTTTGCCGGACTTGCCAGCAAGCATGAGGAAGTGCTGCTCAAGGTCATCAAAGCTATGACGCGGGGCTTCGCTGATGGTGAAGCCTTTGGAGGCGTGCATCGCCTCGCGCCTGCGCCATGGATCAAAGTCTTCGTCGATGGCACCGTTGCCGGTGAGGTAGGTGTGCGCCTGCTTGGCGAGCTGGGCGATGTAGCCGCGCTGCTTGGGTGTGAGCGGGACGAATCGGACGGGGCGTGCTTTCATGCGGCCTCCTGTTCTTCCGCCTGCTCGGTGGTGTTGAGTTTGGGGGCCTTCTTCTGCTTGGCCTTGGCGACGCGTGGGGGTGGGGCTTTCTTGAGGCTGGCGCTTTCCTTTTCCACCACACGCAGGCCGTGCTCTTCAAACCATGCGGCGGAACCGTCGTATTGATCCTTCACATAGGTGCGGTTGATCTTCGTGGTGACGTTCAGGCAGGCATTGAGAGCCAGGCGGTTGTTGCGGCTGGCATCGTCATCGCCATTGCCAATCTTGGCCAGGGCGCGGCGGATGCGGGAGCAGGCTGCTTCTTCGCCGCCGTCGATCTCGACTTCATCGGTGGCTGTGAGGGCGAGCTTGTAGCCGTTTTCAGTGAGGCTGCGTTTCTCACCGAAGATCTCGGGGCCATGAGCCAGGGCGAGTTCCTTGGCCTCCTGTTCCAGGTTGGCCAGTTCCATGAGGAAGGGCGCAGCCGCTTGATTGAGAGCGGCGGTCAGACCGGTGATCTTGGCGCGGGTGTCAGCGGTGGCTGATTCCAGCAGGGCGGTTTTGCTGGCGTAATCGTTGACGAGCTTGGAGGCGCGTTCGCGGGGAGTGAGGGGCGTGGGTTGTGTTTGCAGGAGGGGTGGTGGGGTGGGGTTGGTTACCAGCGGGGCTCCTGGGCACCGAAGATGACGGTGATGATGAAGAAGCAGACGGGCGCCAGGAGCAGTGCTCCGAGCAGGGAAGCCACGAAGGCCATGGTCTGAATCAGCGTGTAGCCGTCGTCCCGATAGGCCTCGCCAAGCTGGTGCTCCTGGATGCGGCGATGGCGGCGGATGAGCTGCTCATTGCGCCCGGGTGTGGTGGGCTTCTTGAGATGGGCGAGCAGGCAGGCGAGAACGATCAGGCCGATCATGCCCAGCACGGTTTCTGCGACGGATGGAATGTAGGTGCTCATGATCAGGTTCCGGGTTCGTTGGTTGCTGCCCAGAGTGAGCCTGCGAGCTTCCAGACGTCATCAATGGTGCGGTTGACGTTGAGCTTGATGGTGAGGTTTCCCATCATGGCGCGCTGAGGTTCGTAGATCAGCTCCGTGGATGTTTCGTTCCTGACAAGACGGCACTCCATGTTGTCGATCATCGCTTCGTTGATGGTCTCTATCTCTGCATCAGTCAGAGCGCAGATGGGTGTGGTGGGTGAGGACATCTTATGCGGCCTCCCCGGTTGAGGTTGGGATGCGCACACGGAAGGTGGTGGAGTCTGCGGCGGCTTTGCGCAGGAGGGGGGCGTGTGGGGGCTCGACGTTGAGAGCGTGCGTTGCCTTCTGTGCCTGGATGAAGGCGAGGCGCTGCAGGCCGTCGACGGTGCGCGTGAGCAGCTCCGGCGCATTGCGCGGGCGGCGTGCGGTGTTGGTGCTGTGCTGTGGGGGGGGGTCTGTTGTCATGGGCTTGGGTGCTGTGTTGTTGGGGTGGGGGAAATTCAGGCGGAGCGGGGCGCGAAGAGATCCAGCTGGCGCGGATCATTGAGCTGCGCGGCGTTGAGCGTGGCTTTGCCGCGTCCCTTCATGGGGATCACATTGGCCGGCAGTGGTGCGGTGCTGGACTCGCCACCGGAGGCGATGTACTGCGCAAAGCTTTTCCAGCCGGGCAGCTCCTGCTCGATGGCCTTCATCAGGGCTTCACGCGGGCCGTGAGTGCTGCGGATGATGAAGCTGAGCAGCGCGGCCTTGGTGATGCTCCAGCGCATCTTGATTCCGATGCCCTGCTTGTTCACGCCGCCGTTGGCATTCACGGGGGCGTTGCATTCGATCTGCTTGTTGCGGCAGAGGCGCAGCACGGTGCGCGTGCTGTAGGGAGGGCCAAGGATGTCTGCCACCTGAGCGCAGGTCATCTCTGCCGTGGCTTCACGGGCAAAGCGGCGGACGCGTGGGTCCAGGGCTTCAGGGGGCGGGGTGCTCATGGGAGGCGGAGTTGACGATGGTTGACGGTCGATGACTGTTGTTGACGGTGGTTTGAAAAGGCCGGGCAGGCTGCGGAGGTGGGTGGCGATCCCACTTGCGCGGCGTGCTTAGCGTCTGCGGAACAGCCAGTTCTTGATCAGGGTCAGGACTGGCAGGTCCATGGGGATGGCGGTGCGTGGGTTGAGCGGCAGCGCGAGGTGCACGGCATCCGTGGTGGCGACGACATGCGGTGCCAGATCTGGCAGCGTGTTGTCGCGCACACGGGAGGTGTTGCGGTGCTCCTGCAGCTGCACGCGGCGTTCCATGGCTTGCCGCTGCAGCCGTGCTTCGGCTTCCAGCCAGGCTTGTGAGGCGTGGTCGCGAAGCAGCTGCTGTGCGGCGGCGGTTTCCTGCCTGGCCTGGGCGGCTTCAGCTTCAAGCTGCTGCACGCAGGCTTTCAGGTGATCCCGTTCACTGTCATCACGGAGGAAGACGGTGGCGGGCTTCATGGTGCTCAGGGCGGATGAGGCCCGTTGCAGGTTCACGCGGGTCACGGCCTGCGGTGGCAGGCTCATGAGGCGTTTGAGGGTCAGGGGCTGGGCTTGCATGGGTGTGTGGTGCTTGGGGTGGGTGGTGTGCCGGGCTACCGGCGGTGCGGAGATTCAAGCGGCCTGCTGCAGGCGGGTGCGCACGCGCCTGGCGAGTGCTCCGGGGAGGTCGTGCAGATCCACGTGGAGGAAGCGTGCGGCCATGCGGCGCTGGGCCGGTGTGGCCAGACTCTCTTCATTGCGGGCGGCTTCTTCGGATTTGCAGATGTCGATGCGGTAGATCAGGCGCGGCCTGAGCATCTGGGGCTTGCAGTGGCCGTCACAGTTGATGTCTCCGCAGGCATCGCCATCTTGGGCGGATGAATCCGACGATACCTTGGAACCTGGCTGTGGAGATGATGAGGCTGCTGATTGTGCGCTGTCTGCAGCAAGGGAAGGATTTGGCGATGCCGACTCCTGAAGGGTGGAATGAGCAGCGGGAGGCGGAGCTGGATCTGTGGATAAAGCAGGAGCTGCGGCCTGAGTCTGATCAGCCCATCCCTCAAGATCTCCGTTGGGGCCTTTTGCAGAGGGCTCGCTCAGCAGGGAGTTTTGCAGCAACTGCAGCCGCTCAGAAAATTCCGCCTCTGGCATTAACGGAAACTCAATTAATGCGGCTACTTCTAGAGGCAGTTCCTGAGGGGACTTTGCCGCCGTGGCTGCGGTGATCACAAGCGGTGCCTTCACCAATTGGCGCAGCGCATCGGCGCATTGCTTGAGCGTGTCCCGCTGCGTGCGCAGCAGGGCGGCGCTGTCCAGCATGCCGTTGTTGCGGCGGTTCTCAGCCTGGACGGTGAGTTCAGCGATCTGGCGGTCCCAGTCAGCGAGGAGTTCGGTGGCGGTGGTGAGTTTCATGATTAAGCGGCTGTTCTGGGTGAAGGGGTGAAGCCCATGATCTTGTTGAGCTTGGTGATGCAGTGCGGAGTGGGGATGACCTGCTGTTCGACGAGCTGATGAACTGCGTAGCCGAAGAGGGGCAGCATTGACTGAGGTGGTCCGCTGCGGCGGTCACGCCACTGCATGACCCTCTTCGTGGTTGTGCCCATCAGTGCGGCGAAATCACGGCTGGAAATGAAGCCGTAAAGGAAGCTGTTGAGAGCGCAGCGGAAGCGCCCCGGATGACGAACCCAGCTCATGCGGCCCTCCCTTCGGAGTTGAGAAGATTGATGAAGACCAGTTGCAGCCCCTCGGCCTTGCGGATGGCGATGGCCGTTTGCATGGCGGCATCGGCTTCCTCTGCGCTGTGCTCTTTGAGCAGGATCGCGGCCGCTTCGTAGTGGTCCGCACGTTGTGCGGCGGTCATCTGCTCAATGCCGGTGAAGGCATGGCGCATGAAGTCTGGAATCAAGGGATTCATCAGGCGGCGCATTTGAGTTGTTTAGCGACGAGCTTGCGCAGCTTGGGGTAGCGCCGCGAGCCGTTCACGACAGCGCTGACTGTCTGGCGCGGGCGTTCCAGTTTTTGTGCTAGCTCGACGACGGTGAGGTCAAGGTTGATGAGAGCGATCTTGGCCGCTTTGGAAAATTTGTTGTCAATGGGTGGTGGCATGGTAACTTGGTTGACTAATGACAACTTAGTTTCCATGTTTGCATCCGTCAACACAATTTAGTTTCCCAATGGAAAATATTTCGACTCGTTTAAAGAACCTTCGGCAGCGTCTCCAGCTGAATCAGGAGGAAATGGGGAAACTTTTAGGAGTGACTGGAAAGTATGTTTCCATGCTTGAGCGTGGATACAAGGAAGCGGACGATGACTCCACACTGTCCAAGCTGCTGAGCTTTCATGAGCAAAAGGAAACTATGGTTCGTGAGGATGCTTCCGGCTATGTGACCGGTGCACGTGCCAAACTCAAAACAGCACGCGAAGCCAAGGGTGTGACTCAGGCTCAGCTGGCCAAGGCTATTGGCTACAGCGATCTAGGGACGTATCAGAACATTGAAGATGGACACAGCCAGATGGGAGAGAAGATGGCGATCAAGGCCGCCAAGATTCTTGGCATTGACGTATCTGAACTCATGGACGGTTCTGACCACCTCGTTGATCGAAGCCCTTCGGGTGGCACCTTTGGTGCCGTGCCTGACATCCGCCTTCCTCCGGGCATGACGGCCAAGTTTGTGCCGCTGCTGTCTCTGGCTGAGTGCGGGCCAGCCATGACATGGACAGATGAAGCCTATGCGGGTGAAGGTGCGCTGGTGTTTGACTGCAAAGATCCCAAGGCCTTCGCGGTGAAGCTCAGCGGTGACAGCATGCAGCCCAAGTACGATGCTGGAGAGACGGCAATCATTTACCCCTCGTTCCAGCCACGCAATGGCGACGTGGTGCTGGCACGTTTGAATGATGACCTTGGAGGAGATGTCATGGTCAAGCTCTACCAGAAGAGCGGGGACACCATTACTCTGAGCAGCTACAACCACGTGTACCAGCCGATGACCTACCCGCGTGCTTCATTCGCTTTGATCTATCCTGTTGCCCAGATCACCAAGAACCTCAGATAAACCATGCCTATGAAAACACTGCTCATCGTCGCCATCATCGCCTTGCCTCTATCCATGCATGCGGATGATCAGCCCAAACATTTACGCACCGTTGCAGATGCTCTTGAGTCTGTTTTCAACAATACGGGGGCTTCACCTGAGCAAATCAAAAAGGCTCAGGAGGTTGCTATTGAAACGCTGAGGTCTGCGGCACATTCACTAGAACAGAAGGACAAAATGATTGCCGTCCAAGAAAAAATGATTCCACTTGCAACGAAGGGGCATGATTTCAGTGATGGCAAATCTGTTGCTGTTCCACGTGCAGGCAAAGACAATGAGTATGAAAGCCTGACGCTAAAGAATGGCACCATGTATCAAAATGTGAAGGTCCTTTCTTCCGATGCCACCACCTTGAAGTTTTCTCATGATGGTGGGATAGCAACGGTTTCACTCATTGATGTGCCTGAAAAAATGGGGGTGAAATACATCAAGGTGAAGTGAGTGGGGTATTCAGTTTTTATCTAAAAAGCCGCGCATCACTGCGCGGCTTTTTTGTGCCCCGTTCTTCGCTGAAGCTTCGAAGGGCAGGCCTGTGAGGTGCTGACATCTGGTCGTCCTGGTCAGGTGCTGGAGTGGGTGGGGTGTGGCTGAATGGGGGTGCGCTTAGCCGTGCTTGTTCCTCGGGGGGAACCGGTGGTGCACTGCCTCCCCTGGCTGGGCGGGCGGTGTACCACCAACTCCTGCGGAGCGCGGGGCGGCGGTCCTTCATCCTCACCTCTCCATCCCCATGAAACTGCTCTGCATCTCCGCCCTCGCTCTGCTGTTCGCCACGCCCTGTGTCTTGGCTCAGGACATTGATCCTGCCTTACAGCAGGCCATCACCAACGCCCTGCCACCAGCCTATGCGGGTGTGGGTGCCTTGGTCCTTGTGCTGATCGCGTTTGTCTTCCGCTTCTTCACCGCCCGCAAGAACGGGCTCAGTGTGGTGGATGCGCTGCTTGCCACCTTGAAGGGCACGAACGTTCCTGCGAAACTCCCGCTGCTGATCGGGTGCCTGTGCATGCTGACGCTGAGTTCGTGTGCAGGCATCGCGGCCTTCATGGCTTCACCTGCAGGTCAGGTGACCGTGGCTCTCGCGGATCTGGGGCTCAATGTAGCAGCGGCTAAAGGCAAGATCGTTCCGGGTGACAATGTGGCGATTCAGCGGGGTCTGGCCATCGTCACGAATCCTGCGGATCCCACGAGCCTGAAAGTGTTCAGCCTGGCTGAGCTGGGTTTGAGCACGGCAGTGAGTAAAGGCGTCATCAAGCAGGGCGATGCGCTGCTCATCCAGGAGGCCGGTGTCATCATCAAGAGCGCCTTCCTTGAACCGCAGATCCCGAGTGCGAAGCAGCCGGTGAAGGTGCAGCCAACCGCCGCTGTGGAGCCGCGCCAGAACCGGCTAAAGCCGGTACTACAATACGAAGACGGCCCGGGCTGCATGCAGCTGGCTGAGCGCATTCCTGATTACGGCTACCGCGTGGCCTTCATGCTGAGCACGGTCAACGTCAGGAACTGATTTTATTAAACCACACGAGACCGGTGCACGTCGTGAGATGACAACGCAACGCGAGCAGAGCCTCGCCGCCGTGCACCAACTCCTGAATCACTGACACTTTTTTATGCTCACCACCTCCACTGCCAATCAACGTCTTTATGCCGCCGCGCTTGTGTATCGCGGCATCTGTGAAGTGCCCGGGAAGCAGAGCAATAAAACCATTGCTGTCTGGATCAAGGAGGCTGCATCGTGGCTGGGTGATGATGTGGGCAATGATGATTCGCGGGTTGCCTGGTGCGGCTGCTTCCGTGGGCATATCGGCAACAAGACGATGACTGGCACACCTGCGGCGTATTACCGCGCCGCGCACTGGCTGAACTGGGGCAAGGCCGTGGGACAAACCAACACCAAGGACTGGAAGCAGGGAGACACGCTGATTTTTAAGCGTGATGGCGGCTACCATGTGACGCTGTTCAGCGACTTCAACGGCTGCGGTGCCGGACGCGTGAACTGCCTCGGTGGCAATCAGTCCGACAAGGTATGCATCGCCGCGCTTGATCTGAAGAACCTCGTCGGTGTGCGGCGTGCACCGGCTATCTGAACATCCTCAGCAATCATGATCGCTCTATACTACAACGCCCCCAAGGAACTGCGGGCGCTCGCTGACAAGGCGGGCATGCAGTGGATGAAGGCGCTGGGCAGGACGGTGCAGAGCCCGCCGCTGGCGCTGCTGGCACCCATGCCGCTGAGGCTGGCGAATGTGATCATCCAGTGGGGCAAGGTGGACCGCTCAAAACAGCCAGACCGTGTGGCGCAGCATGAGAAGCATGAAGCACAAACCGGCACCCGGCATGTGATCACTCTGGCGGATGATGTGAAGTGGCGCATCAGCTGGTGGCAGAGGACGATGGGCATCGGTGATGTGGATGCGCACGCCGCGCTGCTGCATGAGCTGGGCCACGCGCTGGGCCTGCCGCATTCCGACCGTGAAAGCGATGTGATGGCTCCTGATCTGGGCACCACGGTCATCAGCGAGGATGAAGCGGCACACTATCGCCAGTTCCTGACTCCACGTTCCCACACCTTTGCCCCACCACGACTGCCATGATTTTGACTGCCGCCGCTGACATCTCCTCTGTGCCTGCTGAGTTCGTGAAGTACTTCATCATGATGGTGGCATTCATTGCGGGTCTCTACATCGCACACCGCAAAGGCAAGCAGGCCAATGGTTCCAAAGATGAACCGCTGAATATTGAGCAGCCGCTCGAAGTGAAGAAGGCACCCCGCTACGCCCACAAGGAAGAGGTGGAGAAGGTGAACCTTGAAGTGAGGCGCATCATCCAAGCCGGAGATGAACGCCAGGGGAAAATTATCGAAGCGATCGGGCAAAGTGAGCGCAGGCTTTTGGTTGAAGTGAAGGATCTGCACATCCGGCTCAATCCCGTGGCTGCGGCCAGCTCGGCGCATGCGGCTTTGCTGGAGCAGATCAATCACCGGCTCACGAATCATGAAAAGCTTCGGCAGGAAGAGTCGCAGCGGATCCACCAGCGCATTGACGATGCCATCCGGCTTTCAACGTCCAAGAAGTAACTTCGTATTTTTCCCCTCATCACCCCATGAAACTCACGACTGAAATCATCCGCATCCTGCGAGAAGCTGAAGGCCACCCGCTCCTGCTGAGTGTGGTGCGCGCCCAGATCGACGCCCGCGTACGGCCCCGGCCCATGAAGGCGCTGGTGGACGATGCGATCGCAACGCTGCTGCAAAGGAGCTTCATCCTCGAAATGCCGAATGAGATGGACGATGCCGATCCCTTCTATGTGCTGGGTGAACGCGGCGCGGCCTTTGCAACGCAGCAAAACCTCTGATCTCAAATGCTTGCACGTATCCACAATGAACTCAGATATGCCGTTGCGATTCAGAAAGACGACGGCAGCGAGTTCCATGCTCACGCCTCGCCTTGTGGCTGCGCATTGTTCTACACGAAGAAAGCAGCCGCCGCTTACAAGCGCGAACTCCGCCCACAATTCAAATGCCGTGTAGTGCCGGTCAAGGTCACGATCACTGAAATCAAACCATGAGCGCCGCCGTCATCAATGAATCATTGGCCGAACGTCTGAACAAGGCGGAGGTGTACGATGAATTCTGCGCGCTGATGTTTGATCAGCGCATGCACTATGACGAGCTTCTGGAGCAGCTTGAGAAGTGGGGCATCAGTTCATCCCTGGGCGCACTGAGCCGGTTCAAGGGCAGCCATCGCGGCCACTGGGCGCTGGAGCGCGCCAAGCGTGAAGAAAAGGAATTCCTGACCAGCCATGGCGCGGAGCTGGATGAGACCACGCGCAAGCTGGTGGCGATGCGCATCTTCCAGGATGCCGCCAGTCCTGAGACCAGCACCAAGGACGTGCTGCGCATGCGCGATCAGGAACTGCAGATGGCCAAGCTCAAGCAGGATGCCGTCAAGCTGGAGCAGGCGGAGAGGAAGCTCAGCCAGGCGCAAGAACTCATCGACCTGCAGAAGCGGAAGATTGAGGCGCTGGAAGCTCAGGCCGAAGCTGCCGCCACCAAGCTCGACGAGCTGCGAGATCCTGAGAAGGCTGATGATCCTGCCATGCGGCAGCGCATCCTGGATGAAGTGGACCGTGCCATGGGCATCAAGAAATCTTAACGCACCATGTTCGACCGCATTCAATTTCACTGGAGCCCGCCTGATGACAACAGCCTGGTGCTGACGCCTGCCGTGGTCATCACGCGTGCTATCTTTGAAGAGAATGACAAACCAGCCAACGCTTTCATGCTGCAGGTGGAGTGGCTGATCTGGGGCGTGGGCATCACCTTCGACTTTTCCTGATGCCTGCCATCCTTCCAGCGATCAGCATTGATTCCATGGCGGCGGAAGACCGCTTCCTGCCCTACATCAAGACATGGATTCTGGATGACTCGCGCATGCGTCTTGCTGAGAAGAGCGTGCGTATCGGCTGGACCTACGGCGATGCCTTCAAGAACGTGCGCAAGCGGCTGTGGAATGCCAAGCGCGACTACCTCTTTGCCACGAAAGACCAGGCCTCAGCCGCTGAGTACTGCCAGACCTGTCTGAACTTCGCGGACATCTACAAGCTGACCAAGTCGATCCTCAGCAAAGGTGAGGACTACATGAAGGTGCCGCGCCTGGACAAAGAAGGCAAAGACACCGGCTTCACCGATGAAGTGAAGTTCGCCTACATCAAATTCGACAATGCGTCACGCATCATCGCCTTCAGCAGCAACCCCAATGCCATGCTGGTCTATGGTGGCGATGTGGGCCTGGATGAATTTGCCGCGCATCAGAATGACGAGATGCTGTGGGAAACCGCCCAGGGGCGAATCACGATGGGCTATGACATCGGCGTGTGGTCTGCGCACAAGGGCACGGACACGCTGTTCAATTCCTTTGCGCGTGAAGCGCAGGCAGGCCAGGGCGGCTGGAGCTACTACCGTGTGACGATGGCCGATGCGATCGACATGGGCTATCTGGATCTCATCTTCAAGCTCACAGGCAAGCGGTACACCAAGCAGGAGTTTCTGGAGGACTGCCGCCGTCGTGCACGACTGGAGGAAATCTACCAGCAGGCCTACATGTGCAATCCACGGGGTGGCACCAACGCCATCGTGCCCTGGTCAAGCATCCAACTTTGCGAGCAGGCCGATCACTGGCGTGACCGTGCGCATCTGGAGGATAACCAGGTTAAAGAAATGTTTGGTGAGTTCCTGACTGGAACGGAGAGCGGTCGTGCGGCGAAGATCGAAGGCTGGCTTGCAGCCACGTTTGCGCGGCTGACACAGGACCGCACACACCACACGCTGGGCTATGACGTGGCTGCTTCCGGCCAAGGAGACCTTGCATGCATCTACGTCGATACCAAAGCGGCTGCAGGCGTGTTGAAGAATCGCGGGCTGTTCAGCTTCCGCACGGATGACTGGCACTTTCACAAAGTGGCCTCTGCATGGTTCATGAACAATGTGCCAGGCGTGAAGGGTGCAGGTGATGAGACCGGACTTGGGCGGCAGATCTGCTGGGAGCTTGCCAAGGCATTTCCGGGCCGGTTCACTCCCGTGAACTTTGCCAGCAAGAAGCATGACATGGGGTTCACGCTGATGAACCAGCTCAGCATGACAGAGAAGCAGTGGAGTCATGAGGACAAGGACATCAGCGCCGATTTCTTCGCCCTGCGCAAAAACTTCCAGGGCAAGCGCTGGACCTTTGGTGAGAGCGCCAACCCGCTCAATGAGCACAGCCATTGCGACATCGCCTGGGCAGCGGCATTGAGCAGTGAAGCGGCAATGCAGGCGGGGTCTCCCTTTGCCTATGAGTCCAGCCCGCGTGAAGCGGGCGGGGGCGGCGGCGCGCTGGACCGGGGGCTTGATTTTCTGCGGGGTTTGATCGGAATTTGAGCAGGGCCGGTTTTGCGCTCCAAAACCCCGATTCCGCTACTCTGACACCATCCGGGGGGCTCAAACGCCTCAAAAACCTTGCAGGCGGGTTGCAGGGGCGTTCTGGCGGCGATCCTGAAGGCGGGTTTGGGCCGGGGTGGCAGGTGGCAGAGTTTGGGGCAGTGCGTCCCCCGGGAGCCGAAAAGGGGTGCCAACGGGAGATTTGAGACTGACATCTGGTCGTCCTGGTCAGGTGCGGAGATGGGGGGCGGTGAGAAGATGAGTCCGCTTGACCCCCGACTCCACCATCACTGAAAACCTCGCCCTCCGCTGGAAGCAGCAGCGGGTCAATGTCCTGCCCGGAGTCACGGCACGCGGCCTGGCCTCACTGCTGGACGGCTTTGACCGGGGGATGCTCAAGACCACGGCGCTGGCCTGGGATGAGATGATTGAGCGGGATGAGACGCTTTCGGTCTGCGTGCCCAAATACATCGACCAGGTGTCATCCCAGCCCTGGGACGTGCTGATCGGTGAAGAGGTGCCAGACGAACTGCAGGCTGAAGCGGAGCGCCATCAGGCCGCGCTGAAGCACTTCTATTCCAACCTCGGCTATGAAGATGCGCTGGACCGGAATTTCGAGAGCGACATTGAAATGGTGATCCGCCGTACGATCCAGGCGAGGTTCTACCGCTACAGTGCGCAGCGCATCATCTGGCAGCCATCGGCAGAAGGCATGACGGCCATCATCCGCTACTGCAATCTTGCGCTCTTTGACAATACGACGGGCAAGCTGCAGTGGGCCGGTGTGGAAGGCACGACGCCCGGGCAGGCAATCACCGACCCGGAGAACTGGCTCATCGCTGCCAGCGATCGCTGCCTCATGAAGGCGCTGAGCATCTGCTACATCTTCAAGCGCCTGCCACTGCAGGATGCGCTCAACTTCTGCCAGCGCTTTGGCATTCCCGCCGTGCATGGAGAAACGCAGGCGCAGCCCGGCAGCAAGGAATGGGACAGGTTTGTGGATGCGCTCAAATCCTTCGCGAATGATCTGACCATCGCCACCACGCTGGGGGACAAGTTCAACATCCTGGACAACAAGGCCTCCAATGGGGAGCAGGTGTTCGGCTGGATCATTGAGTCCATGAAACGGGCGATGGTGACCATTGCCCTGGGCAGTGATCTCAAAACCATGAGCCGTGAAAACGGCGCGGGTGCCAGCTTGCAGGGTGATGACGGGGATCTCATGACAGCGGCGGGATGCCGTTTTGTGAGTGGCACGTTCAACCGGCAGCTCGACAAGCGGATCATCGCGGATCAATTCGGCGTAGGCGTCAAGCCGCTGGCCTTCTTCAAACTCATCCCGCCGCAGAATCAGGATGTGAAGATGGAGATGGAGGTCGATGATCACGTGACCAGCCTGGGCGTCAAGCTCAGCGTGGAAGATGTGGCGGAGCGGTTCAACCGCACGCATGACGAAAGCCAGGTGGTCACGCCACCTGCCAAACCAGCCACACCGCCTGCAGTGCCTGCCAGCCCTCTGGCGACGGCTGCGAATGAAGCAGCTGCCACACTGCAGCGTCTGGAGAACAGCGAGCGTGATACCTTTGCCTCCGCGACCCTGCGCGATGCCAGGCCTTTGATTGAAGCGCTGCTGCCGCTCAATGCCGCCCAGGGAGCCGATGCCACACGCAATGCGCTGCATGCGCTGGCTGCCAACGCGGAAGATCTCGAAGCCAGGGTGATCGACCAGGACGCGAGCACGCAGGCCCTGGAGGTCATCGTCGCGACTGAATTTCTGCGCGCCCTGGCTGGCGAATCCTGAACCTCAACACAACCCGAATCCACGCATGAAACTCAACGCCTCTATTCAAACTCTCCTGGCTGCTCTCGGGAAGCCTCTGCGCCGTTCACCACGGCATGGCATCTGCATCGCCGCCAATGATGCGGTGGATGATGCTGACTTCCTGGCTGCCAACGAGCAGACCTATGACGTCGAGATTGAAGGCGTGATGGTTGTGCCGTTTGGTGAAGTGCCTGTGAATGTTTCCGTGGATGGCCGAATGGTACGCGGGCTGCAGCGCATCGACGCTGAGGCGGGGAATCAAATGGCGGCGGACATGGGCGGCATCATGGGCACGCTCAAGAGCGCCTTCATGGGCCGTCCTATTTTTGTCGGGCATCCCTACCACCCGAACGCCACGGAAGCCGCGAAGTATCCCGACAAAAGAGCACGTGGATTTGTGAAGAGTGTCGAGGTCACGCAGGATTCCATCCGGCTGATTCCGAAGTACAACAAGCTTGGCAAGGAAGAGGTGGAAGATCAGCAGCTCATTTACCACACGCCGCAATGGCGCATGAAAAAGGTCATGGATGCCAGCGGCAGACAGGAGATTAAAAACGGCCTGCCTGTGTTTCGCCCTCACTCCCTGCACAGCGGTGGCCTCACCAACAATCCCAACATCAATGTGCCACCTCTCATGGCGGGCAATGAGGCGACGACTACCGGTGCGATCGACATCGCAAAGCTGCTCGCTCCCTTCGTCGCTGAAGGGTTCATCAAGGCTGATGATGATGAGGTGACCATGCTCTCCGCCATCAATGCCCTGCTGCAGGATGCGAAGTGGAGTCGCGTTCGCAAAGTGGAGATGCAGGCGCAGATCGCCAGCATGCGTGCCGCCGTTCCAACGGCGGCGAATGAAGCCAGCCATGATGAGCTGCTGCAAAGCCTGTGCAGCCAGGTTGCAGCCACGGCGGCGAATGAAGCGCAGCATGAGTCTGACATCACGGCAGCCAATGAGAAGGCCGCGTCTGCTGAGGCTCGATTCACCGCCGCACGCACGGCCCGCGTGGAGTCAGCAGTCGCGCTGCTGATCACTCAAGGCTATGTGACCAACGCCAATGCCGGCGCTTTGCGCACAGAGCTGATCGAAGCCGCCAATGAGGCGGACGTGGATGAGCGCCTGGCTGAGCTGGGAAAGACGAAGCCCAGACTCGGACTCAACGGCGGTGTGACTGACAACCTCAAGGATGCCGGGAAGCTGATCATGGCCGCCAACGAACGCACGGCCCGCAACCGCATGCGTGATGAGGTGGTCAATGAATGCCTCGCTGAAATCACCAAGGGGGGCGCAGCCAGGCCGGGAGATCATGAATACGCCTGGAACCGCGCCCGTGCCCTCAGGCCTGAACTCTTCAATCACTAATAAATCTCCGACGCACGTCGGCTGAAAACGAAAACGCAAACCAACACACCCATGAATACAAAACGCTATATGCGCAATCAAATCACCGGCGTGCTCGCAGTTCTCTGCGGCGCTCTGGCTCTCGCCTCCCAGTGGCTCTTCGGAGCTTCATCCAACTGCATCGCCGCCAATACCTACGACGCTGCGGTGGACATCCACTGCGGCTCTGTGAACCGCACGAATGATGCCGCTGTCACGGCGCGTCACTTGCTGTGGAAAGACGGTGCCACGGCTGGCACCACGATCGCGCTGAGCGGTGCCACCAACCTGCCCCTGGGCACGGTCGACAACATCGAGTCGAGCACCGGCCTCACGCAAAAAGTGATCCTGCTGGGCAAAGAGAAAACCGTGAAGATGGTGGCCTCTGAAGCGATGGCAACGATCGGCGTCAAGGTCTATGCGGCAGCCTCCGGCAAGATTGGCCTCACAGGTGTGGTGCTGGTCGGGCGCATCCTCACGGCTGCTGGCGCGGATGGTGATGTGGTGGAAGTGGAAAGCTGCTTCCCGCGTGTTGAGCCCAATGGCGTCAACACCGTCGCAGGTGCAACGCTGGCCATCCCGGTGACGAAACGCCGCGTGAGCAAAACCACCGGAGGCGCGGAAGCGCTGACGCTCGCCAACGGCCTGCCAGGTCAGCGGCTGAGCATCGAACTGGCTGTGGATGGTGGAGACGGCACGCTGACACCGACCACCAAGTCAGGCTTCACCGCCATCGTCTTCGCGGATGCACTCGACATCGCAGAACTCGAATACGTCGATGACACGGTGGGCTGGATCATCGTCGGCCTGTCCGGCGCCGCCGCTCCGCCTGCCTTCTCCTGATCCCTCTTCACTTCAATCCTCCGACTCATTCACGGCTTAACCCAATTCAAACACACCCTTGATTCAAATCACATGAAACTGAACTTCTCTATCTTCGCTCTGGCCAGCATGGCCCTGCAGCGCTGCTTCTCCAGCGGCCCGATGGCTGCCAACGATCGCGGGCTCGACTCGCTGATCATCACCCCGGGCTCTCTCTCGTCTGACCCTGGCTTCAATCATGCCAAGGCGGGCGTGATCTATGCCGCCAATGAAACCGAGCTGAGCGCCGCCTGGCGTTCTGGCAACGTGATCGAAGCCGCCAATGATGGCAACCTGGCTGCGGGCACCATGGCGCTGTCCCAACCCCTCACGCAGTTCTCCACCGGCATTCGCGATCGCGAAAACCTGCAGGAGATTCTGGACCGCCTCTGCCCGATGGCAGCGGTGGGTGGCCTGCGCTTTTCCTACCTCTCGGAAACCGAGTCGGAAGAAATGCAGAAGCGGGAAATCGCGCAGCTCGCACGCCCTGTGAACGGTGAGTTTGCTGAAACCAAGATCACCGGCAGCGTGGTCGATGGTGCGGTGGACAACCTCGGCATCATCACGTATCTCGACATCGACCAGGGCGGACTGGTGCCTGAGATGCAGCAGGCCGTGGTGCAGAGCCGCCGCAACCTGATCCTGCGCAGCCTCATTGCGGATGCGCTGGCGAAGATCGACGCGGCAGCCACCGCCGACACCAGCAAGAACTGGGGTGATGCTGCCGCCAACCCGGATGGCAACATCCGTGAGATGGTCAAGAACTGCGGTGATGCCCGTGGTGAAGATGCCAACGTTGTTGTGCTCGGTCAGGGTGCAGGCCATTACCGCATGGATGCCTATGAAGTGCCCACACGCACCAATGGCTCTGAGCATGGCGGGTGGACGATGCAGCGCCTCGCAGAATACCTGCAGGTGGATGACGTGCTCTCTCTGAAGGCACGCTATCGCAGCAGCGCCACGGCAGCGGCGGCGCTGCTGGGTGCCAAGGTCTATGCCTACAACGCCCGCAGCGGCCTGATGCCGATGGACAGCAGCAACGTGAAGCGCTTCCAGCACATCGCCACAGGCGGGGCCATGCGCGTGTGGATCGAAGTCGGCACGCATCGCGTGAAGATCATCGTCGACTGCTACGCACGCAACGTCGTGACCAGCACGGTGGGCCTCCGCAAGCGCACCATCACCTGGAGCTGAGTTTAGCAGCCTTCGGGCTGATGATTCACCCGCTGCGCATCGCTGCCAAAGCGGTGCGCAGTTGTGAGCCATCCAACGCCACCCACACACCAACATCCCACGATCATGAACCTGCCCCAAGAAACCCTCAATTCCATCAAGTCCAATCATCCTCAACTCTGGCGCGAAAAGGCTGCTGCAGGGCTGAATGATCAGCTCATCGCCGCTGCCATCCTTTCCCAAGTGGAGCAGGATCTCAAGAACCCGCCTGAGGCCGAAGCCTTGAAGCGTGTGAAAGCAGCGGCAGGCATGGTGCAGGCGCATGCGAGCAAGTTCCGGCTTTCACGTGCAGATCTGGACAAGATCATCGCTGAGGTGCGTGAGCAGTTCCCTGAGCTTGAGATCGTGATCGCTGAAGAGCCGCCCGGCTTAAACACCATCCCAGTGCTTGGAATTCCCGGTGACAACAGCGAAGTGATTGAAGGTCTGCGCATCAATGTGGAAAATCTCACTCAGCGTAACATCGAAGTGGAGAATTGGCTCAAGGAAGCCCAGGACGCTGCCAAGGCTGATCAGGAAGCCGTCGTCAATCTGACGCGCCAGCGTGATGCTTTGGAAGCTGAATTGAAAGCCGCTCAAGATCTGCTTGAGGGCAGTTCCAATGCTTCCGTCGCAACCCTCATCACGCAGCTCCGCAGCGCCAGCAACATCAAGGAAGTACGTGAAGTGTTCACGGCCCATGATGCGGCAGCGAGCAAGGAATAACCCATCCGCCGAACAGCGGGCAGGATTGCCCGCGCTACTTTCTATCTCATGGCCTGGATCACACCCACACTGCAGGAATGCAAGGACCGCATCCCCAAGGAATGGCCTGCGCTTTCGAGTGCGGCCAAGTCCCAGGGGCAGGATGCCGTGGAGCTGGCAGAAAAGGTGATCAGCACGCAAGTGACGCGGATTCGCGGGCGTGTGCCGGTGGACGTCAAGCGCGGTGAAGAGGGCACGATCCCGGATGAGCTGGAGAGCGCGTTCTTTGCGCTGTGGGTGTATGAGTTCATCATCAAGCTGCCATCCATGCGCAGCCTGCTGGATGATCTGCGGGTCAAGGCCTGGGAGAAAGCCTTTGATGAACTGGACCGTCTGTCATCTGGCAAGATTCAAGTGGTGCCACCTGTCACCGCCGCGCCTTTGGATGAGCAGGCCACGGGCGGATACATTGAGGTGGCGAGTTCATCGCGCCCGAATCAATTCTCGATCGAGAACACCAGCGGCCTGCTGTGACCTACCCCCGTGTCAGTCAAACTCGCCATCTCTGACGCCATCACTCAGGCCATGCGCCTGGCGCGTGAACGCAGCCTGCTGCCAACGGCGATGGGCAGCGCCGAGATTCAGGAGATGACACTGCGGCTGAAAGAGCGGGTGTTTTTCTCCGCACGCACGGCCAATCTGCAATACCTGCGGGAACTCAAGAAGCTGGTGGACCGCGCTGTGAAGGGCGAGGGCATCAACAACGATCTGGCACAGCTCCGCATTGAAGCCAGGCGCATGCTGGTGAAGCTGGGCTACAACCCTGAGCAAGGTTTTCCCGGCGATGCTGAGCTGGGCATTCCCCCGGCTGCTGCAGGTTCTCTGCGAGATCTGAGCAGCGGGAAGCGTCTCAACCTGATCATGGACACTCAGGGACAACTGGCACGCGGGCTTGGGATGAAGCTGCGCGGCATGGACCGCAGCGTTCGCTACCCGGCGTGGGAGCTGGTGCGCCTGATGAAATTCACCAGCGAGCATCAGCGCGAATGGCACAAGCGCTGGGAGACTGCGGCTGATAATGTGAACTGGGAAGCGGCCTCGCGTAAAGCCTTCACTGAAGGCCACATGCTGGCGCTCAAAGGCTCGCCCATCTGGCAGGCGCTGGGATCATCCGCGCTGTTTGCCGATGCGCTGAACACGGACCATCCGCCCTTTGCTTTCAACAGCGGCATGGGCTGGCGTGAAGTGCCGCTGGATGAATGGAAGAAACATGAGCCGGGTGTGATGGCAGCGACTGCCGCCGTGTCTCTGACAGAGCCAGCCAGCAATGCCCTGCCCAAGCTGGCGGCCAAGCCTGAACGCAGCGCCGCCGACAATGCCAGGATTGCGATGCTGCTGCGACTCAAGGCAAACTTTGCCGATCGTGAACGCCGCCGTGCAGCCGGGCTCTTATGAGTGCGATCAGCATCCAGCTTGAATACGGTGGTGACAGCAACATCGCCGCGCTGCTGGATGGCCTCGACTTCACCAGCCAGGCCAGCTTCTTTGATGAGCTGGCTGATGATTTTGAAATCCTCACGCGGGAGCACATCGCACGTGCATCGACCACACGCCACAAGACTGCAGCGCGGCTGGGTGCACCCGTCACAGGCTATCTGGAAAAGCTGGCGACGGGCAGTGAAAGTGTGCGCGGCCAGGGCTCCCCAGGGCGGGTGCGTCTGACGCTGCAGGGCGAGATCTTCAAGCGTGCCTTTGGGCCTGTGACAGTGACCGCGAAGCAGGCCAAGATGCTGACGATCCCATGGAGCAAAGAAGCCTATGGCAAGCGGGCGGGTGAGTTTGACGATCTCTTTGTGTTCAAGTCCAAACGCGGTGCGGCCTTTCTGGCGCGGCGGATCGACAAGAGCAAAATCGAATTCCTGTACCTGCTCAAGAAGAGCGTGACACTGCCGCAGGATCGTGGCCTGCTGCCGGATGATGCCGACTTTCTGGCCGTGGTGGAGAAGGCGGCACAAAGGCATGTCGATGCTGAGCTGGCGAGAGCGATACGAGCCTGAGAAGGGCTGACATCTGGTCGTCCTGGTCAGGTGCTGAGATGCCTGCAACGTGGTTGCATGGGGCATGCCAGACGCCCTGCAACAACTCCAGCTCGACATCGCCGCCATGCTGCGCGCCGATGAATTGTTTGCCGGAGTGCAGGTGATTGTTTCGCGGCCCCGCGATGCTGAAGACGCGACGCTGATCCAGTCGAACATCGACAACGCGCTGGCTGGCCTGGTGCAGGTGGAAACGGGTGAGACCTTCAAAGGTGGGCTGGCCGTGATCATCATGATGAGCGAAGGCGAGGTGCCAGCACCGAACGTGCCTGGACCGCAGCTGGAGCTGGTGCAGACGGTGCGTGTGATTGAGAACCCTCTCGTGAACATGGGTGATGACGGTACGCAGATCACCGCTGAACAAGGCGCGCTCAATGTTCTCTCTGCGCTGCATCACTGGAATCCCGGCTACGGCGTGCTGACAGCGGACAGCCGCAATGCGCTCAAGGAAGTGAACCTGGAAGGGCGCGTGGCTTATGACGTGCGGTTCCGCCGTGATGCAGGCATCACACCGCGTGCGTTTGTGCAGCGGCCCCAGATCACCATCGGCGGCTCTGATGCCACCATCACCTGCGGCACTTCTGGCGCGGCGATCTACTGGACGGAGAACGGCAGCACGCCTTCTCCCGCGACAGGGACGCTCTACACAGCACCCATTGAATTCATCCCTGGCAGCACCCTGCGCGCCGCCGCTTTCAAGACGGGGCTGCGTGGCAGTGACATCAGCACCAAGCAACTCTGACCCGCCATGACCAAGCCAGCGAACACCGCCTATCATGAATGCATCGAGCGCGTGGAGCTGCATCAGGTCACGCTGGATGTGAATGATCAGATCGAATTCATCACTGAGCTGCGCGGGCAGCTTTCGCGCAAGCTGACAGCCCTGATCAGCGAGAGACGCCGCCGCAAAACTGAAGGCACCCTTTCCAAATCCTAAACATCCACTCCACCACCGCATCTCATGTCATTCGACCGCACCACCATCAAATCCGGCCCCGCCATCCTCACATGGAACGGTGGCACCATGTACTTTGCCAAGGGCCTGACTGCTGAGGAGGGCTTTGAAACCTTCGATGTGACCACCGATGTCTTTGCCGGTGCCGACAAACGGCGCGGCTCGCTGCTTGGCACCATCAAAGGCACGCCTTCCGGGCAGTGGAAAAACCTTGGTGTGTGGTTCCCCTGGCTGGGCGCGGCACGCGGCACGCGCATGCATGGGGCCAGTGACAAGACGGCGGTCATCAAGTGGCTGGATGGCGATATCTGGACCTACCACAACGCCGCGCTGCAGGACATGCCGGACCTGATTCTTTCGAGCACGAAAACGATCATGGAGGGTGGCATCACCCTGGAGTGCCGGACCAAGAACAACACGGACCCGACCGCCGCCGCAAGCTTCGTCACACGCACCACGGGCAGCTTCACCGACACCAGCTTTGACTGGGATGAAGTGCCCACGCAGGTCTACGCCTATGCCTGGGGTGGTTCCTCTCCCTGGGACAGCTTCGCCACGCGTGAAGGCGTCAAGATCAAGGCCAAGGCCAAATGGAGCGAAATCCCCACGGATGAGCTGGGCGTGATCGAGAAGGAACTCGACATGCTGGAAGTGACGGCGTCGTTTGTGCCGATGGGGATCACCCAGGCCAATCTGGATGCCAAGCTGGCGATGCAGAACAGCGCCAGCGCGGCACGCGGTGCGCGGATGTCCGCCCTGGCTGAGGATCTGATCATCACGGGCACGGGTGTGTACATTGCGATGCGCAGCGCGTTCATGCGCAAGCTGCCGATGCAGAGCGGCACGGATGGCAAGGGCCGCATCGGAGAGATTGAAGCCGTGAGCACCCTGGGAGTCACCACCGGAGCCGCCGTGGCCATGCTCTTTGTCGGCACGGAAGAGCCCGCCTAAACGCTGACTGAGTCTTTCACCACTGAACCTTGAATCCTGAATTGTATGGCCCGTAACCCAAAATCCACCATCGCCACAACCCTGGCGGCTCCTGCCGAACTGCCTCCTAACACTGCAGCCCTGGAGAAGATCCGGGCGCAGTTCACGCCAGACCGCTGGGGCAAGATCACACGCCAGGCGCAGAACTCCTGCGCGCTGGATGCCAACGGCCTGCAGGCGCTCTGCACGCAGATGCTGGCCACACGTGCCGCACGGCACCCGGGCAATGAAGCTGCGGCTCTCTATGCGGCATGCAACGGGCTTCTCATTGCGATCGGCAGCAAGCTCAATGAGCACGACTGCCAGCGTTTTGAAAAAGCGATCGCAACCGGCGAGACCTCGCCTTTGCCTGAGCCTCCCGCTGCTGCCGCTGAGACCTCCGTGGAGGATGCTGCTGTGCCAGCTCCTGAAGCTGCTGCGGTGCCTGCTGCCTGATTCATTCCTTCCAGCCTGACTGCCCCCGCTCATGTCTGATCATGAAACCACGATTGACGTCAACCTTCGCTCCAGGGCGGATGGCATGGCGGAGACGCGGGGCCAGTATGATGCGCTGTTTGCTGACCTGAAAAGTGGCGTTGCAGAAGCGCTCAAGGGGGAAGGGGTCGATGCCAAGTTCATCAGTCATGTGACCGATGAATTTGACCGGCTCAATGCGGAGCTGAAAGAGACCGGGGCGAGCGGTGATGAAGTGACGCAGAAGATCGCGAAGCTGGAGCAGAGCCTGCAAGCGGCTGCTGCAGCGGAGGCCAGGCGGATCCAGCAGCTCAAGGTCAACTTTGAAGTGGCCCTGCACGAGGAAGACGTGAAGGAAGAGGCCGCGGCCAATCAGCGCCGCCGCCGCCAGGAAGACCAGCTGTGGATGGAAGCCGAGGGCCGCCGCCTGCAGGAGAACACGGAGAAGCTGGAGCAGGAGATCATGGTGCGGCTCAAGAATGAGCGCGTGGCACGTGAAGGTGTGGAGAACACGAAGCAGCTGGGCACGGCGATGCAGGGGACGCGCCGTGACATCGGCAGTACGCTGCTGGTGGGTGCGCAGTTTGTGGATGACATGCAGTATGGCCTGCGCGGCGTGATGAATCAGATCCCGCAGATGGCCGCCGCGTTTGGCCTGGGCGCGGGACTGGCCGGTGTGATCGGCATAGCCGCCGTGGCAGTGAATCTGCTGTGGGACAAGTTTGGCGGGGCTCAAGAGGCCAAGGATGAAACCGACAAGGTCAATCAATCCCTGGAGCAGATGCGCGCCAGCCTGGGGCGTGCGAGTGATGCGGCGGAAAAGGCCTTCAAGCTGGAGATGGACAAGTACCTCTCCGACGTGGAACGGGCCTCAACGGCCTGGAGCACGATGGGCACCGAAATCAACAAGGTGCTGGGCTACCACAACGAGGTGGCGAAAGTTCAGACACAAATCGCCAACTCACAGCTTGAGATTTCCCGACAGACGGCGCTGACAGGTGCCAAAACCGATGATGAGAAGAAGTCCATCAATGCGGAGTATGACGCCCGAAAAGCCGCGCTGAATGACGCCAGTGCCATGGATCAAGCGAAGCGCAATCTTGCTGCCCAGCAGGCACACGACGAGATGCTGCGGAAGCAGTTTTCGAACGTGCACAATCAGAAGGATGAAGCCGAGGGCAAAGTGGGCGAGGCGAACAATGCCCAGAAATCCTACGGTGAAAAATTCGGCGGCCTGAGTGACCAAGGGCAGCAGGTGAAGGCCTACGAGGAAGCCGTCAAGCAGCGCAACGAAGCGATGGAGCGCATGAACCGGCTCAATGCCCCGGGTGCCACCATGGAGAGCACGGGCTCCTATGAAGGCGAGTATGAGGAACTGCAAGCCAAGCTGGAAGCGTTGCACAACACGATCGCCAAAGAAGCGGCAGGCTTGGATGCTGCGCGTAAAGCCCTTGAATCCGGCCAAGGTTTGAAGTTCGACGGCCTCAAGGGCACAGCGGAGAAGGGTAAAGATTCCAAGGACGAAGAGGAGAAGCGCGGGGCGCAGTCTCTTGCCCAAGCTCTGGAGCAAGCCGCCGCAGAACAGAAGAGAATTGATCTTGAACTCAAGACTGCCAACGAGGCGCTGCAGAAGGCCACCGAAGCAGTCGCTAAAATTCGTGAAGCTGAGGCGGAAAGTGAGAAACAGATCGCACTCAAAAAACTGCAACTGCAGGCCGCTGAGGCCAAGGACTCCGAGGACTTCGTGAAGGCTGGAACCGCTAAGGTGCAGGCTGAACGCGAAGCCGATGAAAAGCTGCGCAAAAAGCAGGCTGAGGAGCAGGCGCGGAAACTCGAAAACGATGCCAAGGAAGCAGAGATGCGCGGCGATACGAAGGGCGCGGAAAACCTGCGCAAGAAAGCCGAGCGCGCCAAGCTGCCGGACGATGCCACCGAGGAGCAACGCCGCGCCCTAGATCTGGAGCAGCGCCAGCGGGCGAAGAATGCCAGCAAGGGTGGGGCTGAAGGTGTGGTGGACGCGAGCAACCTCACCGCGCCGCTGGACAACCTGGCGACGAATCTGGGGCCTGCTGGCAGTGAGCTGGCCAAGGCCGTGCAGCAGCTGCGCCAGGGCGGTGCGACGGCCAAGGAACTGCAGCAGGTCGTTCAACTGGTGCAGGCGCTGACACCGATCATCACCGAGCGGTTTGGCAGCCAGGACAAGCAGATCCAGAATCTTAAACAGGCCGTGGCAAACCTGAACGCCAAGATAAGGAGTTCTGCGCTATGAAAGTGACCCTGGCTGATTTTGTGATTGCCAACGGTTACGACCGCACGCTTTCGATCCTCTCGGAAGGGCATCTGGATCTGACGCAGCAGACGCAGGTGGTGACGCTGAGCCGTGATGATGCCCCCACGGCCTTTCCTGAGCATGCGGTGCGCAGTCTGCCGCTGCACTACTCCGTGTGCTTTCCGCCCTGTGACAGCCTGGAAGATGCGATGATGCAGAGCCGCACCGTGCCGGTGACCTGCCCGCAAGGCGGTGTGCTGGTGGAGGAACATGCCGGTGTGCGTGTGACCTATGCGCAGGCCTGGGTGACCGCCATCCGCGTGCAGCGCATGGGGGTGACCAACCGATTTGAATTCTCCCTGATGGCCACACGGCCTGACATCGCCACCCCAAGCCCACTTGCACTCATGAACATCAATGAAGTTGCCAACCTATACGCGATCACTGGTCTTACGGGTGGTGGTGCCACCAAGCTCGACGGCCTTGTCACGGCAGACGTGCTGCCGGGCTTCCAAATGGATGTGTTTGTATCCATCGGAGCGCTCAATCAGCTGGCGACTTTCCGCCTGTATGAAGGCACCGATGCCACCAACACAGACCCGGATTCAGGGCCGGTGATCGTGCGGCCTGCGGACTACGCCACCACCACGAATGAGAAAGTTTGGAAGCGCCTGGATGCCTGATTTTTTTTACGCTCATGAAAACACGACTCATTGCTTCATTTGTTCTCCTCATCACCTCGGTGCTTTGCGCGCAGAGTGACATCATCCCGCTGTTTAAAAAGCGCAGCGATGACCTGATCAATGTGGGCTTCAAAACGGGAGCCAAGACTCTCTCAATCAGCGCCACTGGCACTCTTGAATGGGTGTCTGGCGCGACCCTGACAGGGGCCTCTTATTTCCGCACGGCGGCCGGGCTTGGCATCGGTGTCAATGTGCAGGCGTATGACGCGGATCTGAGCACCTATGCGGGCATCACGCCCTCGGCCAATGTGCAGACGCTGCTTGGGGCGGCGGACTATGCGGCGATGAGAACGCAACTGGGCCTTGGCACCATGGCCGTGCAGAATGATTCGAGTGTGGCCATCAGCGGCGGCAGCATCAGCAACCTGACGAGCTTCAGCATCCTCAACAGCGGCAGCGGGGCTCATGATTTTCAGATCAACCACAACGGAACTTTGACGGCCAGCCACACGTTGACGTTTGATCTGAACAACGCGGAACGCAGCATCTCGCTGAGTGGCAATCTCACGGTGTCAGGGGCGGCCACGATCAGCGGCACGAATACCGGGGACCAGACCAATATCAGCGGCACCGCGGCGGGCCTTTCTGCCACGCTCGCAGTGGCCAGCGGCGGCACGGGTCAGACGACGCTGCAAGCCAGCATCAATGCACTGATGGCCGCGAGCGGGGCACTGAGCCAGGGGGATGTGTTTTACTACAACGGCACGAATGTGGTGAGGCTGGCTGCTGGCACGAACGGGCAGTATCTCAAGACGCAAGGCGCGGGGGCGAATCCGACCTGGGGGACGGTGGCAAGTGGGTTGACCATTGGCAGCACGCCAGTGAGCGGCGGAACCAGCGGGCGTATTCTGTTTGAGTCCGCAGGCGTTGTTCAGGATTCACCCTTCAGCGTGGACGCCTACAATCAACTGTTTCTCACGGCCTCCACGTATGTGGGCTATCCATCCGGCGCGGCTGCTATCAATTTTTATACCTATCAAGCTTATGCCGTCTTTGGCAACACCACTCAGTTGCACAGCTACGGCACGCATGGTCTCGCATTGGATTATTTTGATGCTTCGGCTCAGACCTTTTACATTTTTGGGGACGCTTCCAAATACCTTTCACTGTCGCATAATGGGACGGATGGTGTCATCTCTGCCAGCAGCGGGAAGGTGAAGATTGACTCCCCTGTAAGCCTTGGCAGCGGAGGGACCTCACATACCAAGATCAAAAGCGGTGTGGCAGTTCTTGTGGCTGGCACGGTGACGGTGAGTGACAGCGACGTTCTGGAGACGGGCACAGCGGCGACAAGCTCACGCATCCTGGTCACACGCATGACAGACGGCGGCACGCTGGGCACGGGCTACAGCATCACGCGAATCAATGCGACGAGCTTCACGATTACCAGCACATCCAGCGCGGAAACCTCCACGCTGAGCTGGGTCATTTACAACCCCTAAACTCCACCCCCTTGATCTCATGAAAACCGCACTCGCATTCCTCGCCCTGCTCACTCTCAGCCTCCGGGCTGACATCACGATCAACGACAACGGCACCGTCACGAAAGACGGCGCTTCCTTGAACAACGCCAGTGATGCGCTGCTGAACAAGCAGATCACTTCGGCTGAATTCATGGCGGCCCTGCAAGCTAAGATTGAGCAGGCCAGTGCAGCAGCAGCAAAAGCCCAAGAAGCACAGCAGAGAGCCGAGGCCAAGCTGAAGATGCTCGTCGATGGGGCGAAGGATGCGATGTCTAAAAAAACCAGCGAACAACGGCTTGCCGCTGGCAATGCGCTGCTGACTCAGGTGACAGCGAGCCAGACGGACGAGGAGCGCGCCGCGCTGCTAAAGAAGCAAACGGAGATTGCCGCCAAGTTGAAGGCGCTGGAGGCGAAGTGAGCGGTATTTGACTGATCACGCACATGTCATGGACACTCACATTTGGCGCTGAGACTCGCACCCTGAAAGGGTGGGGAATGAGTCAGTGTGTGATCAGTGAGCAGTCGCTGAGTGCGGGGATGTTCACCGCGCATATCGCAGGGAACATGCTGGCCACGCTGCCGTGGGCGTTTGAAGATGTGATCACGCTGAAGCTGGATGGCGTGGTGAAATTTAAAGGAGTGGTCCTGAGCCCCAAGCGTGTGGGCGGCGGGCTGAATGAAAACATCCTGCTGCGCTTCGCTGACCCGTGGTGGTACATGGGACAGGGCACGTATGTGCAGCCATGGTGGGTGGCAGCGAGCGGCACGCCGTATGATGCGCCGAGGGTGGCGCTGTTTGCGGGAATCACCCCTGGAGAGGGCTGGGTGAAGCGGACGATCGGCGAGGACATCGCGGACATCATCACGCAGTGCAATGCGTACCATGGCGGCAGCGTGATGCAGCTGGGTGATCTGCTGGGGGATGGATTTGAGGCGATGCCGATCCCGCAGCGGGTGAACAACGTAACGTATGACAGCGTGCTGCGCCAGGTGCTGGCGTGGGTGCCAGACGCGATCCAGCAATGGGACTACACGACCACACCGCCTACGCTGAGCTTCGTGCAACGGGCTGCAGCGACGGTGCGCAGCTATTCCATGACTGACAACGCGGTGATGGTGGAGCAGGAATTTCTCAAGCACGATGAACTGGTGGTGCGCGGAGTCGAGATCACGTACGCGGGGCTGGATGCGTTTGGGTTTGTGACGAAGGTGATCGACCAGGCGGGAGCGACGACAGGTACGCGGCTGCTGAAGACGGTGATCGACTGCACGGGGAATGCCAATGGTGCAGCGGCGACATCTCCGACGAGCACGCCTGCGGTCACGCGCAACTACACGGTGGTGAGCGAGGCCATCGCGATGACGCCTGAGTGGTGGTTTAAGTACGGCGACACGGGAGCGCAGAGCGCGGCGGACATTGCGGTGGACGGGACTTCGAACGTGGCCTTTGCACCGGCAGCGCCGGAGAACGCGGGCAAGGATGATCTGGGAGGGTGCGGCCTGCAGTGGCTGGAAGGCGGGATGCCAAGGAGCCGACTGAGCGCGAACACACGCGTGGCTCTGGTGACCGGCAACCTGACGATACGTACCACGAAGGCGGAAGAATCCGGCGCGGCTCCGATCAGCACCACGGAGGTGCAGGAGCGGCGCGTGGTGAGGATGCTGGTGCCTGTGACGAAGCTGAGCGGTGACTATGAGCAGGTGATCTCCGAGGCCTCGTCCTCCATCGGTAATGGCATCCCGCAGCTGCTGAGCCCGATCTTTTTGACACCCGGCATGGCGGCGGCGCTGCTGGCGGCATGGGGTGTGGCACAGTATGACGGTGTGATCAAACTGGTGAAGAGTGAGTGTGATGAGGCGATAGCCCTGGGGGATGTGATCAACGTGACAGGCGGGCTGACTGAGTGGACCACGATGGACACGCAGGTGCACTCCCTGACGCGGGAAATTGACACGGGCACCACCACCATTCAGACGGGTGTGGCGGAGCACCTGGGCGTGGAAGAGTACGCGAACCTGCTGCGCATGAGCCGCCTGCGCACCGTGCCTGCCATGGATCTGGACCAGCAGGCGATGGGGCAGGTGCCCTCCAACGAACCTGACCCGGATGAGCTGGATGACCTGGTGGGACCAGGGGGGGTCAAGTACAGCGTGCTCAACGGGCCGCAGAAGATCAAACACATCACGGCCACTGGCACTCACACGTCTGACATGACAGCGGAGGCGGGGCCTACGACCACCAACAAAAACACTGCCAGTGGTGATGAGGTGGTGACGACTCCGGGCAAGCAGACGGTGCAGAACACCACGGCGGAAAAAAGCAACACGGGCACGCCGGACAAGCAGAGCCTCAAAAGTGGGGAGAGTGACAGTGCCGAGCTGAGTGTGGTGGATGGGCTGAAGCTGCTGACTGAAACAGAGACGGCGCAGCTCAAACCGGGCATCCTCACCATCACGGGCGAGTCTGGATTCAGCATCACCCTCTCTGCTGCGGACGGATTGCTGATGACTGTCGACGGGCTCACTGTGCAGCTCAAGCCGGACACTGGGCTGGTGATCAGTGATGGCACGGGCACCACGACGCTGAACCTGCTGCAGCTGCTGCATGACAATGGCAGCGGCAAGACGATGTCTGTGACAGATGAGCAGGTGGTGATCTCTGCGACTGGCAAGACGTCTGTGTCTACCGTGGATGACCTGACATTGACGGCTACTGGTGGCACGCTGGGGCTGAGCATCGCGGGTGGACTGGAGAACACGGCGGATGGCAATACGCTGACGGCTTCTGGCACGGGTGGCATTTATCACAGCGGGGGTGGTGGTGCGACCGCTGCTCTGAGCAAGTCTGCCGGGCTGCAACTGGATGATGGAGCCAGCGGCACGGTCAACGTGGCAACGCAGACTGGTGAAGCGATCAGCTTCCAGGCTACTGAGGGCTGTGATGTGGATGAGGGCGGGGAACCGATCACGACCACCGCGAAAGTGCTGCGGGGGGCGGTGACTGAAGCATGAGGCTGGGGAAGTGCATCGACTTGACCGCGCTGGATCCGAACATCGTTCTGGGCGGTGGAGCCACGGCGACTTGGACGGCCATCACGGCAACGCATGGCACCCTGGACATTCATTTTCCACCGGGCCGATTCTGCCCTGGTGGAGACCCGGAAGCGGAGATCGACCCGTATGCCAGCTGCAGCTTGAAGTTTCGCGGATGCGGGACGCTGCATGTGACGGCGGCCGGCACGGGAGGCGCGGTGGATGGAACGCCTGTGGCCAGCTCGCTGCTGACGCTGCGGGATGGGGTCACGCTTTCAGTGCAACCCTCCATCCAAATGGTGAGTGGCTCTGGCGGGGTCTCCTGTGACAGCGCCGGGCTGACAGGTGATGATGACGTGACCTTTAAGGTGGGGTGTGGTACGGAGCTGATTCTGGCCTTTGATGGCACGGGGGCGACCACGGCCCCGGCCTGTGACATCACCTTTGACATCGAGGTGGACGCATGACGCGGATCTCCGACATGGATCTGGCGCGGCTGTGGCTGCGGGTGTGGAGGCCTGAGCCTGGAATCTATGCTGCGCCCGCTGCCACGGTGAAGTGGGATGGCACGGCGCTGATCTGCGCGCCTGGACAGGCTGAGCTAGACCCGGCTGCTGCGCTGCTTTGTCCGGCCCTGGCATCGCGCCTGGCGCAGCTGCAACGTAGGAAGGCTGCTGCCGTCCAGGAGCCGTCTATCGCCGCGCTGGAGGCCTGCTATGGCCCTGCTACGGCGGCGCTGGCTGCGGGTGGGGCGGTGATGAGCGAGGGGGGCTTTCGCACCCGGCTGGCTGAGTGCCGGGGCTGTGATCTGTGGCGGGAGACCGCCCGGGAAGGCCGGGGGCTCTGTGACAGCGTGAAGAGCCGGTGCTCTCATCCGCTGCTCTGGCTGGTCGGGAAGCGCTGCCCGGAGAGCAAGTGGGCTGCATGAAGCCTGCAAGGTGGGTGCATCCGGGCTGCTCAAACCGGGCTATTTGCGCAAACCTTTGTCATTTTTGCGTAAACTTGATGGCGCGGCTATATAGAATCTCAGTTCCTGTGGAATTGAGAGGTTCAACTCTCATGCCAAAAGTGTGTGGGATTCTTTGAAGGCCTAGCTGCACGTCTTTAACTTCAAGTCTCACCAGATAGAGCTGCGATTTGCATGACGGCCTGCACAGGCAGCCGATAGCGACCGCAGTTAGAGCAGGCGCTTGCTCTTGAAGTACACGATGGGCAGGATCGCGGAGAGAACGATCAGGACCATGACGAGGAGGAAGGCCCAGCCGTTGGTGGCGGCGGGGAGGCCGACGTTCATGCCGTAGATGCTGGCGATGAGGGTCGGTGGCATGAAGAGCACGCTGGCAACGGTGAAGATCTTGATGATCTGGTTCTGCTGGATGTTGATGAGGCCGAGGGTGGACTCCAGCAGGAAGGTCATTTCCTGGGTCTGCTGGTTGGTGTAGTCGTCCATGCTCTTGATGTCGCGCATGACGCTGCGGAACTGCGCGGCGAGGTCTCCGCGCATCCAACTGGCGGCGTTGTTGAGGAAGTACTGCAGCATGCGGCTGATGCTGAGGAGGCTCTCACGCACGTTGGCGACGAGGGCGCTTCGGCGTCCCAGCAGCTTGACGACATCACTGAGGTCTTTTTCCACTGCGGCGTGTGCCTTGTGCGGATCAAGGCTGAAGATGTCGCGGCAGATTTTTTTCATGTCGCCTTCGACTCCCTGAAGAGCATCGGCGATGCGGGCGACGATGAGTTCCAGCAGGAGGAGGAAGACCGCATCACTGGTCAGGGGCAGGGTGCACTGGCGTTTGGCCTGATCCGCGAGAATGCGGAAGGACAGGGGGTCGGCATAGCGCACGGTGGTGAGACAGTCGGGTGCGATGACGAAGGAGATGGAGGTGTTGTCGGGATCTGGATTGTCCAGGCCGACGGGCAGCCATGCGGTCATGTAGAGCGTGCCCTTCTCGGTGTAGAGTCGGCTGGATTCCTCGATCTCCTGCATTTCTTCACGCGTGGGAAGCTGGTACTCGAGCCATTTTTCGGCTTCGAGCTCCTCGGCACGGCCGGGGTTCAGCAAATCGAGGAAGACGAGATTATCCGGGAACGGATGTGTCTTTTCGTCATTCCAGTCGATGAGCTGTCCTTGCTGTGTGATAAGTCGAACCATGCTTGCGTGCGTGTGCTGGGGGGTAAGCGTGAAGGGTAAGCGCGCAGCAACCATGTGCCACAGCAAACTCACCCAGGATGTGTGTCAGTAACGTGGCGTAGCGGGATCGACCATGTCCGACCAGGCGTCAATGCCGCCGCGCATGCTTTGCGCATGGGCGAATCCACTTTGCCGCAGAAACTGCGCGGCGCGCAGGCTGCGCATGCCGTGGTGGCAGTAGATGATGACGCGTTCCTGAGTGTCGGTGAACACCTGCGGCGCCAGTTCGCCGAAGCGGGAGAGGGGGACGAGCTGCGCGTCTGGCAGGCGGCAGATCTGCCATTCGCTGTCCTCGCGGCAGTCAATGAGCCGGAAGGTGCGCTCGCCGGGAACTGCCAGCAGAGCGCTGACATCCGTGGGGTCGATTTCGAGCGGTGTTTCCGGTGTCATGATTTGAGCAGCAGCGAATCATCAAGGACGAACCGTGACGGGGGTGCCTTTGGCGACGTTGTTGTAGAAAATGGCCGCCATGTGGGGTGGCATGCGCACGCAGCCATGAGAGGCGGCGTAGCCGGGGAGGAATCCCTCGTGCATGCCGATGCCGCCAACGAAGCGCATGAAATGGTGCATCTTGGAGCCCTCAAACCGTGTGCCGGGAGGTGCCTTGTCTTTGGTGACGTCAACGTTGGCCACGACGACATTGCCTGCGCTGTCGACAAAGTCGCCGTAGAGGTTGGATTTGTGCCACTGGTCCTTTTCGAAGACCTTGAACTTGCCGGTGGTGGTCGCGTGCCGTTCGTCGCCGGTGGAAAGCGCGGAAACGCCGGCGAGTGCGCCGCCTTTGTAGAAGTAGGCCTTCTGGTCGCTGATATCGATGATGATGCTGGGAGCGCCGGACATGCCGTCGCCATCCCAGTAGGAGTCCTGGTCCGCGTTGTACATCGCGGAATGCGGGACGCTGTCAGTTGAGAAGGCTTCGAGGTATTGCGTCTGTCCACGCGAACTCGAGCTCTGACAGGATGCCAGCAGAGCGAGGGCGGAAAGAAGGAGAAGGCGGACGGCTGGGGGGATTACCAATTGACTCATGCGTAAGGGGGTACGTGTGCGCGGCTTGGAAAGCCGTGTTCATATGCCTTGCCGCAGCGCGTCTGTCCAGCGTCAATCAATGCACGCCGTGATCGGCGAGGTAGCGTTCTGCCTCCAGCGCGGCGGCGCAGCCCTGGCCGGCGGCGGTGATGGCCTGACGATAGACATGGTCGGCGACGTCACCGGCGGCGAAGAGGCCTTCGGTCTTGGTTCGCGTGCCTTGGGTCTGCAGGATGTAGCCGCCTTCGTCGGTATCGACGAGATCACCCAGGAACTGGCCGTTCGGCACGTGGCCGATGGCGACGAAGACGCACTTCAGCTCCAGCTCGCTCTTTTCACCAGTAACAAGGTTTTCGAGCGTCACGGCGCGCATTTCGCCCTTCTCATCGGTCAGGTATTCGCTGACGGTGGAGTTCCAGACCGGCTTGATCTTCGGATTGGCAAGCGCGCGGTCGGCCATGATTTTCGAGGCGCGCAATTCGTCGCGGCGATGGATCAAATAGACGGTGCTGGCGAATTTGGTGAGGAATCCGGCTTCTTCGCAGGCGCTGTCGCCGCCGCCGATGACGCAGACGGGGACGTTGCGGTAGAAAGCGCCGTCACAGGTGGCGCAGCTGGTCAAACCACGGCCGATGAGGCCCTTTTCACCCGGCAGGCCGAGATGCTTGGGGGAGGCGCCCGTGGCAACGATGACCGTGTGGGTTTCATACATGGTGCCGCCTTCGGTGTGCACTTCGAAATGGCCTGCGCCGGTCTTTTTGACGCTGCTGACGAGGGAGTACTCGATGCGTGCGCCGAATTTTTCCGCCTGGGTCTGCATGTTCATCATCAGCTCCGGGCCCATGATGCCGTTCGGGAAGCCGGGGAAGTTTTCGACTTCGGTGGTCGTGGTGAGCTGGCCGCCGGGCATGTTGCCGGAGAGGATCAGGGGCTTGAGGTTGGCGCGGCCGGTGTAGATGGCTGCGGTGTATCCGGCGCAGCCGGTGCCGATGATGATGACGTTTTCCATAAGAAAGGGAGTTGGGAGGGGAGGGAGAAAGGTCGCGGAAGATGGAAAGGTTGGCGGGGGGTGCAACCAACGCTTTTTACAGACTCGTTGGTGGAGTTTTCGTCCTCCCGGCTTATTTCAAAAATAACAACGATGTCCAACCCCGCCCCGGATGCCAAGGCCAGCCGTAAATCGCTGGCGACGTTGTTTTTCTGCACGGCGCTGCCGATGGGGATGTGGAGCGTGCCACTGGCGAACGTTTTCAATGCGCATGGTCGCGGGCATCTGGTGCCGTGGGTTTTTGCCACGACGGCGACGGCCGCGTTTATTTCGCCGCTGTTTGTGGGGGCGCTGGCGGATCAAAAGCATTCGCCGGTGCTGCTGCTGCGGTGGCTGACGGCGGCCACGAGCATGGCTCTGCTACTCACTTGTGCTTCACTGGCATGGGGCTGGAGTGACGCGGCGGTTTTGATCTGTGCACAGGTGCTGGCGCTTTGTGCCTTGCCGGCCTGGAGCGTGACCAGCAGCATTGTGTTCTCCCAGCTGAATGACGCCAAGCAGCAGTTCGGTCCGCTGCGGGCCTGGGCGACGGGGGGCTGGATGGTCGGCTGCTGGATCGTGAGCTTCGTGCTGCGTGCCGATGCCTCGCTGGTGGCGGGAGTCACCGCTGCGGGATTGTGGCTGGTGGTGATGAGCCTGACCTGGCGGCTGCCGATGATTCCGCCAGGGGAGGTCGTGCAGCACCGTAGCTGGAAACAGATTCTCGGGCTGGATGCTCTAGGGCTGCTCATCCACAGGGATCACCGTGTGGTCTTTCTGACGGCGGCGTTGTACTGCATTCCGCTGGCGGCGTTCTATCCGTACACCTCACGTCAGCTGCATGATCTTGGCGTGCAGAACATCTCCGCCGTCATATCGATCGGGCAGACGACCGAGGTGGTGGTCATGCTGCTGCTGTCGGGATTGCTGACGCGTGTGCGACTGAAGTGGGTCTTCCTTTCGGGCATCGCCATCTGTGTGGTGCGCTACTCACTCAATACGTTCAACACGCTGCCCAGTGTGATGTTTGGCACTTTGCTGCATGGCTTTGCCTACACGCTGTATTTTATCACGACCCAGATTTATCTGGAGGAGCGCATTGATCCGAAATGGCGGGTGCGTGCGCAGGCGCTGCTGGCGATGCTGATGAGCGGGGTGGGCAATCTACTGGGCTACCTCGGCGGCGGCTGGTGGTTTGATGCCTGCACGGTGGGAAAGAGTACTGACTGGTCGCGCTTTTGGTGGGGTGAGACGGCGCTGACGGCGGCGGTGTGTGTTTTCTTTGCGCTGGCGTATCGAGGGCGGGTGGCGAAGACTTAGCAGTCAAAACGGGTCTGAATGGGAGCCAATGATCGCCTACCGAAGAGATCCCTGAGCCGCACGCCGGAGTGGACAGCACTGGAGTGTGGCGAAGCGCGGTGACCGCGGCGGCGTGACGATGAGACGCTGCTGGAGGACGCGGTGCGGATAAGGAAGTCCTCGGTTTGCTTTCCGGAGGGGCACGCTTTCCAGGGATGGCGCTCGCTACGCGAGCTTATCCCTGGCTACCGGCTGTGATCCCTGCGGGATCTAATACCACGATCCATTGAAAACAGGTCTGTATCTCAGCAATGAATCCACCACAGAGGCACGATGAACGCAGAGATCTGAAGCCGATCTTGATTGCCAACCTCTGTGTCCATCGTGCCTCTGTGATTAAAAACAGGCACCATTCTGTCCAGACCCTTTTTTAACTGCTCATGATATTAGAACGGCAGTGCGGTGCTTTAGTGCAAAGAAAGAGTCAAACTATGATCCTGAGTAGAGAGATATTGATGCGGCTATCCTACTTGTGCGAGGCAGGCGCTGGCCTTATGCCAGACCGGCGCGGACGAGGAGGGCCATGGCATCGGGATCGCGGCCCATGAAGTTTCGGAAGAGTTTGGCGGGGTCTTCGGAGTTGCCTTTGCTGAGGATGGTGTCGCGGAACTCGCGGCCGACGTCGGGATTGAGCACGCCTTCCTGCTGGAAGCGGGTGAAGGCATCGGCATCGAGGACTTCGGCCCATTTGTAGCTGTAGTAGCCGGCGGCGTAGCCGACGGGGCTGCTGAAGAGGTGGCCGAAACGGCGGGCCATGGTCGGCTGCTCGGTTTTGAGCTGCATGATGTAGCCTTTCAGAATGGAGCGCGCGAGTTTGTCGAGATCCGCGCCTTCATCCGTGGCGTGGTGCATGTGCAGTTCGAGGTCGAGCTTGCCGAAGGCGAGCTGGCGCATGATGTCGCTGGCGCTGCGGTAGTTCTTGGCAGCGAGCAGCTTCTTGAAGAGCCGAGGGGGAATCGTTTCACCGGTTTCATGATGGCGGGCGAAGAGGTCGAGGCTCTCGCGCTCCCGGCAGAAGTTTTCCATGAGCTGCGAGGGCAGCTCCACGAAGTCCCAGTAAACACTGACACCGTTGAGCGAGGGGATTTCGACGTTGCCGCAGAGCTGGTGAAGCAGGTGGCCGAATTCATGGAAGACGGTGGTGACTTCATCATGCGTGAGCAGCGCAGGCTTGCCATCGACGGGCGGTGTCATGTTGCCGCAGATGAGGCCGAGGTGCAGGCGGCGGTCGCGCTCGCCGCTGGGTGGCACGCCCATCCTGAGGTAGTTCATCCAGGCACCGCCGCGTTTGGAGTCACGCGGATGCCAGTCGGCGTAGAAGGAGCCGATGTGCACGCCCTTCTCATTGCGCACTTCGTAGAATTTCACTTCGGGGTGCCAGACCTCTACGGGGCCTGTTTTGCCGGGCTGGGTGCTGACATTGGCTGGTGCCTCCGTGCCGGGTTCGATATAAACGACTTCGCGACTGACGATGCGAAGATCGAAGACCTTCTCCGCCAGCTGGAACATGCCGTTGAGGACTCTGTCGATGGGGAAGAAGGGGCGCAGCTCCTCTTCATCAAAATCGTACTTGGATTTGCGCTGGCGTTCGCTCCAGAAGGCGACTTCCCAGGGCTCGAAGAGATCGACGGACTGGTGGGCGTTGTCGGCGCGGTACTCCTGCAGTTCGATGGTTTCGCGCTTGAAGGCTTCTTGCACCCGTTCGTAGAGGTCCGTGATGAAACGGAGGGCGCTCTGGCCGTTTTTGGCCATGCGATGGTTCAGGACATGATCGGCGAAGTTCGCCTTGCCCATGATCTGCGCTTTCTCATGGCGCAGGCGCAGGATGTTCCAGACGAGCTCGGTGTTGTCATGGTCGCCGCCGCGGCCGATGCTGCAGGATCCTTCCCAGACCTGACGGCGGATGCCTTCGTCTTCGAGGTATTCCATGACGGGAATCATCGAAGGGGCCTTCAGGGTGAAGCGATAGACCGGCTTCTCAGGCGTGCCGAGGTTTTTGGCCAGTGCATCCGTTTTGGCGGCTTCGATGGCGGTCTGCGGCAGCCCCTTGAGACGATCCACGTCCTCGATGAGCAGCTCCCACTTGTTGGTGGAATCGAGCACGTTCTCGGAGTACTTCTGCGTGTGCTTGGAGAGCTCAGCTTCGATCTCCTCCATGCGCTTCTTCTTGTCCGGCGGCAGATCGGCACCGGCTTCGATGAAGCCTTCCATGGATTCCTGCAGGGCGCGTTTGCGCACGGGCGTGAGCTGCTTCGCTTCGTCGGTCTTGCTGTAGGTGACAAAGAGGTCCCAGAGATGCTCATTGAGCGGGATCTTGGCGTAGAAGGAGCTGACTTCCGACAGCATCTTGTTGTGCGCCTCACGCAGGGCGGGGGAGTTGCACAGGGAATCGAGATGGGTGACCATGCCCCAGGCTTCGTTCAGTTCGCGGGTGCATTCGTCCAGGCCGAGCACGACGGAATCAAAGTTCATCAGCTTGCCGCGATCCTGATCGATGACGGCATCCAGATTCGCCTGCGCTTTTTCAAGAGCGGCGCGGATGTCGGCTTCGATGTGTTCGGGGGTCAGGGTGGACCAGCGGATGTGAAAGTCCTGGGTGAGGAAAGGTGCTGCCATGGTTGGGGCTCTTGGGGGAGGCAGAGTATGGAGCGGATGCAGGGGGCTGCAAATAAGATTGGTATTCAGAATTCGGCGCAAAATGTCGCGCGATTGACAAAGCCTCCACGCTTCACAAAATGCGCGCACCGTGTCAGACCTCACTCCCCTTCGCCGCACTCCCCTCCACTCCGTGCATGTGGAAATGGGAGCACGCATGGTGCCCTTTGCCGGCTGGGACATGCCGGTGCAATACACGGGCATCGTCGATGAGCACAAAGCCGTGCGGCAAAGCGTCGGCGTGTTCGACATCTCGCACATGGGGCAGTTCATCGTGAGCGGTGCCGGTGCTGAAGCTTTTCTGAACCGCGTGCTGACCAACGACATCGCCAGGCTCCAGCCGGGCCAGGGGCAGTACACCCTCCTGCTGAACGGACGTGGCGGCGTGATTGACGACCTGATCGCCTACCGCACCAGCGAGCGTGAATTTTACCTCGTCGTGAATGCTTCACGCATTGAGGCGGACTGGGAGCATCTGGAAACCCTGCTCAACAAGGACGACGACGTGTTGATGGCCAACGCGAGTGATTTCACCGCCGGTCTGGCCATTCAGGGACCGAAGGCACGTGAAGTGGCGGCGGCGGTCTTTGGCAATGAAACCTCCTTTCCTGAGCACAATACCATCCTTGTCACCATGACTAGCGATGGGCCGATGTGGCTGTGCGGCACGGGCTATACGGGCGAAGAAGGCTTTGAGTTTTTCATGCCCATGGAGACGGCGGAAACGTGGTTTCGCAAGATTGTGGATGCTGTGAAGGCTGCCGGTGGCATGCCCTGCGGGCTCGGGGCGCGTGACACGTTGCGGCTTGAGATGGGCTACCCGCTCAATGGCAATGATCTGTCGGAAGAGCGAACGCCATTGCAGGCCGGGCTCGGTTTTTTTGTGGATCTCGACAAGGGTGACTTCACCGGGCGCGAGGCGCTTGTGGCGCAAAAGGTCGCCGGGCTGCCCGACAAGCTGGCCGCCTTCCGCATGACTGGCGCGGCCCCCCCGCCGCGCCCTCATTATCCCGTGGCATTTGCCGGGGAGATCGTTGGCGAGGTGTGCAGCGGCACGCAGTCTCCCAGCCTTGGAGCTGGCATCGGCATGGCCTATGTGCCGCTGAGCGCCGCCACGATCGGCAGCACGCTGGAAATCGAAATCCGCGGGCGTCGTTTCCCGGCGGAAGTGGTGAAGAAGCCGTTTTATCGCAAGCCTTCCGTTTAATTCCCAACTGACATCCCCATGAGCAACGTCCCTGACAATCTCCGCTACCGTGACTCCCACGAATGGATCGATCCCACGCAAGACCCCTCCCCGGTAGGCATCACGGATCATGCGCAGGCGGAGCTGACGGACGTGGTCTTTGTGGACCCTCCCAAGGTGGGCACCCAGGTCAGTGCTGGGCAGCAGGTGTGTGTGATCGAGTCCGTCAAAGCGGCGAGCGACATCTACGCTCCGGTGGCGGGTGAGATTGTGGCCATCAATGAGGCGCTGACCGGCGATCCGGGCCTGCTCAATACTGATCCCTATGCCGGCGGCTGGATCTTCAAAATCAAGGCTTCGAACCCGGCGGAATTTGACGCACTGATGGACGCTGCCGCCTACGGCAAGCACATCGCCTGAGCCGGGATCACATTTGCGTGGTTAAGCGGTGATTTTTTGGCTGCAATGAGTGACATATTCGTTACTCATCCCAGAGTTTAGAAACATGCCTCCCGAAGCCTCTACTTCCATCGCCACTGTCCCTGCCGGCTTTCAGCTCAAGCCGATTGACGCCTATCACCGTCGTCACCGTACTTTTCCGGCCACAAGTCTGCTGGAGCGAATCACCAACCGCCTGCAGGATGTCGTCGAGGCGGTCATCGCGCATTGTTCGATTCAGGGCGATCCGCCGATCTATGACTCGCGGCACTTCCCCTGGGTCAAGGACATCGAGGCGGACTGGCAGAAGGTGCGGGCCGAAGTCGACTCGGTGATGAAATACCGCGATGCGATGCCCAGCTTTCAGGACATCGTGAAGGAAGTCGGCATGATCCAGGGTGATGACCAATGGAAGACCTTCTTCCTCAAGGGTGTCGGCATGGACTGCGAGGAAAACGCCCGCCACTGTCCGGAGACCATGAAGGTGCTGGCCAAGATCCCCGGCTGCACGACTGGGTTCTTTTCCATCCTTTCACCGAACAAGCACATTCCTGAGCACCGAGGCCCCTTCGCGGGTGTGCTGCGCATGCATCTCGGACTGATGGTGCCGGAGCCGCGCCACCAGTGCCGCATTCGCATCGCCGACCAGGTTTATTCATGGCAGGAGGGCAGCGCGATCATCTTTGATGACACTTATAATCATGAAGTCTGGAATGACACCGAGGGCTACCGCGTGGTGCTCTTCGTGGATTTCGAGCGTCCGCTGCGGGCGCCGTTCAAGTTCATCAATCATTGGATCATCAATCTGGCGGCACTGGCCCCCTTTCTGCGTGAAGCCAAGGGCAAGCAGGCGGCCTCCGAGAAAAAGTTCTGGGCGTTGTTTGGCAAGTGACATCGGCCTCCTGCTAGGTAGCGTGGCGGCCTCAAAAATCCGCCCCGATTTCGATGCCCACAAATTTTTCCCGCCGTCACATTGGTCCCTCTGCCGCTGAGGCGGAGAGCATGCTGCAAACACTCGGTTTCAAAACGCTTGATGATCTCATCGATCAGGTGGTGCCGGAAGGCATTCGGGTGCGTGAGGCGCTGAATCTGGAGCCGCCGCTGAGCGAGGAGCAGGCTCTACGCCGCATGCGGCAGATCATGGGTCTGAACAAGGTCATGCGTTCGTTTATCGGGCTCGGCTACCATGACACTTTCACGCCGCCGGTCATCCAACGGAACATTCTCGAAAATCCCGGCTGGTACACGGCCTACACGCCTTATCAGGCCGAGATCGCGCAGGGGCGTCTTGAGGCATTGATCAATTTTCAGACGATGATCCGCGACCTCACGGCGCTGGACGTCGCGAATGCTTCGCTGCTCGATGAAGGCACCGCATGCGCCGAGGCTTTGGGCCTGGCGGTGGCGCAGGTGGCGGGAGCATCATACGTGTTTGTCTCAGACCAGTGCCACCCGCACAACATTGAGGTGGTGCGCACACGCATGGACGCGCTGGGCATTCGCGTGGAGGTGGGGGACGTGCTGAAATGGAAGCATGGCGCCACCAAGGGGCTGGCTGCTGTGCTGGTGCAGTATCCTGACACGCAGGGGGTCATTCATGATTTTGCCGAACTGGCCACTGAGACCCATGAGGCGGGGGCCTTGCTTGTCGTCAGTGCCGATCTGCTGGCGCTTACGGTGCTGCGGCCACCGGGTGAATTTGGAGCGGACATCTGCGTGGGCAACAGCCAGCGCTTTGGCGTGCCGCTGGGTTTTGGCGGGCCGCATGCGGCGTTCATGGCGGTGAAGGATGCGCTGAAGCGCCGCCTGCCTGGACGCTTGATTGGTGTTTCCAAAGATGCTTCAGGCAAGCCTGCTTATCGACTCTCTTTGCAAACACGTGAGCAGCACATCCGCCGTGAGAAGGCCACGAGCAACATCTGCACCGCGCAGGTGCTGCTTGCTGTGATGGCATCCATGTATGCGGTGTATCACGGACCGCAGGGACTCAAAACCATCGCGCATCGCGTGCATGGCGCGGCGGTCTGGCTGGCGGGCGAGCTGCTGCGTGCGGGACTGGACGTGCTGAGCGACGACTTTTTTGACACGATCAGCGTGCGCGTGCCGAACGCTGATGACCAGCTCAAGCGCGCGCTGATCTTTGGCCTCAATCTGCGCAGAATCGACGACGTGACTGTGGGCATCGCTTTGGATGAACGCGTGCGGGAGGAAGAGCTGCTCAACCTGCTCACCGCCTTTGGCATTTCCAAGGCGCAGCAACCGCCGGTGCTGGATGATGAAAATCCGCTGCACTGCTCCGAGCGGCACCACCGCAGGTCCGCGTTCCTGACGCATCCGGTGTTCAATTCGTACCACTCCGAGACGGAGATGATGCGCTACCTGCACCGTCTGGAATCGAAGGACATCGCGCTGAACCGCAGCATGATTCCGCTGGGCTCCTGTACGATGAAGCTGAACGCTGCGGCGGAGATGATGCCGCTGAGCTGGCCGGAGGTGAATGGCCTGCATCCCTTCGCGCCGCATGATCAGACGGAGGGCTATCACACGATGTTTAGCGATCTCGAAGGCTGGCTGGCCGAATGCACCGGCTTTGACGCGGTTTCGTTGCAGCCGAATGCGGGATCTCAGGGCGAGTATGCGGGCCTGCTGGCGATCAAGCGCTTCCATGCTGCGCGTGGCGAGGGCCACCGCGATGTCTGTCTCATCCCCACTTCGGCGCATGGCACGAACCCGGCCAGTGCGGTCATGAGCGGCTTCAAAGTCGTGGCGGTGACGTGTGACAATCAGGGCAACATCTCCGTCGAAGATTTGAAGGCGAAGCTGGAGGCGAACAAAGAAAAAGTGGCCGCGCTGATGGTCACGTATCCTTCCACGCATGGTGTGTTTGAAGAGTCCATCGTGGAAATTTGCCGACTGGTGCATGATCACGGCGGGCAGGTGTACATGGACGGTGCGAACATGAATGCGCAGGTGGGGCTGACCTCGCCGGGGCGCATCGGCGCGGATGTGTGCCACTTGAATCTGCACAAGACCTTCTGCATTCCGCATGGCGGAGGCGGGCCGGGAGTGGGGCCCATCGCTGTGGCTGCGCATCTGCGTCCGCATCTGCCGGGGCACCACACGTGGCAGGCGGACCGCCGTGAAGGTGCGGTGTGTTCCGCCCCCTGGGGCAGCGCCAGCATCTGCACGATCTCCTGGATGTACATCGCCATGATGGGGCCGCGTCTCGCTGATGCGACGAAGTACGCCATCCTCAACGCCAACTACGTTGCCAAGAAGCTCGAAGCGAATTTCCCCACTTTGTACAAAGGCGCCAAGGGGCTCGTCGCGCACGAGTGCATCCTCGACTTCAGTCATTTCCACAAGGTCACCGTCGAAGATGTGGCGAAGCGGCTGATGGATTTTGGCTATCATGCGCCGACGATGAGCTGGCCGGTTTCAGGCACGCTCATGATCGAGCCCACGGAGAGCGAGAGCCAGGCGGAGATCGACCGCTTCTGCGAGGCGATGCAGTGCATTCACGCGGAAATGATCGGCGTGGAAAGCAGCAAGTACCATCCGACGGACAACACGCTCAAGCAGGCCCCGCACACCGCCGCCGCCGTCACGAAAAGCGACTGGCCGCACGCCTACACGCGTGAAGCCGCCGCCTTCCCTCTGCCCTGGGTGCTGGAGTCCAAGTACTGGCCACCGGTCTCGCGCATCGACAATGTCTATGGCGACCGCCATCTCATCTGCACCTGTGTGAGTGTCGAAGAAGCGGCTGCAAGTTGAGGATTTGGGCGGCGTTTCACGGGCATGAAATTGCTCCTGTCCGCAGTCCTCGCCGCGCTCGCCTTTGTCTCCAGCATCCGTGCTGAGGATGCGCCACGTCCGAACATCCTCTTCGTCATCTTTGACGACTGGGGCTGGCAGCATGCGGGTGCCTACGGCTGCGACTGGGTCAAGACGCCGAACTTTGACCGCGTGGCGAAGGAAGGGGTGCTGTTTAAAAATGCCTTCACCTCCAATCCGAAGTGCAGTCCGTGCCGTGCCACGATCCTCACGGGGCGCAACTCCTGGCAGCTTGAGGAGGCGGTGTGTCATGGAGGCATCTTTCCACCGAAGTTTGCGGTGTATCCCGATCTGCTTGAAGCCTCGGGTTACAACGTCGGCCTGACCGGCAAGGGGTGGGGGCCGGGCGATTTCAAACTCAACGGACGTACACGCAATCCAGCTGGACCGAGCTTTGACACCGAAAGGACCAAACCGCCGACCACCGGCATCAACAAGAACGATTACTCGGCGAACTTCTCCAAGTTTCTGGGTCAGCGGGACGCGAAGAAGCCGTTCTGTTTCTGGATGGGATTCACCGAGCCGCACCGCCCCTATGAGCTGAACTCCGGCGAGCGGCTGGGCAAGAATCTCGTGGATGTGGATGTGCCGGGCTACTTCCCGGACAATGCCACCGTACGCGGGGACATGGCTGACTACGCCATTGAGGTGGAAAATGCCGATGCGCACATCGGCCGGGCGCTGGCGATGCTGGAGAAGGAGGGCATCTTGGAGGACACGCTGGTCATTGTGACTTCGGACCATGGCATGCCGTTTCCGCGTGTGAAGGGTCAGATTTATGAAGATGGCTTTCATCTGCCGCTGGCCATGCGCTGGGGGAAGGGTATCAAGCCGGGGCGCGTTGTCGAAGATTTCATCAATGTGCGTGATTTCGCGCCGACCTATCTCGAACTCGCCGGGCTGCCGAAGCATGAGCAGATCAGCGGCAGCAGTCTGGTCAAGATCCTCAGCAGCGAGAAGAGCGGCTTCATCGAGGATCGCAAGACCATGCTCGTCGGCAAAGAGCGCCACGACATTGGCCGGCCGAACGACTGGGGCTATCCCGTGCGCGCCATCCGCACGCCCGAGTTCTTCTACAGTCACAACTACCACGCTGAACGCTGGCCGGCGGGCAATCCGGAAACCGGCTACCGCAACTGCGACGACAGCCCCACCAAGGCATGGATCATCGAGAACAAAGGAGCCTACTATGAGCTCGCCTTTGCCTACCGTGCGGAAGAGGAGCTGTACGACATGGTTCATGATACCGAGTGCCTCAGGAACCTTGCCGCCGATCCCAAGTACGCCGCGACCAAAAAAGAACTGCGTGAAAAAATGGAGAGCCGCCTCAAGGAGGAGAAGGACCCACGTGCACTTGGTAACGAGGCCATTTTTGACACCTACAAGTACCTGGGCAATCGCAAGAACAAGGGATACGCCGAGTGGGAGGCTGCGCAAAAAGGCCAGCCGCTGCCTGAGGTGCCCAAGAAAAAGGGTAAAAAGGACGCGGACGAGTAATTCTACTTTGGCAAGTCATCGGGGGGGCTGGCGACACTCTCTTTGGGCGCGACGGAGCGTCTTGCCAACGCTGCTGGTGGGCGTGGTTTGTGGCGAAGGCGCTGGGTTTGCTTTCCGATGCTGACCTCTGGCACCAGGGGAGCCTCGCCAGGGCTCGGCACCCCTTCGCTATGATGCGCAGTCCCGTTGGGACTGGTGGAAAGCGGAGTCTGAGGGCAAAAGAAGAGAAGGCGGCAACCTGCCAAGGACATTCCACGGCATCAGATGTCATGCCGCAGGAAAGCCCTCCCGATGAATTCCCCCCCCAGAAAGACTTACCAAAGCAGAAGTAAGCTGCAGGATTCGACAATGGCGCATTTGCGACGATAGCAGCCGCATGCGCCTCCTGACTCTGCTCCTCCTGCTCGTTTCCTGTGTTCTGAATTTGCACGCTGCTGACAAGGGGGGCACGCCTGAGGCGCTGGTTGCAGAGCTTTACAAGTCGGAGAAGAAAGAGGCGTCGCCGTTCTTCCAGGACAAGAACCGGGCGCTGGTGGACCATTACTTCACGAAGGAGCTAGGCGGTCTCATTTGGAAAGACACGCTTGATGCTAAGGGGGAAGTCGGTGCGATCGATGGTGATCCGCTTTACGATGCGCAGGACACGGAGATCAAGGAGTTCGTGATCCACCCGGCAAAGACGGAGGAGGGCAAGAGCACTGTTCTGGTGACTTTTGTGAACTTCGAAAAGAAGAAGCGCATCACCTTCCATTGTGTGCAGCAGGGCGGTGCGTGGAAGATCAGCGACATTCAGTACTCTGAAGGCCACACTCTCTTGAAGTTGCTCAAGGATAACGTCGGTAAATGATTTTCATTTGGTTCAGCACGCCACAAACCAACCATTCGGCAAACACATGTCCGCCAACCCAAGAACCTGTGTCGCCTGCGGTGAAAAAGAAATCACTGACCCGGAGATTTTGGAGATGCTTGGGCCAACTGACGGCGAGCCTTGGTTGGACAAATTCGGTCATTGCGAGGAATGCCGCAAAAAGAGGAAGCGCGCCGAAGAGCTGCATCCTTATCTTGGAAAATCATTGGATGAGTTGCTGAATGAACGAGATCCATTGGATGCGGCCAATAACATCGTCAAAAAAATAGAAGCAAAAGAGTTGGACGAATGGCCACATGTATCCAGCTGGCCATTAACACTGCATGAACAGGCTTTTGAGCAAATTTATAGAATGATGATGGCAATCAAATCCACGGGACTATGCCGTCACTTCGACGCCCATGGATGTTGGTTCTCGGCAATCAGTTCGCTCAAAATGGCAGGATTTACTCGGGCATACGCACTCCTTTATTCTGGCAACAAATGGATCAACCCGGGAGAAGTTGAAGACGATGTCTATGAGGCAATAGACGTGCACAAACTCCTCGATTTTGCCCGAGACAATGCTGAAATGTTTCTGACACTTGATCAAAGGCTGGAAAATTTTGCCTAGCCTCACTTCTTCGCTTCGTCGCCTTCTTTTGGTGCTTCTGGTGGGCGGCGGAACTTGCTGCCACTCTCTGTGCTTGGGCCGTCGGCACCGGGGAAGCCGCCGGACTTGCCTTTGCGCTCCTGCATGGCTTTCATGGCTGCGGCTTTTTCGTCGGGATCTAGGACGCCGTTCTTGTTGGCATCGAATTTTTGCAGGAGCATCGAATGCATTGGGCCTTCGCCTTTCGCAGAGTCGCCTGTTGCGCCGCCCTTGGGGCTGCCGCCACGGCGTTCTTGCATGGCCTTCATGGCAGCGGCTTTCTCTTCGGGGTCCAGCGTGCCGTTTTTATTGGCATCAAACTTCTGCAGCATCATCTCCCGCATTTTTTCGCGTCCCGGGCCGCCACCGGCACCTGGGCCATCGGGGCGCTTTTTGGGAGCGTCTTCGGCGTGGGTCAGAGAGAAGCTGAGCGTGAGGGCGAGGAGGAAGGAGGGGAGGAGTTTCATGGCGGCGGTGGGTTGTGGTGGTTCAACACCGGAGCCGGACCTGAAGTTTCGCGGCATCTTTCCCCGCAGCCCCGGCTTGCCCTTTTGGCTGAAGCCTTTACTCTGATGGCGGGTCGGCCGGAGTGATCGCTGGTGTTTTTGCTGCAAGGCGGGGATGCCAGAGGAAAGTCCGGACACCACAAGGCAGCATGCCACGTGAAAGCGTGGGGGCTGCGGTGCAAGCCGTAGTCACAGACAGTATCACAGAAAACAAACCGCCTGCGCGCAAGCGTGGGTAAGGGTGAAATGGCGGGGTAAGAGCCCACCGCCCCAACCGCGAGGAAGGGGGCACGACAAACCTCATGCGGTGCAAGACAGAACAGGAGAAAGGCCCGCCTGGCCGCAAGTCCCGCAAGGGATGGATACCTCCGGGTAATAGTCGCTCCACTGCGCAAGCAGGGGCAGGCTGAGCGATCAGCCTGACAGATAAATGATCACAGCCAGTTGCCGAAGGGCATCGGGGACACAGAATCCGGCTTATGAGGGCCGATCCACAATGAAGGCGTCGGGAGAAATCCTGGCGCCTTCGCCTTTATCCGGTTCCACTTGTTGAGGATGGGGAAGGGCGAGTCAATTTTCAAGGATCCCCGAAAGCTGCCGTCAGGCGGGATCAGTCCTCAATCTGAAACTGGGCGGCGAGATCGCCTGCTGGTAGATTTGGAGGGTGGTATTCGGGCTTTGCCTGCATCCGCTGAAGGATGCTCCGGTGAAGGAAAATCTCGGCGACGTTCATTTCGCGTGACTTGTTCGGCTTGTAGCGCCACTCGGTTTTGGCCTTCGACCAGCTGAAGCGACGGGCGGGGATGTATTCCATGGCCTTCCAAGCGCCTGTGAGCGACTCGTGGATTTTCGCTGTCGCATCCGGTGGGCAACTTTTGAGCAAAGCGTCCAGCTTTCCCTGATCTACTTGAAGGCCGGCTGCCCGCGCTTCACGTACCATCCATTGATACGCGACCATGGCCATCCCGCTCTCCTCCCATGGGTATCCGCCGCCGATGTCTGAATGCACGCCTGGGAACCAGACATTCATCACTCTTTGCCTGTCGCTGCCGGTCAGCTTGGTGGAATCCGTTTTGAATACGTTGGAACGGAAGCCCGCTCTTTTTTCATCCAATGACACTGCGTGGCGCACCACCGCGACGCTGGGATTTTCATAGGTGAATGGGAAGGCCTGATTGGCGTTATACAGGCCCACTGAGCCGACGGTGTCCCATGGTCCCAGAAATGCGACCGGGCAGGGGCGCGTGAAACTCGCGCGCAGCACCGCCGTGTCTTTGTCGTATGCTTCCGCTGCCTTTTTCTGATCGGGGCTCGCGCTGTGCGGCAGAATCCGGATGCCCAAATAGTGGCGCCACACATAGGGCAGCAGGTTCTCCGAACCTGCGCTCAGCAGTCCAACGCCGTGCAACATGCCGGCCAGCACTCTCACGGTGAAAGAGCCGCGGCTGAAGCCAAACAGGAAGACCTTGTCGCCCTCCTGATAGGTCTTCATCAAATATCGGTAGGCGTCGAACACGTTGTCATCAAGCCCGGTGCCGAACGCGAGTCCCTTGATCATGGACCACCGCTTGCCGAGGCCGGTTTTTTCATTCGGAGATGCCATCGTTCCGACGCCAGGATCATAGAAGGCGACCTGTTGATCGTTCTGCAAGGCCACTTGAAAGATGCGCACGACATTGGTCAAATCGCCTTCCAGCTTGTTGTTGGTGCCGTCGCAGCAAATGATGATGTTCTTCATAGGAAGTAATCGGTGTACAGGCTCTGCTTTCTCACGGTCTCCACTTTCTTCGTGGTCTTGCTCTTCATGCGGACATCGAACTTTTCCACTGACTCCTTCCAGCGCATTTCGGGTGCATTTTTCATGACGGAGGGCGCCATGTCTGATTGAAAAACCACGGCGCACTTCTGCTCCAGGCGCTCACGGATGGCGGGCAGCGGCATATGGTCCCAGCCCTTGACTTCGTGCGCCACGCGGGTGTCCACCGGAATGACGGCGGCCAGACGACGGCTGTTCATGCGCTCAAGCCCCTTTTCTCTCAGGGTGGCATTGTGGCTGCCGTGATGGCCGACTTTGTAAAAGACCGTGCGCAGCAGCAGATCGGCGGCGGTTACCTCGCGGCTTTCGCCATCTTTGTCTTTCACCGTCCATTCGCAGTCATCCCATGAGCGCCAGTTTCCCGCCTGTGCGTCGCCTACAAACAGCAGCACATCATTGGAGTCCTCAAGTTCAAAGGCGAGAACGAGGCTGGTGTTGTTGGTGGCGTTGTCGAGCTGCAGAGCCAGTCGTTCGCCCATGGCCAGCCACGCATCGTCAATGTTTCGCCACTGGTTCTCCGTGTTAGCATATCCGTCGATTCCTGAGATGATTCCGTTTATCTTCACCGCCTGCCGTGTCTTGAGTTCCTTCACCGGCATGCGCAACGACGGAGCGAAAGGCTGCGCGAGTTCGTCGTTGGGATCAAATGCCGCGAGGAACGCATCCGTGAGCCCGATTGCCTCGCCCCCCATGGCATACCCCTCATCCTTGGAAGGGTTTGTTTTTTTCATGGCATCGCTGTCCAATGGCGGGCCCAGCACATACACACGCACCCCGTTCACGCCGGGAATGGAAAAGGGTTTCCCTCCGGTCTCGAGTATCGTCGGGGGGCATTTCGCTTTGAGAAAATTTAGCGCACCCGCTGTGCCGCCAGCATCTTCTTCATCGCCAGCGCCGGCGGCTTTGGCACCAAAAAAGCCAAGCACTCCGGCCATGCGTGCCGCCTGTGTTTTGAGGCCCCGTTTTTCGGATGCTTCCTTGGCAGCCTTGGCCGCTGCTTTCTTTTTCTCCCTTTCGGCACGGAGACGGTTGGCCAGCGGATTGTTTTCATCCTCTGTCCAGGCCAGCCAAAGCGTGCCAAATTCAATTTTCTCAAAAACCGCCCGAGCCTGGGCGGAGTCGAAGCCGGACAAATGGTCCCAGTGCTCGTGCGTGATCACCAGCACGTCCACCTTTCCTCCCGTCGTTTTCCTGATGTCCTCGGCCACCTTGGTCATCACGGCTCCCGGTTCGCTTGTCCCGAGAACAACGCCGCAGTCGATCATCACGTGTACGCACTGTGTTTTTCCCTTGGGAAAGCTCAGCAAAAAGCAGTCTCCCAGCCCATGCTGATACATGCGGATGCGCACGCGGAAGTCATTGGCAGGCTTATTCGCTTTGGGCTTGGTTGCTTTGGTGGCCATAGATTTGAAGGTTCAATGTTCTGCGTGCAGCATCGCAAAGGGCTCTTCGCCCGCATCCATGCCGTAAGTGGAGGCGAGTGACATCATGGCGGGGTCCTTGGCCCAGTTTTGTGCGCGCTCAATGCGGCTTCCCTTCGGATCCTTGTAGTAAAGAGGTTTGCGGATGACATAGCGGATCGCCTGCTCAGGATTTTCGTGGCCCAAGTCCACGATGAAGGTGCAGCCTCCCCAGATTTCCTGCGAACGAGGCCCTTCCATGGGCTTGTGCTGAAGAATGGTGAAGATCACCTGGTTGAGCACCGACCCATCCAGCCGCTGCCGCTGCACCGGCCACATGGCATGAACTTCGAAACGTACCACATCCTCGCCACGGCTTGCTCTGGTGATGCTGAAATCCAACCCGGTGATTTCCTGCAGCTTGGCATCACTGAATTCATCCCAGAATTTTGAGCGCAGATGCTCATGCAGGGCTGCGCGCTGCCTGCGTGTGTTTTTCCAGCGTGTCTTGCGGTCCTTGTCTACGCTTAGATCTTTGTAAAAGCCCTGCAGAACCTCCCCGAGTTGCGCCAATTTTTCGTATTTATTGATCTCATGCGCACGGTCCCACGTCAGGCTCTCCTCCGAGAGGGAGCGGAGCTTGCGCGGATAGATTCCGTGCTGGCGGAATGCATCGATGAAGGCAAGCCTGTAGCCCCGCGTGTCATGCAGCATCACGTCACGATCTGCCGTGATCAATGCGCGTAAATAGTCGCCAAAATCAATGTCGACCGGGGGGCAGTAATCCAAGGCGCGGATGCACATGGTCAGCACATGCTGGGCGGATTTGACCGCTTCGTCAGCCAGACGGTTCACGAGGTCCGGGTGCAATTCACCCTCCACGAGAACGCCGGTGCCTCCGCTGGCGATGCGGCGCAAGTCAGCGATGCGGGATTCGTAAATGGACACGAAGGCATCAAACACAGCGGAGACGAGGATGGCCCCGCGATCGTGAGGCTCCATCTCCGTCTGGTAGCGGCTGGGATCAGGCGTTTTGCGCTGCCACTTTCCGGTGGCCTTGTCCACCTGGCCAAGGGCGCTGCGCAGTGAGCCGTGATTTCCCGTAGCTCTGCCAAACTCCTGCGCGAGTTCGCCCATGAGGTTGTTCATGCCCATGTCGCCTCTGGTCTTGGCGATCTGATGCCGCACGACTTCGAGGAAGGTGAAGTGCTGAAACATCGCCACGATGTCTGCAAAGGCCTCATGAAAGGCCAGGCCGTCCGGTTGGGTCACCTCCATGAAACGAGGATGGATTCCGTCCAGAATGGCGTGTGCCGTCTCATGCGCGATGATGTCATGGGAAAGGCAGCCAAACACGATGCCGCCCGGATAGACTGCTGGATCGCCCATTTCCGAAGCCGGGAAATAGCCAAACAGAAGCGCCTTTTTGGAGGGGGAATAATACGCGTTCGCCTCACGCAGAGCATGGGGATAAACCGCCAGACGCTGCACGTATGTCGCCTCCCAATCCTCGGTCGTCATCGCCCTGTATGACTTGCCCATGTCACCAATCGTGCGGTCTGACCAAAGGACCGGCCGCCCGATGGCGCGCTCGAAGTTTTTGATTGTCGTCATGACGACGGCGTAAACCATCTGTTGGTGAAACTGGGGATTCGCTGCGGAGGCTGGCAATCCATCCTGTGCGAGCAAATGAGGATGGCTCAAATCCACGGGTTCATAAAAGCAGCCGCTGGCAGGGTCCACATCGATCACCTCCACATACTCACCCACAGGTCCTGGATTGAGTTCCTCCCAGGGGATGCTGAAGATACGCTCGTTGATGAAGGCGGTCTCCATTTTGGCAGAGAGACTGGGGTCGAAGGAATAACCGCGTAATTTGCGGCTCGGCGGAGTGTGTTCCACCCTTCGTTTCGGAGTCGTCTTCATAAGCATGTGCTCCCGTGAGTTTTATACCACAGATGCATTGGCGCAGCGGTAGTCGGGGTTATTAGATGAATTTATATCAAACGTTCAAAAATGTTCAAGGGAATAGATCGATATATGCGAGCAGGAGGGATATATACGTAATGTAAAAGATGAAAATATTGAGTTTTACGCTGGTTTTAGTGGATGGCGACGTTGTTGAGAACGGGCGCGCTTCCATGGAGCAAGAGGCGGCTCCGTAACCTGATCCCGTGGGATGGGGATTTGGAGTTTCACGATTGTTCACTTCAACAAATCACAACCCCAGATCTCCTTCGGCCATGATGGTGTGCTTAGGGGCCTGACGGAGGGCTTCGGGGAAAAGGAAGAAGTGGCAGACGTGCTGGTTGCGGCAGAGGAGAGCGGGGGGATGGGCCCAGGTGAGGTCGTCGGGGAAGGCGGCGGCGGTGACGAGGACGGCGCCGCCGGGGAGGATGCCGGGTTCTTTGACGAGGAGGCCGATCAGGGCATACAGATCGGAGCGGTCCTCCTGGGTGGTGAAGCTTTCCAGCACATCCCAGCCGTGCAGGCCGCGCACGAGCCGGGGGGTGATGATGAGGTAGGAGCTGAGCACGCCTGCGGCATCTACGAGACCGAGGAAATGATGCTCGCGCGTGGTGGCGCGGCAATACCACCGCAAGTACTCGGGGGTGATCCATTTCTCGATGCGGTCTGCACGCTGGTAGGGGCGTGGGATGGCGGTGACCTCGGCGGGATCGGTCACCACTCGCTTGTCCGTAGGTAGCGAGGGCCACCAGGTATGGCCGCGCAGGCGGGAGGCGAGTCCGGCGGGGAAAAAGTAGCGGGTCACGGTCTGCTCCGCCCGTGCGCCCATCTTGTGCAAGGCCTCCTGGACACGGGGGCTGGGGGTGGAGTGGATGATCATGCGCTGCGCTGCAATCTCGCGCTGCTGCAGGAAGACCATGGCCGCTGCTTTGGGGAACTGCCCGTCCATGCAGAAGGTGGTGGCGTACACCGTCTGGCAGATCCGTTCCTGCCAGGCATGCAGGGCGGGGATGGAGCCGCCATAGGCCACCAAGCGCCCTTCCGAATGTACCCAGCGTCCGCGTTCTGGGTTGATCGCGGCGGCGGGGTTTTCATCCCACCAAAGGCGCAGGCGCTGTTCCCAGCGGGGGCCGTTCTGCGGTGGGAGCTGCCGGTTCAGAAACTCAACCAACTCCAACCGCGCCGTGGGGGTGTCGGGGTAGGGGCTGAGATCGAGTTTGGGCATGAGGTTCGATGGGAACACCTAAGATTCACCATTAGCCCCGACATTCAAGTGGCTTGACTCGCTATTGAATCTATAGATTGCGTGGCGCCTAGTGCTACACGTTTTCCCAGTCAGCGAACCTTGCCGAGTCTAAAGTCGGCCAGGCTCCTGGCTTGGGGCTGGGCGCAGAAATTCATCCTTCTTCGTCAGGCCGTAGATGAGGAAGAACAGGCCGAAGGGCAGGAAGCCACTGAAGATGATGAGGCCGCCGTAGAGGCAGAGGAACCAGAACATCCACACGGCGCGATAGTGGCAGGCGGTGATGGCAATGCTGACAAGGATGATGCCAACCAGTGAGACCGCCAGGCCTGCAAACGTGGTGTAGAGGACTTCGCCGATGGCTCCGCTGAGGATGGTCGGATCGCTGGTGCCAGCAGAGCCGATTTCTTGGAAGGTTTTTCTCATGGCGCTCACCGTGCCGGCGACGCCGAAGATCAGTCCGAGCTGCAGCCAGGCTCCGAGCTTGGCGATGAAGGCACCGCTGTTGGAAGGTGGTTCGTTCATAGTTCAGTCCACATACACAAACTCGTTCGAGTTCAGCAGGGCAAGGCAGTAGTCTGCCAGAGCCTCGCGGAAGCCGGGAGTGAGCGCGGTTTGTTTTTGCAGGAACTTCTGGCCGATCTCGATCTCCTGGGGCGTGGGCTGGCGGGAGAGGCAGCGCAGTGTGGCGGCGGTGATGAGGGCGGTGGCATCGGAGCCATGCTGCGCATTCAATTGCGCGGCGATCTTTGCGGCGATGCTGTGGGCGAAGTCGGAATTGAGCAGCATGAGAGCCTGCGGGGCGGTGGTGGAGGCATTGCGCCGGGCGCAGGAGATTTGGGCGTCCGGGCGGTCAAAGAGCTCGAAGAGCGGGTGGCGCAGATTGCGCCGGGCGAAGGTGTAGATGCTGCGGCGGGTGTGCTCGGTCACGTCCTTGGTGGCTTCGCCCTGGCTCTTGATCAGGGTGCTGGTGATTTCTTTTGGCAGCGGGAGTTTCACGCCGGGGCCGCCGGTTTTGAGATTGAGCTGGCCGCTGACGCTGAGCATGGCATCGCGCAGCATTTCGCCGGTGAGGCGCGTGGGGGTGGTGGCTTTTTGCTGATAGGTCTGCGACATGACGATGACCTTGTGCAGGCGCTTGAGGCTCCAGTTTTGGCGTGGCAGTTCGGCGGCCAGCCAGTCGAGCAGGGCGGGATTGGTGGGGGCTTCGCCCTGATGACCGAGATCTCCGGGAATGGCGGCGAGCGGTTTGCCGAAGTGCTGCTGCCAGAGGCGATTGGCCATGGTGCGGAGGAAGAGGGCGTTGTCCTTGCTGGCGAGCCATTGCGCGAGTGTGGTGCGGTCGGCCTTGGCGGGTGTGGCGCCGAAGAGGCGGGGAATGGCGGGCTGGATTTCGGGGCCGGGGCGCTTGAAGTCGCCACGCACAAAGACGGTGCTGGCGGGAATGCCTTCGGTCCAGACGCGGACGGCGGGGCCGAGGGGCTTGCTGGTTTTGGTCAGCACGGTGTTGTCAAAGAAGGCGCGCAGTCGGTAGAAGTCGGCCTGGCTGATGGGGTCGTAGGGATGATCGTGACACTGCGCGCAGCCGACGGTGAGGCCGAGACCGACCGCGCCGACGGTGGTGGCGATGTCATTGAGCAGGACGTGGCGGCGCTCGCTTTGATTGTTGAGGTCGGGCATGTCCGGGCAGGAGAAGAGGAAGCCGGTGGCGATTTCGTCCCCCATCAAATCTCCGGCGATCTGATGCTGCACGAAGGCATCGAAGGGCATGTCGCGATTGAGAGCGTCGATGACCCAGTCGCGGTACTGCCAGGCGCGGTTGCGTTCGGCGTCGTATTCGAAGCCGTCGGTGTCCGCGTAGCGAGCGAGGTCGAGCCACCACTGGGCCCAGTGCTCGCCGTAGCGTGGGGAGGCGAGCAGTTTGTCCACGAGCGACTCGAATGCGGAATTCGGAGTGCGGAGTGCGGAATCCTTGAAGGCGGTGACTTCTTCGGGAGTGGGTGGCAGGCCGGTGAGATCGAAGGTGAGGCGGCGGATGAGGGTGGCGGGATCTGCGGGAGGGGATGAAGGCTGGGCGAGATCGTCGATGCCTGTGTTGCCGGGTGTGATTTGGAGTGGCTTGAAGGACCAGTGTTCCTTGTCCTCAGACTTGATGGGACGCTCGTCCTTCACGGGATCGGAGGAGGCGTGGATGGAGACGGCGTGGGCACGGCCTGCGATAAGCAACAGCAGAATGGAAGCACGCAGCCATGACTGCATTTCTGCCAGACGCAAAAAGCGGAATGCATTCATCACTGTGAGCTTAAAGGTCATGTAAATGTATCAGGCGAACAGGAAGAACGTGGAGAGTATAAGTAACGTCAGGCCGAGCATGAAATGAAAGAGCCTGACAAGGTTGCGTCCAAACAACTGGACCTGATGTGAACTAGGCCGGTAGGCCCAATCAGGATTTTTCCATCCTACCAAGACCGCGACACTGCCCAGTGCATAGCACAAACTTACCGCAGCTATTTTATCAGCAGTGCTCATTCGTCATTTAGGCAAGGATTCCCTTCACGACATCGCTGCCTTCCACACCGGTCAGTTTCTGATCGAGGCCGTTGAGGCGGAAGGTGAGGCGCTCGTGATCGAGGCCGAGGAGGTGGAGGATGGTGGCGTGGAGATCGTGGATGTGGACTTTGTCCTGGGCGGCGCGCAGGCCGAATTCATCGGTGGCACCGTGGATGTGGCCGTGCTTCACACCGGCACCCATGAGCACGGTGGTGAAGCCCCAGGGGTTGTGATCGCGGCCCACGCCTTTTTCGCTCATGGGCATGCGGCCGAATTCACCGCCCCAGATGACGAGGGTGTCCTCCAGCAGGCCGCGCTGTTTGAGATCTCGCAGGAGACCGGCCACGGGTTTGTCGGTACGGGCGCAGTAGTCGGTGTGGTTCTTGAGCACGTTTTCGTGTGCGTCCCAGCCATTGGTATCGCCGGAGTAGAGCTGCACGAAGCGCACGCCGCGCTCGATCATGCGCCGTGCCAGCAGGCAGCGGGTGCCGAACTCTTTCGTGGTGGCGTCGTCGATGCCGTAGAGTTTTTTCGTGGCCTCGGTCTCGCGTGAGATGTCCACGGCTTCCGGTGCAGCGCTTTGCATGCGGAAGGCGAGCTCGTAGCTGCGGATGCGGGCGTCGAGTTCGCTGTCGGCGGCGTGTTGCGCGAGATGCTGCGCATTCATCTGCTGGATGAGATCCAGCGTGGCGCGCTGGCGTGCGGTGCTGTGCGGCCCTTGCAGATCCAGGATGGGATTGCCGCCGGCGCGCATGGTGGTGCCCTGATAGGTGGCTGGCAGGAAGCCGCTGCCCCAGGCGGGTGGTCCGCCTTTGAGGCCGCCCCCGGGATCCGGCATGACGACGAAGGCCGGCATATCCGTGTTTTCTGAGCCGAGTCCATAGGACACCCAGCTGCCCATGCTCGGCTTGCCCATCTGGATGGAGCCGGTGTTCATCTGATAGACGGACTGCGGATGATTCACGCTATCGCCATGGCAGCTGCGGATGACGCACATTTCATCCGCCAGTTCCGCCATGTGCGGGAGGAAGTCACTGACCTCGATGCCGCTCTGGCCGTATTTGCGGAAGGGTTTGACGGGCGCGAGCAGCGGATTTTGCGCGACCTTGCGGCGTGTCTCGACGGCGCCATAGCTGTCTGGCAAAGGCTTGCCTGCGTGGCGGATGAGTTCGGGCTTTGGGTCAAAGAGATCGACGTGGCTCGGCCCGCCGTGCATGAAAAGCCAGATGACGCGCTTGGCCTTTGCAGGGAAATGCGGTTGCGAATCCGCCATGAGATCTGACAACGCCACGCTGGACAAGCCCATGGCCGTGCTGCCGAGAAAGCGGCGGCGGGACAGGGGAGCGTGGGCGCTGGGCATGGCGTGAAGACGTTGGGACGAGGGCGGTTCTAGCGGGTGGGGTGACGAATGACGAATGCGGGGCTGTGGGTTCGTCCTCGTTCTTCTACTCATCCTCGATCATGGCGTGTTCGTGGGGTGATGTGGGATGGAAGGACTGAAAACTGCGAACTGAAAACTAAGAATTGAAAATTGGAGGGGGGAATCGAGAGCGCAGGGTATAACTGCAAGCACCCTGTCCGATCACGTTCTGTCGAACGCTGTTACACGTACTCAGTGACGGGCGCGGCGAGGATGGAGCGGCGGCGGAAGGGATTGCGGCTGCGCTCAACGGCGGCGCGACTGAGAAGATCAACGCGATGTCCAAGCTGTTGTTCAAGGTCTTCCTTCAGGCCGCCCATCTCTAGCAGGCCGGCATTCGATTGCGGGGGGAAGGTGACCAAGAAGTCGTAGTCGCTGCCGTCGTGTGCCTGTTCACTTGCACGCGAACCGAACAACTCCATCCGAGCGACAGCGTGACGCACACATACTGAACGAACAGCCGCGCTGAGCGAAGGCAGGTCGAGCGTTGCTGGCGGTGAGTGGATCACGGGTGAAGAATAGTCGAGCGCCACCGATGGCACAAGAGCCTGGGAAGGCTCCAGTTGCGGCGCAACTGGGCAACTTTGTTACAGCATCTTCTGCATCCACAGCACGTCGAGCCAGCGGCCGTGCTTGTGGCCGACTTCTTTGAGGTGGGAGACTTTGACGAAGCCGAATTTGGCGTGCAGGGCGATGCTGCCGGACTGATCGGCATCGATGCCGCCGAGGACGGTGTGATGGCCGATTTGTTTGGCGAGTGTGAGGAGCTCTCCGAGCAGCAGGCTGCCGAGGCCTTTGCCTTGATGTGCGTGATGAAGGTAGATGGAGTCCTCGACGCTGTGGCAGTAGGCCTGGCGCGGATGAAAACGGCTGAGCGAGCCCCAGCCGATGACGATCCCATCTTCTTCGGCCACGATCACAGGGTGCTCGGGGCCGTGGGCGTCAAACCAGTCGCGGCGTTCTTGTGCGGTGCTGGGCACGGTTTGATAGGTGCAGGTGCTATGCTCGACGTAGTGATTGTAAATGGCGTTGATGGCCGGGAGGTCGGCGAGCGTGGCGGGGCGTGTGGTTACAGGCATGAGGTCGAGGTGGGTGTGCAACTGGGCAAAAGAAGCGCTCAAATGACGAATGTCGAAATCTGAATCTCGAGCGCGGAGCGGTGGAGCGTGTTGCCGCAAAAGCAAATGAGACCTGCGATGGGGAAGTGGGGCGCTGCCTCCGAAGTGCTGACACCGGGGGATAGCAGTTCGCAAAGTCCAAGACCAAATGGGAAGCTCAGGGACGCTCGGCGGCGCTTGCGGAAGCAAACTCCAGATAGTTGCTTGAAGGCAACTTGGCCGGGACGGGAGATGGTCAGGACTGTGCAATGCGCGCCCTGATGCGCGAGAGCGACGTGGGCGTGATGCCGAGGTAGGAGGCCAGGTCCTTTTGCGTCACGCGTTGCGCCAGCTTGGGGAAATTCCGGCAAAACTCGAGGTAGCGCTGCTCGGGGCTCAAACCCACATGCGACCACACCTGGTCCACCGTCGAAGCCAGGAGCTCCTTCAATAAAAGGTTTTGGTAATGCCGCAGGGAAGGGCTGCTTTGGGCAAGCCTCTCGAACTCGCGGAAATCGGTGGCGACGATCCATGAATCCTCCAGCGCCAGAACGTTTTCCACCGAGGGCTGATCCCGCAGCACGGTGCGGTAGGAGCCGGCATTTTTCCTTTCGGGCACAAAGAGCATCGTTCGCTCCTCCCCGGCCTCATCGAGAATGTAGTTTCTCAGCAACCCCTTCAAAACAATGATGATGTCGTAATGGTACTCGCCTGCCTTGATGATGAACTCGCCTTTTGGGAGTCTTTTGAAGCGCGCAATCGACAGCAAATGCACATAATCCACTGGCTTGAGAACTGAGTAACTGCCGAGGACTTGCTTAAACAGAGCAAAGAGCCTGCCTTCGGGCACTGGCGCGCCAGAGATGGGTGGCTCTTCGTCTGAGTTCACTGGATTGCGTTTGGTTCTGTTCGGCCGAGGCGTCAATCGATTCGCGGCCCCGGTTCGGGTTTTCTCACCCGACGCTCAGGATGACAGTCAAAAGGCGAAGCCGCAAAACCATTCGACGGGGAAAATGAGCCAGCGTGCAGGTGCCGTTTTCAAATCTTGACTCGGTGCCGGGGAATCTCCATTCTCGCGGGCCTCAGTCAAAATTCACCAACCCCTTAACGCACACATTTTTTATGGCCATCAAAGTCGGAGTCATCGGAGCAGGCGGCATGTTGCAGTATCACTCGGCGGGATTCCGCCAGGCAGGAGCGGAACTCGTGGCCGTGGCCGATGCGGCTCCCGGAGCCGCCGCCAAGGCAGCGGAGAAGTACGGCATCGCCAAGGCGTATGAATCCGTTGAAGCCATGCTGGCAGGAAGCCCGGAACTCGATGCCATCAGCGTCATTGTGCCGAACAAATTCCACAAACCCCTGGCGATTCAGTGCCTCTCCGCCGGCAAGCACGTCTTCTGCGAAAAGCCGCCGGCTCTGAATGCTGCAGAAGTGCAGGAAATCATCGATGCCGCCGAAAAGGCCGGCAAGCATGTGCTCTTCAATTTCAACAACCGCGCCCGGCCTGAATCGCTCGCGATGAAGGCTTACATCGACCAGGGCGTGGTCGGCACGATCAACTCCGCGCAGGCGAAGTGGATTCGCCGCACTGGCATTCCGGGCTTCGGCGGCTGGTTCACCACCAAGGAGCTCGCCGGCGGTGGAGCGCTGGTGGATCTGCTGCACATGGTGGATCTGGCCATGTACTTCATGGGCTATCCTGAGCCTGCCTACGTGATGGGACAGACCTTCACGGACTTCATCCATGACAAGCAGTTCAAGGGCCCCTGGGGCATCCCTGACCGGGTGGGCGGCACCACAGACGTGGAGAATGCGGCGCATGGCTTTGTGATGTTCAAGACGGGTCAGGTCATGTCCCTCCAGGTCTCGTGGGCTGAAATGATCAAGCGCGAGGAAGTGTCCGTGGTCTTCCAGGGCACCAAGGCCGGTGGCAAGGTGGAGCGTCTCTTCGCCATTGACGGGTTTGACAACACTGCCATCGATTCCGCTGAGCTTTACATCCAGGAAGGCGGCCACAGCGTGGACCGCAAAGTCATCTGCCTGCCCTGCGAGGACATGGGCCGGATCGGCTCCGCCGCGAACTTCATCGAGTTTCTTGATGGCAAGGCCGAGCCGCTGAACACGCCCGAGCAGGCCCTGCGGCTGATGCAGGTGATCGACGCGGTCTATGAATCCGCGAAGACTGGGAAGCCGGTGACGATTTGAGGGGTTGAGTGATTTGTCGAAGCGGGGAGAACGGGCGCGGGCTTGTTCTCCCCGTTTTGTCTAAAGAGGGCAGGTCGGTATTATTTTAGTAGATTGTCAGACACTCCAATCTTCAACCACCAGACCGGGTACGCGTGCGAACTCATCGGTGTTGTTGGTCACGATGACATCGTTGTTTGCGCGTGCGGTGGCCGCAATCCATAGGTCGGCTTCACCGATGTTCCTGCCGATGGCTTCGAGTGAGCAGCGGATGGAAATGTATTGCTCGATTATATGGTCATCAGGCCACAGAACGGCATAAGGTTTCACGAAGGCGTCAACCAACTGTCTGTTCTGAATGGGCTTGGCGCTTTTTGCAGCTCCGAGGCGGAGCTCGGCCAAAACCTGCATGGGCACTCGCACATCGCTTGCCGATGCGGTGCGAAGGCGGTTCATGGCTTTCGCCGACTTGCCACGCAAGCAAAAGACGATGGTGTTGGTGCCGAGGCAGTAGGCCATCGTCGCAGCAAAGGATCAGGCATCATCCAGCAATGCAGCTGGCTTCGTGGCTTCGCGCGCAGGTGCGGTAAACGTGTCATCGTCGATGCTGCCGAAGAGCTTGAGCCAGCCGGGCGGATAGCCGTTGGCTTCCGCTTCGGTTTCCATGGCCGCGATGTGCAGGCGCTCGCGCGCCCATGCGGCCACGGGTTTGTGCTCGCGGCGCGCGGACTCCTCCAGCGAGTGCGCCAGCGCGCTGTCGAGTTCGAGGGTGAGCGTGGACATGGGCAAACCATACCTCAGTGAGACGTAGCTGCCAAGTGCAGGATATGACCACTCCTCCCCCTACGCCAGACCGCCGCGATCGCTCGTCAGCGTGGCGTCGCCGTACTTTGCGCGGGTGGTGGGGGTGTAGTCCAGAGGGGTCCAGGCGGCGTTGTTGGCGGAGGAGGCGACGACGGCTTCGATGAAGGCCATGCCGGCCACGCCTTCTTCGATGGTCGGGTAGTCCATGTCCAGCGGGTTGGGCGCGGTGCCGGCGCTCACGGCGCGGACGTGGTTGGCGAAGTTTTTGTAGATGTTCGCGAAGCCTTCCAGGTAGCCTTCGGGATGGCCGGAGGGTGTGCGTGAGCAGGCGGCGGCGGCGCTGCCGAGGTAGCCCATGCTGGTGCGGTAGATCTGCTTGGGCTTGTCCAGGGAGGTGACGATCATCGTGTTCGGATCCAGCTGGGACCACTCGATGCCGCCCAGGGAGCCATAGACGCGGAGGCTGAGGTTGTTTTCACAGCCGATGCTGATCTGGCTGGAGTGCAGCACGCCCTTGGCGCCGTTGGTGAAGCGCAGCAGCACGTTGCCATCGTCCTCCAGACGGCGGCCTTCCTTGGCCAGGAAGATGGTGAGGTCGGCGGCGAGTTCCTTGATGTGCAATCCGGTGACGTATTCGGCGAGGTTGATGGCGTGTGTGCCGATGTCTCCCATGCAGCCGGCGGCGCCGCAGATGGCGGGGTCCACGCGCCAGGAGGCCTGCTTTTGCCCGGTGTTTTCCAGCATGGTGGCCAGCCAGCCCTGCGGGTATTCGACGACGACTTTGCGGATCTCGCCGAGCTTGCCTTCTTCGATCATCTGCCGGGCCTGGCGCATGAGCGGGTAGCCGGTGTAGTTGTAAGTGACGCCGTAGAGCTTGCCGCTGGTCTTGACGATCTCCGCCAGCTCCTTGGCCTGGGCGAGGTTGAAGGTGGCGGGCTTGTCGGAGAGAACGTGGAAGCCGGCCTCCAGCGCGGCTTTGGCGGCGGGGAAGTGGAGGTGGTTCGGGGTGACGATGGAGACGAAGTCCATGCGCCTGTCCGCAGGCAGCGCGGCCTCGGTGCGGATCATCTCTTCGTAGTTGGTGTAGCAGCGCTCGGCTGGCAGGAAGAAGTCCGCGCCGCTGTCCTTGGAGCGCTGGGGGTCGGAGGAAAAAGCGCCGCAGACGAGTTCAATCTGCTGATCGATCGATGCTGCGATGCGATGGACGCCGCCAATGAAGGCGCCGCGTCCGCCGCCGATCATGCCATAACGAATTTTCCGGCTCATAAACAAGTGTTCGGGGTTGTAAGGTTCTCGGTTCGGGGTTGGGAAGATTGGGAAATGAGTGTGCGCAGAGGGGGCGGGGGGTCAAGTGCATCTGCGCAGGACGGGCAGGGGGCTGGAAAACCTCGAAAATCAAAAATCGAATGTTCGACAATCGTCAATCCATGGAGACTTCGGCTGCGCTGGGTGGGAGCGATTGACGATTGATGAGTGGCGATTGTTGATTGTTGAAGTGGCTGCGCCGGGGCACAAAAAACCCCGGAAAGGATGGCCCAACGCGCTCAGGCGTCCTCTCCGGGGCAATTGTCGTCGAAACACCGCAGTGCGGTGCACATGGCGACAAAGTTTATGCGGCCATCAGGGCCGGGCCACCGTGCTTCATGCGGCTGCGGAATTCCGTGGGGGATTCATCGGCGATGCGGCGGAAGCTGCGGTTGAAGTGGGAGAGGCTCTGGAAGCCGACGTCGTAGGCCACTTCGGTGATGCGGGCGGCGGGCTTCATGAGCATGCGCTTGGCCTTTTCCACTCGGGCGCGGTTCACGAAGTCCGTGAAGGTCAGGCCGGTGGAGCGCTTGAAGAGCTTGCAGAAATGGAAGGGGCTGACGTTCACCGCGCTGGCGACGGCTTCGAGGGACATCGGCTCTGCCAGATGGTCGTGGATGAAGACCTTGGCATTGCGCACGGCTTCGGGCTCATGCGTGGCGGTGGCAAACAGCAGGCGGTGCGCGCTGTCTCCCAGTTGGAGGGCAAAGGACTGCAGGATGGCCAGGGCGGCCTCATAGCGTGCGGGCTCCATGACGGGCACATGTTCGAAGTGCACCTTGGCGGCGCGGATTTCTGCAGCGGTGCGGTCGTCATCCAGCAGCGCCTTGGCTACGGGGGCGAAGTGTTCGGCATTGGCTGGCTGGAGGCGCACGGCGCCGGTGAGCATGACGGCGATGGTGTTTTTTCCCACGCGCACCGGGACCTGCGTTTCCACCACACCGGCTACGCCCTTGCGGGTGATGATGCCTTCGATGGGGGAGTCATCCTTGGTGGCTTCCAGACTCAGCGGCAGGCTGGTCAGCGTGTGGAAGGCCTTCTGGTAGTGCTGGAAGAGCGCACTCTCCGAGAGGTTCAGGATGAATTTTTGGCGGGGGGAGGTATGGGCGGTGGTGTTGTTCATAGCGCGTTCGTGGTTTGTTTTCACGGTTGCTATGATGCCCTCCTGTAGAATTTGCGATATTGTCGTCCGATACGGTACCTGCCGTCGTGAACGACCGCAATTTTGGCATAGTGGTTTCCAGTAGAGCTGACCGTCCCTTGTGCTGGCTGCGCGGTTCTTGGCGTGTGGTTCAATGCACTGCGACCCAAAAAAAGCCGACAAATTCGTCCCTCCAGTGCTGGTTGAGTCTTTTCTTGGGCCTCTCCTCATCCTGTAACAGACCTAGAGCTTCGAAGGGCAGGGCCAGGGATAGACACCGCACGCTGACAGGCGAGAGAACCACTCCGGCGATGCCGCGCAGGTTGGCACGCGCGTGACCATCGACTACGTGCTTGTTCAAATCGATCATGCCACGGGCCGTGACAATCACTGATTTGCCGCGCACCTTGAAGTCAATGAGGCCGCTGCCGGGGCAATCTGCCCGTCAGATCACCTTGGGCACCATCGCGATCACCATCAGCACTTTGGATATCTTCATGCCCATTCGGATGGCAATGGTCTCGGGCGTTTTGCCTCGGGCGAAGAGGCTCTGAATTTCTTTCTCTTTGGGGGTCAAGTTGGGCTTGTCAGTCATATAGATACTGACACCTGCACCCCCACAGGCGTTCATTGACCAGCTTTGCAGTTTCTCTCAGCACAGCGCCATTCACTCCGGCCGCTTCTTTCAAAAGATGCCCTGGAGGCCACGCCCGGCATCAGGCCGGCCTGCGGCGTGCAGAGAGCTTGCTGATGAAACTTATGTTCACTTTGTCGCCGGGCGGTCCTGTGCATCATGCGCGGTGACCCTGGATGCTCCCTCGGCAGGCGGCAACACTTTGCCCACCCTCTCCGCGCTGGCACCCAATTTTGAAATCAACATCCTCATGACCTTCAGATCCTCTCTCTTTGCCACTCTGGCCCTGTTTTTGTCTGTCCAGCTCAACGCAACGGAGCCTTTGACGGGTGTGTTTGGTGAAAATTCCATGCAGCGAGTGCTGGATTATGAGGCATGGCTGGGACGCAAGGTGGATGTGATTTTGTGCACGGTGGACTTTCAGAAGTGGGAGAACTACCGCTATGCGAACTGGCTGAGCGAGACGGTGTATGGCCAGCGCGGAGACCGCAGGCTGGTGTATGATGTGCCGATCATCATCCAAGGCGCAAGCTACGCGGACGCGAAGACGGGTGCGTATGATGAGCACTGGAAATGCCTGGCAGGGTCCATTTTGGAGAACAATCCGGGCGAGTATGAGATCGTGATCCGGCCCAGTCATGAGATGAACGGCGAATGGTTTGCGTGGGGTGTGGGTGGGGCGAAGCAGGCGCAGATCCCGGACTTCATTGCGTCGTGGCAGAGGTTTCATGGGGTGTTTCGCGGGGTGCCGGGCGGAGAGCGGTTTCGCTTCAGCTTTTCCACCACTGAGGGTGCCAGCGATCCACGGCCCATGTGGCCTGGAGATGAGTACGTGGACCTCGTGGGCCAGGATGTGTACTGGAAGCCTAAGGCGATGGGCGGCGAGGGCTGGGAGACGAATGATCCCAAAGAGGCCTGGGAGAAGCGTGTGAGCCCCCATGGCTACAATGAATGGAATCTGGGTGGCATGCTGGCCTTTGCGAAGGCGCATGGAAAGCCGTTTCAGATAGATGAATGGGGCGTGTGGGGCCCGGATGCCGCTCCCTTTGTGGAGGCGATGGCGGCTTTCCTGAAGACGAACGGGGCGCGGTCGCAAACGTATTGGAATTCCAACGGCGACTATCCCGGTGAGCTGAATCAGCGCGACAAGGAATGGCCGAAGACGACGCAGGCGTTCAAGGCGGCTTTTGGGAAAGACCCATAACTAAGGCCCATTCCAGACATGCATCACCGCATAGCTCCGCCAGGGACGCCAGGGCTGGGACATTTCTTCGGCCTGCTTTGCGGTGACGCGGCCGAGGTTGTTGCGGACGGCGATGTCTTCTTTGGGAAAGGCATCCGGCCAGCGCAGGGCTCGCATGGCGATGTAGTGCGCGGTCCAGGGGCCGATGCCGGGCAGCGTCACGAGTTGTGCGATGGAGGCTTCGGGATGCGCGCCGGGATCAAGCTGCATCTTGCCTGAGCGGTAGGCTTCTGCCAAGTCGAGGATGCATGCGGCGCGGGTGCGGATGATGCCGAGGCGGGTGATGGCATCGAGGGTGGCGCTGGTGACTTTCTGCGCCAGGGGTGTCAGCCGTGTCAGCTCAGGAAACGGTGTTTCGATTTTTTCACCGAAGGCTTCGGCGTAGCGGCAGGCGATCTTGGTCGCGGCTTGTACGGTGATCTGCTGGCCCAGAATAGCACGCACGGCCATTTCAAAACCGTCAAATGCGCCCGGCACGCGCAGTCCGGGATTTTGCATGACGCTTTTTTTCAGCGTGGCATCCTGCATCAAATGCGCGGCAATGATATCGGGACGGGCGGCGAGATCAAACATGTGGCGGAGCCGGCCCAGGAGTGCTGGCAGGACGGGCGTGAGCGAATGCGTGAACTCCACTTGCAGCGCGTTCTTTGCTGGGGCGTTGGAGACTTTGATCCAGCCCGTGTGGTCGCCGAGGCGAACGGTGCGTGAGTAGGTGCCATCGGCGACGAATTCCACTTCGCGGATTGTGCGGGCTGCGAGGAATTTGAGCATGGTTTCCCAGTCGTAGGGCGGGCGGTAGCCGAGCTGCAGCGTGGAGGTGTCGGTGGCGTGCATCCTGCCTGAATGCGTGGCGGCCTCTTTGCGCAGGCGTGTGGGCGGCATGCGGTAATGACGGATGAAGGCGTCATTGAACCGGCGCAGGCTGGAGAAGCCGCTGGCAAAGGCGATTTCGATGACCGGCAGCCGGGTGTCAGTGAGAAGTTGCTTGGCCAAAAGCAGACGGCGGGTCTGGATCAACTCGATGGGCGAGACGCCGAGCTCCTGCTGCACGATGCGGCGCAACTGGCGTGAGCTGAGGCCAAACTGCGTGGCGATCTCTTCGAGGCCCGCGCCCTCATCCGCGAGCCCTTCGTCCATGCGGAGCATGATCAAATCCGCCAGCCGATGCGCGTGATCCACCGGCGCATGTCCCGGAGCCAGCTCCGGCCGGCAGCGCAGGCAGGGGCGGAAGGCCGCCTTCTCCGCAGCCCCGGCGCTTTCATAGAAGCGGCAGTTCTCACGCTTGGGCACCTTCACCGGACAGATGGGGCGGCAGTAGATGCCGGTGGAGGTGACCCCCACAAAGAACACACCGTCAAAGCGTGAGTCACGGGATTTCAGTGCGCGATACGCGGCATCATCATCGATCAGGTTCATGGAGTTCAGCACCCTAGTCCATTCAGCACTACCGGACTGGCCGTTTTCGGACATGAGCTTATTTTATCTCCATGTCCGAAAATGGCCAGCAGCAGTCACCAGAGCGCGCCATGATCTGGCCGAACACAAACCGCACTGACATGACCCCCAGCAGCTACTTTTATAAAACCATGCCCTCGCCGGTGGGCCTGCTCACACTCGTAGCGAATGATCATGGACTAGCGGCGGTGCTGTGGGAAAACGATGATCCGAAGCGCGTGCGCCTCAGTCCGCTGCATGAAGACAGAAAGCATCCGGTGCTGCTGGATGCGGAGCGGCAGTTGCAGGACTACTTCGCAGGGAAGCGCGAGACGTTTTCACTGAAGCTCGACTTCATCGGCGGCACAGAGTTTCAGCAGAAAGTCTGGGCCGCGCTGCTGACCATTCCCTTTGGAGAGACGCGGAGCTACGCGCAGATCGCGGAGCAGATTGGCAATCCCAATGCCGTGCGTGCGGTGGGAGCGGCCAATGGCAAGAACCCGATCTCCATCATTGCGCCCTGTCATCGGGTGATCGGCTCCAATGGCAAGCTGACGGGCTTTGCGGGAGGAATGGATGCGAAGGCGTTTTTGCTGAAGCTGGAGACGAAAGATTTTGTCCTGCAATAGCTGCGAACTTCACGGCACCATCTCCACGCGCACTTCCACTGCGGCGCTGCGGCATTGATCATCGAGGACATGCACGCGCCATTTGCCAGCGGCGGCGGCCCACATGATGGGCGTGGCGGGATCGCTGGCACCTAGAAAGCGGGGGCCGGCAAACCAGAAGACGCGGTTCACGCCGGGAGCGGTGTCGGCACGCAGAGGGATGGTTTGCCGTGCGGCATCGGAGGCTTGCAGGGTGTACACCAGGGCGGCACGCGGTGAGACAATCTTCGGCACTGCGCCCGAATCAGCGGCGGCGAGTGATTCAGCGCTGGCTTCCAGTGGTGGCGGCGTTTTTCGCGGCACGCCGGCGAGCTTGAACATCTCCAGCAGGTCCGGGGGCCAGAACTCGAACACCTCGTGTTTCAGAGCATGCTTGCCATCATCCCGCGCGACTCGCAGGCCGGTGGTGGCATCGATGAGGACTTCGCGATGGATGTCGCAGGGTGTGATGGGTGAGACACCCGGAATGAACCCGCCCTGCACGCGGTGCTGGCAGTGCGGGGTGGGGAGCTGGCCAGAGACCGCGCACAGTTCCACCTGCGAGACACCTGCTGGAGGCGTTGCGCGTTTCATTGGGAGGCGCAGATGCCGGAATGTTTCAAACAGCAGCGGTGCGGCGCACTCGCGGGCGATGAAGGCCGGGTTGGCCTTGCCGTTGAAATTGCCGATCCACACCACCAGCACATATTCGCCGCGCATGCCAGCGGCCCAAGCATCGCGAAGGCCGTGCGAGGTACCTGTCTTCCATGTCACTGCGGGGTCATCCATGACCGGCTCGCCTTCGCGCGTGCGCAGCATCTCGCGTGTCAGATAGCGGGCCTCATCGGTAAGGAGCGGCTTTGATTCTGTGGACTGCTGGGCTTTGAAATAATTCAGCCGGCGTGGGCTGCCATCGCTCGCCATGAGCGCGTAAAGTTCGGCCAGTTCCTCCATAGATACCTCACCACCGCCGAGCGGTAGGGAGAGGCCGTAGTACTCCGCAGGCTGCGGCAGTGCGACGCCAGCTTCTTTGAGAAAGCCGTACAAGCCCGGGGTTTCGAGCCGCTGCGCCAGCGCCACGGCTGGAATGTTGCGGCTGTGATACAGCGCATCTCCGGCGGATATGGGGCCGGCAAAGTTGCGGTCGAAATTCTCGGGATTGTAGCTGCCGAAGGCCATGCGTCCGTCGCGCAGCAGCGTGTGGGGATGTATCAGCCCCTGCTGCATCGCCATGGCATAGATGAATGGCTTCAGCGCTGAGCCCGGCGAACGCCGCGCCAGCACGCCGTCCACCTGGCCTTGGATTGAGCTGTCGAGAAAGCGGCTGGAACCCACATAGGCCAGCACCTCGCGCGATGGCGCATGCACCAGCAGTGCGCAGGCATTGGTGATGCCTACTTCGCGTTTTCGCGCCACGTAGTCATTCACTGCCTGCTCTACGCCTTGCTGACGGTTGGCATCCAGCGTGCAGCGCAGCGGCACCCCGGAGCTGGCGCGATCATCCGCTGGTTTTCCGGCAAACAAGCGCCTAGCCAGATGCGGTGCCTCACGTGGCACAGGCTGCAGCTGACGTAGCGTGAACGCCGCATCCAGCGGGTCGGCAGGCACGCCGCGCTCCTCACGCAAACGATCCCACAGGCGATGCTGCGCGGCGGCCAGGCTTGCGTTGCCACCCGTCGTGCGTGGCCGCCGAGTGGTTGGGCTTTGCGGAAGTACAGAGAGGGTCACCGCTTCGCGCAGGGTTAGTTCCTTCGCCGGTTTGCCGCACCACAGAAGGCCTGCTGCTCCCACGCCTTCCACATTCCCGCCATACGGCGCCTGATTGAGATAAGCCTCCAGAATGTCGTCTTTCGAGTGGTGCTTTTCCATCTGCACCGCACGCAGCATCTGCCATGCCTTGCCCCACGGTGTGCGTGTGTGAAGATCATAGCGCAGCCGCGCGAGCTGCATCGTGATGGTGGAGCCGCCGCCGCGTGTCGAGCCTGAAACGACACCCCAGGCCGCGCGCAGCATGGAGAGCGGATTCACTCCCGGGTGCTCGTAAAAATGGTGGTCTTCAAGAGTGAGCGTCGCATTGATCAAGGCCGGGCTGATCTCGGCCAGCGGCGTGTAGCGACGATACTTGCCATCCGGCGTCAACGCAAGATGCAGCAGCCTGCCGTTGCGATCTTCCAGCGTGCGCGAGAAACGAAACTCCGGCGGATACAGCTCCGGCTGCGGTAGCAGCAGCCAGACTACCGCCGTCAGCAGCAGCGCCGCGCCAGACCAGCGCAGGAGACGCATTTGCAGCAGACGGTGAAGCGCACGCATGGCTGTTACTCCACGTCCACCTTCCCGCCGCCGTCGCGCCCCTTGGTGCCACGGTCATACATGCTCTCGGCAAACACCGGCGGGATCACGTAACTGCCTGCGGCGATGGGTTTGATGCGATAGCTGAAGGTCTTCACTTCGCCCTTGCCGAGGCCGCAGAAGAAGACGTTGCGGTCTTCGCGCACATCCACGTAATCCGCGCCGGGCATTGTGCCGCGTCCGGGTTTGATGCCGTTGGGCTCCAGTTCAAAGCTGCCGGGCATCAGGTCGAGCACGGCGATGTTGCTGAGCGCATCGGGAGAAATATTGCGCACGGTCAGGCGCACCAGCGCACTCTCGCCGACCTTGAGCTTCGCCACCGCCTTGCCGTCGGCTCCGAGAATTTCGCGGAACACTTCCAGGCCATCGGCGATACGCTGGGTCGGCACGCCGGTGTCGAATCCGGCTTCTGTTACTTGATAAAAGGCGCCCAGATCGCGGCTGCCGTCTTGCGCGAGTCCGAAGCGCAAGCCGCCCGCCTGTGCGCTGAAGTTGCTTTGGATCAACCCGGTGGTCTCCGGCACCAGCGGGATGGGGGTGCCACCTGCACGCGGCAGTTCCGTCAGAGAGACACGCACGCCTGACTGCTTCGCGAGATCCGAGTAGGCTTTGAGTGCGAGGATCGTGGTGGCGGCGCTGATGGTGTTGAAGCGATTGCGTGCCAGAGGCTCGGTGATGATGGCGAGATCATCGTAGCCAAAGTTTCCGGCCAGTTCAGGGAAGTGCTTGCAGGCCACGGCGAAGCCCTCCGCCTGGCTCACCTGTGGATCAAGATAGTACCAGCCGCGCCATGATCCCAGCGCTTTGCCTTTGCGCACCGCGGCCCAGTAATCCTGCATCAGTGTCACCGCTTCCGGGCGCTTCTGCAGCAGCGCGTACGTTCCAGCGAGATAAGCAGCGGTGAGATGGCCGCGCCATGTCTCCTGATGCTTTTGCCGCAGGTTGTCGCGCAGGTTCAGAACAAAGGTGGATGTGTTCTCGCCATGGCGCGTGAGCAGATAAATGGCAGCCGCCTGGATGGATGCCTCGTCGAGGCTGTTCACCTGGCTTCGTGCCATCTGCCGCATGCGATTGCGCACACCCTCGAGCAGCGCCGAGGGCACCGCATTTCCTGCATCCCGCGCTTCCGTGAGGAAGCGCGTCACATAGACCGAGAGATAGTCCATGCCGGTGTCCGCAGACGAATCCCAATACCCAAAGCCACCGCTGGAATTCTGGCGGCTGCGCAGCAGGGCAAACGCCGTATCCAACTGCCGTGCGGAGTCCGCCGCATCAAAGCCGAAGTCCACCTCCTTCGCCAGCAGCAGGCGCGAAACCGCGCGGCTGGTGATCTGCTCGGAGCAGCCATACGGATACTCGTGCAGGTATGACTCAAGTCCGCGCGCTAGGCCCAGCGGCAGGGCAGAGACGTTCGCGCTCAGTTTACGATACTGCGGGAACATCTCACGCGTGACCTTCACCTCATGCGACTTCTCACGGAAGTAACCGCTTTGCACGTTGGTGATGAACGGCGCAGCGGGCCGCACGCTCAGCGTGGCACGCCGCAGCACGACCTGTCCTGCGGCTTCGGCCTTGAACGTGATCTCCGCACCGCCGAGTTCGTTCTTCACTCGTATGCGGAAGCGCACGGTGTCCTCCTTGCCTGCTGCCACAGTGAGCGCGCCCTGAGGTGATGCGATGACTTCGAGATGCGGCGTGACCTGCGCCACGATGTTGATTGGTGCATTGGCGTCTGCTCCTTCGAGGTTGTTTGCCACCGTGAGCGAGGCGGTGAATTCATCTCCCGGCGCGGCGAAGAACGGCACGTTCGGCGTGAGCACCAGCGGCCCGCGCACGATGCTGCTCGTTTCAGCGCGGCCCACCCCATCCTCAGCGACGGCCACGGCCATGACGTTGAGTTTTCCGGCGAAGTAATCCGGCACCGTGCAGCTGACCTCCTGGCGTTCGGGCCCTGCGGCGATCAATCCCGACCAGAAAACCACCGGCGGCTCCTTGCGGCGCTTGAAGGGATTCAGGTTCAAGCGCAGCGGCTTGTCGGCATCGCCTCCGAATGCCTTGTTTAGCGCGATGAGCGAGAACTCCGGCAGGATCAGGTCCATGAGCTGTTCCGTCTCGACTTCGAGCGCGCGTTTGCGGTTCAGATACGCAAGCGGGTCTGGCAACTGGTAGTCCGTGATCTGGTGGATGCCCGCATCCACCGCATAGATCACGATGCGGCATGGCTTCGCAGCCTGAAAGCCGATCTTCATGACCTCCCCCGGCTTCACCTTTTCCGGTGCGTCGATCTTCACCTCGATGCGCCGTTTGTCGGGATTCGCGACGAAATGATCCACCGCATAGCTCAGCGGTGAGGTGAAGATTTCCTTCGAATCAAGTGCTCGTACAAAGGAGGCGTTCACATACGCGGAGCCTTCGAGGTCATCTGGCACCAAGATGTGCTGCACGCTGGCCGTGGTACCCGCCTTGAACCACTGCCAGCCGAGCACGCGCTCGCGTTCGATGGTGATGAGACCCGCGCCGGTGTAAGTTGCGCTCAGGCTTGCCTCCAGGGATTCGCCGCTGTTCCAGGTGCCGCGCGCCAGCTTGATGCCCAGCTCAGCGTCACGCTCCATGCTGCGGTCAAGGTCTCCCTTGCCCACGACGGTGAACGAAGTGGCGCAAACGACCGTGTTGTCCGGATCGCGCAATTCGAGGCGGAACTCGCCTGCTGCATTCGTTGGCAGGGCGTAATTGGCGCCTTCCACAGGCAGGGCAAAACGCGCCTCCGACACCATGGATTCACGCTGCGTCGAGATGTAGGCGTAGCTGCCACTTTCCTGCTTGGTGAGCACGGACACATGTTTGATCTGAACCAGCCGCGCCATGAGATCCTTCGGCACATAGGGTTTCAAATCCGGCCCCACAGCCATGTAGCGCACATTCGCCGCCGAGTCCTTGCCGAGGTAGTCGAGCTTCGCATCCGGCTTGTAGCCGACCACATACGGCAGCGCGGCGACAAGGAAGCTTTTCCCGGTACGCACACTGCGTCCGCCATCCGCCTCGAAGCCTTCGATCAACAGGCTCACTTGGAAGCAGCTCTTGTCGAAACGCTCCAGCGCCAGATCAAACTGAGCCGCGCCGGTGTCATCCGTTTTCTGCTCGCCAAGATTGATCTTCTGCCCGGCCTCGGTCTCCTCGTTGTCCTCTGCCTCTGGCAGTTGATTGTGGAAGATGAAATCAGGGAACTGCGCAAACGCGAAAGCCCCCGGGCTTAATTCCATGCGCGCTTTGAGCAGACGCTTGGCCGCCGGAAAGCCAAACAAGGTTTGAAGGGAAACGTCCGCTTTGATCTCACGTGGCTGCAGCCATCCGGCGAGCTCGTTGCCGGTGAGTGTCACGTCGATCTTCATGCGGTCCGGCTGGAAATCCTCCACCTTGAACAAGGTCTGCCCAAGGCGGTCGCGGTCATGAACACCTCTGACCAGATACAGCCGTGCGATGTAGCGGCCCGTGGGATCGGCCTCATCGGTCTTCATCTTCACTTCGATGAAGCCGTCTGCGGACAGTGCGATTTTCTGGGTATCGATGACCTCGTCCTTGGCATTGACCAGATCCATTTCCAGCGGCAGCCCAGCGAGGCCTGCGGCCCAGTCGCGGCGCTTCAGCACGGCACTGATGTGGATGTCATCTCCGGGCCGGTACACGCCACGCTCTGTGAACACGAAGGCCTCCAGCGCCTCCTGCTCTGAAGCCTGCACACCGCCGATGTCGAAACGAGAGAAATCGAGCAGGCGGTCGGGACGCTCGAACGGCAGGAAGGACAGGTCATTGCCTAGAGTGGCGACGATGGCCACGGGGCGCTTTTCCCGCTGAAAATTTCCGACATCCGGCAGCAGCACATGGCCGTCGGCGGTGGTTTGCTGCAGCAGGTGCTCGCCATTTTTTGCTATCACCGTGATCATGGCACCGTTCACCGGTTCGCCGCTCTGGATGCTCTGCACAAACACATCGCGCGAGCCGTCCGCGTTCTTTTTCACCATCAGGCCCAGATCGGTGACAAGCACAAAGCGCTTCGTCGTTGCCTGATCCATGACGCGCCAGTCGTTCTCCACCTCATCACCTTCCAGGCTTTTCTTGCTGCCATCGTAAGGCTCCACGCCGTCTGCCGTGAGGAAAAACAAACCGCGCGAAGCATCTGAATCGGCGGCATCCGGGGCTTGCAGCGCGCTGGCGAAGTCGATCACCGAGTAGCAGGCTTGAAACTCGTTCTTCATCGCCACCGGCTGCACGCGACGCAGAAAGTGCGCGATGTTGGATTCATCGAAGCTGTCGCCCATGGTGAAGTAGGGATTGGCAAAGTCGCCTTCTGTCATCACCACCAGGTGGTTGACCTGCCGCCCAGGTACACGCGCCATCTTCACTCGCAAAAACGGGACACCGCGTGATTGCAGCGAGAGCTTGCGCTCGCCATTGAGCGCGAGGATGCCGCCTTTGCCCTGCAACTGCACCTCCTTCGGAAAACGAGGTGTGGCTTTAAATGAGCGAAACTCCGTGCTGAGCCGGAAGCCTCCCAGTGCCTCGACTCCCTGCGTGATGCGCACAAACATTCGCCCCTGCTTCTCCGTGAGAAATTTAAATGCATGCCTCGTCGTTGCCGGATGATCATCGCTCAGTTCCAGTTCGACCGGTTTCAGCGATACCGGGGCATACTGCCGCAATACATCCTCTGTCACGTCATTGACACCGGGAGGGACGCGTCTGCCATTCACATCCGTAATCCGAAAATTCGGCGGTTCCTGCCAGACACCGAGATGCTTGAGCAAATTTTCCGTTGTGACGTAGCCCTCGGTGTTGATGAAAAGAAACTGCTCGGGCTCGCCATCATCGGCCTTCAAAATCTCGGTGTTCGCATCGGCGATCTTGAAGCCGCTGTCCACGTCCGGCACGCGCACCTTGGAGATGATGTCGGCCGCCAGCGAGCCGCCGCCGACTGTACTGGTGAGTTCCTTGTGCAGCGTGATCTTCACGAAGTCCTCCTTCGCCGGCACCTGAATCCGCGCTGTGCGAATCCAGAATTCCCGTTGGAGCTTTCCTTCTGTGACCGAGAAAAGCGCATCCGGCTTCTGTCCTTTCCAGTCGAAGATTTTTGCGCCGCCAACGACTTCCAGCGAGACCAGCTGCTCGATCTGCGCCTTGTCGAGCGGATGTGTCGAGGTGAATCCCACCCCGACGTTTTGCACCGAGGGATCGCGCGGATCGATTTCAAATTCTGAACCGGTCAATGTAAGCACGAGGGGCGGTGTCCTCCCCTTCCAGACCGGTTCCTTCACCGCCACTTCCTTCGGCAGCTGAGCCGGATCAAGCTGCACGGTGTACTCCTGCCCGGCGGGCCAGTCCTTGGCGGGTGTGAAGACCAGCAGCTTGTCCGTGCTCCATGCCCACACGCCTGCGTGCGCGGGCGTCAGTGTGACGCCAGCTGCTGCCTTGCCCATGGCCTCCAGTTTGGCCGCCGAGACATTGAACTTCACCGTGATCGGTTGCGGCTGCGGTTTGTTTTTGATGATCGGTGTGATCCCCGGCATCGAGAGCACACCTTTGGCCTGCCGCAGTTCAGCCAGGACCTGCGGACGTGGCCGATGTGCATCCACATATTGACGAATCTGCGGGACAATGAGGAACATCGACCCGGTGATCAAAATGGCGAGGGCGCAGCAGCCGGGATGTTTCCGCACCTGATCATCCGCCGCACGGGCCAGGCGCGGCACCCAGGCCGGGGGCTGGTAGTGAAACTGCCCAAACAAAGTTCTCATCAAGCGCACCGCCCACGAACTAGAAGAATCAGACATAATGGATAAAGAATTGTGTGCGGAGATTAACCGAGCGTCCCTGCCGCGCTCGGGGAATCTTGTGGCGAAAATTGAATTTAATTCCCTTGATTCCTCGCCGGGGTCTGTCGGACGCCCCCCCGATAGTTCGGGGGTGCTGCATGAAGGCCGATGCAGCGCCGTATGATTGGTGAATGCCCAACCGCATCCTGTTTCCATGCCTTGCCACCGCCTTGCTTGCCGCTTTCTGCGGTGCCGGAAAGGCCGCGCCTGCCGCAGTCCTGGACCCGAAGGTGCAGACGTATTTTGAGGAACACTGTCTGAAGTGCCATGATGCCGATGTGCAGAAGGGTGACTTCCGGATGGACACGCTGTCCCCAAAGGTCGGCTTTGAAAACACGCCGCAGTGGCTGGAGATCATGGAGCGCATCAATTCGGGCGAGATGCCGCCGAAGAAGGAGAAGAAGCGTCCGGCTGCCACCGCCAGTGCGCAGGTGGTGGAATGGATCGCGCACAAGATGAAGGAAGGCGAATCCGCCCGCATGGCGTCTCGTGCGAAGGTGAACTACAACCGCCTCACGCGGGATGAGTATGTGAACACGGTGCGCGACCTCCTCGGGGTGGAGTATGACGCAAAAGACCCGGGTGCTTTTCTGGAAGATCCGGAGTGGCACGGCTTTGAGCGCATCGGCTCGGTGCTCACTCTCTCCCCTTCGAACATTGAAAAATATCTCGGCGCGGCGGAGACGATTTTGAATGAGGCTTATCCCGACATCATTCCTCCTGCGAAGAACGCAAAGCCGGTGGTGCCCTTTGGCGGTTCGAAGCCCGTGCTCTATGAAGAGCAGATCAGCGAACGGCACCGCGAGCGTTTGCGCGAGATGGGCATGCTGGACAAGGTGCGCTACGACATGTGGCCCGGAGACATCTTCCGCTACACGGCACTGAAGGACCCGCTGCCGGAGGCGGGTGTGTATGAGATCAGCTACACACTCAGCGGCCTGAAGCCGGAGAAAGGCCGCGCACCGCGCATCAAGGTCTATGAATCGAAGCTGGATCGTGTGCTGTTTGAGCAGGACATCATCGCCGCAGAGGACAAACCGGTCACGGTGACTTTCCGTGCGCATTTGCCCAAGGGCCGTCCGAACATTGAAGTGTACAACGATGTTCCCGGGCCGACGAATCTGCCGCGCTCTGGCCGGCATGGCGAGACGCCGTTCATCAGCACCAAGATCGGCCGCATCCCGTGGCAGATGAAGCTCACCGATGAACAGGGGAAGCCTCGCTATCCCTTCCTCATCATGGACTCCATCTCATGGCGCGGCCCGTTGCTGAGTGATGCTGAAAAGAAGCTGCGTGACGACTACATGCCTCAGGAAGAGGGTGGCATGGAGCAGGTGCGCAACTGCCTAGCCACACTGGCGCAGCGTGCCTTCCGTCGCCCGGTCACCGATGAGGAACTGGATGGCTACCTCGGCATTGTGAAGGCCGAACTCGCGGCCAAGGAAAAATTCCGTGATGCGGTGAAGGCGGGCATGCTTTCCATCCTCTGCTCCAAGAGCTTTGTCTTCATGGCGGAGGGAGATGAAAATGCGAGCCGCCAGATGCTCAGCGACTGGGAGATTGCCTCGCGCCTTTCCTATTTGCTGTGGAACACCATGCCGGACGCGGAGCTCTTCACGCTGGCAGGGCAGGGCAGGCTGCGCGACAAGGCCGAGCTCTCCAAGCAGGTGGCCCGCATGCTGGCGGATGCGCGCTCGACGCGCTTCACGGATTCCTTTGCCACGCAGTGGCTGCGCCTGCGCAAAGTGGGCATGTTTCAGCCCGACAAGAAGCTCTACCCTGACTATGACAAGGCGCTGGAAGCCAGCATGGTCGGGGAGACGAAGGCTTTCTTCCGTGAGGTGCTGCAGAGCGGGCTCACTCTGCGAGAACTGATTCACTCAGACTGGAGCATGATGAACCCGCTGCTCGCGCAGTTTTATGGAATGCAGGATTCCAAGATGTCCGGCGATGAATTTCAGCGCGTGTCGCTGCCCGCAGAAAGTCATCGTGGTGGTCTGCTCACGCAGGCTTCCATTCTTTCGCTGACATCTGACGGCGTGCGGCATCGTCCTGTGCATCGTGGCGTGTGGGTGATGGAGTCCATCTTTGGCAAATCACCACCGCCACCGCCCGCGAACGTCGATCCCATCGCCACCAATCCGGCGGCACCGAAAGCGACGCTACGAGAAAAGCTCGAAGCGCACATCCATGATGCCAACTGCGCCTCCTGCCACGCGAAGATTGATCCGCTCGGCCTCGCCTTTGAAAACTACGACGCCATTGGCCGCTGGCGCACCGAGGAGGTCACGGACGGCATCGGGGCCAACCCGAAGGTCAAGGCCTCGGGAAAACTCCCAGATGGTCGCGAATATCAAACCGCCGATGACTTCAAGAAGCTGCTCCTTGCCGACATCGACGCCTTCAATGCCACCTTCATCGAAAAACTCGCCACCTATGGGCTGCGCCGCAGCATGTCGTTTGATGACCGAGATGACCTCAAAGCCATTGCCGCAGCGAGCAAGTCGAAGGATTACCGCCTGAGAGACATCGTCGAGGCGTTCGTTTGTTCTCATCTGTTCCAGAAGCGCTGATCCTCATCCACCCCATCCTATTATGAGCAATCTTAACCTGAACCGCTGGCGCATGAGCCGCCGCCAGATGTTGCGTGGCCTTGGTGCTTCGATTTCCCTGCCTTGGCTCGATTCCATGGGTGCGCTGCCAGCGCCGTCGCAGCCGAAGCGCAGTGTGTTTCTCTACATCCCGAATGGTGTGAACACGCTCACCTGGCAGATTGACAAAGCGGGCGCGGATTACGAGTTCACCAAGCCGCTGCAGTCGCTTGAAAAACATCGCGCCGACATCACGCCGATCAGTGGTCTGCATCATCCGATGGTGCTGGGCAAGCACCACAACTGCGAGAAAGTCTGGCTCACCGGAGCGAACGTCCCCGGTGATGGCGGTGCCTTCCGCAACACCGTTTCCGCCGACCAGCTCATCGCCGAGGTGCAGGGCAATGCCACGCGATTCTCCTCGTTGGAAATGGCCATCGAGGGCACCTCGCTCGCATGGTCCAAGGATGGCATTCAGATTCCTGCGGAGCGCAACACGCAGCAGATCTTCAATCAGCTCTTCGGAGTCGAAAAAGACAGCAAGGAGACCATTCGCCGCCGTCTCAGCCGTCGCGGCAGCATTCTCGATCTCGTGGCCGACGACGCCAAGCGCGTGAACAACAAGCTCGGAAGTGAAGACCGCAGCAAGCTCGACGAATACCTCACCGCCGTTCGTCAGGTGGAGGAGCGCACCCGCCGTGCCGATGAGTGGCTGAATGTTCCGAAACCCGCCGTGCCCCCCACCGAGGCTGCACGCCTTCAGCGCAAACTCAGCATGGCCGAGGCCGGCGAGTACTACCGTCTTTTCTACGACCTCATGGTCATGGCCCTGCGCACCGACTCCACCCGCGTCATCACTTGCGGCATCGGTGGTGAGGGCAATGCCAGCGGTATTCCTGAGATCGGCATTTTGCAAACTCGCCACGGCCTCTCCCACCACAACGGCGACCCCGAGCAGCTCCGTCGCCTCACCGAGACCGACTCCTTTCTCATCGGCCAGCTCAGCTACTTCCTCGACCAGTTGAAAGAGCTTAAAGAAGAGAACAACAGCTTGCTCGACACCACGCAGGTACTGTGGGGCAGCGGCATGGCCTACGGTCACAGCCACGGCAATGCCAATCTGCCCACCATCCTCGCAGGCGGCAAAGCCCTCGGCTACAAGCACGGAACGCATGTGGATTTCAACCTGCCCAAGATTGGCAAATACGACGTCACCAACGCCACCGAACACTACAAGATCTGCTCCCGCCCCGTGGACAGCGACGCCCGCGTCAGCAACCTGCTCCTCACCATGCTGCAACGCGTGGACGTGAAGGCCGACTCGTTCCAGGACAGCGTCGGGCCGATCTCGCAGATTGTGGCCTAGCCTCGGTCAGTTCATCTATTTGCTTTCAGACCTCTTCGATGCGCTTCCTCGCTTTCTTCCTCACCTTCTCACTGCTTCACGCCGAACCGCCCAAGTTCCGCACCGATACTGACGGCCCAGTGAAGGGGAACGAGAAGCGGAAAGTCCCGAAGGATCGGAAGCCGGAAGACGCGCCGGATTGGTTTCAACTCGTTGAAGGTCAGTTTCCACCGGAAGGCTCTGCTCATGCGGTCACGGGTGAGCTGGTGCACGTCGGGCATCTGGACCGCCAGTTTCAGATTCGTGTGGATCGCAATGACAGTCAGGATCGCGCTGTGTGGGATCTGCCGCTGGATGCGACACTGTTGCCTTATGGTTCTATATGGTATCAGGGTGCGCCTGCGGCCTTGCAGGACATTCCGCTGGGCACGCACCTGCATGGCTTGTTTTATCTCACGGATCCCGAGGACAAGACGCCGCTGCCGGACACCTGGTACAAGCGCAAGACGCCCGAGTGGGAGTTTCGCCGCTGCTTCCGCATCGAGGATGAATTCTCCTTCCATGCGCGGCAGCAGCAGCGTTGGAAGATCGACAGCGTGGACCTCGCGACGAAGAAGCTCACCGCGACGCTGCAGGATAAAGGGAAGCCCAGCGGCCAGCCCAAGATCTTCGATCTGCTCAGCAGTACACGCGTGTTCAAAGGCCAGGGCATCGTCGATCTGAAGGCCCTGCAACCCGGCCAGACGATACTCTTCAATCTCACCTGGGTCACGCTCTATGGCCCTGGTCGCATCACGGATGTGTGGCTTGATGAAGCGTCGCGCGCACTCGTCACGGCCAACCAGCTCGAACGCCATCGCAACCACATTCGCGAGCGCGGTCTGCCCGCCTGGGTGACGGAGGTCGATGACGAGCAGCAGTTCGTCACCGTCATGTTTTTTGGCAACGTGGATGCGAAGCTCTTTGACGAATTGAAAATCAAAGACCCCAATCTCCCGCCGCCGAAGGATGGCAGCCCACCGCCTGTGGAGCCGCGAGGAGGTCTGGCCGTCGCGTGTGAAACGCTCATGACGTATGACCCAGTGAACGATCGCAAAACCGGCAGCATTCTCGAAGTGAACAAGCTCTCCGTCGAGCCGGGCGGCAGCGGCGTGCAGATGAAGATCAAGATGGACATGATGCTCGAAGGCTACCGACCGAAACGCATCGTCCGCTTTTATCCCGAAACGTGGAAAGTCATCGCCCTGCCGAAGGAAGAGGAGTACTTCGGGAAAGAGTAACCTTAGCATCATGAAAACGATTTTTGCGACGCTCGCCGTCCTGTCTCTTTCCGGCTTCGCCGCCGACTCGCCTCCGGCCAAGCCCTTTCCTGCAATCACGCCTGGAAAGGTAATCATCCCGCTGGAAAAAATGCGCCGCATCTGGGGCGAGCTCATCAGCCTTGACCTCGCCACACGCACGGGAACATTTCGCAATGAGAGCAACAACGAGGTGATGAGCTTCACCGTCATGCCGTATGCCGAGCTGCTGCATCATGCCACGCTCGGGGATTTGCAGGATTTCAAAGTGGGGGAGCGCGCCATCTTCCGTCTGCATGTGAATGAAAAGGAGCAGTGGGTCTGGCTCACCTACATCCAGGACGAGATGAACATGATGAACGGCCATGGCGAATACTTCTTCGTGGACCAGATCGACGCCACCACAGGCAAACTCACCACCACCTGGGCCAAGGGCGACATGACTTTCGTGCGCGAAAAAAACGTCGTGATCGAGACCGATAAGGACACGCGGTTTTGGAAAGCCGGGCAGCCTGCCAAGTTCAGCGACATCAAGACCGGGGACAAGCTCCGCACCAAGACCCACGGCATCGGCCATGGAAAAACTCGCATGGTCTGGGAGGTCTTTCTCGATGACGAAAGTCTGCTCAAATTCCAGACGGAACAGAAGGCTGTGCATGCCAAACGTATTCTCGAAGAAGGCGTTCCCGGTTATGTCGATGCTTCCAGCGGCACCCAGCTCACGTTGACTCTTTTCAACGAAGGTGTGGAGCAGATCAAACTCCTCAAGCAAGGCAGCGCTGTCCAAGTCGCCCCTGCCGGGGTGGATCGCAAGCCCACTGCTGCTCCCATCACTGGTAAAGTCACCAACGTCGGCAAAAATGGACGACAGGCCCAGGTCACGCTCGAATTGACCGCCAGTGGCGATAAGTTCCAGCCCACCGGCATCGCCCGGCTGTGGCTGGTGCAACCGTGAAGGAGACACATCCTTTTTTCCGTCCGGTTTTGTGGTCTTCAGGGAGATACATTGATCGTCCCACTGCGTTTGTTTCTTCCCCCTGATGAATCGTCTGTCTCTGCTTATCGCCGTCCTTCTGTCTGCCTATACCTCCTCTCACGCCGCTGAGGCCCAAGGCCGCGCGGTGATGGATCAACGGCACAAGGCATTGTTCCAGGAGACTTGTGTTTCCTGCCACGGCCCGGACAAGCAGAAGGGGAAGTTCCGCGTGGACGATCTGCCGTTTGAAATCAAGGACATCGAAACGGCGGAGAAGTGGCAGAAGGTACTCAACCAGATGAACTCGGGCGACATGCCGCCGGAGGATGAAAAGCAGCCGAAGAATGAAGCCAAGGCGGACTTTCTCGATGATCTGGCGAATGTGATGGTCGCGGCGCGGCGCACTTTGGGAGATCAGAATGGCGTCATCACCATGCGGCGGCTGAACCGCCGTGAATACAAGAACACGTTGCGGGAGCTGCTCGGCGTGGACGTCAATGTATCCGATCTGCCAGCAGACAGCGGTGCTGGTGGCTTCGATACGGTGGGCGCGAACCTCTTCATGTCGGCGAACCAGTTTGAGCAGTATCAACTGTTGGGGCGTGAAGCGGTGGAAGAGGCGTTTGCGTGGCAGGCAGCGGCGGGTGTGGAGAAAAAGCTGCACTATGAAGGGGAGACGACGACTTCCATCGTGAAGAAATTTGTGGAGCATCAAATTGATGCGAAAGCGCGAGCGGAGCGCTGGGTGAAGGCGGTGGAAGAAGCGGCGGCCAAACCTGAAAACAAGGACATCGTCGCCAAGGTCCGGAAGGAGTCGAAGAACGACAGCATCTTCCGCCGTGAGTGGGCCCGGATTCCCGGTGCACCCAATCCGCGAACCTTTGGCTTCGACAAGAAGGGCGAGAATGACGCCGATCTGGCCAACGACTCGCTGGGCGCAGGATGGCTGAAGTATCACCAGTACTACATGTCGCAGCCGGCAGTGGACAAGGGGGCCTACCTCGGTACGCAGACACGGCATCCAGCGGAGCTGAACGTGAACTACATCGAGCTGCTGGTGCCGTTTGACTGGCCGGTGGGCGAATACGTCGTGCGCGTGTGCGTCGGCGCGACGAAGGACGCACCGCCCGAGCGGCGATTCCTGGACTTTGGCATTTATGCGCGAACAGGGCGTGTCATGGCCACGCATGAAATCACGGGTACGATCGAAAAACCGCAGGTCATTGAGATTCCGCTGACGATGACACGAAGCAATATGACGCGGGAGAACCGCCTGCTGTTCGTTCGGGAAAAGGGCAGCTGGGACACCAATGAAGAAGGCGGACGCAAACGCGCCGAAGCCGTGAAACGCAATGGCATCGGTCCGGAACTCACACTGTGGGTGGACTGGATCGAAGTCGAACGCGTGCCGAAAACCGACAAGCCCAAACCTCCTGGCATTGCAGCGCTTAGCATTCCACTGGATGACAAATCGCCTGCGCCTGCCACGCCGGAACTCCGCACGGCGTTGGAGCGCTTCGCCACGGAGGCTTTCCGTGGCACAACACCGCCGAAGGGATATATCGACCGCCTACTCAGCCTTTACGACGTGCGCCGCAAGGCGGGAGACAAGCATAGCGCGGCGCTGAAAGAGACGCTGGCCGTGGTGCTGTCTTCTCCCATGTATCTCTACCTTGCGGAGCCAACACCGGACGAGAAACGCCGGCAGTTGACGGGAATGGAACTTGCCACGCGCCTGTCCTATTTTCTGTGGAGTGCGCCGCCGGACAAGCAGCTGCTGGATCTGGGGCGGAACGGTGATTTGCAGAAGCCGGAGGTGCTCTCCGCGCAGACGGAGCTCATGCTCAATGATCCGCGTTCGTCAGATTTTCTCGAAGCGTTCACGCATCAATGGCTTGGGCTGGATCGAATCGACTTTTTCGAGGTCAATCGTGCTTTGTATCCGCGCTTTGACACCGGCACGAAGGTCGCGGCCAAGGGGGAGATTCATGAAACCATGGCTTACATCATGAGGAGCAACGCAAGCCTGCGCGACCTCCTGAAGTCCGACTACGTGATGATCAACCGCGTGCTCGCGCACTACTACGGCATCACCGGAGTGAAGGGGGACGGCTATGAAAAAGTGTCGCTGCCCAAGGACTCACCACGCGGTGGGCTGCTCGGCATGGCGGCCATTCACTTCATGGGTGGCAATGGCGAGCGCACCAGCCCCGTCGAACGCGGTGCCTGGGTGCTGCGCAAGCTGCTGCATGACCCGCCACCACCCGCGCCTGCGAATGTCCCCGCGATCACTCGGCTCGCGGGCAAGGTGCTCACCACGCATGAGCGATTGCTCGCACATCAGGAAGACCCGCAGTGCGCGAGCTGCCATCGCAAGATCGACCCCGTCGGATTTGGATTGGAGAACTTCGACGCTGCCGGACAGTGGCGCACCGAGGACAGCTACATGGCCATCGATGCGAATGGCAAAGCCGATCCAAAGAGCAAGAAGTCCTGGACCATCGAAGCCGCCGCTGCGCTCTACAAAGGTCCTGCGTTCAAGGATTTCTTTGGGCTGCGTGATATCATCGCCTCCAAGTCAGACGCTTTTGCCCGTAGCTTTAGCGAGGCCTTGATCGAATTTGCGCTGGGTCGTCCACCCGGCTTCCGCGATGAGCCGCTCATTGCCGGAATGATCCAGCAAGCCGGCAAAAAAGACCTCGCCATGCGCGAGTTCATTCACGCACTGGTCGCCAGCCAGGAGTTCCACACGAAATGAAGGCTTTGAATCATCCCGCCTCAGCCAGGTCGAGCGCTTTTTGCAGCAGATCGGAGACTCCGACTTCATCCGCACTCTGGCGTAGCAAAGCGATGTCCAGACGACCGATATTGAGCCGCAGTACGCCCAGCACATCCTGCCATTGGCGCTCCGAGTCTTCCCCGCCGAGGCGATACCATTCCAGCTTTGCGATGACGATATCCTCTGCGCAACACACGGATGCCTCGACACTGCTGCCTTCGGCCACCGGCATTTTGCGTGATCTGGTGAACTCACCGCTGTCAAATCGGCGCGGCTTGGGCAGAAAAACATCCACCTTCATTGCCGTGGCGAAATGGATGAGATTGAACGATGACCGGTGGTTGATCGCATCCATGATGGCTCCCTCATCAGCATACCAGTCCTCACCGAGCCGCTTGATGAACGGGCGCACATGCTGTGTGCGCAATTCCGCCATGATGTCGGCATCGAAGGTCGCACGGGGGATGCCGTGGACTGAACTGGCCAGCGAACCGCCGAGAAACCAGCGCACCCCCAGCTCATCAAAAACATTCGCGGCGGCTAGCGCAGCTTTGAGCGTGTCATCCATGAGCGTTCAGCGGGCCATACACTTTCGCAGCAAGGTAGGCTCCCAGCAGCCGCTCCGACAAATGCCGGTGCAACTCGGTTTCAGTAAAATGAGGAAACTGCCGTCTCAATCCCGCACGGCTCATCTCACGCACCGACTGGCTCCAGCCCACCGCCATGGAAAGACGCTTGGTAGGGCTCATGGTCCGCAAAGCGCGCAGACGAATCTGCTCAGCTTGAATCGTTGTATCCGTCAACATGCCTAATTACTCTCACATTTTCAGTTTGCTCGCAACCCTCACCCTACGCCCATGAAAACCCGTCGCCACTTCCTTCAATCCAGCACCGCGCTCATTGCACTGCCGGCACTGGAATCTCTTGGCTTCCGCCGCTTTGCCTCGGCGGCGGCTCCAGCATCTCCACCGAAGCGGCTGGTCTTTCTCGGTTTTGGCTGGGGCATCACGACAGAGAGCTGGTTTCCGGACATCAAACAACCCGGGGCTGATTACACCCTGCCTGAGGGATTGAAGCCGCTGGCACGGCACAAGGCTGACTTCAGCGTCGTGCAGGGGCTTTGGAACAAGTACAGTAACGACGGGCATTGGGGCAGCACCATGTGGCTCAGCGGCGCGAACCGTTTCGGAGAGCCCGGGCAGAATTTTCACAACAGCATCTCCGCCGATCAGGTGGCTGCGGCCAAGCTCGGCCTCGACACGCGCTTTGCCTCCTTGCAGCTCAATGGCAGCGAAAACGCGGAGTCTTCCGGCCACGGTCCCGGACTTTCGATGGCATGGGATGTCAGCGGCAAACCCATCGGCGGGCACAAGGGGCCCGTGGAGGCCTATCACCGTCTCTTCTCCAAAGACACCACGCCCATCGAACAGCAGAAGGCGATGCTCGCCCAGAAGCGCAGCGTGCTTGACACTGTGATGGAGAATGCCCGCGTCCTTCAGCGAGGCCTAGGCAAGACAGACAAGGGCAAGCTCGATGAATACTTCCAGGGCATCCGCGACATCGAGACACGCCTGAGCAAAGACGAGCAGTGGATCGGCGTTGAGCAGCCTAAAGCGCCGATTCCAGAGCCTGCAGCCGGTCTCGCTGGAAAAGAGGAGATCAAGATCATATATGACATCATCATTGCGGCGATGCAGACGGACAGCACCCGCGTGCTCACCTATCGCCAGCCGGTCAGCACCCTGCTCACCAGCATCGGCATCAAGGTGGCTCCGCATGACATGAGTCATTACCATTCGACCCTGGGCGAAAAACTCGAAGCCTCCAAGCAGCGCGACCTCACACAGAGCGATCTGCTGGCCGGACTCATCGACAAACTCAAAGCCACCAAGGAAGCCGACGGCAGCCGTCTCTTTGACCACGTGGCCCTCGCCTACGGCAGCAACATCCGCACCGAGCACAACCTCGACAACTGCCCCACCCTCCTCACAGGCGGCGGCGCTGGCATCAAGCTCGGGCACAACATTGTAGCTCCGAAAGACACGCCGCTGTGCAATGCGTGGCTCACGCTGCTGCATGGTATGGGCGTGAACGTCGAGCGCCATGGAGACAGCTCCGGCGTGCTGAAGGAACTGATTGCGTAAACTCCATGAAGCCGACCTTTCTCATCGCTGCTCTGCTGCTCACGACTCTCCACGCCGCTGACATCGAGCTCACCGAGACGTTGCAGCTTCCCGAATGCCACAGCATCGGCTGGGTGCGGGCCAACACGCAGGTGAAGGGCCAGAAGAACTGGGACGGCGTGCTCGATGAAGCGAAATGGGGCACCCCTTCACCGCAGCAGGCGGTGGAGCGAAGCTGGGACTGGAAGCTTACCGACGAGCAGTGGCAGCAGGCCGTGAAGGAAAAAGGCGAAGGAAAAAAGGAGGACGTAAAGTTCGACCTGTGGGTGCCTGAAGAGACCGCCGTGGCAAAGGGCATTGTTGTCATGTCCGGCCATGGCAGTGGCGAGGCTCTCTATAAACATCCCGAACTGCGCAAGATCGCCCGCGAGCTGCATCTGGCGCTGTTCAAATTCAACGGCAACCCCATGCAGCGCGGCTTCTGGCCACGCAGCCTGCTCTATGAACGGCTCAAAACTTTTGGACAAAGAGCCCAGCATGCCGAGCTCGAAAATGCGCCGCTCTTTCTCTACGGCCACTCGAACGGCACCGGGTTCTCCGCTATCTTTCCCGCCAATGAAAGCACCCGCGTGTGGGGCTGGGTGTCCATGCGTCCAGGCACCACCTATCAAGTGTATCAACCCGGCGCAGCACAGATCCCCGGCCTCGTGATCTTTGGCGAGGTGGACGACTTCTTTGGACGCCCCTCCAAAGCCGAGAACATGGGTGTTGTCGAAGCGATGAGGAAGAAGCACAACGCGTTGTGGAATTATGCGGTCGAGCCGAAGACTGGCCACGGCCCCGGTGAAAAGACCTGGCCGCTGGTGTTCTCCTTCCTGCGCCACACTTTCGCTGCTCGCGTGCCTGCGGATGCGGATCCACTCAAAGGTCCGGTGAAGCTCCATGCGCTGACGCTAGAGAGTGGCTCGCTCGGTAAAAACTGGGATGTTACCCAGGGCGGTTATCAAACACTGACCACGGCTCCCTTTGCCTCATTCGCTGGGGATAAATCCACAGCCTCGTGGCTCATCAACCCAGCCTATGCCGCCGACTGGCAGATGTTTCAGCGCGACGGCCAGATCACCAAGCCTTGAACAGATCCATTCGCCATGCGTTACCTCCACTTTGCTGCATTCCTGCTGCTCTCACTCACTGTTCCAGCACTCGCGGGTTATGATCCGAATGTCCTGCCCAAGGGGCATGAGTATTTCGAACTGCGCGATGGACTCTCAAACTGCCGGATCAAGTTCGAGGGTGAGAAGACAGGGCGCATCGCCTTCCTCGGCGGGTCGATCACGGCCAGTGGTGGGTGGCGTGATCATATGATCAAGTATTTCCAGCAGAAGTATCCGGACACGAAATTCGATTTCATCAGCGCAGGCATTGGCTCGATGGGATCTGTCCCGCATGCCTTTCGGCTGGAGCGCGATGTGCTGTCGCACGGCCCGGTCGATTTGCTGTTCTTGGAAGCAGCCGTGAATGACGCGTCCAACATCCCGGACCATCCGGAGCAAATGCTGCGTGGCATGGAAGGCGTGGTGAGGCACGCAAGAATGGCGAATCCGCTGACCGACATCATTCAGATGCATTTTGTCATGCCTCCGCATATGGATGACTACAACAAGGGCAGGACTCCAGCAGCCATCGCACAGCATGAGAAAGTCGCCGTGGCGTATGGCAATGTGACGCTGAACCTGGCGCTCGAAGTCACGGATCGTATCAATGCGGGCGAGTTCACTTGGGACAAGGACTTCAAAGGACTGCACCCGGCTCCTTTCGGCCACCAGCTTTATGCCAGCAGCATCCAGCGCCTGTTTGCGGCCGCCTGTCAACGGCCCCTGCCTGTTGCGGCAAAGCCGCACGCATTGCCCACGATGATTGATCCGAAAAGCTATGCCCATGGCCGCTTCGGCAACATCGCCGACGCCCGCATTATCAAAGGTTTTACCTTGGAGCAGGCTTGGAAGCCCGTCGGCAAAATCGGCACCCGCCCCGGCTTTGTTAATGTGCCAGCACTCGTCGGCACTGAGCCAGGCGCAGAATTCGAGTTCAGTTTCGACGGCACGGGCTGCGGTCTGTTCATTGCTTCCGGTCCTGACGCAGGGCGCATTGAGTCCAGCATCGACGATGGTGAATATCGCATCACAGACACCTTCACGCACTGGAGCAATAGCTTGCACCTGCCATGGGCTTTGATTCTCGACGACGGCCTGCAAGACGGCCATCACACCGTGAAGGTGCGCATCGCTGCAGGCCGTCCTGCCACGGGTGCCGGCACGGCCCTGCGCGTGTTTCACCTGCTGCTGAATTGATCGAAATCTACATCCAGCGACATTTCCGCCAGTCCGCTGGCGTTTAGACTCGTCTTCAGACTTATCCACCATGATTTCTCGTTCCTGCTTTCTTCTTTCTCTCGCCGCCTCAGCCCTGTGCACTGCTTCCTCATTGGCGGCAGACAGTGTGAAGATTGTCCTCATCGCAGGCAAGGTGAAGGAGGTGGACAAGGTGGGCCATCATGACTACCTCGGCGGCTGCCGCCTGATGCAGGCGCTGCTGAAGCAGACACCGGGCGTGGATGCGGTGCTGGTGAATGAAGAATGGCCTGCGGATGAGAAGGTGTTCGATGGCGCGGCTGCCGTGGTCTTTTACACCGATGGCGGTGGTAAGCAGGCCTATCTCGCCACACCGGAGCATGTTGCGCTGGTGCAGAAAATGGCGGACGGCAAAACGGGGCTGGTGAACATCCATCAGGCGGTGGAGTTCACACCGGCATTCGCGGAGCAGTCGATGAACTGGATCGGCGGTGCGTACAATGCGCTCTCCAGCCGCGGCCATTGGGACAGCGTGCATGACACCTTTCCCAAGCACGCCATCACCAGCGGTGTTACGCCGTGGAAGATCAATGACGGCTGGCTGAATCACTTCAAGTTTCCCGCCGAAATGAAGGGTGTCACGCCACTGGTCTGGTCGGGGAAAGAGAAGCTCGGCTCCCCTGAAGGCGGCGACAAGGACGTGGTGGCATGGACGTTTGACCGCCCGAGTGGCGGACGTTCCTTCAGCTTCAGCGGGCTGGATGCGCACCATGCGTGGGAGCAGGCAGGCATGCGCCAGCTTGTGATCAATGGAGTGCTGTGGTCGGCAGGTGTGGAGATTCCGGCTGCGGGTGCCAAATGCGAGGCGGACAAGGTGCTGATTGATTCGTTTCTGACGCCGCGTGTGGCGCCGCCGAAGAAGGTGAAGGCTGAGGCTGCGGTGAAGTAGAAAGCTGGGGCCGTTTGCTCCAGCACTTACGCGGGCGCGAAGTGTCTTGGAGTGCGCGCGGCAAGCCTGGGCGCGACGCCGCTTTTCGCAGGCTGGACAGCAAGCTGGGCCGGAGAATGCTCAACACCTCGCGAAAGCGGTAGCTCCGATGCAGGCTTGCGCCTTGCATCTTCGCGACCGCACTCCAAAAGCTGGCGCGTTGCTTGAATGCCCTCAGCTTTAAACCCACGAAAGTGAATAGCACCTGAGGTGGGAGAACGAACGTGGACGTTCGTTTTACGATCAAGATCACCGCGAGCGAAACACCTCACTCATCAGACACTCGACCATCAGCGTATTCAGGCCAAGTCCCTCCTTTTTCACTTTGTCGTGGAGTTTGTCGATGATGAAGTCATCGTTGAGCTCCATGGTGCGGCCGGTGGTGTAGGTGAGGATCTGGCGGATGAGATGGCGGCTGAAAAGGTCGGCACGAGTGCCTTGGATGAGTTTCTTGAAGCTGGCGAAGTCGGTGTAGGTTTCGCCGGAAGGGAATTCGCCCGTGGTGTCGATCTTTGCGGCAGGGGTCTTTTTATTCACCTGAGGGTACTTGGTGCGCCAGCGGCCGACGGGATCGAAGGCTTCGAGACTGAAGCCGAGGGGATCAATCTTGCGGTGACACTCGGCGCAGGCGGCGTCGGAACGGTGTTTGGCAAGGCGGTCGCGGATGGTGGTGGCCCCGCTGACATCGGGATCAATGGCGGGCACGACATCCGGCGGTGGTGGAGGCGGGACGCCCAGAATGTTTTCTGTAACCCACACGCCACGGGTGACTGGCGAGGTCTCCACACCGTTCGCGCTGACGGTAAGCACGGCGGCCATGCCCATGAGACCGCCACGATGTGCATTGCCTTTGAGGCTGACTTTTTGGAAGCCATCGGCCAGGCGCAGGGTCTTCTGCTCGGGCAGGTCGTAAAGTTTGGCCAGCTTCTTGTCCACGAAGCTGTGGTCGCAGTCGATGAACTGAATGACGGAGCCGTTGGACTTCAGCAGATCGCTGAAGAAGAGGTTGGCCTCGGTTTTCATCGAGGTGGGAAGATCCTCCGCATAGTAGGAGCGCACCACCTCGCGGGGCGGTGGCATGCCGCCGAGTTCACGGAGGTTCAGCCAGCTGTCCAGAAAGCCGTTCACAAAGCCGCTGATGCGTTCATCGGCCAGCATGCGCTGGATCTGCTTTTTCAGCTCGGCATCCTGCGTCAGCTTGCCGGACTTTGCGGAGGCGAGCAGCGCTGCATCAGGCGGAGCGGCCCAGAGGGCAAAGGAGAGGCGCGAGGCGATGTCGTAGGGGTTCAGAGCTTTCGCGGACTCTTCGGTGATCTCGCTCAGGTAGAGAAAGGAGGGGGAGCAAAGAATCAGTTTCAGCGCATCCAGCGCGGCTTGGCGAGGCGTGGCTTTTTCGGCCAGTCGTTTCTCATAAAGAGCGCGGATGGGCTTGCGGTCTGCATCGGTGAGCGGACGGCGGTACGCCTTCTCGGCGAAAGCCTGGAGCTGGTCCAGCGCATGCTCAGCCTGGAAGCCGTCTTTGCCAAAGACCGCGATTTCTTCAGCCCCACCTTTTTCTTCAGGCACAGGGCCGTTGATCTTGATCTCGCTGATCCGGATATGCGGCAGCTTGCCTTCCAGCAGGATGTGGGCGCGGCCGACGCCGGAGGATCCAGTGTCCGCCTTGAACTCGTCCTTGTAGCGTTTGTTGATCGTCACCACCGATGCCCGCGATTCATACGGACCGTTTGGGAAGATGAAGCGTGGTGTTTGACCAGCCTCGAGCCACACGCGGAATTTGAACCAGGTGGGCGTGTTGTCCGGTACCACGGTGCTGGCCAGCAGTGGCTCAATGGCCTGCGGGTAATGGATGTGGCCTTTGGTGACATCTCCTGGCACGACTCCGAGGACGAAGGGCTCTGAGAAGTCGATGCCGAAGATGGCGGGATCGTAGTGCGTGTCCCGATGCAGCGCGGCAGCTTCCACCTCGATGTCGTAAAGGCCGGAGACGGGCACCCCTTGCTTGAAGTCCTCGATGTGGCCGTAGCCGCCCTGGCGGGTGTCGGTGTTCGGCTGCTCGTAGAGGCAGAGGTAGCGGTAGTTGAAGGCGGCCTTGTGCGAGCCGCTCAGTTCTTCGTACTGCAAAAAGTGGCTGTTGAAGCGCCAGCTCTTCGGCTCAGTCGCCGGTTTGCCGAGACGCATCTCGACGAGGCGGTTCGCGGACTGGAAGTATTGGTCCACGAGAAAGCCGGAAGTCACCAGAGACTTGCCGATGGTGTCCATGTGCTGGCTCGTTTTTTCCTTCGGGAAATCTGCCGTAAGCCCCAGTGTGTCCACCCGGCGACCAAACAGCGTGGCCAGGGTGTTCTCATACTCGCGGCTGGAAAGCCGGCGCATGACCGTGCGGCTGCCAGTGCTTTGGAATTTTCCATAGGCGGTCAGCGTGCCGTCGCGTAACGCGCGGATCATGCCGATGCGCTCGTCATCGGTGGGCTGATCCGCCTTCTTCGGCGGCATCTCCTTCAAGGTGAGCTGGTCGATGATGTCACGCGCATCGATGAGATCAGGAACGGATTTCAGAGGCAGCGCAAACTTCTCAAAGGAACGATCGCCCTTTTGCACATCCGCGTCATGGCACTCCAGGCAGTATTTCCCGAGAAACTGCTGAGCAAGCTTGGGCGCATCGTCGGCGGCATGCGCCGTGGTGAGTAGAGCGCAAAGCAGTGCGCTAAGGCACGGAATCGGAGCCATTCTCATCACGCGAAACATCCCGTGCTGCTGCCAAACGAATCTGTTTCGACACCCATCTTCTGTGCGATGTCCACGAAGAGATTGCACAGCGGCACTTTGTTGATGCCATCACGCGGCACTTCGCGGAATTCACCATGCTTGTAGCCGCCGCCTGCGAGGATGACGGGCAGGTCGGAGTTTTTGTGCGAATTGCCATCGCCCATGCCGCTGCCGAAAATCGCCGTGGTGGAGTCCAGCAGGGTGCGGTCGCCATCGTTCATCTTCGAGAGACGGGTGATGAATTTGCCGAAGTGCTCGATCTGATACTTCTCCAGAGTGACGAGGCTCGCAATGGCCTCCGGGTCATTGCCGTGGTGCGAGAGGCCGTGCCAGTCTTTTTTGATCCCGAGATGCTGTGGCATGAAGTCGCCGCCGATTTCCAGCGTGGCGATGCGGGTGCTGTCGGTCTGCAGGGCCAGCGCGATCAGTTCATAGAGGATCGGCAGGTCTTCGACGGCATTGTGATTCGCCGGTTTGTCAAAAGGGGCTTTGGGCTTCGCCTGATTGACCCAGCGCTGGCGCAGTTCCAGGCGCTTTTCCACATCGCGCACGGAAGTGAGGTATTCATCGAGCTTGTCCTTGTCCTCTTTGTTGACCCGCTTGGAGAGGCGGTTGGCCTCGTCCATGACGGAGTCGAGAATGGATGCCTGAACCTGGTTTTCCTGCACCCGGCGTGCTTGACGCTCCTTGGTGTCACTGACGAAAAGTTTCTCGAACAACTGCGAAGGATTCGTGACGGGAGGGACACGCACGCCCGACTTCGTCCAGGCGATCTGGCAGCCGCCGTGAATGCCGCCTTCGGAGCCGACGGTCAGCGAGGGGAATCGTGTCTGGAAGCCGATCTCGTCCGCGAGATACTGGTCGATGGTCACATTGCCATCCGGGCGGTTTTGCGCCTCGGAGTTGAGCACCCCGGAAAGGAACGAGTGCACCGCGAAATGACCACCCTTCACGCCGTGATCGAGGCCGCGAAGGACCGTCATCTGGCTGCGATTTTCCCACAGCGGCTCCAGCAGCGTAGTTTTCTCATAGTTGCGGCCTTGGGTGGTCGGAAAAAGCTGCTTCGTCTGAAAGCCCAGCAGATTGCCCACGGCCACGAATCGACGAGCTCCGGTGCCTGCACCCTTGGCGGCCTTGACAGCAGAATTGCCGCCCACGGTACCGGCCATGAGGGAAGGGAGTCCCGGCAGGGCCAGGGAGGTGCCCAGAGATTGGAGGATGAAGCGGCGTCTGTTCATGATTTGGGGGGCTGACTACTACGTAGCCAGAGCACCCCGTGTTGCAGCAGGAAACACGCCCGTTACTCGGATTTCAGCCCCACCGTATTGACCGCGATCACCCGATAGGAACGCTTTTTGCCGGCCTCGGGCTCTTTGTCGGTGAAACGCATCTCGACCAGCGGGTTGGTGGGAGTGTCGCTGTATTGCAGCCCTTGGAAGATCGGACGGCCAAAGGGATTCTTCGGTTGCTCAGGCACGGTGCCGATCTCTTTGCCGTCGCGCTCGATGATGAAATGGGCCAGACCACTTTCGAGATCCGCCTCAGCCTTCCAGGTGAGTTCGCCGTCTTTCACCTGCAGGTTCGTCGGTGCAGGCGGCGGCGTGGTGTCGGGGATGGCGGTGTCTTTGACGTAGGCCACCCAGGCTTTCGCAACCGTTTCATTCGGCAGCCAGACGGACTTGTCCTTCTCTCCGGCAAACTTGGCCGAAGGCACGGCTTCAGAGCCGAGCAGCGGGGCGAGCCAGGCGTTCTTCGTCGGCATCGGCTTCAGCGCGCCTCCGCTCTTTTCCGGCAGTCGTGCGGTCAGGCATGCATCCAGCCAGCGGATGGTGAAGTATCGTTGATTGCCGCACTCATGAGTGGTCAAGGGATCGACCGACACTCCGATGAGTCCACCTTTCGCACGCACAGCCATGAAGAACGTTTCATTCGCGGCCCATGCTCCGGCAAAGCGGCCTTCCTTGACCGTCACACCTTCCTTGGTGCCCAGATTGCACATGATCGGCACCGTGGCGACAGCCTCAGGCAGCGTGTAGACCTTGATCGTGGCCCGGGCCGGATTGGCCTCCAGCAGCGGCACGCCCGAGCGCAAGCATGCGGCTGCGACACGGTCAGGGTGCAGCAGCGTCATGCCGCCCGCCCAATGACCGCCGCCACTGTGGCCCCACAGGGCCCATGGCACCTTCGCGAGTTCGGGATGCCCGGACTTCGCGCCGAGATCCGCGAGTGCCTTTTGAAACGCCGCATCCGAGCCATTGCGCGGGTCGCACCACATCTGGCATTCCGCCTTGTCCGGCTGCTCATAGGAGGGGGCCAGCAGAGCGCAGTCGTGTTTCTTTGCCAGCGCCTGCCAGTGCAGGTCATAGGCCCCCGTGAGGCCGGATTTGCACGAACCCTCACCGCAGCCGTGCTGATGCACGATCACACCACGCAGTGATTTGACACCCGGCGGCACCCACACCGTGTAGTTCACCGGATAGATTAGTTCTCCCGGCTGAGTCGAGGCCTCATAACGCACGCGATAGTACGGCGGGTCAGCCGCAGGAAAAACATCATAAGGCGGCTGCTGCGCGCGCAACGAAGCGGTCAGGGCGAAAAAAGTGAGGAGGGCAAGGGAACGCATGGAGACAATCCAACAGGGGATGAAGTGAGAAAGTTTCAAGCGCGATGAGAAACCAAGGCGCATTGGTCGTTTTCGCTGTTCACCCGATCCAACTCACCAGCCACGCACCATGAAACTTCCTGCCCTGCTCTCTCTTTTCATTTTCGCCACCGTCGCTTCGGCCCAAGACGGTTACGTCTCCTTGTTCAATGGCAAAGACCTCACCGGCTGGGATGGCGACCCCAAACTCTGGAAAGTGGAGGACGGCGAAATCATCGGCACCTGCACCGGGCCAGACGCCATGGCGAACAACTCCTTCCTCATCTGGCGTGGCGGCGAGGTGAAGGACTTCGAACTGCACGTCAAAGTGCGCGTCGAGGGCGACAACAATTCCGGCATTCAATATCGCAGCCGCGAGCTGCCAGAGGTCGCGCCGTGGGTCATCACTGGCTACCAGTGCGACATCCATCCCGCCATCGAGCACACGGGCATGACCTATGAAGAGAAAGGGCGCGGCATTTTCGGCCTCAATGGCACCAACGTCTTGCTCGACCCAACAGGCGCACTGTGGAAGCTCTCCGAGCACGAACCGGTGAAAGTCGATGTCTCGCAGTGGAACAAGTACACCATCATCGCACGCGGGAATCATCTGGTGCACATGATCAATGGCATGGTCACCTCTGAACTGACCGACTGCGATGAAAGCAAGCGTGCGCTGGCAGGGCTGCTGGCGATTCAACTGCATCGTGGCAATGCGAACAAAGTCTACATCACAGACATCCTCCTCAAAGTGCTCCCGGCTGCGGAATTGGTGCCCTTTGATCCAGCAGCGCTTCCTGCTGGTGCCGTGAAGATCGAGAAGCCGCGCACGAAGAGCCCGCAAGGCACCGGCCCTGTCGTGCCGCCGACGAAGAAGTAAGCCTCTCCTGAACCGATGAAAAACCTCCTCGCATTTTCCCTGATCCTTTCGGCACTAGACATTCAGCCTTCGTCATTCGCGGCCACACCGCGCCCGAACATCGTCTTCATCATGGCCGACGACCTCGGTTGGGCGGATCCGGGATTCAATGGCGGCGATGGAAAGCTGACGCCGAACATGGACAAATTTGCAGGGCAGGGAACGCGCTTCACGCAGTTCTACATGACCCCCGTGTGCGCCACCACGCGCGCGGCGCTGATGACCGGGCGCTACCCGTTCCGCCAATGGATGGACTGGCGCTCCGAGGATTTCGGCAAGCCGGACTACCTGGCGCTGCTGGGCATGAAGCTCGCGCAGCTTCCTGACGGCACGCCAACGCGTCGCATCATGGGCCTGCCCACCGAGGAACGCACTGTCGCAGAAGCGCTCAAGGAAGCGGGCTACAGCACGGCGCTCGTGGGCAAGTGGCATCTCGGCGAATGGCTGCCCGAAGAACTGCCGATGGGCCAGGGATTCGACCACCAATACGGCCATTACGCCTGGGGCATCGACTACAACAACAAGACGATTCCGCACAATGCGCCCGCCATCTTCGCGGTGTATGACTGGCACCGCGATCAGAAGCCTGTGCTGGAAACAGGCTACTCCACCGACCTCATCGCCGACGAGGAAGTGCGGCTGCTCGGACTGGAGTCCAAGGACAAGCCATTCTTCCATTACGTCGCCTTCAACGCGATCCACGGCCCGCTGGAGCAAATCCCCCGGCACGTTCCCGAAATGGAGAAACGTGCCGCAGCCATCAAATGCCTCGATGAAGGCCTGGGGCGAATACTGGACGCACTCGAAAAACAGGGCTTCGCTGACAACACTCTGGTCATCTTCACCAATGACAACGGCGGTCTCACTGAAGAAGTGAACCGCCCTTGGCGTGGCACCAAGAACACGACGTTCGAAGGCGGCATTCGCGTGCCCTTCATCGTTCGCTGGCCCGGCAAGGTGAAACCCGGCGGCACAAACGACGCCATGATCAACGTCACCGACCTCATGCCCACCCTGGTCACGCTCGGCGGCGGTTCATTGGAACAGAAGCTGCCCCTCGATGGCATGGACATGAGCGCCGTGATGCTGGAAGGCAGACCGAGTCCGCGCGATGAGATCGTCATCGAAGTCGCGGGCAGCGTGCGCCTGCCGACGCTGCGCAAAGGCGACTACAAACTCGTCGGCAAGGAGCTCTTCGATCTCGCCAAAGATCCGCATGAGAAGTCCGACATCGCGGCACAACATCCGAAAATTGTCGGCGAAATGCAGGCGCGCCTGAAGCAGGTCGCTGCCGAACGCCCACCTCTTGGCGACCTGCCCATCCTCATGGATCCCGCACTGCCCTACGTCTATGGCCGCGACGAAAACAAGGATGTGCCCGCCGAGATCAAAGCCCACGTCGATGCCATCCGCGTCACACAGCCCAAGAGCTATCCGCCCGGACAGTATCCCTGGCCCGGCGCTCCGAAGGACGGCAAGATCATCTACACCGGCGACGGCCGATAAGAGGTGTCACGTCACGACACGTCACCAGCCACTTTTCAATTATGAAATCCATCCTCGCCATCCTCCTTTCGTCCTTCTGCATTTCACATGCGTCATTCGCGGAGGAGCCGCGTCCGAACATCATCCTACTCATGGGCGACGACCACGGCTGGGAGGAGACTGGTTACAATGGTCATCCGTATGTGAAAACGCCGGTGCTCGATGACATGGCCGCGACCTGTTTCCGTTTCGAAAACTTCTACGCCGCACATCCGAGTTGTTCGCCCACGCGCGCCAGTTTCATGACGGGCCGTCATCCGAACCGCATGGGCACCTTCAATCCCGGCTTCTCCATCCGCCCGGAGGAGATCACCCTCGCGCAGATACTCGCCAAGGCGGGCTACCACTGCGGCCATTTCGGCAAATGGCATCTCGGTCCGGTCAAAGCATCATCGCCGACGAGTCCCGGAGCGATGGGATTTCATGAATGGGTGTCACACGACAATTTCTTCGAGCTGAATCCATCTCTATCGCGCAATGGCGGTCCGCCGGAGGTCATCAAGGGCGAGAGTTCCGAAATCGTCATCGACGAGGCCATTAAGTTCATCGATCGCGCCAGCAAGGACAAGAAACCCTTCTTCACCGTCGTGTGGTTCGGCTCGCCGCATGAACCTTACAGCGGCCTGCCGGAAGATCTCGCGCTCTACGATGATCTGCCCGCCAAATACAAGGACAAGAAGGTCAAGCTGACCTCGAACGAAACCGGCGGCCCGACCACACGCCCGCAGGGTGAAGTGCTGCGCGAACGTTATGCTGAAATCACCGCGATGGACCGCTCCATAGGCACGCTGAGAAAGCATCTGGCCGCCAGCGGCCTGCGCGATAACACGCTGCTCTTTTACTGCGGCGACAACGGCACCTCTGCCGATGGTTCGCTTGTCCTGCCGCATCGCGGCGTGAAGGCCCAGGTCTATGAAGGCGGCGTACTTGTTCCCGGCCTCATCGAATGGCCTGCGCACATTCCGCAGCCGAGTAACACGAAAGTCCGTGCCACCACCAGCGACCTCCTGCCCACGCTCTGCGCCCTCACCGGCCAGCCGCTGCCGGATTGTCCCATCGACGGCATCAACCTGCTGCCTGTGCTGGACGGAAAAATGACCGAGCGCCCCAAGCCGCTCTGGTTTTGGGAGTTCGACATCCCCCATCTCGGCAAGAGCGAGCCGTACATCGCTCCTGAACTGCAGGAAGGCACCACGCCGCTCGTCAAACTCATGGGAGGCAAAGCCACGCGTGATTTCAACAATTTCCGCCACACGACCCTCACCGACAGCGACTACCTCGGCCCGCGCGCCATCATCGACGGCCGCTACAAGCTGGTAGTGCATGAGCAGAAAAAGGGCGGATCGAAACAGGAACTCTTCGATCTCGTCGCCGATCCTGCGGAGAAAACCAATCTGCTCGAACAGCAGCCTGCCATCGCCAAAAAGCTGCAGTCTGAGCTACACGACTGGCAGCAATCCGTGCTGAAAAGTCTCACCGGTGCGGACTATCGGAATTAATTGCCGCCATTTTAATTGTCCGGTTTCGCTCCCTGCCGCGAGATACAAGACCCGTTTCCCACGTTTGCTCCGACCTCTTATGACCAACCCTGCCGCCATTCTACTCACCCTGTTCTCGCTCGTGACCTTCGCGAGCGCCGCACCACTCGTTTATGAAGGCACCGAAGGGCCCGGCAAGGGGAAGCACATTGTCTTCCTGGCAGGGGATCATGAATATCGCTCTGAAGAATCGATGCCAGCCATGGCACGTCTGCTGGCAAAGCATCAGGGGTTCAAGTGCACGGTGCTGTTCGACATCGATAAGGAAGGCGACATCGTGGCGGGCGAAGTCGCCAACATGCCGGGGATGGAGGCGCTGGACTCGGCCGATCTCGCGGTGGTCTTCCTGCGCTTTCAGCAGTTTCCAGCGGAGCAGATGAAGCACTTGGATGCCTACCTCGCCCGAGGTGGCCAGGTGGTCGGACTGCGCACGGCGACGCATGGTTTCAAGACGACGAAGGATGATCCCTACGCGAAGTATTCGTATGACAGCAAGGTGGCGGGCTACGAGCTGGGCTTTGGCCATCAGGTGCTCGGGCAGACCTGGGTGGGCCACTACGGCACCAATCACAAGCAGAGCACACGCATTGCCATCGTGCCGGACAAGGCCGCGCACCCGATCCTCCGTGGTGTGAAGGACGTCTGGGTGCAGGCGGGCGGCTATGTGGGCAAACCCACGGATGGCGAGATTTTGACAATGGCCCAGCCGCTCAATGGCATGACGCAAGATTCTCCTGCAGATGCCACCAAGCCGCCAATGCCCAGCGAATGGACACGCACCTACAAGTCCGCCTCCGGCAAAACGGGCCGCGTGTTCACCACGCTCTATGGCACGTCGGAAGACATCACGAATGAAGGCTACCGCCGCATGATCGTGAACGGCATCTTCTGGGCGCTGGGCATGGAAGATGCGATCAAGCCTGATCTCGATGTGTCATTCGTCGGCCCCTTCAAGCCGAACACCTTTGGTGGCGGTGCGTATGCGCATGGCATCAAACCCGAGATGTATGCGGGCTTTACCTCACAAATTCCTGCGAACAACAACACCAAGAGCGTTAGCAAAAAGAAACCGGACGAAAAACCTGCAGCGAAAGCCGATGCAGCAGCCAAGGTGTCTCTCTCCACGGGCAAACCGGCGCGCTACGTCCGTATCGAGCTTCCCGGCGACAAACGCTGTCTGCAAATCGCAGAGATTGAAGTGATGAGCGGCGGCAAGAACGTGGTGAAGGGCGGCAAGGCAACACAATCAACCACAACCAACGGTGGCGTACCAGAACGGGCCTTTGATGGCAACAAGGACCCGGAGTGGGGCAAGGGTGGCCAGACCCATACGAAAGAGAACCAGCCAAATCCATGGTGGGAAGTCGATCTGGGATCCAGCCATGCCATCGACACGATCGGACTGTGGAGCCGCCAGGGCTTTTCGGACCGTTTGGGCGACTTCACACTCCAGTTGCTCGATGAAACTCGCAAACCGGTGTTTGAGATCAAAAACGTCGCCGGTCCGGAATCGATGACCATCGATGTGAAAGGCGGCGGCAAGCTGGCCTACCTGACCTTTGAAGGAAAGCCGGGCAAGCCTGCTCAGAAGAATTCCGGTGGCGGGGGGGCTGCTCCAGTGAAGGAGCCTGAACTGGCCGAAGTGCCTGCGGACTACAAAGACCCAGTGCCGTTTGCGTTTGGCAAAGGTGAAGTCGTCGCGATCCTCGGCAACGGCCTGCCGGACCGCATGCAGCATGATGGCTGGATGGAAACGCTGCTGCAAAGCCAGCTGCCGGACATGCAGGTGCATTTCCGCAACATGAGCACGAGCGGCGACCGCCCGAACAGCTACCCGCGCAGCCCTGGAGCCACGCACATGACGGACTACCTGCGCCACGTGAAGGCGGATGTGGTGTTCGGCTTCTTTGGGTACAACGAATCGTATGACAACAAGCCGGAGGAATTTCAGAAGCAGCTCGTCGAGTTCGTGAAGAAAACACGCGGCAGCAAGGCGAACGGCAAATCCTTCCCGCGCATCGTGCTCTTCAGCCCCATCGCACATGAAAACACGCACAATGTGAATGTGCCAGACGGCAAGGCACACAATGCACAGCTCGAAGCCTACACCAAGGCCACCGCAGCGGCAGCCAAGGAGACGGGCGTGGCGTTTGTGGACTTGTACCATCCTTCGCTGGAGCTGTTCCAAGCCACGAAGGAGCCGCTCACCATCAACGGCGTGCATCTTTCCATCGAAGGAGATCGTCAGATTGCGGAAGTCATCGCCCAGGCGCTGCTCGGCAAGCAGGTCAGCGCATCGCCCTCCATGGAACCGCTGCGCGAGGCGGTGATGGAAAAGAGCCTGCAATGGTACAACCGCTACCATGCCTCTGACGGCAATGATGTGTGGGGCAGCAGGTCCACGCTGAGCTTTACCAATGGGCAGACCAACGGCGTGGTGCTGCAGCATGAACTTTCCATGCTGGATGTGATGACAGCCAATCGCGACGAACGAATCTGGGCGCGCATCACGGGTGGAGACAAGAAGATTGACGACAGCAACGTGCCGAAGCCGGTGCCAGTCATCTCCAACGTGGGCGGTGGCAGCAAGAGCAGCAGCGCGCAAAAGGAAGGCACGCTGAAGTACATCAGCGGCGAAGAGGCAATCAAGCACATGGCGGTGAAGAAGGGCTTTGAGGTTCATCTTTTCGCGGACGAGTCGCGTTTTCCACAGCTCGCGAACCCGGTGCAGATGCAGTTCGACACCAAGGGCCGCCTGTGGGTCGCCGCGTGGGAGACTTATCCAAAGTGGGAGCCGCTGAAGGAGATGAAGGACGCGCTGCTCATCCTGCATGACGACAACAATGACGGCCGCGCCGACCGCGTCACGGAGTTTGCCCGGGTACAGAATCCACTCGGCTTTGAGTTCTGGAACGGAGGCGTGCTCGTCACGCGCCAGTCGGAGATTCTTTTCCTCAAGGACACCGATGGCGACGACAAGGCGGACGTGCAGACGATCATGCTCACGGGCCTCGACAGCTCCGACACGCATCACGGCGCGAACAATCTCATCTACGGCCCCGATGGCGGCCTCTACTGGCAGAGCGGCGTCTTCATGCAGCACAATTACGAGCACCCCTGGGGCCCGTCGCTGAACGTCGGTGCCTCGGCCATGTATCGCTTCGATCCACGCCGCTTCACCATTGCCAAGCATGCGGACAATTCACCAAATCCACACGGCACTTCGTTTGATTCTTGGGGCTATCAATATGCCACGGACGGCACCGGCGGCCGTGCCTATCAGGTGCGCCCTGAAGGCAACGGCTTCAAGATGTATGAGCTGCTCAAAAAGGAAGTGCGCCCGGTGACCGCCAGCGAGGTCGTCAGCAGCACGCACTTCCCCGAAGAGATGCAGGGTGACTTCCTCATCTGCAACGTCATCGGCTTCCTCGGCGTGAAGCATTACCACCTCGAACGCGACGCCGACAAAGGCACCGTCTGGGGCGAACCCGCAGGCGACGAACTCAAGGTCAAAACCACGCAGGCCGACGGCACCGTCACCGAAGAGACCTCACGTGGCTTCCTCATGAGCGGCGACAAAAACTTCCGCCCCAGCGATGCCGTCTTTGCACCCGACGGCTCGCTGTATCTCAGCGACTGGCACAACGTCATCATCGGCCACATGCAGCACAACGTGCGCGACCCCAACCGCGACCACAAGCATGGCCGCATCTACCGCATCACCGCCACGGGCCGCCCGCTGCAGAAGATCGTACCCGTGGACGGCCAGCCCATCCCCGCGCTGCTGGAAAACCTCAAACATCCCACCGATGGTGTGCGCCACCGCACCCACATCGAGCTCAGCGAGCGCGACACCAAAGAAGTCATTGCCGCCACACAAGCATGGATGAAGCAGTTTGACCCGAACAAGAAGGAAGACGCGCATCACCTCCTCGAAGCACTCTGGATTCATCAGCAGCACAACGTGCGCAATATCCAGCTGCTCGGCCAGTTGCAGAAATCCCCCGAACTGCACGCCCGCAACGCCGCCAATGTCGTCCAGCATCTCTGGTTCAATGTCGAGGCCTCCATGCATGGCGGCGTCATCGCAGGAGAAGTGGAAGATAAGGCGCAAAAGTCCGGCATCCTCAGCGACACCCCCGAGCTCACCACCATCCGCGTCGCCACCCTGCCTGAGCGCATGATGTATGACGTGAAAGAGCTCAATGTGAAGGCGGGCAAGAAGGTGAAGCTCACCTTCGCCAATCCCGACTTCATGCCGCACAACATCCTTCTGGTGAATCCCGGCAAGGTGGATGAAATCGCCAACAAAGCCCTCATGCTCGGAGCCAAAGGCTTCGACACCGGCTTCATCCCTGACAGCCTCGACATCCTCTGGCACAGCAAGCTGCTCGATCACGGCAAAGAAGAAGTCATCGAGTTCACCGCCCCCGCCAAGCCCGGCGACTACCCCTACATGTGCTCATTCCCCGGTCATTACCTCATCATGCGCGGCATGATGCATGTGAAGTGAGCCTGTCGTGAATCTTTACGTCTGGCTCAGCATCAAGAGCCTTGCTGTCATCCACATTCATTGTCCGGTTTTGCACCGCAATGTGGGGTGAATCCTTGCGTTCATTCAAGCCATCCAATCTATGATCAAGCACGCCGCTCTCTTTTTAACTCTGGCAACCCTTGCCGTCGTCGCTGACGCGCAAACCGCGAAGCCGGAAAAGCCGGTGAAGAATTACTCGGCTTCGGTGAATCCGCTGGACGCGAAAAACAAGCCCAGCGGCATTCCCCTGCCGCCGGAAGATCCGGAGCTGGAGAAGTACTACATGGAGGAAAAAACCGCGCCGCTGCCACCGGTGACGGCCGCGGTGGACACCGTGCTGCCGCTGGTTTTGCAGCAGGGTGATCACGTTGTGTTCATCGGCAACACGCTGTTTGATCGCGGGGCGCAGTTCCCGCATTTCGAGGCCATGCTGCTGAAGGGGCATGCGGACAAACAGCTCGTGGTGCGCACGCTGGCATGGTCGGCGGATGAGGTGGATCTGATGCCGCGTCCGACGAATTTCGGCACGCTGAACCAGCATCTGCATGCGCAGAAGGCGGATGTGATCTTCGCGGCGTTTGGCTTCAATGAATCGTTTGGCGGGCTGGAGAAACTGCCGGATTTCAAGCTGCGGCTAACGGCGTTGGTGCAGGAGCTGAAGACGCATGCCTACAACGGCAAAGCAGCACCGCGCGTGGTGCTGGTGTCGCCGATTGCCAATGAGAACGTGCAGGGCGTCCCGGCGGCGGACATGAACAATGCGCGGCTCGCAGCCTACACTCAGGCTATGGGTGAAGTCGCGGCGGAGCAGAAGGTTGGATTTGCCAATGTGTTTGAGCCGATGCTGCCGGCGATGAAGGGTCTCACCTTCAACGGCGTTCATTTGGAGGACAAGGGTTACGCGATGTTTGGGGAGGCGTTGTATCGTGCGGCCTTCGAGGTCAGTGCGCCGGAGACGACACCCGAACTGCGTGCGGCCATCGCAGACAAGAACCGCCAGTTTTTTCAACGCTACCGGCCGCTCAACGGCTTCTACTACACCGGCGACCGCAACAAGGACTACGGCTACCTCGATTTCCTGCCCGCGATGCGGAGCTTTGATTTCATGGTGGCGAATCGTGACCAGCGCATCTGGGAAGTGGCGCAGGGCAAAAGCTTCGCGGGCAAAAAAGTCGATGACTCCAATGTCCCTGAGATGCCCGCGACGAAGGAAAGCAAAGGAGCCAACGAATGGATGACACCCGCGAACGAACTCGCCGCCTTCAAGGTCGATCCTCGCTTTGAGGTGAACCTCTTCGCGAGCGAAGAGCAGTTCCCCGAAATCGCGAATCCCATTCAAATCCGCTGGGACACAAGCGGCCGCATGTGGGTGAGCACATCCCAGGCTTATCCGCATCTCTACCCCGGCCAGGAGCCTCACGATCGCCTCATCATTCTCGAAGACACGGACAACGATGGCCGCGCCGACAAATCGACGGTGTGGGCGGACAACCTACAAATCCCTCTGGCCTTTGAGTTCGGCGACGGCGGCGTGTATGTCTCCGACGAGCCGCACCTGACCTTCCTCAAAGACACGGATGGCGACGGCAAGGCGGACTTCAGCCGCCAGATGTTCACCGGTTTCGGCACTGAGGACTCGCACCATGCGCTGCATGACTTTGTCTGGAGCCCCGATGGCGACCTCATCATCCGCGATTCGATTTTCCTGCACTCACAGATTGAAACTGCCTACGGCCCGGTGCGTCTGGACAACTCCGGCTGGTTCCGCCTGCGCACCGACACGCAAAAGCTCAGCACCTTCGGCAGCTACCCGAGCACAAACCCCTGGGGAGTCACTTTCGACGACTGGGGCCATCACATGGCCAGCCACCCCATCTTCGCCAGCGCCTTCCACGCCACGAATCCGCCCTACCCCGAGCAGCATCCCGGTGCCGGAAAAATTCCCGCGTATTCCGGCACCTGCGGCCAGGAGTTTGTCGATTTCGATTTCTGGCCTGAGGAACTTCAGGGCGGCTTCATCAAGGCGCGCTACAAACCCACCAACAACATCGAGATGCATCAGTGGATCGAAATGAACGACCACTATGAGGAAAAGAAACTCGGTGATCTCATCTTCTCCACGAACCTCAGCTTCATCCCCACAGATGTGAAAGCCGGCCCGCGTGGCGACTTCTACATCTGCGACTGGTACAACCCCATCAAAGGTCATGCGCAGTACTCGCTTCGTGACCCACGCCGCCTGCGCACCAGCGGCCGCATCTGGCGCATCGTGCCGAAGGGTGCCAAGCTCGCCGAGCCGCCAACGGTGGCCGGTGCTCCGATCCCCGCGCTGCTCGATCTCCTGAAGAGCCCGCACTACCGCTGGCGCTATCAGGCCAAGCGTGAACTGCACGAACGCTATGCGCCCGAGGTCAAAACCGCGCTGGATGCCTGGGTGGCCAAGCTCGACCCCAAGGAGGCCCGCTTCCGCCATCATCAGCTCGAAGCCCTGTGGACTTATCGCACCCTGAGCACCGAGAACCGCGCCCTGCTCAAGGAACTGCTCAACTGCGACGAGCACCACGCCCGCGCTGCCGCCACGACCCAGCTGCGCTTCATTGATCTGCCGGATCGCATTGAGCAGCTCCGCGCGCGTGCCAATGATGCCAACGGCCTCGTGCGCATGGAGGCCGTCCTCGCCGCGAGCTACATCGGCACGAAGGACGCGCTGGATGCCGTGCTTGTCGTGCTCGACAAGCCCTTGGGGGAGCACCTGACCTACGCCGTGCGCACCGCGCTCGGCAGCGAGGCGCTCTCACGCCACTGGATGGCCAGCGAAAATCCCAGGATCACTGCGTTCATGGACGCCTTCGCGGCGAATTACAAACGCGGTCCCTTCGAGAAGAAAAAGACCGCCGAGGAAACCGCCTTCGACAAGCAGCCCGGAGTCACCAAAATCACCATCAACTGCGTGCGCGAGCGCATGCTCTTCGACAAAACCGAGTTCAGCGTCAAGGCAGGCCAGCCCGTGAGCCTCGTCTTCAACAATCCCGACGCCACTGCCCACAACCTCGCCCTCTGCCAGCCCGGCAGCGTGGAGGAAATCGGCCTTGCAGGAAACGAAATGGCCAAAGACCCCGAAGGCATTAAAAAGGACTTCATCCCAGTCACGGACAAAATTTTGCACCACACCAAGCTGCTCAATCCCAACTCCACCGAAACCCTGCGATTCAACGCCCCCACCGCAGCAGGCGACTATCCCTACCTCTGCACCTTCCCCGGCCACTGGGTCATCATGCGCGGGATGATGCATGTGAAATAATCCCTCAGCCTTTCTTCGACCTTTTCTTTTTGGCAGGCGGCTCTGGCAGCACATCCATGCTGAGGTCGATGCCAAAGATCGACGAGAGATCTGCACTGGCCAGATCACCATCGCCGGTTGAGAGATCGGAGATCGCGGCGCTGCTGGCGTTGGACAGCATCTCCGCCTGATCCACGCCGCGAAGGGTGAAGAGCAGTTCCGGCTTGGTATCCAGCAGCACGCCGACTCCGTAAAGCACCGCAGAGACATGTTTGCACATGTCCGCATGGTCGGGGCAGGAGCAGTTGAAGTGGATCTCTTTCGGCTTCGGAAACAAGCCGTGATCAGGATCGGTGAGCACCTTCATCAGGCCATCGCCCAGTTTCCCCGCGAGGAGATCCAGCATGGATCCCACCTGCCCAGAACTCGATTCCACAATCTGCTGCCACTGCTTCTTCGGCAGCGGCTGGATGGTGATGATCGAGTCATAAAGCTCCGAGCCCGCCACCACGGCGCTGAGTTTTCCGGGTTCGATCTCCAGATTGTAAACCTTTCCCTGCCGCAAGTAACTGCGACCACGCGGCAGCCGCGATTCATAGACCTGATACGACTCCAGATTGCGGCACCAGGCCTGCCCCCAGAACGTCGTGCTCAGCTTCTTCTGTCCCGCCGGAGCTGGCAGCGCCTCAAACTTCTCCCCACGCTTCTGCCGCTTCGCGATCTCGCGCTGCAGCCGTTCCTTGCGCTCTTGCGCTTCTTCGTAGTCCCAGGACATGGGGCGTTTCTACACGACAGCTGAGTTCACATCAAGAGCGGCCAGACTCAGCAGTTCTTCTGCGCTCATGTCAGTGAGCAATTTTTCGGCTCCGCCGTCGCCGGTGATGAGGTCGTGGGCGAGGCTCATCTTTTCTTCAATCAGGGCGTCGATGCGTTCTTCAATCGTGCCCTGGCAGACAAATTTGTGTACCATGACGTTTTTCTTCTGGCCGATGCGGAAGGCGCGGTCGGTGGCTTGGTTTTCGACTGCGGGATTCCACCAGCGATCAAAGTGGATGACGTGGCTGGCGGCGGTGAGATTGAGGCCTGTGCCGCCGGCTTTGACGCTGATGACCATGAAGGGCGGGCCATCGGGCTGCTGGAAGGATTCGACCAATTGCGGGCGCTTCTTCACCGCCGTGCCGCCGTGCAGGATGAGGCCCTCACGGCCAAAAACTGTGGCAAGGAAACGGGCGAGGGGATCGCAGGTCTCCTGAAACTGCGTAAAGATGAGTGCGCGCTCGCGGCGCTCGGCGAGTTCGCTGCAGATTTCCGCCAGACGCGTGAATTTGCCGCTGTCTGCAGGGTTCCACGCGCCATCGCCATTCCAGTGGCTGGGATGATTGCAGATCTGTTTGAACTTCAGCAGGAAGCCGAGCACGAGCCCCTGGCGCTTGATCGGTTCCATCTCCTTGTCGGCGAGCATCTTCGCGAGTTGATCGACGAGCTTCGCATAGATCGTGGCCTGCCGCTTGGTGAGGCCGCAGAAGGCCTTGGTTTCGATCTTGTCAGGGAGGTCACTGATGATGCTCCGGTCCGTCTTCATGCGGCGCAAGATATAGGGCTGCACCAGTTTGCGCAGCGGCGCAAAACCGGTGCTGCTTTTGGCGCAGCGTTTCACCGCATCGGCAAAGGCGGCAGAACCACCGAGCAGGCCGGGATTGAGGAAATCGAAGAGGCTCCATAGATCGCCGGGGCGGTTCTCGACTGGTGTGCCGGTCAGTGCAATGCGCGTAGTTGCCTGCAGGCGCTTTACAGCTTTTGTGCTGGCGCTGCCGGGATTCTTAATGGCCTGGGCTTCATCCAGAATGACGACGCTCCATGGGTGCTGCTGCCATGACTCGGTGCGTTGCAGGAACTGGTAGGTGGTGAGCATGGCATCACAGCCGCGCAGCGCTTCGGCAGGGTGTTGCACCGCATGGTCTAGAGCTTCACGCGAGGTCTGCGATGGATGCGCGATGAAGAGTTTTAAATCGGGCGCGAACTTCGCCACCTCCGCCTTCCAGTTGCCAACGAGCGAGGCGGGAACGATGAGCAGACCGGGCGCTTTCGACTCTTTCTGCCGTGCGAGCAGCAGCGCGATGACCTGCAAGGTTTTGCCAAGACCCATGTCATCGGCCAGACAGGCACCTAGGCCCAGTTGGGTCATGAATTGCAGCCACGCGAAGCCTTTGAGTTGATAAGGACGCAATGTGGCGCAGAGATTTGGCGGAGGTTGTGCTTCGGCAGGATCACGCATCTGATCGAGCACGGCGGCGAGATTTTTGCCAGCCACGATATCGCTCCAATCATGCACCATCTCCGTGCTCTCTTCCTCGACTGCCGCCATTCGCGGATCAAAGCCCGCGAGCATGCGCATGCCGTCGAGGAAACCGATGCCGCCTTCGCCGGTGGCATATTGTACTTTTTGCCAATGTGACATCACTTGCTGGAGTTGGTCCCCATCGACTTCGATCCAGCGGCCGCGGAGTGAGACGAGGCCGGTGTCGGCGCTGAGGAGTTTTTCCCATTCGGCGGCGGTCAGGGGTTCGCCTTCGAGGCTGGCGGCGATTTTGAAATTCAGCAGGGCTCCGGCATGAAGGGAGGTTTGTTTCGGGGCATCGATGGTGACCGAGACTGCGGGGCGTGGGCCTTTGCCGCTGCGCCACCAGTCTGGGAGTTTCATGACGATGCCGCTTTCTTGAAACACGGCGGTCTCACGCAGGACGCGAAAGGCTTCCTGCGGGGACATGGCCATGGGTTGAAAGAGGCGCTTTGTCTCCAGCCACTCACGCAGGAGTTTGGATTTTTCGGCTGCGGTGCGCACGGGTGCCAGCAGGGCATTCAGGGCGGTTTGATCCTGCTGCCCGGAGTAGAGTTGCAGGGCTCGCGCCAGCGGCAGATGCTGTGGCTGGCCGGTGGCGCTGAGTTTTTCGGTGAAGGTGGCTAGAAAAGCGAAGGGGCGCTGGGTATCGGTTTTGTTTTCCGCAAGGTGGAAGGTGACGCGGCCGACGACATGCCAGGCGGGGCATTCTTCTCGTAGCCAGGACTCCACGCCGTTCGTGGCCAGTTGTGCGATGTGCTGCGCCAGATCGAGCCACCAGCGTTCGAGTACTTCCTGAGTGAGGTATTCGGCGCCTGCGAAGGGGGGGGCGGCGGCGATGAAGGCGGTCAGGGAGGGGACAGGAATATTCAGGGCATCCTTGGTCTGGCAGAGGCGGGTGAAGAACTGCTGCGCATACTCCCGGAGCCATTTCCAGGGTGGTTCCAGCTCGGTGGTGAGCAATTCGGTGCTCAAGACGCAAAAAATGGCGCTTGGGGAGCATGCGGCGGCGATTTTCTTGTCCGCCGCCGATTCCACCCCGCCCAAATGGGTGAGAAATCCTTCTGGATTGAGGGCGGGAGCGAGCATGGACTGTGTTTGGACGAAAAATAGGGGGCAAACAAGGCGCGGGAATGTGGAAATTCAGCATTCGTCGTTTCCCAAAGGCCTATGTCCATGCTATCGCTCCTGTTCCCCCGCCGTTGCCCGGCGTGGGCCTCAATTCTGCGCATGTCCAGCCTCATTACCGACCTCCCCGTTCTGCTCCGCCCGTTTGATGCACGTACCCGTCAGGAGGCAGAGCGCCTCGTGGATGACGATGCGGTGAGGGGACTGGAACTGCTGGAGGATGAAATGATGGCCGAGGTGCGGCTCGATGACCGCCCGGCGCAGGTGCGCTGGCTGCGTGGCGAGCATGGCTGGCACGGCGAAACCGATGTCGATGAGGATGAAGATTTGGAAAATCTGGCGCTGTGCACCACGCTGGTGGCGGTGCAGCGCCGTGAGGCCCGTGGCACGCTGCCAATGGTGCCGGTGGAGGAGGAGGACTTCGAGCATCTGCTCATCGCCAACCTCGAGCGCCCGCTCACGCCTGATGAGGAGAATTATCTGAGCAAGATGGAGAAGCGCTACGAACGCGTGCGCCTCACCGGCAAGATCTTTGACCAAGACATGGTACGCTTGCATCCGAAGTGGGCGATCCAGAGTCTCGAACCCGTGGCGATGTGGCCTGAAGCCCCCAAAACCCTGCGTGAGTTCTGGAACTACGTCGCACTCGCGCTGTCTGACAAAGGACTCGCCGTTCCGGCCTTCCTGCGCGGCATGTCCGACATCGACAGCACACGTGAAGCCCTGCGCGAATGGCGGCACGCCAGCACCGTTCCAACCTGGCAGAAGCGCATCCGCGAATTCATTGACTCACGTCAGGATGACCGGCACACCCACCGCCAGCCGCCACGTGTGTGCGATTTCCGCCTGCTGATCACGGTGAATGATGCGCGGCTGCAAATGCGTCTCGAAGGCGAAACGCCATCCCCTTACACCACGGTCGATGCCGCGCTGCTCGACAACCTGCGCCGGGAACACCGCGATGGGCGCCTTGTGACTTCAGGCGGCTCTGAGCTGCTGCTGGTCTCCTGTCTGTCTCAGAGCGATGAGAACTGGAATGACTCCTTCCGTCTGGAATCCAAACATCATGCGCTGTGGCTCGCCACGCTGTTTCAGCAGCCAGCGTTGCAGGAGCGCATGATCACCTTGGACGAATTGCCGTTTCAGCGTGTGGCAGAGCCACTGAGCTGGGTAGCACGCCTGAGCGACAATGGATTGAATTTGACCCTGCAGCTCGAAACGTCGGACGGTACTCCCGCGCCGTTGCCGCTGCGCATTCTGCGCGGTGTGCAGACCTTGTACCTGAGCACGGACACTTTGTTCACAGGCCCGGTCTGGCTGCATGATGAGTCACGCATCGACACCAGCGTCACGATGCCGCTGGAGGCGCTGGCCACCGCAGAGGGCATTTCCTTCATGCGTGAGATCGACATCCCGGTGCCCGACGCAATCAAGAGCCGAGTTCGCCACGAAGACCTGCATGTGAACATCACCGCCGCCTGCCTGGCCAAGAACTCGCACTCGAGCGGCGCTGAGTTTGTAACCCTGAAGGCTGAAGCGGTCGATGGTGAAGGCCGCGTGCGTGAAATGCTGCGCTTTTCCGGCTGGCAGCCGGTGGATGAAAAAAAAACGGCTGAAACTGACAACACCATTGTCTGCCGCGATCGTCGTGCCCTGCGCGACGCCGAAGAGCTGATGAACCAGCTGCGACGCACCTGGGACATGGAAAATGACGCCTGGCGCGTGCGCATGGCGAAAGATTTTCCTGATGTGTTTCATGCGTGGGCCGCGCAGCTCCCTGAAAACGTCATTCTGAAGACGGATGAAAGCCTGCAGACCATTCTCGCGGATCCGCTGATCGCACGCGTTCGCCTTGAAGCCACGCAGGCGGGCAATATTGACTGGCTGGATCTGCGCCTCGTGTTTGACATTGAAGGCATGGATCTGAAGCCTGCCGACATTCGCCGCCTCATCGCCGCGAAGGGTGATTTCGTGCGTCTGGCCGATGGCTCGTGGCGTCGAGTGAAGCTCGAACTCAGCGATGAGCAGCAGGAGCTGCTCGACCGCCTGGGCATCGACCTCAACGAGCACAGCGACGAGACGCACCGCCTGCACTGGCGGCAGCTTGCGCAGGAGAATGCGGCGGAGATTGTCAATCCAAAGGCCTGGAGCAAGATCGTCGAACGCATGGAGGAGGCGAAGCTTGATGCCCGCCCGCCGGTGCCCGAGGGGCTGAATGTCACGCTGCGTCCCTACCAGATCGATGGCTTTCATTTCCTGACCTACCTTACCTCGAACCGCTTCGGTGGCATCCTGGCGGATGACATGGGCCTGGGCAAAACCCTGCAGGCCATCGCCTGGGTGCTGTGGCTGCGCTCACGCAAAAAAGCCGACGGCCCGCACCTGCCTGTGCTCGTGGTCTGCCCGAAATCGGTGCTCGACGTGTGGGCGCTGGAGTTCAAGAAAGGCTCGCCGGATCTGCGGGTGCTGGTGCTGCATGATCGCGATCTGTTTGATCTGAACCTGGTGATGACGCAGATCGACGTGGTGGTGATGAACTACGCGCAGATGCGTGGATTTGATGGCGAACTCGCCGCCGTCCGCTGGCTCGCAGCCATTCTCGACGAAGGCCAGCACATCAAGAACCCTGACTCCAAGGCCGCCAAGGCCGCGCGCCAGATTCGTGCCGACAACCGCCTGGTGCTGACTGGTACGCCGCTGGAAAACCGCCTGCTTGATCTGTGGAGCCTGATGACCTTTGCCACACCTGGAGCCTTGGGTGAGCGCGCCTACTTCCACCGCCATTTTGACCGCCGCAAAGATCCGCGTGCTTCGGAGCGACTTGCCGCGCGTCTGCGCCCGTTCCTGCTGCGCCGGACGAAATCCCAGGTGGCTCGCGACCTGCCTTCCCGGAGTGAGGAAAACCTGCTCAGCGAGATGAGCGGCCGACAGGCAGAACTCTACAAAGAGGAACTGGCCCGCGCACAGCACATGGTGCTGAACAGCTCCGGCTTCGACATGGTGAACCGTCGCCGCTTTGCCATTCTGCAGGCCCTCACACGCCTGCGGCAGATCTGCTGCCATCCCGGTCTCGTGGACAAAACTGCGGAGAATGAAGAGAGCGCCAAACTCACCTCCACGCTGGAAGTGATCCAGGGACTGCATGACGAAGGCCACAAGGTTCTGCTGTTCAGCCAGTTCGTCTCCATGCTGAAGATCATCCGCACCAAGCTGGAAGAGATGAAGCTGCCCTACCACTGGCTCACCGGAGCCAGCACGGACCGCGCAGGCATCGTCAGAGGCTTTCAGGAAGATGAAAAAGCCAGCGTGTTCCTGCTGTCCCTCAAAGCCGGTGGCAGCGGTCTCAACCTCACCGCCGCGTCCTACGTCATCCTCTACGATCCGTGGTGGAACCCCGCCGTGGAGAACCAGGCGATTGATCGAGCGCACCGCATCGGCCAGACGCAGCCCGTCATGGCCTACCGGATGCTGACGAAGAGCACGATCGAGGAAAAGATCATGACCCTGCAGCACAAGAAGAACCTCATGGTCAACAATGTCCTGGGCGAAGGCGGCTTCACCAACCTGCTGCAGAAGGAAGATTTCGACTTCCTCTTTGATATTGAGGCGGAGAAGGCGGTTTAGAGGATGCGAGATCAATAGTTGCTGCGAGTTCTGTGCGATGCATAATCGCACCTCCGTGCGCACGCTCCTGTAGCTCAACGGTTAGAGCAGGGGACTCATAATCCCTTGGTTGCGGGTTCGAATCCCACCGGGAGCACCACGGGAGAATGCCGGCATTCTCCTGCGTATGACGTGCGTGACATTTGAGCCACTGCATCAACGGGTTCTCTGATCCGGCAGCTCATGGCCGCCACCAGGGGAATGCCTCCTAATCGCGAGGAGGCAGCCGGGGGGCGTCAGCTCCCGCTCGCCAGCAGCGCCGCCAGCAGTTCATCCACCTGCAGGGTTGCAATCGCGGACGCTTTGTCGCTCATGGCGTAGGGGAGGATCAATTCGCGGCCGTGCAGCATGGAGCCGCAGCTGTAGACGACGTTGGGCACGTAGCCTTCGCGTTCGTGGCCTTCGGGGGAGAGAAGCGGCTCGGACAAACGGCCGATTACTTGTGTCGGATTCAGCAAGTCGAGCAGTACTGCGCCGATGCAGTATTTGCGCATGGGACCGACGCCGTGTGTGATGACGATCCAGCCTGCTGGCGTCTCGATGGGGGAGCCGCAGTTGCCGATTTTCACGGACTCCCACATCTGCTCTGGCCGCAGGATGATCTGCGGATCGCTCCAGTAATGCGGGCTGTCGGAGAACATGATGAAGAGGTTCTCGTCATCCTGGCGCGAGAGCATGGCGTAGCGACCGCCGATGCGGCGGGGAAAGAGTGCCATGCCTTTGTTTTGCACGGCGGTGCCGTTGAGCGTGAGGACGCGGAAGTGCAGGAAGTCATGCGTCTCGATGAGCTGCGGCAGGATGGCGCGGCCATTGTAGGCGGTGTAGGTGGCGTAGTACATCACCGAGCCGTCGTCTTCGACAAAACGGACAAAGCGGGCGTCCTCGATGCCGTTGGTCTCATTTGCGGAGACGGGAAAGATGATGCGTTCGCTCAGGGCGAGCTTGGAGGAGAAGTTCAGCTCGTAGTTCGAATCCGCGAGCCAGCGAAAGCACTCGATGGCACGGCGCAGATCGTGGTTGGCGGTTTTGGATTCGCGCTTCACACGCTGCATGCTTTCTTCGAGCTCATTGAGGGAGAACGTCTCCGCCAGCGGGTCCATGACAGCACTGGCATGGCCATCCGCGAACCCCATCTCCTTCAATTTTATGACAAAACGCGACTTGTTGTAGGAGGGGTTGGGCACGCACTCCGGCAGGGCGACGAAGCGTGAGACCGGCTCCACGCTGATGTCTCCGCCCGGCGCGATGAGGCCGGTGCGGAACTCGATGGAGGAGATGTGCCCCTCGCCCGTGGCGCGCAGGCTCATGATGAACCGCATGCCGCCTGCCATCACATCGCTTTGATCAGGATGCGGCACGATGGAGGGATTGAACAGCGCGGCGGACTCCAGCGCATACTCGCCGGAGAACATGGCGCCGATGAGCAGCTGGCGTACGCGCGACAGCGTCTGCTGCTCGGCGATGTGATGGCGCACCTTCTCATAATGCGCGAGCAGGATCGATTCGATGTCGAAATGACGTGAGTCAAACTCTCGGAGGATCTCCTGCAGCTGCAGGTCTACCTCCGCATCGTTCAGCGCGAGGGCGCGGGCCAGGATGTTCGTCCTGATCTGCGGCTTTCCCGGAATGAACGGGCGGATGATGACACGACCGCTTTCGGGATGCAGGGCGATGTCGTGACGGCGAATGGGGACGGGACTCATGCGTTGGGTGGCGATGTGATCAGATGTTCGGCGCAGTTCATCTCTGCGAGTGCGAGGTGGAAGGCAAGGGTGGACTCGGCACCTTGGTTCTCATTCACGCGGTCGTGGTGCAGTCCATCTCCACAGCCGCCGGTGGTGGAATCATAGAGCGGCAGACCGAGGTCGTTGCGGCCGAGGAACCATTCGAAGGCGCGTCTGGCTTCACGCGTCCACGAGGCCTCCTGCGTGGCGCGGGAGGCTTCGTTGCACGCGGCCACCATGGCCTGCGCTTCGAGGGGTTGCTGGTCGAAGTCGGCTCGCGCACCATCGCGATGGTAGAAACCATTGCTGCCGATGGGGCGGAAGCAGCCGGACTGCGTCGTCTGGATCGACACGAGCCAGCGCAGCGACTTGAGGCCGATCTCCAGCGCGGCGGGATTAGGCATCCACTGGCCGCTGAGGATGAGCGCCTGGCTGAAGCGTGCATTTTCATACGTCACGCTGTCTTCAAACCACGGCCAGTGCTCCGTCGCGCAGTCGTTCCACAGCGCCACCAGGCGGTCTGTGAGGGTCACCCGCATGGCATTGATCACCGCATTGCTGGGGAACCGACGCAGGTACTCGTGAATGCCCAGCAGGGTGAAACTCCACGCCCGTGGCGAGGTGAACTCCGCCACTGCGGTGAGCCCGCGCTCAAACAACTGTGCGGAGAGCCGTCTGTGCCCCTCATTGCGCGAGCGTCCCGCGCCGATGCCCGCCGCCCACAGCGCGCGTGCGTGGCTGTCTTCGCTGCCGGCGGTTTCGAGCCACTGGCGGCCATGGCTCATGAAATTGCGAAAACGTCCGCTCTCGTAGTCGAGCGCCGCGGCGAGAAAGGCGAGGTAGCTGGTGGCCAGTCTGCCCAGTTTTTCGGCCGGCGGCTGGTCGCCCAGTTCATCCAGCATGTTGCAGAGGATGAAGGCACGCGCGTTGTCGTCCGTGCAGTAGCCTTCATGAAAATTCGGCACGTTGAAGATCGCATGCTGAAAGATGCCGGTGCCGTCGCTCATGCGCACCACGTGGTCGAGACGCAGCGGTGGCAGTTCGTAGGGCCGTTTTCCCAGCGTCCAGCCGGCGAAGGCCGTGCGCGGTGAGGCCTTGCGGTCCGCCCGCGCATGCTGGAAGGATTCCAGGTAGCGCCGCGCCACTGAAGGCCAGATCATTTCACGTCCCATGGCATGGGCTTCATGGCGAATTTTCTCCATGCGTGCCGGATCATCCAGCAGCCCACACACACCCGCCGTGATGGCCGCCGGATTGCGGAAGGGCACCAGTACGCCGCGTCCATCCGCCAGCAGTTCCTGCGCATGCCAGTAAGGCGTGGAGACGACGGCCTTGCCCGCGCCAAACACATACGCCAGCGTGCCGGAGGTCACCTGCTCTTCATTCAGATACGGCGTGAGATAGATGTCTGTCGCGCCGATGAACTCCTTCAAATCATCCAGTGAAACGAAGCGGTTGTAAAAGATGACATGCTCCTTCACTCCTCGGTCTTCAGCGAGACGTTCGAGGCTCAGGCGGTAGCGTTCCCCTTCATGCGCGATGAGGTGCGGATGCGTGGCCCCGAGCACGAGATAGACCACGTTCGGGTGCTGCCGAACGATCTCCGGCAGCGCTTCGATCACGTGCTCGATGCCTTTCCCCGGGCCCAGCAGTCCAAACGTGAGCAGCACCTTGCGCCCCTCCACACCAAACTGCTCCTTGTAGCAGCTCGAATCCATCAACGGCATGTCCGGGATGCCATGCGCGATGATGTCCACCTTGGCATCCGGCACGTGATAGGTCTCACGTAAAATCTCCGCGCCTTTGTGAGCCATCACCACCACGCGGTCACTGTGCCGCACGAGTTCATCCATCACCTTGCGCTGCGCGGCGTTGGGATCGCGCAGGACGGTGTGCAGTGTCGTCACCACTGGCATGCGTACTTCTTTGAGAAGCGCCAGCAGATGACTGCCCGCCTGACCGCCGTAAATGCCGAACTCATGCTGCACGCAGAGAACGTCCGCGTTGCTGAAATTCAAAAAATCCGCCGCACGCCGGTAGGAGTGAAGATCTTTTTCCAGCAGCTCAAAGCGCACGCGCTGTGGGTAGTCGTAACCCTCCACGCGGTCATTGACAGCGCCCACAAAACAATCTGTGACGGGGGATGCAGCTGCGACGGCCTCACTCAGATCATGAGTGAAGGTCGCGATGCCGCAGAGCCGTGGCAGATAGTCGCCGAGAAAAGCGATGCGCTGTGGCGAAATGGAAGTGCTCAGGATAAACCTCTCAATGACTGCGACATGCTGCAGCGGACAGCGTGGGCAGTGGTTAAGCAACACGGCATTGCATAAATCGGGCTGCGCATTATTTGCCGAGCAGGATCAGGACACCCGCAGCAAGGGCCGTGAGTGGCACCACAACGCTGAGCTGTCCGAGGTTGATATTGAAGACTCCGATGAGTCCGACAAGGATGAGATAGATGGCAAGCGCGAGCATGCCGTAGCTTTTGGTGATGGTCATGGTGGTTGTTTTTGGGGTTAGCTTTTGCGGCCCTGAATCAGCAGCAGGACGCCGCCAATGAGAGCGACGGCACCGACGATGGGTGGCAGCGGAATGGTGTGCTGCTTTTCCGCCGTCACCTGGATGGGGCCGAGGTCGATGGCCTTTTCAGTGGTGGTGTAGGCGAAGCTTTGATATGCGAAGGCGGCAATGCCGAGAACGATGAGGAGGATGCCGAAGATGGCGGGTGTTTTCATGAGATGAATGGGCTTAGAGGATGCGGCGGCCTTGAATGATGCGCAGCAGAATGAAGATGACGGCGAGCACGAGCAGGATGTGAATGAAGCCGCCAATGGTGGTGCTGGTCACGAGACCGAGCAACCAGAGGATGATGAGGACGATGGCGATGGTATAGAGCATAAGTGTGGGGCTTTCGTGATGATGGAGAGCCGCCCCGATCTGTTCGGCGGCAGCCTCCGGGTGGGGTTACTTCTTCGCGGTGGGGTCCTCGACGACCATGTTGTTGACGACGCTCTTCACGCCGTTGATGTCGGAGACGAGTTTGGTGACGAGATCAATTTCAGCGGTGCTTTTTGCCATTCCACCCACCAAGACCACGCCGTCCGTGGTCGCGACGATGGTTCGGAAGGCGCTCGTCGAACGGTGCGTGAGCAGCGCCATGCGCACCTGGGCATTGATGGAGGCGTCATCGATGATCTCGGCAAGAGTTGGTCCCGGAGGCTTGCCCGACACGACCATCTCATTCTTCACTTCTTTGACACCTTCGACATCTTGAGCGTATTCGGTGGTCAGATCTTTCTGGGCCTGGCTGGTGGCATCTCCGGTGAGTGTCACCACTCCTTCTTTAAGCTCGACCTCAGTGTTGTAGGCGCTTGTGCTGCGATGAAAGGCGAGCGCGCTCTTCACCTTCATGTAGAGCCATGTGTCGGAGCTGGCGGGTGGGCTTTCTTTGACTTCAATCTGGTTGGTGACGCTTTTGACACCCGGCAGGCCTGTCACAGTATCCTGGGCGAGCTGCTTGTGCGAGTCGTCATGGACGATGCCGGACAAGGTCACCACACCGCCCTTGGACTCCGTCTTGATCGCATCATCCATGAGGAAGTTTTTAAAGACGTAGGAGCTTTTGGCGGCAGCTTCTATTTGGGCATCCGTTTCGGACGCGTGCAGCGGCGCATGAACGGACAGCGCCATGCAGAGGGCAAGCGCCGGGAGGGAGAGGGGTTTCATAGGATGCATGCTAAGGCTCATGCTGCATGATTGCGATGGGGTGTAACCCTACCTGTGCACTGATTCCGGTTGCTCATCCGCCATCTCGAACGAAGTGACTGCATGATTCTCGACGCCAGCTGCAAGCTTGACTACCAGCTCATGGAAGAGGTCCCCGCCATCTTCATGCTGCGTCCAAGAAGCGGCTGGGCGCAGTGGATCATGCGCGAGGAATTTCAAATCAGCCCGCAGGTGCCGGTGGTCGAGTTCACGGATGTGTATGGCAACCTCTGCCAGAGAACTGTCATGCCACCGGGAGATTTTCATGTCTCCGTGCAGTATCGCGTCCAGGTCGAGGACAGGGTGGATGAAGATATTTATGCGCCGCTGATGCTGGTGCAGAATCTGCCGCCGGACATCCTGCACTACCTGCTGCCCAGCCGCTACTGCCAGTCTGACGAGCTGTCAGCGCTGGCCACATCCATCATAGGAAACCTGTTGCCGAACTACCAGTGCGTCTCGGCGATTCGCACCTGGGTGCATCAAAACATCCGCAATGAGTCCGGCTCCAGCAACAGCTTCACCACGGCGCTGGAAACGCTGAACACGCGCCGGGGTGTCTGCCGCGACTTTGCGCACCTGGGCATCGCGCTGTGCCGGGCCATCAATGTGCCGGCGCGGATGGTGGTGGGGTTCCTGTATCAGCTTCAGCCGATGGATCTGCATGCCTGGTTTGAGGCCTACATCGGCGGCCGCTGGTTCACCTTTGACGCCACGGAAAACATGACGCGTGGCAACCGTATTGTCGTCGCCTACGGCCGTGATGCGGCCGACGTGGCACTGGCAACGATGTTTGGCAATTTCACGATGCAGAACATGCAGGTCAACGTGACCGAACACCGTCCGTCATTTCAGTCATAAAAAAGCGTTGCTGCCGACCGATGTGGTCTGACAGCAACGCCGCAGGTTCAGGCTGATGGGGGGAATTAACGCGCTGCGTGCTCGGCGAAAGACGGGGATTATGCGGCGAGGGCGGCGCGGAAGTCTTTGATGGCGGTTTCCACGGCTTCGCGGGTTTCGCCGGTGCGTTTCTGAATGCGGCCCAGCAGTTCATCCTGTTTGCCTTCGATGAGCTGGAGATCGTCATCGGTGAGGGTTGCCCATTTTTGTTTGAGGCTGCCTTTGATGATGTTCCAGTCGCCTTTGATTTCGAGTGTTGTCATAGGACTGACACTACGGCGCTGTGGTGAGGGATGCCATGGGGTGTAACCCTACTGCAAGGACAGAAAGCCGGACCGCCTGCACAAACAAAAGCGGCCTGACTTGCGCCAGGCCGCCTGAGTGATTTCTTGATCAGATGCGCTGTAAAATGACCTTATTGCAGACCGAGCGCACGGAGCAGAACGGAGGTGAGTGCGTTGGAGATGGGCATCCCTTGGGACCGCTGGTAGCTATTGAGGGCACGGTACGACTGCGGGCCGAACTGGCCATCCAAAGGCCCTTGATAGTAGCCAAGGCGGGCGAGCGCCTGCTGAACGCGATAGTCATCGGAGTTCATGCGGTAGACGTTCTGATTGCGGAACTGCTGTGGAATGACTCCATGATTGGGATAGTAGCTGACACCCGGGCGCGCATAGTAATACGGCATGTTCGGCGGACCGTAGTAGTAGCCCTGGCCAGCATGGCCGTTGCCCTTGTTCAGTTTGAACTTTGAACTTGGATGCGCGTGATACGTCTGCTGGTCGTGATCGTTGTGAGAATTGCCGCGGGACTCTTCACGGCCTTTATCGCCACGGTTGCCGTTGCCATTTGACTGTCCTTTACCGCTGTTGCCTTTCCCGCCCTTGTCTTTGGCCAGGGAATTAGGAGTGAATGAGAGCAGGCAGAAGGCTGCGAGCGCGGCAGCTCCCAGCATTGGAGTGATTTTCAGGGGTGATGTTTTCATGGGGGTATGGTGATAGACTATTGTGGGTGTCTATTGAGATTGATTTAATGAAACAGCTTTTTGAACCTGCGGCTGATCGTGCCGAGTGATCGGTCGAGATGCAGTTCACCTAGGCTGTCGACGCCTTTGCCAACTGCCTGTGCGCTATCATGGGCCAGGCTGGCAAGCTGCTGCTGGATGTCTTCCAGCATGTGCAGTGCGCGATTTCTCGGCGGGGGAGGCGGAGCCAGCACACGTGCGATGAGAACGGCGGCAATGCCGAGACCCGCAGCTAGCATCATTGTGCTGCCCGGATGCTGACGGACGTAGCTTTCAAGCTGAGTGACGGGCTTGGTCATTGAGGACGGAATGTGAATGTCGGGTGGAATATCAGAGGGTGTGTTCATGAGAGGTCGTTGGGGGAGGAGTTCTGGCAGCAGAGTTCCATGGCTTTGGTGACACCCAGTGAGAGCAGGACGGGACGCACGAGCATGGCCCCGACCACGGCGGCTGTGCCAGCCACCCAGCGGGTGGGGAGCATGTTGATAAGCAGGCCCGCACCGACGGCAGCGGCCACTGCCTGGCCGGGTTCACGTTGTGCAAAGGACTTGATGTCTGCCAACGTGCGCCGGAGGCAAAACTCAGCGGGTTGGACGGGTTGTTCGGGGTTCATGATGGCAGAGTAGGACATCCTCTCTTCTGCCACCATGGGGTGTAACCCCACCCTGACGGCATCTCATGAAAGCGACTCAAGGTCATGGCGCATCACTGCAGAGTAGATGAACTCAAGGCGGCTTGATTGTGGAAAGGAGGGTAACAGGGGGGGGATTTATTCGGGAGCCGTGTGCGCGAAGTAAGTTTCCAGATTCCGGCTGAAGCCGGTACTACAAAACGTGTGCTGGCTGGTTTCAGATCTGGGGTGATGTGGGGTTTCCGGAGCGGGCTAAAGCCCGAACTACGTACTCAGAACAGCCGGGAGAGTCGGGTTTCACCCCATGGTGAAAGAGCGTGTGTCCGGCGAGACGTGGAGTCGTTCAACGAAGCCAAACACACATCCAATAATCCTATGAAGAATCCATTGTTCCTAATGTCCGCCCTCTGCCTCGTGCAGTTCTCCCTGCATGCGCAGGTCACCGTTGTCGCCCCGACTGCTGCACCGGCAGGCACCGTCGTGGTGGCCCCGGGCACCGTTTTGGTGCGCCCGCTGGACTCCACCGTCTTGCAGCGCCAGCTGTCCACGGCACCGAAGGTGGTGATCGTGACGCAGGCTCCACAACCCGTTGTGCAGACCACGAAGACGACCACCGTGGTTGAAACAGCCGGTCAGCCGCGCCGGGTGTACAATTCTGAACGCAATGTGGTGATCGTGGAAGATCAGGGACAAAGCCGCGAGCTGCCCTATGTGACGCTCCCAGTGCTCTTTGTGAAGGGCACGGCCCAACTGCTCGACGTTGAATCCAAAGTCGCGCTGCAGCAGGTCGCGGATGTGATTCTGGCAGTTAGCAAGACGGAGCCCGGCTCCGTCTATGACATCGAAGGCCACACGAGCACCGATGGCACGAACGAAGACAACATGGAGCTCTCAGCGGCCCGTGCCCAGCGCGTGTATGATGTGCTCACCCAAAGCTATGGCATACCTGCCACCTCCCTCAGCGCGCATGGCTATGGTGAAATTTTCCCCATGTATCCCCAGGGCAATGAAGAGGAAATGCAGCAGGACCGGCGCGTGCTGGTGGTGCGGACCAAGTAAGGCCCGCTGAAAATCGCACCCCTCATCCATGATCCCGTGCCTTCGCTGGCACGGGATTTTTTGTCCTCTTTCGAAGTGGGGTTTCACCCCATGGCGAATGCGAGGTGTGCGCGGTTAGCTGTCATCCATGAAAACGCTCTACATCGCAATTCTGCTCTCGTCTGTCTCCCTGGTCTCCTGCACGAACGGACCCGGTGCCCGCAATGGCACTGTCATCGGCGCCCTCGGTGGCGCTGCCGTCGGTGGAATAGCTACCCGAAGCATCGGCGGAGCCGCCGTCGGCGCTGGTGTCGGCGCATTGGCCGGAAACTACATCGGTGGTCGCCGTGACGGCCGCCGCTACTATTAAACTGTCCACCCTCTCCTCCTCAAGCTCATGAGCTACCAGGCCAGCATCCATCATCTCACCACCGGGCGATTCCTGATGGAATGCCTGGTCGAAGGCCGCGATTTGCGCGAGGCTGAAAACGCGGCCATTGCCAGAGCCGCGCACAAATCACGGGCGCTGCCGCGTGAGATGGACGTGCGGCATCTGCATCAGTGCATGGAGCGCCGGAATCCCACCGCCGCTAAGGCGTACCAGTCTGTTTAAAGCCACCGGGCACAGGGTGCAAACATTGTGTTGCAGCCGATTTTCGGCATGATCATGCAAACTCAGATACACGGACCGACTCCGGGCTGCGTATCAAGATCATGCCATGACCCAACGCGCTCCTGATCCTCAGAAGTCTTCAGCCACCAGAAAAACCGCCGCAGGAGCCGGCAGTCTGCTCTGTTTCATCACCACCCTACTTTTGGCTGGCTGTTCCACCTATGGGCCGGCACGTCCGGGTGAAAAAATTTATCGCGATGTTGTGTTCGCTGCTCCAGGCGGGCACAAGCTGAGCATGGACCTGTATGTGCCAAAGACAGCCAAACCCGCACCTGTGGTACTGTGGTTTTTTGGCGGAGGCTGGAGGTTTGGCAGCAAGGGGTACCACGTCAATGTGCGTGATCTCACCAGCGTCGGCATCGCGGTGGCTTCGATTCAATACCGCATGAGCAACACGGCGGTGTATCCGGCGCAACTGGAGGACTGCCGCGCAGCAGCGCAGTGGCTGCGTGACAACGGGGCTCGCTATGGAATCGACGCCAAGCGAATGGGGGCCAGCGGTGAATCTTCGGGAGGTCATCTCGCAGCGATGCTCGCTGCGACTGAGGGTAAGACGCGCATTCGGGCGGTGTGCGCACTTTATCCACCGACCGACCTCATCGAACTGGGAGGACTCTATGCCAGACCCGGGAAGCAGAGCCTCATCGACAAGTTTTTGGGAGGAACTATTGAGCAAAAGGCCGCGCTGGCCGCTGATGCGAGTCCGCTTAATTATATTAGTCGCTCACTGCCGCCGTTCCTCCTCATCCATGGTGAACGTGACAGAGTCGTTCCGCTGGAACAAAGCGAGAGGCTCTTTTTCGCCCTGGCAGACACCGGGGTGGAAACCCAGTTCATGGTGATACCTGACAAAGGTCATTGGTTTCGTCTGGATGATGCCCAGTTCGCCGAGGTGTCGCGGTTTTTTCAAGTGCACCTCGCCCGATGAATCCCGAGCACTGACCCAAAAAGCAAACCGGTGGTCCCATGGGGAACACCGGTTGATGTTGAAGCAGAGATGTCTTCTTGAAAGGCAGTCCTTAGTTAGTCTGAGCCTTGCTGTTGACGGTGGATTCTTTCCGGAAGGATTGGCGGCTGTCTCCAACCCACTTTAAGCGAGGCTCTTTTTTGAGCGAGGCATAGGATTTATCCAGCACAAGGCCGCTATGCTTCGCATTGTACCGCAGAGCCCTGGCTTGAATGATGTATCTGCCGTTGCCAGCCATGGCCGCTGTTTCATCAACGACATGAACGATCTGCCCTGTGGGCAGATCCATCATCAGACTGCCCACCCGGCCGAGATACTGCCCGTTCGTGTTCTTGATCTGCATGCCCATGATGTGGTCTGTCCTTTCGACATGCCCCAGATGTGGAATCCGAGCATTTTTTAGTGACCCCTGAGCATCCGAGTGGAACCAGGGTTGCTGGCCATAGTAACGGCTGACTGCGGCCACACGCGCGGCCTGGGAATAGGCTGCCACATTGGAGGTCTTGAAAACGGGGGCGGCCTCAAAGCGTGCCTTGCTCACATCAAGCCGCATCACCTGCTTGGATTCATCCAGCTTGAAGGCACGGGGTGGCGCGGAGGTGAGCTTGCCACCGAGGCCGAAAAAGCCGCCGGAAGCGATGACCACCTCTACGAGTTGAGCATTTTCCAAATCTGCGGTGACGAACTTGATTCTGCCCAGCAATTCATCCTGGAGATTCCAGACCTGGATGCCGGCGAGTTCGGTGAAGCTTTGCTGCGGGTTCATCTTGTCCGCGCGAGGTGCAGCCGTATCCAGCGCCTGCAGGCTGCCGCAGGACAAGGCGAGAGCGCCGGTGATAAAAATGGAATTGAGTTTCATAAGAGTTCTTTCGTTTTCTCGTTGATCGAGAAGGCACCATGGACTCGGATGGCATGTGTGCGCCATGGGGTGTAACCCGCAGAGGTGACGGAAGGGAATCAGATGACGCCCAGCACTTTTTCATCGTCCCGGTGTGAGCCTTGGCTCAGTGCATAGACACGGGTGAAGGCGGCGCCAAAGAACATGATCTGCGCGGAGTAGTACACCCAGACCAGGATGATGATGAGAGATCCTGCTGCTCCGTATGCGGAGGCCAGCGCGCTGCGCCCAAAGTAGAATCCGAGGAGGAATCTCCCCAGTTCAAAGAGCACTGCAGTCATCAAGGCCCCGATCCAGACATCCTTCCAGGTGATCGACACGTCGGGAACCAGGCGGAAGATCAGCGCAAAGAGCAGAGCGACGACGAGCAGCGAGATCAAGTCATTGCCCCAGGCCCAGGGGCCGTCCAAAGCAGGAAACCGAGCATGCAGGCGGCTGCCGGCCACCGCGACAGCTGCGGAAAACAGCAGCGACACCAGCATGAGAAAGCCCATGACAAAAACCATGCCGAAGGAAAAGATGGGCCATTCAAACATTTCCGTGTGATGCGGAGTGACGAAAAGAGAACCAAGTAGCCAGAATGGACACAAAAGCATGGGAAGAGTTGTTGGGTGTAGCCGCGCCTTGGAGGGTAGTGGGCATGGAAATCAATGTCGCGCA
>JAIPJY010000120.1 GCA_021733925.1 Prosthecobacter sp. | reverse complement strand
CTACGCCAGCGAGAAGACGCAGGCCCAGCGTGCGAAGCTGCTCGATGTGCTCGGCCATCAGGAGGCCATGGTGCTGGGCGGCCACCTGCACAAATTCAGCGCGCTCACACGCTTGGCAGGGGGTAAAAGCATTTCCCAGCTGGCCGTCAGCAGCGTGGTCTCAGCCTTGAATCAAAAACCGAAGGATGAGCTGCATGGCCTGGCCAGTTACACCGGAGATCAGGTCAATCTCGAACCCAAACACGCAGCCGAGACCGCACAGCTGCGGCGCGGAATCTACGCCAGCGAGCGCAAGCAGGTGACGGCCTTCGAATATGCCGACACAGCGGGTTATGCCGTGGTCACGGTCAACGGAGGCAAGGTGGAGGCCGCAGCTCATGCAGGGGCGCAGGCCGGCGCCTTTCAAACACTGAAGATTTCAGTGTAAACAAGTGTGTGCTTGATCAGCCGCAGCATGTTTGCAAAATAGAACATCATGAAACAACCTCAGCGCGAAGCCCTGTTCGATCTTCTCAGTCTCTCCATCTATGCCGATGCCCACATCTCTCTGACCGAAGATCGTCTGCTGGAGTCCGCTTTTGTCGCCGAAGGCTGGGATTCGGAGTACCCGAAAAGCCTCTTCATCGACGAGTCCCTGGCCCGCGCCCGTGAGGCGGCGGAGAGCGATGACGCCATGTTTGATTATATCAATGAAAAGGCGCAGGCCTTCACGACCAAGACTGCGCAGAAGGAAGTGCTCGGCGTGGTGAAAAACATCCTCAAGAGCGATGGCGAAACGCCGGAGGAGAATGAATTCTACAGCCTGCTCGTTCAGGCATTGCCCAAGGTGGGCAAGTAAGCTCGGCTTACTTAAGCACCGGCTCGCCGAGGTGCTTCTTAAAGAACCCCGCCGCGATATCTACGGTCTCCGCGCACCAGGGATCGCTCATCCAAAACGGATGCGGTGCATCCTTGAGCGTGTGCACGGCGGTTTCGATGCCGAGTCCCTTCAGTTTCTCCATCATCTCGGCACGGCCCACTTTGAGCGAGTCTTTTTCGCCCTCGATGAAAATCGTGGGCGGCACACCAGCACGGACGTGAGTGATTGGGGAGGCGGCCTTGTAGAGTCCAGGATTTTCGTCGGCACTGGCGCCGAAAAAGAGCACAGCGCCTTCATTTTTCTTTCCTGCGTTGGCGGCGATGAGATCCTGCGTGGCGGCCATGACGATGCACGCTTTGACGCCGCTGGATTGTTCCTTGAACGGGCCTTCACCTTCAAACTCGGGCAGCCCCGTCGTCATCGCGGTCAAGCCGGAGAGATGCCCACCGGCGGAGCCACCCATGCAGCCGATGCGCTCGGGGTCAATTTTGAGCTCCTGCGCATGCGCACGCAGGCAGCGCAGCGCGGCTTTGCAGTCGTGCAAGGCCGCCGGGTACTTCGCCTCGGTTGAGAGGCGGTAGCTCACGATTGCCGTGACAAAGCCGCGTTGCGCCAGGCGCTCCATCATCGGCTTGTCAGCCTCCACCTGGCGCGCTTTCCAGCCTCCGCCATGAATGTCCAGGATGCAGGGCCACGTTCCCGCCGCATCAGGCACATAAACGTACAGCTCGACGGTGTGCTCGGGATACTGCGCGACTTCGAGCGTCTTCAGCGTGAATCCTGCCGGAGTCTGCGGCTTGAGCGCTTTCCACTTGGGGCCGTTGGCACTCGTCTTCGCCTTCGGTTTGGGGTCGGCAGCGTGCAGGGGGCTCAGTGCGAAACAAAGAGCAAGGCAGAGAGAGAAACGAAAATGCATGGGCATGCATAACGCCCGCACAACGTCGGGTCCTAGCGTTATTTCTTTGCTTTCGGCACGGCTTCCATATCCTTCGGAGGACGTTCGGAGGCTTTGCGCAGTGACTTCCCTTTTTCAGGAGGAGCACCGGGGTCAAAAGGTGCTCCGCCGACCACCTGCGCGCCGCCTTGGGTCATGATCAGGGAAGGCCGGTTGCCTTCCGGATCACGGTAGTAGGTGCGCTGGTGGATCTTGCCATCCGGGTTCACCACGGCGTGGCAGAAAACGTGCGGCATGGCCAGAAACAAAATATGCAGCTTGTTATTTACGTCGATGCTGATCTGCGGCTGCACCGCCATCATGGCAGGTCCCAGCAGGAAGGTGGCGATGTAGGCACCGCTGCGGTCATCAGTGATCCGGCAGTAAAGCTGCAGGTCATCAAGCTCGCGAAACAGGATGACCTGGTAGCGACGCTGGCGCCCGGTGCCGGTGAAACCCTCCGGCACACCAAACGGCTGGTCGAACATGTTCGGCTTCGAGTCCGTGATGGTCATGCGCAGTTTGTTGGACATGAAGTACTGCCCGGAGAGGGGATGCAGCACGTTCGCGAGGATGGTGAACGTGCCGAGATTGGCGGTGGAATAGCCGCCGGAGATTTCGACGGTGTGCTTCGTTGTGCCGCCTGCCGGCAGGGTGATGGGTTCCTCTGAACCAATGGTGACGGGAGAGAGCCGCTGTCCAGTGGACTGGGTGATCTCAAACTGCAGCCAGTCCTTGGCGCCATGGCCGCCCACGATCACATCGGCGCCGGAACGGTTGGTGACACTCACCACGGCCACGACGGGTTCGCCCGTGAGGAATTGATTTTTCAGCAGGCTGAGATTCGTGACGTATTGAGCACGGGCCTGGCCGCAGCACAGGCAGAGGATCAACAGTAGGAAGATGCGGTTCATAAGCTTCAATGGTTGTGTTTGACTGGAGGTGCGGTGCTGGCAGCCGGGGCTGTGCTGGTGGCGGTGCGGAAGCCGCGTGCAAGAGTAGCCTCGTTTGCGGATTCAGGAAAGCGTCTGTCGGTCAGCAGCTGGTCGTTGCTCTTCAGGCCGAAGTGTCCGCCACGCACAACGGGCACCTTGATGTCGATGTAATCCGGGTGGGAGGGCCATTCGCCGGACTCGGTCTCGCCCGCAGTCCATTCGCTGACGTTGCCGGCCATGTCACACACACCGTAGGGGCTGACGTCCTGCGTGACGCGCGTGATCGGGGCCCAGAGATTGTACCCGTCGATCTTGCCGCCTTTGCCCTTGGGCGAGGCATCGTAATCATCTCCCAGATTGGCGGCTTTGCTGTTGGGCTGGTTGCCCCAGGGGTAGATCAGGCCGTGCTCACCACGCGCGGCTTTTTCCCACTCCTGCTCGGTCGGCAGGCGCTGGTCGTTCCATTTGGCAAAGGCATATGCATCCCACCAGTCCACCTGGGAGACAGGCGTGTTGAGCGTGATGCTCTCGCCATTGAAGGTGGTGCCCGCTTTGGCCGCCGCATAATACTGGCCCCACTTCACAGGTTCGTGGCTGGTTTTGGTCTTGGGTTGCAGGGAATGATCATAGGCTCCCGAGGACGCGGTCTTCAAGGCTTTCAAAAAGTCAGCATACTGGCCAATCGTGACCTCATGCTTGCTGATCCAGAACTCCGGCAGCTTCACCTTCTCATTCTTTTGATACACGAAGGTGCCGGCGGGAATGCGCACCAGCTCGATGGGAAGCGCTGAAGCATTGACGGTTCGCGGAGTATGGCTGCCGTTCATCAGGGCACCGAGACCGGCGACGACGACGAGGATGAGGACGACCATCATCCAGACCCACCACGGCTTCCTGCCGGTCACGCTCACCGGCATCGTTTCAGCCTCGATTTTTCGCACGATGCTGCGCTCGCGCATGTCATCACGCACATCATCCAGGGCAGTCAGCAGCCCGTTCCAGTCGTGGTTGGCAGCGGACAGCGTCTGCAGCAGGCCACGCGATTTGCCTTCGGCGGCGACAGGTCGCATCAGATCCAGGAATGCCTTCACATCCGCCTGCGCATCGCGTTTTTTGGCCACAGCCGGGCGGAAGAAATTCACGATGCTCGACTGGTGGTCTGCATCGATGTAAATGTCCCGTGGCGAGATGCTGCGATGGTGATAACCACGCTCCGTGGCAAACTGCATCGCTTCCGCCACCCCGAACAACACCTCCGCAAGGCGGCGCTCATTGAGCATTTCATGGGTCAGTTCGATTTCCGACAAACTGCGCCCGCGTGGCAGCTCGCGGGTGTAGAACAGCCAGCCGTTCGTTTCACCCGCCTCATACAGCGGGGCGATGCGCGGATGCATCAGCGATGCCTTCACCCGCTCACGTCCCTTGAACTTCGCGACCACGTCTGGCTTCTTCAGATACTCCGGCTTCAGCAGCACCAGCGCCACCGGGCGTTGGACGGTGATTTGCAGCGCCCGGTAGGTTTCCGACTCACTTTCAATGTAGAGCCGCTCCAGCACCTGATAGTTCCCCAGCACGGTGCCTGGCACCATGACCGGCGGTGGCTCATTCGACTCCACCGGCAGGGTCAGCAGGGCGCGCACACGCTCCAGCAGCTTCTCCGGCGTGTACGGCGCATCTTTGAGAACGAGGCCATCGGCGATCTGGTCTTCAAATCCGGTCAGGTCATAGCGGGTGCTGAACAGCACGCGTGTTTGCGGAAAACGTGCGCGCACCGTGTCGCGCAAGGCGAAGCCGGTTTCCTGCGTTTCAAAAATCGCCTCGGTCACCAGGATGTCCAGTGAGTCTGCTTTCGCGACCCATGCGGCGGCGAGAGACGGGCTGGGAAATTCGACCACGGTGTAGCCAGGGAGATTGTCCCTCAGCCAGGTGGTTCGTGTGCCGCGCAGTGCGGCATTGGAATCGACAAACAAAAGAGTCATGCGGGCATGTCAGTGGCGATCATCTGCTCATCGGTGGGAGCAGTGGATTCACACCCGCAGGAGCAGTGCCGGGTGTGGATCCAAACTCCAGGAGATCGCGGGGCTCGGCAGCCACATCCTGGAGTTTGTTGTTGTAGTAGAGCCGGAGCATGTACCCGTAGTAAGAACGGCGTCCATGCTGCTGGATTTCGGCGGCGGAAAGTGCGGGCAGGTAATAAACGACATCCAGCAGCTCCTCGCCGGTGCCGTTCCAGTCCACCGGAGCGGACCGCCAGGATTCAACCGGTTCAGGGGCGATGGTCAGCGCCACTTTTTCGTTGTTCACCCGGTCAAAAAAGAACACCTCAAGATTCAGCTCCTGCGAGTTGATCGGACGATTGCCCGCCCGGGAAATGGGAACACGCAGCACGTAGCGTTCGCCGGTGTTCACTGAGAAATCACGGGTGGCGTGACAGGCACCGAGGCGCAGAAACTTTTCGCCGTCCGCACCGGAGGGCGCCGAAAGCGCAGGTGCTGCCACCCCCGCCGAACCTGAGCCCAGCCGCCGAGAGGCGAGTTCAAAATAACTTCCCGCCTTTGTAGCTCCGAGAAGCTGAATGCGCCTCCAGGCGTCCGTGGCCTTGGCCGTGAGCCCCATCTGTTCGTAGGTCTGCGCCAGCTCGGCAATGATCGCCGGATGGTCTGGGGTGAGTTCATCGGCTTTCCTCAGCATGTCCAAGGTTCCCTGCATGTCACTCATGCCACGCAGTTCCTGGGCCGCCGTGATGACATAGTTCACATCACGCAGCAGGGCCGTGGCGGCATCCTCTTTGGCGCCGGGTCTGGACGGTGCAGTCGTTGCAAACCCGGCAGCAGTCAGGCCTCCTGGTGTTGAGGGAGGAGGCGTGTAAGACTGGGAAGTCCCTGGCATCGGAGGAGCAGGTGATGCCGGAACAAACGGTGCCACGGCGGCTGGCGGAGCTTGGGGAACGTACGCAGGGGCAGGCATGGGCGCTGCAGATCCAGGCATGGGTTCCGAGGATCCTGGCTTGCTGAAGGAACCAATGGGTGGCGGAGCATTGGAAACGGGTGCCGCAGCAGATGGCGTCTGCATGAACGATCCAGGCAGTGGCGGAGCGCTGGCACTCGGTGGCATGGAGATCTGGCCGATCTCCGGCACCACACTCGGCACAGCTGCCAAGGGCCTGATTCCCTCTGCAGGGGTGGGGGTGGCCGTGAGCAGTTTCAAGGCGAGGCTCATCTGCACCACCGCCAGCACGCACAGCGTCCCCATGGCGATCATTGAGGCACGATCACGTTCGGAGGCAAGAATGGTGGATGGAGGAGTCACAAGTTGCTGAAAAAGACACCCATGGTACGATTTAGGCCTTCTAGTGTCAATGCTCCAGGGTTCTTCGTTCAAAATGCCGGAAGGTCACTCCCTGCCGCTGTTCTCTCATGCCATAGAAACGTCGCCGCACTATCATCCGTGCGAATTTTCCCACACACCTGCCGAAATTGCGGCGCAATTGTGCCACCGTGAGGGCTTGATGTGGATGGATTCCTCTTTGGCGACGCCGGGTGCCATTTCCGTGATTTCCGCCGAGCCCGTGGCTGTTTTGCAGGGCCACATCGACCATGACTGGGAAAAAGTGCGTGCCGCCCTGCGCATTCCCCGGGCCTCGGCGGGCGGTTTGTACGGCTGGGTCGGCTATGACGGCCATTTCGTCTTCGGCATCTACCCTCACGGCCTGGTCTATCACCATGACACGGCGAAGTGGTTCGAATTCGGTGATTTCAAATGGCAGCCCTCCGCCAGTCAGCCTGCTGCCTCACCTCGACTTCAGTTCGCTCCCGGCACCAGCAGCGCAGATTTCATTCGCATGGTCGAGCGTGCCCAACGCTACATCGCCGCTGGAGACATCTACCAGGTCAATCTTTCCTACCCCTGGCAGGCAGCGTGGCCGCAGGACGCCGATGCGCTCGCCCTCTATTTAAAACTCCGCGCCGTCTCCCCCGCGCCGCACGCCGCCTTCATGCAGCTCGCCGGCACCACCGTCCTCTCCGCCTCCCCCGAGCTCTTCCTCCGCATGCAGGGCTCCCGCATCGCCACCCGTCCCATCAAAGGCACCCGACCACGTTTCGCCAACGATCCCGCACGTGACGCCGCCGCCGTGCGCGAACTCACCGCCTCGCCCAAGGAACGTGCCGAACTCCTCATGATCACCGACCTCGAACGCAACGACCTCGGCCAGGTCTGCGAATTCGGCAGCGTCGCCGTCCCCGAACTCTGGCGCGTCGAAAGCTTCGCCCAGGTCTTCCACCTCGTCTCCACCGTCACCGGCACCCTGCGCCCGCACATCGATCACGTCGATGCCTTCCGCGCCTGCTTCCCCGGCGGCAGCATCACCGGCGCCCCCAAAAAGCGCGCCAGCGAAATCATCACCGAACTCGAACCCCACCCCCGCGGCCTCTACACCGGCGCCATCGGCTGGTTCGGCTTCGACGGCCGCAGCCAGTGGAACATCGCCATCCGCACCGCCGTCCAAAAAGACAACCAAATCACCTTCCACGTCGGCTCCGGCATCGTCGCCGACTCCATCCCCCAGCACGAATATGAGGAGACCCTGCACAAGGCGGCGGGCATTCTCGCAGCGGCGGGCTGAAGCCAGAGTTAAAGCCACCTGTCATTTGCGTCCGGCCCAGCTCTGACGCGAACGCGACAGCGTCTTGGAGTGCGGTAGCTCCGATGCAGGTGCAAGCCTGCATCGGAGCTACCGCTGTCGTGGGGTATAGAATGCGCTTTGGACTGAGCCATCGTTCAGCCTGCAAAATGGAACGAAAACGTGGTCCTAACCTGCATTTCTCACACCCGCAGGAAATCCACGAATAGCGTGTTGCCTGCTATGATGTAACTCGGAATTCCGATTCCGAGTAGTGTCCTGCGCGGAATCTAATTCCCGCGTTACATCGTCGAATGGCAACGTTTGGATGGGAGAAGTCTAGGTTAACCCAATGCCATGCCGATGGGACAGGTTAAGTTGTTTGATTGGAAGGAATTGAATCTGCTTCGCGCAGATAGCATCATGCGAGAAAAACATGCCACTCATGAACGGCATGATTCACCTTGCGGTCTTGCGCCTCGCGGTATCTTCGTGCGCACTCATCCTCGCGCTTCATGAAATACCTGCTCATCGCCGCTCTCCTGCTGGCCTCTTTTTCTGCCACCCTCGCGGACACACCGGCGCAGATCGCCGCTGATTATCGCAAGCAGGCCGCAACGGCGCTCGTGAAGCTCAAAGAAACCCTTGAGAAGGCCACCGCGCCGCTGGTCGTCGCGCAGGTGAAGGCAGGAAACATCGCAGGTGCTGACGAACTGCGCGAATAGCTCAAAACCAAGCTCGCGGGCGAGCCTGTGCTCAATCCAAGCTCATCAGCACGGTGTATTTGGACGACGCAAGACAAGAATCGCCAATTGAGGAGACAGCCAGGATCGATTTTGCCCGCTGCTTCCCTCGATCGAATCAAGGATACTGAATTAATGGGTTCTTCGGGGATTGTCGTGTGATTAGAGGACGGGTTTGAGGTCAAGTTTGCCGCAGAAGAACAGGATGCGACGGCGGTAGCTCGCGAAGCTGCGAAAGCCTCGTGCGGCCGCCTTGATCTGCTGGATCACGCTGTT
>JAIPJY010000052.1 GCA_021733925.1 Prosthecobacter sp. | reverse complement strand
ATATGGGCTGATCACGCCATCAGACCTCGCCTCGCGGGACAAGCCCCGCAAAGTTGCCAACCGCCGGATGCGGAAAACCGCACGTCCGGTGGTGTGGGAGCCCTGACGGGTGCAAATCCCGTCAGGGCGACCCGATCAATACGAAGATTCAATCATCCCAACCGGAGCCGTATTCGAGGAGGGGATAGGCCTGCCAGATGCGGGCCGCTTGATCCCGGCCGGTCTCTCGCAGGTAATCATGGGCACTGGACCAAGGCCATTCGGTCCATTTGGACGCATGGCCGTGTTTTACGGCATTGTGATGGATGTAGTTCACGGTCGTCCAGAAGTGGGCTTCGCTGCGCATGGCGCGATCTGTGGTGCGATGCCAGCAAATACGCCCACGTAATTTGTCAGCACCATTCCAGGCAAAGGACATGCGCCCATGCAGCTTGCCGAGACTCGCAATGAGGGGCGCGAGGTCTGGAGTGGTCGCAAGCACATGGTAGTGATTGGGCAAGACGCACCATGCGTGGATGACGGCGTTGGTTGACTCAAACGCGTGTTGTACCTGCTTCACGAAATCATCCATGCGTTCTATCGAGGCTCCGATGATGGGTTCATGCTCGTAGCATGCGCCTGTGATGAGATACTGACTTGTCTGCTGGCCAGTGAAGTGCGGCGGTCCATGCCAAGGACGAATCAGTAACCTGCGGCGTTGCAGAGCTTCTTCACGCATCTCCTGCGTCCATTTTCGCCAGGCGTACATGGGGTGACTTCAGCGCGAGTGTCCGAGTCACGCAAGGCCGTATTGTAGTCCCGCTTTTAAGCGGTTCTGGATGGCGGGTGTTTTGCGGACGCACGCCCGGAACCGCCTGAAGGCGGGACTACAATACGTACGGTGGGTAGGCGATGCTGGTAAGCGAAGGGAGGAAATGCCACATGAGCTTTCGAACCTTCGTGCGGGTTGGATCGACCTTGTGCTGGTACACAGGGGTGCTTTCAATGCAAGCGTGCGAGGGATGCAAGGCTGTATTGTAGTCCCGCTTTTAAGCGGTTCTGGATGGCGGGTGTTTCGCGGACGCACGCCCGGAACCGCCTGAAGGCGGGACTACAATACGCACGCTGGGCATGCGATAGCGGCGAAGCGAAAGGGAGCTACGCCCCGATCACCTTCCGCGCTTCCGCCAGCGCCGCATCCACCTTGGCCACGTCCTTGCCACCGCCGCGTGCAAAATCGGGCTTTCCACCGCCTTTGCCATCGACGATGGGGGCGATAGTTTGGATGATCTTGCCAGCCTGGAATTGTGGAATGTATTGGCCGGAAACGTTTGCAGAAAGAGACACGGAACCAGACTGAGTACTCGCAAGCACTGCAACTCCATTGAACTGGCTCTTGAGTGCATCTGCCAAAGCCAGATGGTAGTTAATCGGCTGTTCTCCGATTGCGTAAGTCAGTACAGGAACATCATTACACTTGATGACGTAGTTGGAATTGTTGGAGACGATCTCTTTCGCCTTTGCCATCGCTTCGCGTTGCAAGGATGCTTCCAGGGCCTTCTCTAATGCCTTTTGCTGGTCGAGGATGCTTTGTAGCTTCTTCTCCAGATCGGCAGCACCCTGAGCGCTGACTTTGCCGGCGAGGAGTTTTAGCAACTCAGCATCGCTGCGGGCCGCGTTGTAAGCTTCGAGGCCGGCGATGGCTTCGATACGACGCACGCCGGAGGCGACGGCGCTTTCGCTGACAAGGCGGAAGAGGCCGATCTCACCAGTGCTGCGGGTGTGAGTGCCGCCGCAGAGTTCCATGCTCCAACCGTCGAGCTTGTTGCGCTGGCCACCGATCTGCACGACGCGGACGAGGTCGCCGTACTTCTCGCCAAAGAGCGCCATGATGCCGTTGTTGGCCTTGGCTTCCACGTAGGGGACTTCAGTCCAGGACACGGGATCGTTGGCGACGATGCGCTCGTTCACCAGACGCTCAATGTCGCTGATCTGCTGCGCGGTGAGCGCGGCGCTGTTGAAGTCGAAGGTGAGTTTGTCAGGCGTGACGGAGGAGCCTTTCTGCGTGGCGTCCTTGTTCACCACTTCATGCAGGGCCCAATGGAGGATGTGCGTGACGGTGTGATGCCGCTCAATGGCATGACGACGCGGCGCATCGACGATGAGTTTTACCGTGGCATCGACAGCAGGAGCTTCATCGCCTTCGAGGAAGTGCAGCCAGGTGTTGCCGACTTTGGTGGTGGCGCTGATCGGGTAGGTGTTGGCGCCGAGGATGAGCTGGCCCGCATCGCCGATCTGCCCGCCCATCTCCGCGTAGCAGGTGGAGACATCCAGCACGACAGCGGTCTTGTCCTTCATCTCAACCACTTCGAGCACGCGCACGTCGGCTTCGAGATTGTCGTAACCGATGAACTTGGTCGGGGCTTTGGTCTCGATTTCGGAGACGGAGATGACCTTTTTGTTCTTTTTGCCAGCTTCAACAGAACGATCCCGCTGCTCTTTCATGAGGACTTCGAAGCCTACGGTGTCAACTGTCAGTCCGCGTTCGCGAGCAAGGAGTTCGGTGAGATCGAGCGGGAAGCCGAAGGTGTCGTAAAGCTGAAAAGCAAGTGCTGCTGCAATCTCTATTCCTCGTGCACTAAATGTTATCGCAGGTTCCCATTTATCCCGAACCTTAATTAGAAGTGGAGTTAAGCCGAAACTTCCGGCGTCAGGGGGAGTATTTCGGTGATGCTCAGCGAGCGCCTCATTAGCATCGCGTATGTATCCCTCAATAAGTGACATGCCATTGTCCAGCGTCCGGTTGAAGCTCTCCTCTTCAAGCTTCAGCACGCTCTTGATCTGCTCCTTCTTCGTCCGCAATTCAGGAAACACATCGCCCATCTGCGCGGCCAGCACATCGACGAGCTTGAAGAAAAACGGCTCCTTAAACTCCAGCGTGCGGCCATACTTAACAGCGCGGCGGAGGATGCGGCGGAGGGTGTAGTTGCGGTCGGAGTTGCCAGGCTGGATGCCGTCGGCGATGGCGAAGCTGAGGGTGCGGAGGTGGTCGGCGATGACGCGGAAGGCGACGTCGATTTTTTCCTGCTCGGTCACGGGGACGACGTGGCCCTGCTCATTGGCTTTGGGCAGGGTGCTGGCGTAGGTTTTGCCGGAGAGCTTGGTGAGCTCGTCGAAGATGGGCTTGAAGACGTCGGTGTCGTAGTTGCTGATCTTGGCGGTCTCGAAGTCGGTGAAGTTCTTCGTGCCCTGAATGATGGAGCACACGCGCTCAAAGCCCATGCCCGTGTCCACGTGCTGTGCGGGGAGCGGGACGAAGGTGCCATCGGGATTGGCGTTGTACTGAATGAAGACGTTGTTCCAGATCTCGATGCAACTCGCGTCGCTGCCATTCACGAGCTTGGCACCGGCGCGCTGGCGGTCTTCGTCGAGGTTCGGAGCGCCGGGCGTGAGGTCGATGTGGATCTCGGTGCAGGGGCCGCAGGGTCCGGTGTCGCCCATCATCCAGAAGTTGTCCTTCTTGTTGCCGTTGACGATGTGGATGTCGGGATCGAGGCCGATGCTGCGGAATTTTTCGGCCCAGATGTCCCAGGCTTCTTGGTCGCGGTCAGCGGGGTCGTCTTTGCCAGGCTGGTAGATGGTGGCAAACACGCGGGTCGGCGGGAACTTCCAGCGCTCGATGATGAGCTCCCAGGCCCAGGAGATGGCTTCCTTTTTGAAGTAGTCGCCGAAGGACCAGTTGCCCAGCATTTCGAAAAGCGTGTGGTGGTAGGTGTCCAGACCCACGTCTTCGAGGTCGTTGTGCTTGCCGCCGGCGCGGATGCACTTCTGGGTGTCCGCCGCACGGGTGGGGAGGCCTTTGTGAAGAACGCCGGGCCAGGTGTCCACGTCGGCGCTGCGCTCGCCGAGGAAGATGGGCACGAATTGGTTCATGCCGGCGTTGGTGAAGATGCGTGCGCCGTCGCGGCTGGTGTAGCCCACGTTGTCACTGGGGACGATGGTGTGCTGCTTCTCCTTGAAGAAGTCGAGGAAGCTCTGGCGGATCTGGGCGGCGGTAGGAACGGCGGACATGGCTGGAAAAGAGAGCGCGGATGGTAGCGGAATGCCGCCGAAGGTAAAGGCGGGGTTTTTGCGTCTGGAGGGCCCGCAGTGGCCGCTGAGGATGAGCCGGGCCATCCCTCATGGCGTGCCGCCACCGCGCATCCGCTTCAGGCATGGAGAATGCCGCTACGCGTCAAGATCGGCGCTTATCCGGCGTATCACTGAGGTGATTCGCCCCTTCATCACCCTTTTTCTGGTTGCTTCCGCCGTCGCGGAGCCGGCACCGCGCCCCATCCAGTTCTCCAAGGAGATCCGGCCCATCCTGAGTGAGAACTGCTTTTTCTGCCATGGCCCGGATGAAAAGAAGCGCGAGGCGGGCCTGCGTTTGGATGACGAAACCAGCTCCAAAAAAAACCACGAAGGCGTCATCGCCGTGGTGCCAGGGCATCCCGAAAAGAGCGCCCTTCTGGAGCGCATCGTCAGCAAGGACGCCGACGAGGTCATGCCTCCGCCCAAGCAGCACAAGACCATCTCGCCCGCACAGATCGCCCTTCTGACCGAGTGGATCAAACAAGGCGCGCCTTGGGGCAAGCACTGGAGCTATGAGAAGGTCGTGAAGCCAGCCGTTCCCGCAGCAGCCAAACAGCCGGTGGATGCCTTCCTACTGCAGCGCCTGACTCAGGAAGGTCTCAAGTATGCTCCCCAGGCCGATACCGCCACACTGATCCGCCGCGTCGCGCTCGATCTGACCGGCCTGCCCCCCACGCTCGCAGAGCTCGATTCATTGGCCAAGCAGCCCTACGACAAGATCGTCGATTACTACCTCTCCCTTCCCGCCTACGGCGAGCATTGGGCACGCCAGTGGCTCGATCTCGCACGCTACGCAGACAGCTCCGGCTACCCTAGCGACCAGCCACGCGAGATCTGGGCTTACCGCGACTGGGTCGTGCGTGCGCTGAACACCAACATGCCGTTTGATCAGTTCACCATCGAGCAAAACGCCGGCGATCTGCTGCCCAATCCGTCAGACGACCAGCTCATCGCCACCGCATTTCACCGCAACACGATGACGCAAAACGAAGGCGGCACCGACGACGAGGAATTCCGTAATGCTGCCATCATCGACCGCGTAAACACCACCTTCGCCGTCTGGATGGGCACCACCATGGCCTGCGCCCAGTGCCACACCCACAAGTTTGATCCCATCACGATCAATGAGTACTTCCAGTTCTACGCCTTCCTCAATCAAAGCGCCGACAGCGACAAGAAGGATGAAGTCCCGCTGCACAGCTTCGACACCCGCGAGTTGATCCAGCAGCGCGCGAATCTGAAAAAGGAGATCGACGCTCTGGAGCAGAAGTTCACCTCCCCTGCCCCCGCATGGCTCGCCGGGCTCGATGCCTGGGACCAGGGCTTTGCCCGTGATCTCGGCTGGCAGTCACCGCCGCCGGCCAAAGTGTCCACGCAGTCCAAACAAACCGCCGCCATCGCCGCAGGCGGTGCCGTTTCGATCCCCAAAAACAGCGACAAAGACAGCTACACCATCGAACTCCCCGCCACCGGCGACAAACTCAGCGCCCTGCGTATCGAAACCATTCCCGCTCCCGGGTTCGGCAATTTTGTCATCACCGACGTGAAAGCGGAAGTCGTGCCGCCAGACTCCAAACAAGCACCGCAGGCGCGCTACGTACGCATCGAACTGCCCGGAGAGAAAAAACTCCTCCAGCTCGCCGAAGTGCAGGTATTCAGCGGCAGTGAAAACATCGCCCCCGCTGGCGCCGCCACACAAAGCAGCCTGTACACCGATGCCGCCGCCAAGCGCGCCATCGATGGCAACACCGAGGGCGATTACGCGAAAAGCAGCGTCGCACACACTTCCGGCACCGACAATGATCCCTGGTGGGAAGTCGATCTGAAGGCCTCTAAACCCGTGGATCGTGTCACCATCTGGAACCGCACCGATGGCAACGTCGGCAGCCGTCTCGATGGCTTCCGCGTCGTGCTGCTCGATGACAAACGCCAGACCGTGTGGAAGAGCGAAAACACTCCCGCGCCTGCGAAAGACAAAGCCTTCGCCATCAGCGGCCCGGTCGCCGTGAGCTTCACCACCGCGCTGGCTGATTATGAGCAGACCGGCTTCACCGCAGCTTCCGTCTTGAAGCCGAAGGATAAAAAACAACAAGGCTGGGCCGTCTCAGGTGCCGCCGACAAGCCGCACACACTCACCCTGCTGGCTGCATCTCCTGTGGTGGTTCCCTCCGGCTCCAAGTTGCGCATCACCCTCGCACAAAACAGCGAGTTCAAGCAGCACACCCTCGGCAGTTTCCGCCTCAGCTACACCGGAGATGCCCGCGTGCAGCAGGTCACCAAAGTGCCGCAAAATGTCGTCGCCGCGCTCGCGCAGGCGAAGGTCAAACGCACGCCCGCGCAGCAGCAGACCGTGGTGGAGTACTTCGTGCGCAATGTATCCAAAGCCTCCGCCACCGAGCGCACCCGCCTCGCCGCCGCGAACAAAGAACTCGCCGCACTCAAGCCCGTCACCGTGCCCATCATGCGTGATCTCGATCCCAAGCAGCGTCGCGTGACGAAGATCCAGCTCCGTGGCAACTGGCAGGCGCTGGGAGATGAAGTCAGCGAAGGCACTCCAGCCACCTTCAATCCCCTGCCCGCGAATGCACCACGCAACCGCCTCACCATGGCCAGGTGGCTCGTCAGCCGTGACAATCCACTCACCGCACGCGTCACCGTGAACCGCCTGTGGGAAAGCATCTTCGGCACCGGCATCGTGCGCAGCAGCGAGGAGTTTGGCAGCCAGGGCGATCTGCCGGTGCATCCTGAACTGCTCGACTGGCTGGCCGCCGAACTGATGGACAGCGGCTGGGACATCAAGCACATGCTCAAATTGCTGCTCACCAGCCAGGCCTATCAGCAGAGCTCCAAGACCACGCCGGAGCTCAATGAACGGGATCCCGACAACCGCCTGCTCGCTCGCGGTCCACGCTTCCGCCCCACGGGCGAACTCCTGCGGGATCAGGCACTCTCCGTCAGCGGCCTGCTCAGCACCAAAATGTATGGACCGCCCGTGCGTCCCCTGACACCGAATCTCGGCCTTAGCACCGCCTTTGGCCGCAGCAACGACTGGACCATCAGCCCCGGCGAGGACAAGCACCGCCGCAGCCTCTACACCGAAGTACGCCGCAACAGCCCCTACGCGAGCTTCTCCACCTTCGACGCCGGCAACCGCGAAGTCTGCATGATCCGCCGCAGCCGCACCAACACGCCGCTGCAGGCGTTTGTGACGCTGAATGATCCTGTCTTCATCGAGACCAATCAAGCCATGGCCCGCCGCCTCGTCGCCGAAGCCAAGGCAACGCCCGAGCGTCTCGCCCTCCTCTTCAAACTCTGCCTCTCACGCGCACCAAATGCGCATGAGATCACCGCGTTAACCGGGCTCTACACCGAAACCCTCGCCACCTACCGCGCCGATGCAGTGGAATCCACCAAGATGGCGACTGATCCTCTGGGTCCGGCACCCAAAGACACCGACGTCGCCGAACTTGCTGCATGGACGACGATTGCCAATGTAGTGATGAACTTGGATGAGTTTTTGATGCGCCGTTAATTTTAACCTGATTTCCCCATGAACCCCATCACTCACGACACCCTTCAGCTCAAGACGCGCCGTCAGTTCCTCGGCAACGCGGGCCAGTTCAGCCTCGGGGCCATCGCCATGCATGCGATGCAGCAGAAGGCGGGCGCCAGTGCGGCGTCGGACAATCCACTCGCGCCAAAGAAGTCGCAGTATGCCCCGAAGGCGAAGCGGGTGATCTACCTGCACATGTCGGGAGCGCCGCCGCACCTCGATCTGTTTGATTACAAACCGGAGCTCGTGAAGCGCAGCGGGCAGGACTGCCCCGACTCGATTCTCAAAGGCCGGCGCTTTGCCTTCACCACCGGAGTGCCCAAGCTCATGGGCACCCCCCGCACCTTTGCGCGTTACGGCAAAGGCGGGATCACGATGAGCGATGCCTGCCCAAACTTCCACACCATCGCCGATGAGATGTGCATGATCCGCTCCATGAACACGGATCAGTTCAATCACGCGCCAGCGGAGCTGCTGCTCTTCACCGGGCATGCACGGCAGGGCCGGCCCTCCATGGGCTCTTGGGCCACGTATGGTCTGGGCACGGAGAATCAAGATCTGCCGGGCTTTGTCGCACTCATCTCCAGCGGCACGCAGCCGAGCGGCGGCCAGGGCTGCTGGGGCAGCGGCTTTATCCCCAGCGTGTATCAGGGCGTGCAATGCCGCAGCAAAGGCGACCCCGTTCTTTTTGTGAGCGATCCCGCCGGCATGAACCGCGCCATGCGCCGCAAGACGCTCGATGCTCTGCAGGATCTCAATCAGCAGCAGGTTGCCGAATTCGGCCATCCCGAGACCGTCACGCGCATGGCCCAGTATGAACTCGCCTTTCGCATGCAGACCAGCGTGCCCGAGGTCATGGACATCTCGAAGGAGCCGCAGCATGTGATCGAAGCCTACGGCGCCAAGCCCGGCGAGGCCAGCTTTGCCAACAACTGCCTGCTCGCCCGGCGTCTCATTGAAAAAGGCGTGCGCTTTGTGAATCTCTTCGACTGGGGCTGGGATTTCCACGGCACCAGCGAAGGCAGCGGCATCACCACCGGCCTCACGAACAAAATGGCCGCCACCGACAAGCCCGTGGCCGCGCTGATCAAAGACCTCAAACAGCGAGGTCTGCTCGATGACACCCTCGTGATCTGGGGCGGTGAATTCGGGCGCACACCCTTCCGCGAAGGCCGTACCGCCGCCAGCAAAGTGCTCGGCCGCGATCACTACCCCGACTGCTTCTCACTCTTCATGGCCGGTGGCGGCGTGAAGGGCGGCTTCGAGTACGGCAGCACCGACGAACTCGGTTTCAGCGTCGCTGAAAACAAAGTCCATGTGCATGACTTCCAAGCCACTGTGATGCATCTCCTTGGTTTTGACCACGAGCGCCTGACCTACCGCTTCCAAGGCCGCGACTACCGCCTCACCGACATCCACGGCCACGTGGTGAAGGATCTGCTGGTGTGATTTCACAACGGTAAGCTGGGGCGATCTTTCGAAGGTGCTGCGGTTGATGGCTTGCATGCACTGGCTGCGCCTGCTCTTCTTCCGCATGACAGGCCCCTCCCAGGATCCGGATTCCACCCGCGAACGCATCTGGCGCATCATCTTCCTTTCTGACACGAAGGCAGGCCGCGTTTTCGATGTTCTGCTGCTTTGGCTGATCGGCCTGAGTGTTTTGACGATCATGCTGGAGAGCGTTGACTCGCTGCGGGAGCAGCACGGCTCGTTGTTCAACACACTCGAATGGGTGTTCACCGGGTTGTTCACGCTGGAGTACCTGACGCGCCTGTGGGTGGTGCGAAAGCGATGGACCTACGCACGAAGTTTCTTCGGCATTGTCGATGTGCTGTCGATTCTGCCGGCTTTCATTTCTCTGCTGCTGCCGGGTTCGCACTATCTCACGACGGTGCGGGTTCTGCGACTCATGCGGATGTTCCGTGTGCTGAAGATGGCCGAGTACATGGGCGAGGCGGGCGTACTCATGAACGCACTGAGCGCCAGCCGGCGCAAGATCCTCATCTTCTTCTCCGCCGTGCTCTCACTCGTGTGTGTGGAAGGCACGATCGTGTATGTGATCGAACACGATGCCAATCCCGGCTACGCGAACATCCCGCAATCGATTTACTGGGCCATCGTCACCATCACCACGGTCGGCTACGGCGATGTCGCGCCGGTAACCGTGCTGGGAAAAATGATGGCGTCTGTGATCATGCTTACCGGCTTCGCCATCATCGCCGTGCCCACGGGCATTGTGACGTCCGAGCTTGGCCGTGAGCTGAAAGGATCCCGCATCCGCCGCCGGTGCAAGGAGTGCGGTTGGGACGACCATGATTCCCGTGCGCGGCACTGTCAGCAGTGTGGCGTGGCGCTGGAGTAGAGCTCATTCGGATGCCGATGATGTTATCTGCTGGCATCAATCGATCAGTGACCTGACTGACGAGGATTGGCAAACCCGGAGCATCCACCGTAGTGGATGCGCTCGTGTCTTTCCTGCGCCATGGTTGGATTGATGAATTTCGCCGGCCTCTGAAAGTGCTCATAGGCCAGACGTAGTTGCATGGCCGCCTCAAGTGCATCCACCCCACCGGTCCCCGCGCCTAGACCGGGGCACGCAAGATTTTTGATCTGCCTTGCCTCAACACGATTGTGCCGATGCACCGCAGTGAGCGATGCCCACAGCGCCAGATAAACATGATCCGTGCCCTGGATGTTCATGGGGACTCGCATCGTGGGTGCATGGGCTACAAAAGGATGTGACGCATGATCCGTCGGAATGAGGATGCAGGTGCCTACCGGTTGTTCCCCGAGGTAATCATCAAGGATCTGTTTCTGAACACGCTCCATGACGTGCCTGCCAAAATAACGCACGACGGCGAGGTCCATTCCTGCGTCCATCAAGCCAAATGAGTTGCCTGCGGTGATCACGCAATCAAACACAGGCAGATCTTCGAAACGACCATGGACGATCTCGACCTCGGGGTGTGCGCGAAACTCCCAGCGCAGCACGTCACAAAGCTCTTTACCTCTATCGACGAGAATCAATCGCATGTGGTTTGGCAGTTAAGAGACTGGACACCTGCAATCATGTACAAATGATCCGGCTTGTCAGCAGAATTATCCTTTCCGGGCTTTACGATGACTTGTGGGAGACATCCGCAAGACATTGAAAGAGACGAAGGCTTTTCTTGCCAATTCGTCGGACTTTCGCTTGGATGCGTTAAAATGCTGACCGCCGACCAAATCCTTGCCCTTTCTCCCGACGATTCGTCGGCCAAGGCGGCCAGAGGATTGCTGGCTCCAGCAAAGTGGCCGACTCTCGGGCATGATGAAGTGGCGATCTGGGGTGAGTGCCAGGGGAGTGGCTCCAAGCCCTATCAGGTGATCATCGATGTCAGCGGACCATCGTTCAAATGCGGCTGCCCAAGCCGCAAGTTTCCATGCAAGCATGGACTGGCGTTGTACCTGCTGCTGGCGCAGAAGCAGAGCGCCTTCACGGCGAACACGCAGCCGGCCTGGGTGAATGAATGGCTCTCCGCACGGCAGCAGCGCAGCGAAAAGCAGGCGGAGAAAAAAGCGGTGCAGGCCGAGGCGAAGCCCGTCGATGAGGCAGCCACCGCGAAGCGGGAGGCGAAACGCCTCGACCGCATGCTCGGTGGTGCTCGTGATCTGGAGCGCTGGCTGGCAGATCTCGTGCGTCAGGGCATTGCGGATCTGCCGGCGAAGCCGGTCACCTACTGGCGGGAGGCTGCCGCACGACTGGTGGACGCCCAGGCCACGGGGCTTGCCGTGTGGGTGCGCCAGCTTGAGGCTGCGGTGTCATCAGGCGAGGGCTGGCAGGAGCGTGCGCTGTTGCAGATGGGGCGCATGCAACTGCTCACTGACGCCCTGCAGCGCTTGGACTCGCTGCCAGAGCCACTCCGTCATGATGTACGCAGCAGCGCGGGCTGGACGGCGGACAAGGACGAAGTGCTGGCCGGCAACGATCGTGTGGAGGACACATGGCAGGTACTAGGTGTAAGCCACGATGAGAATGACAAGCTGTGGGAACGCCGCGTGTGGTTGCGTGGATCGACAACGCGCCGCGATGCCCTGCTGCTCGACTTTTCACACGGCGGCCGGCGCTATGACCAGGTGTTTGTAGCGGGCACGCGATTGAAGGCCGCGCTGTGCTTCTTCCCGAGTGCGTCGCCACTGCGCGCACTGCTGGTGGATGCTCCTGTTGAGGCCTCGGTAAGCGCCCCGGGTGAACCCATCGTGACCTGGGATTGCGCGCTGGATTCTGTCGCGTTGGCACTGGCACGTCAGCCCTGGTTCCAACGCCTGCCAGTGCTCCTGCATCATGCCACGCCGGTTCTTCGCGGGCGGCAGTGGCTGGCACGTGATGCCGATGGGCGCGAGGCACCGTTGCGCGTCAGCGATGACGATGGCTGGCAGTTGCTCGCCCTTGGCGGTGGTCATCCTTTGACCCTCTTCGGCGAGTGGCATGGAGTCCTCTGGCGGCCACTGACGGCCTGGCAGCTCAATGAAAATACTCCCTGCTGGACGGAGGTGCCCACACTCGCATGAGCGCACTCGCATCCCTTGCCACCAGTGCGCTCCTTGGCACCGCAAGACATCCGCCCGAATGGCCGGCTCCTGAGGGCCCAGTCGGAGCCCTTCTCGGACGCATCCCGCGTGATTTCGTGGAGAAAGCACTGCTGCAATCGGCCGGCGTGCTCGGCACCTTCCAGCTCGCGGGCCTGCTGCCAGCGCAGATGGGTGCCGCTCCTGCACCTTCAGAATCTGGACCCCAGGATGTGCGCATGGATCTGCTGGCAGCCATCCTGGCGGACGGGCCCGAGCGTCTGCAGGCCGAGGCGTTTCAAGCCATTGCCAGCACGGGCAAACTTCTCCCGCATCGCCTGCTGCCGAAGGCATTGGAATGCGGGCGACGCAGCACGGCCTTACGTCCCAGCCTGCTGGCAGTGCTCGGCCCGCGTGGGGCCTGGCTCGCTGCGCAAAACGATGCATGGGGCTATGCCGCAGGCGCTGTGAACATGGACACCATCAGCGATGATGTGTGGCACCTCGGCAGTCTGGATCAGCGTCGGCTTTATCTCATGGCCCTACGAGCCACCGATGCCGAGCAGGCGCGCGAATTGTGCCGCACCGCCATGACCACGGAAGGCGCGAAGGAGCGCACCGCGTTCATCGAATGCCTTGGCACAGGACTTACTCCTGATGATCAGGATCTGCTTGAAGCGACACTCGCGGACAAAAGCAAGGAGGCCCGGCAGGTGGCGGCACGGCTGCTTTCCAAGCTGCCTGACTCGCGCTTCGCCCAGCGCATGGCGGCGCGTGCGGCGCTGTGTTTGAAGTCCGAGAAAAAGCTGCTGCGCGGATCGGTCATCACTCTCGAAGCGCCCGCCGCCTACGATGCCACTTGGAAAACCGATTTGATTGAAGAAGCAAAGCCCAAGAACCTGAGCATTGGCGAACGCGCGTGGTGGCTGTTTCAAATCGTGCGTCAGGTGCCACTGCGCTGGTGGGAAACCGAGACTGGCATGACCCCTGCCGAGTGCCTGGCCTGGGCGCAGAAGTCAGACTGGAAAGACGTGTTGCTGCAAGCCTGGGCCGAAGCTCAGGCGGTGCAGCGTCGCGTGGAGTGGGCGGAGGCTTTCCTGAGCACGACCCTGCCGCCGAACGGGCCGCTGACCATTTTTGACCTGCTCGAAACTCTGCCACCTGCCATGCGGGAGCCGCATTTCCTCAAGCTGCTGACCGACAACAACTCCAATGTGGTCGCCTTCAGCACGGTGATTGATCGCTTCATCAAAGGCCTCCCGCTCGGCGCACCGACGCTGTCACCTGCGACTGCGGCCAAAGTGATCCAGATCCTGAAGCAGCGCATCCAGAGCGGCGAGGCGCGCTACGACTGGCAGCTTCGTGCATCACTCGTCGAGCTCGCCTGCATCATGCCGCAAGTCGCTTTTGACGACTTTGCGAACGGCTGGGATCTCACCAAAGAAGAAGCCCAGCCCTTCGCCGAGGCCGTGGCGCGTGTCGGCATGGTGCTCGATCAACGTCGCCAGCTCTCTGTGTGAAACTTTAAAACTGAAACCTTCCATCCATGATGAACACCCTCCGCCAACACGCCGAACAGCTTTTTGCTCACGAACTCGATGAACTGCAAAAAGCCGACACACGGCAGCGGCCCACAAACTGGAATCTGTCGCCGTGGGCGGTGGCCACCTACTTGCTCGGCGGCAGGCTCGACAACGGCTTTGAGGTCAGCGCTAAATACATCGGCAACCGGCGGGTGATTGAGATTGCCGTCGCCACGCTGGTCACGGACCGCGCGCTGCTGCTCTACGGCGTGCCTGGGACCGCGAAAAGCTGGGTGTCAGAGCACCTCGCCGCTGCGATTTCCGGTGACTCCACCCGGCTTGTCCAGGGCACCGCTGGCACGAGCGAGGAGCAGATGCGCTACGGCTGGAACTACGCGCTGCTGCTTTCCAAAGGTCCGTCGAAAGAGGCGCTCGTTCCAAGCCCGCTGATGAAGGCAATGAGCGATGGCCGCATCGCCCGTGTGGAGGAGCTCACGCGCATCCCGGCGGATGTGCAGGACACGCTGATCACCATTTTGTCCGAGAAGACGCTGCCCATTCCTGAACTCTCCAGCGAGGCGCAGGCAAACCGCGGCTTCAACGTCATCGCCACCGCGAACAACCGCGACAAAGGCGTGAACGAACTCAGCAGCGCACTCAAACGCCGCTTCAACACCGTTGTGCTGCCTGTGCCCGCCACCGAAGCCGAGGAAATTGCCATCGTCACCAAGCGCGTGGGGGAGATGGGCAAGGCGCTCGAACTCCCATCCGAACCACCCGCACTCAAGGAAGTGCGCCGCATCGTCCAGGTCTTCCGCGAACTGCGCGACGGCCAGACCGCCGATGGCAAAACCAAGCTCAAGCAACCCACCGGCACCATGAGCACCGCCGAAGCCATCAGCGTGCTCAACAGCGGCATCGCACTCGCCGCGCACTTCGGAGACGGCACTCTTCGCGCAGGCGATGTCGCCGCCGGTCTGGTCGGAGCCATCATCAAAGATCCCGTGCAGGACGTGGTGGTGTGGAAGGAGTATCTCGAAACCGTCGTGAAGGAACGCGACGACTGGAAGGATCTGTATCGCGCGTGTCGGGAGGTGATTTAAAACAGCAAGCACCTGCTCTCACTTGTATGCCCAGTCACTTTTCAACCATTGGAATGCCGGTCTCCTCAATGGAGGACATCAACAATTTTGCCAAAGCAGTGGCTCCGCAAACGAAGCAGCTGCCTTCGATAGATGGCACGTACCTGCAATGGCGCTCGACATGCGGAGCTGAGCTTTGGCTGCAAATTGATCGAAATCGTGAGTATGCAGGCATCAATCCACACTTCCATGGTCCGGCACGAATGCGCGTGGGATTGACCGCTTACATGCCATCAGAGACACCATCCGTCTTGGACGGAAGCTTTCATGGCTGGTCGGAGCCAGCAGTGGCAGCAGAAAGCAACGAGATGACTGGGACCTATCCGTTTGTGTTCGACGCGCCAGATGCATCCGTGCATCGAAATCAAACTTTGCCTATAATTGGGGAAGTCCAGATTGCAGCTTTTGCTCATGAGATCGCCCTCTTTGAAGATGAGGCGACCTTCTATGCAGCACAAACAGAGGACAGTCTGAAAATGGCAGCGGAGTCATTTATTCCGTCCGGTTTGTTCGGAGATCGGGAGGGAACCAAGGCGCGCGGCTTGTTCGTGGGCAAGATTTTAGCAGTCGAGCATAAGACGAACTCGCTGACCAACATCTCCTACTGGTGGGCGCTGGTGCAGACTCTCGGCGGACAGTTTGACGTTGTCATTGATCCGGCGCTTGTGGAGCGTCAGCCTGTGGTGGGCGGTTTGGTGCAGGGCTCGTTTTGGCTGTCGGGACGAATTCTTTCGGACAGTCCGTCCCAAGACGTAACTCCAGCCAAAAAAGGATTCTGGAGCAAACTTTTTGGAAAAGCCCCATGACCCACCTCTTCGGCATCCGCCATCATGGCCCCGGTTGCGCTCGTTCTTTGATCCGGGCGCTGGAGGATTTGTCGCCGGATTGCATCTTGATCGAAGGCCCGCCTGAGGCGGAGGCCGTGCTGGCATCGGCGATTCATGCGGAGATCGAGCCGCCGGTGGCGCTGCTGTTGTACTGCCCGGACGATACGAAGAAGGCTTCGTTTTATCCCTTCGCGGAGTTTTCGCCGGAGTGGCAGGCCATCCGCTTTGGACTCACGCGCAGCGTACCGGTGCGCTTCATGGATCTGCCGCAGGCGCACGATCTGGCGCTGCGGGATGAGCCTTCCATGGCCGTAGATCCGTCAGATCGGACCGATCAGTCCGATCAAGCTGAAGCCGATGACATCTCGGGCGATCCGCTTGACTGGCTGGGCCGCGCGGCGGGTTATGGCGATGGCGAGACATGGTGGAACCAGATGGTCGAAGAACGCCGCGATGCCGACAGCGCGGGCCTCTTTGCCGCTATCCAGGAGGCGATGACGAGTGTCCGTGCGGAGATCCCGCGCAAGCTGCCACCTCAGTCACAGCAGCGCGAGGCACTGCGTGAAGCACACATGCGCAAAACCATCCGTCAGGCTGAGAAGGATGGGTTTCAAAAGATCGCCGTGGTGTGCGGCGCATGGCATGTGCCCGCACTCGCCACCATGCCGAGCGCAAAGGCGGACAACGATCTGCTCAAAGGACTGCCCAAGGTCAAAGTGGCTGCGACATGGGCTCCCTGGACATATGGCCGCCTCGCTGCGGCCAGCGGCTATGGCGCCGGGGTGCTGTCGCCAGGCTGGTATGAGTTTCTCTGGAAAAACCAGGCCGCCGAAGCTTCGCAGCGCTCCATCGCATGGATCTCCAAAGTCGCGCGGCTGATGCGTGAGGAAGACATCGACTGCTCCTCCGCGCACGTCATCGAAGCCGCACGTCTCAGCGATGCACTCGCCGCCATGCGCGAGCGTCCCGCCGCCGGACTCGATGAAATCAACGAGTCCATCCGCACGGTCATCTGCATGGGCGAGGATGCGCCGCTGAAGCTCATTCGTGCCCGATTGATCGTGGGCGAGAAACTGGGTCGCGTCCCGCCAGATGTGCCCACCGTGCCACTGCAGCAGGATTTGGAGAAGCAGCAGCGCAGCCTGCGCCTGAAGCCTGAAGCACTCGCGAAGGAGCTCGATCTGGATCTGCGCAACGAGAACGACCTCAGCCGCAGCCACCTTTTGCACCGGCTGAAACTGCTCGGCATTCAGTGGGGAGAAGTACGCGGCACCGGCCGCAGTGCCAAGGGCACCTTTCATGAAGTGTGGCAGCTGCAATGGCAGCCCGAGTTCGCAGTGGCCATCATTGAAGCCTGCCGCTGGGGGCACACGATCAGTGACGCAGCCACGGCGCTGGCCATCGATCAGGCGCAGCAGGCTGAATCCCTGCCCGCGCTCTCCGCGCTCGTCGATCGCGTGCTGCTTGCCCACCTCCCGCATGCCGTGGAGCCCGTGACGCGCGCATTGGAAAACCTGGCTGCCATCGCGGGCGATGCCTCGCAGTTGCTCGAAGCCATTCCTCCGCTGGCCAACATCTTCCGCTACGGCAACGTGCGCCAGACCGATGCCTCGCTGGTCGGTCATGTGCTCGACGGCCTCGTCACGCGCGCCTGCATCAGCCTCGGCGGTGCATGTGCTTCTCTGGATGACGATGCCGCCGCCGCCATGCGCAAACGCATCATCGCCACGCATCAGGCCATCAAGCTCATCGGTAACGAAAGCCATCTCGCCGACTGGATGCCCGCACTCACACGCCTGGCCATGCTGGGCGGTACGCATGGACTCGTGTGCGGGCTGGCCGCCCGGCTGCTGTTTGATGAAAAGACCGAGGATGCCGATGCCACGGCCACGCGCATGAGCCAGGCGCTTTCCATCGGCAACGATCCCGCGCCCGCTGCGGCATGGCTTGAGGGATTCCTTCACCAGAGCGGCATGGTGCTGCTCCACGATGACCGTTTGTGGCAGACCTTGGACGCATGGCTTGCTTCCTTGATTGATGAAAGCTTCATCCGCATCCTGCCGCTGGTCCGGCGCACCTTCTCACTCTTCCCCGGCACGGAGCGCACCCAGCTCGGTGCGCGTGCAAAGCACTCCGGTGCGGCCAGTCCAGCAGTTCAGACAGCCGTCACTGTGGAATGGAATGAAGCACGCGCCCAGAAGCCGCTGGCTGTGCTGGAAAAAATCCTCGGACTGAACTCATGAGCACGTCACGCACAGACACCGAACGTCAGCGCCGCTGGCGCCTCGCCCTCGGCGGCGAAGCGAATGAATCCTGCTGTGGTCTGAGCGGCGAAGACATCGAGATCGACCAGGCGCTCGGCGCACTCTATGAGCCTGATGGACCCGGCGGCATGAAGGGCCCCCGGCGTGGCGGAACCGAAAAGTCCGCGCCGCGCGTGGCACGCTGGCTGGGCGACATCCGCAAATACTTCCCCGCCAGCGTCGTGCAGGTGATGCAGCAGGATGCGCTGGACCGCCTCGGCATGCGCGAAATGCTGCTGCAGCCGGAGATGCTGGAGGCCGTGCAGCCGGATGTGCACCTCGTGGCGAGTTTGATTTCACTCTCCGGCGTCATTCCCGCCAAGACGAAGGAGACCGCCCGCATGGTCGTGCGCAAGGTGGTGGAAGAACTCATGCGCAAACTTGCCGAGCCCATGCGCACGGCGGTGACCGGTGCGCTGAACCGTGCCGTGCGCAATCGCAGGCCACGACTGGCCGAAATCGACTGGAACCGCACCATCCGCGCCAATTTGCGCCATTACCAAAAGGACTACCAGACGGTGGTGCCGGAGACCTTGATTGGCTACGGCCGCAAGGCGCAGAAAACCCAGAGGAACATCATCCTCTGCATCGATCAGAGCGGTTCGATGGCCGCCAGCGTCGTGTATTCGAGCATCTTCGGTGCCGTGATGGCCTCCCTGCCCGCCGTGAAGACGCAGCTCGTGGTCTTCGACACAGCCGTGGTCGATCTGACGGAGAAGCTCGATGACCCCGTGGAATTGCTCTTTGGCACCCAGCTTGGCGGCGGCACCGACATCAACAAAGCCGTCGGTTACTGCCAGAGTCTCATCACGGATCCGACCAACACCATCCTCGTGCTGATCTCCGACCTCATCGAAGGCGGTGTGGAAAAGAATCTCCTCCAGCGAACCAACGAGCTGGTGCAAAGCGGCGTCCAATTCATCACCTTGTTGGCACTCAGCGACGAAGGTGCCCCCTGCTATGACCAGCAGCTCGCCGCCAGGATGAGCCTGCTCGGTGTTCCCAGCTTTGCCTGCACGCCGGACAAATTCCCCGCGCTCATGGCCGCCGCGATCAAGAAGGAGGACATCGCCCTTTGGGCTGCGCAGGCAGATCTCGTGACCACGCGCCATGCGTGAACCCTACCCCCCCTGCACCGGCGGCATGATGGCGACTTCGCCGCCGTCGTGCAGCGGCTCATCGCGCTTCACGTAGGTTTGGTCCAGGGCCAGGAGGAGGCTGTTCTGCCAGTCGCGCAGCTTGGGCCAGCGGGTTTCGATCTGATCGAGCAAGTCGCCCATCGTGGCACCGGCAGGCACTTCGAGAGTGATTTCGTCCGTGCCGGTGATGTCGCGCAGGACGGAGAAGAAGAGCACGCGCAGTTTCATGACGGCGAGTTTGGGTTGAGGATGCCGATGCACGGCAGATTGCGAAAGCGGCCCATGTAATCCATGCCGTAGCCGACCACGAATTCGTCGTCGATCTCAAAGCCGGCATCATCCAGCGGCACCTCACGCAGTCGCGGGCGGCGTTTGCTGAGCAGGACGCATGCGCGCAGCGTGGCGGGCTGTTGCGCGAGGATGCGCTCGCAAATGGCGCTGAGCGTGAGGCCGGTATCGAGGATGTCATCCAGCAGTAGCACGTCCTGATCGCGCAAATCGAGGCTGGCAGGCCAGTTCACCGTCACCTCGCCGGTGGTGGCGGTGCCTCCCTGATAACTGCTGGCGCTCAGCGTGTAGAGGCGCACAGGCAGTTCGAGTTTGCGGAGCAGATCGGCCACGAAGAAGAGGCCGCCGTCCATGAGCGCCACGACGGTGACGACTTTGCCTGCGAGTTCCGCATTTAACCTCGCAGCCATGGCGTCCACCCGGGCGCTAATTTGCGCGGGAGTGAGCAGGATGCGTTCGAGATCTTGGATGACGCCGGTGACGGAGGAGGGCATGGAACAAAAGTATGCGTAAAGGCCAAAGCTGGCGTAGCGCAGGCCGCTCGCCACGCGTTTCTTGTAACCTGCATGAACCCGACTGACAAACCGAACCTGCCTGACCTGCGCGTGAGCTACGACCAGGGCGAACTCGATGAACACAGCGCCCCGGCCGACCCCGTGGAGCTCTTCACGCAATGGATCAGCGACGCCCTCGCGCACAAGCTGCCGGAGCCGAATGCGATGAGCCTGGCCACCAACGGCCTCGATGGCACGCCGACCGTCCGCACGGTGCTGCTCAAGGGCATCGACGAGCGTGGCTTTCATTTCTACACGAACTACGAAAGCCGGAAGGGCCACGAGATTGCCGCCGATGCACGTGCCGCCGCCTGCTTTCTGTGGACGGACCGGCATCATCAGGTGTGTCTGCGCGGTTCCATCTCCAAGCTCGACCGTGCCGATGCAGAGAAATACTTCGCCAGCCGTCCCTACGGGCATCAAATCGGCGCCTGGGTGTCCGATCAGAGCGTGGTGATCTCAGGCCGTGAATGGCTGGAGCAGCGCGATGTCGAACTCAAGGCGCAGTATCCCGAAGGCCAGGTCCCCTGCCCGCCTCACTGGGGCGGCTACACACTGCAGGCAGACGAAATCGAGTTCTGGCAGGGCCGCGTGAGCCGTCTGCACGACCGCATCCGCTACCGCAAAGAAAACGGCGCTTGGGTCAAAGTGCGCCTGAGCCCGTAGTACAGTAGCCCTCTCGCTCCGCGAGAGGAGCCCAGCGCTACCGCCAGCCGACACTCTTGCCGAATTAGACACAACATCGCCAGCGCTTGTCCGGCATCTCGGCGGCAAAAATAAACGCAACTCGCCACTTGCCTTTCATTACTTTCAGTTTTTAATGAAAGCGTGAGCAAAGAACTACCAGAATGGGAAAAAGCCCGCGAGGAATTCGTGGTCCAGTGGGGTTCGCTCGGTACGCAGTGGGGCATCCCCCGCACGATGGCCCAGATTCACGCCCTGCTCATGACCGCCCCGGAGCCGATGTGCACGGACGATGTCATGGAGCGGCTGGAGATCAGCCGTGGCAATGCGCACACCAATTTGAAGGACCTCGTCGGCTGGAGCCTCGTGCGCATCATCACCAAGAAGGGCGACCGCAAGGAGTACTTCGAGGCTGAGAAAGATGTGTGGAAGATCTTCATCACCATCTCGAAAGAGCGCAAACGCCGTGAAATCGAGCCCGCCATCCACCTCCTGCGCGACTGCGCCGCCCGCACCAAGGACGAAGCCGCAGGGCCGGGCAAGGATTTCCACCAGCAAATGCAGGACCTCGACGAATTCCTCAGCTTTGGCGTCAAAGTCGCCGACACCGTGATCTCCATGAAGCACGCCTCCGCCCTGCAATGGGCCATGCGCCTTCTCGGCTGATTTTTTCATGCTTATATGTTTCACAAATAACTGAAAATTCAGAATATACCGCCACAATGAACACCGCGCCTCTCCAAGTCCGCCGCATGCGCCCGGTCTGTGATGAGACGAATCCGCTCGAAGGCGAGATCATCTGGAGTCCGGTGAAGTCGCTGTGGTTCACCACGCATCTGGTCATCGCGGTTGTTGGTGGTTGGCTAACCATCAGCACGGGGGCGGTGCTGCTGTCAGGCGGCTTCACGGTGATCACCCTGTGCCTTGGCCACACGGTGGGTCTGCATCGCCTGCTGATTCACCGCAGCTTCAACTGTCCGCGCTGGCTGGAGCATGCGCTGGTGCATCTCGGGACGGTGGTTGGCATGGGCGGCCCCTTTGCCATGCTCTATCTGCATGACATCCGCGACTGGGCGCAGCGGCATCCGGCCTGTCATCCATTCTTCATCGACCAACGGCCCATCTGGCGTGATGCGCTTTGGCAGCTTCACTGCCGTCTGAACTTGAAACATCCGCCGCAGTTTGAGATCGAGCGTGAGGTGCGCGAGGATCGCTTCTACCAAGTGCTGGAACGTACCTGGATGCTGCAGCAACTGCCGTATGCCGTGCTGTTTTATCTGCTCGGTGGCATTGGCTGGGTCGTTTGGGGCATCTCGGTGCGCATTGTGGTTTCGCTGATCGGGCACTGGCTCATTGGCTACTTCGCGCACAACACCGGCCAGCGTGACTGGCATCTGCAAGGGCATGCCGTGCAGGGCTACAACATCCCTCACCTCGGGCTGATCACGATGGGAGAATGCTGGCACAACAATCACCACGCCTTTCCCGACTCTGCACGATTGGGACTGACACAGGCCCAGCCAGATCCCGGCTGGTGGGCGCTGAGAGCACTGAATTTCTTCGGCCTGATCACTCAGGTGAAGCTGCCCGCCGACATGCCGGAACGGCCTGAGCTTATTCCTCTCAAGACGCCTGGATTATGAACGAAACCTCTATCCACTGCCCTCCATGGCTGCTCATGTGGCTTCTGGCGGCAGGCTGTTATTTCAGCTTCAAGGGGGTGATTCTGTGGAAAGCGAAGGTGGCCGCACCGGCTGCAGAAATCGCGGCTTGGTTGCTGCTGTGCCCGACGTTCAGCTTCACCAATTTCCACCGCAGGAGCGTGGCCCCCCACGCGGCCGCGCTCCGTCTCGCACTCGCTGGGATGGTGAATCTCATCTTCGGAGCCGGGCTGCTCTGGGGGCTGGCTTGGCATCTGGCCCAAGTGCCGATGCTGGCTGCGTGGGTCGCAATGGTGGGTCTCATCTTCGTGCTGCACTTCGGCAGCTTTCACCTCGTCACCGCTTTTTGGATGCAACGCGGCCGTGCTGTCGAGCCGCTGATGAAGAACCCCATCGCGGCTGGCTCGCTGGCCGACTTCTGGGGACGCAGGTGGAACACCGCCTTTCGCGATGGGATGAACCTGCTCGTCTTTCGGCCCATGGCCATGCGCTGGGGTGTGAGACCTGCCCATTGGCTTGTCTTCCTGTTCTCGGGCCTGCTGCATGAAGCGGTGATCTCGCTGCCTGCAGGGGCGGGCTGGGGTGGTCCCATGGCCTACTTCCTCCTGCAGGCGCTCGGCATGGACCTGAGCCGCCGCCTTCACCTGAGAGAGGGTTGGATCTGCCGGGTGTGGACCCTCGCCTTCCTCATCGTGCCAGCAGGCCTGCTGTTTCACCCGCCCTTCATCCACCAAGTGATGCTGCCCTTTTTGAAAGCCATCGGAGCCCTGCCATGAACCACACAACACTACTCATTCTCGCCGGTCTTGGACACTTTGGCATCCTGATCGCCAGCTTCATGGTGCCGAAGGCGCTGCAGTGGGACAAGCACCTCGCCGCGCTGCCTCCTTTCCTGCGTACGCTGTTCTGGGTCTATGGCGCGTTCATTGTGCTCACCATCGCCGGTCTGGGTACACTCACACTTTTGCATGCCCAGGCCATGGCTGCAGGCGAGCCCGTGGCACGTTCGCTGGCGGCCTTCATCGCAGTCTTTTGGTCGGCACGGCTCTTCGTGCAGTTCTTCATCTTCGACGCGCGCGAGTTCCTCACCAGCGCGGCACGCAAGATCGGCTACCACACGCTCACAGCAGCCTTCATCGCTCAGGCCGCGGTCTATGCCTTCGCGGCACTGGCTCCTCGCTGAAAACTTTTCCCCTCAACACAAACCCAAACCACACACCCATATGAACGAAACCGTCATCAGCTACAGCCTCTACCTCATCCTTGCCGTCAGCATGACGGTCTGGGTGGCGCGCACCCTGCACAAAAACGGCCGCATCTTCCTCGTCGATTGCTTCAACGGGAACACGGATCTCGCCGACAGCGTCAATCACCTGCTCGTCGTCGGCTTCTACCTCATGAACATCGGCTTCGTCTCGCTGTATTTGAAAAGCACGGAGGAAACCACCGGCGCACGCGGCGTCTTTGAGCTGCTCAGCGGCAAGATGGGCGTCGTGCTGCTCATGCTCGGCGGCATGCACTTCTTCAACCTCTACGTCTTCACCCGCATGCGCCGACGCGCCACACTGGCCAACCTTCCACCGCCGGTGCCACCGATGCATCGCGTCAGTAAAGCGCATGATATTCTCGACACGCTGTGAATACGTTTATGCGCAAATTGAAGCTGTCATTCCTCGCGATGTTGTGTGGCTGGATTGCCTGGAACATCGTCTGTTGGGTGGGAATGCTTACCGAGGTTCCTTTCGACGAAATTCGGATTCAGGATGCCATGAAGGTGCTCTACCTTGGCGCGGCCACAGGCGTCGTGATACTTGCGGCATGGCTCGTGATCTTCCTGCCTGTGGATCTGCTGATACCCGATCATTCCAAGCTGCGCAGGCCCTGGCCCGCTTCGATTTTTGGATTCTTGGCCGGGAGCAGTGTGATGGTCATCATCTGGGGGAGTGCCTTTTTGCGCGATGGTTCAACAACCAACGGTTCTGAACTTTTCACTTGGCAAGCCTTCTTCCTGCTGAGCAGTCCTGGCGTCACAGGAATGGTGGCGGCCTACATGAGGTCACGTGATCGAGAACCAATGCTGAATTAGCCATGAACACCCTCACCATCTTCTACGATGCCCGCTGCGGCCTGTGCTCGCGCTTCCGGCGCTGGATGCTCGAACAGGCCGCCTATGTGCGGCTGGAATTTCTGCCTTACGATTCGGATCAGGCACTCCAGCGCTGTCCGGATCTGCCCAACCTTCGTGCCGATCAGGAAATCGTCGTCATGGGAGATGATGGCTCGCTCTGGCAGGGCGCGGGCGCATGGGTGACATGCCTGTGGGCGCTGCGCGAGTATCGCGAGTGGTCCCTGCGACTCGCGAGCCCGGCGATGCAGCAGATCGCCCGGCGGGTGGTGCATTGGATCTCCAGCAACCGCATCGGCCTCTCCCACCTGCTGCGCCTGCGCAGCGATGACGCGCTGCGGGCTCAGATCACTGAGACGACTTGTGACAATGGGGCCTGTTCCATTGAAACACGAAACGCGGCTTGAATGAAGACAGCGGTCTGCGCTGTAATGGCTGAATGTCATTCCTCCGCTGCCTCGTCACCGCATGCACCCTGTCCGCCAGCCTTCATGCCGTCGAGGATAAAATGCGCCTCGTGCGTGAGACCGACGCACTGACCCCGGAGCAGGAGCGCACAGGGCTGCACGTGCCGCCGGGTTTCACCGTGCAGCTCTTCGCCAGCGAGCCGATGATCAACAAGCCCATCAACATGGCTTTCGATGCGCGGGGCCGCCTCTGGGTGTCATCGACGGTTGAGTATCCCTACGCCGCCGACAAAAGCCGCTGGTCTGACGAGAAGGGCACGCGCGTCAAAGACAGCCGCGACGCGATCAAAATCCTCGCAGACACCGATGGCGACGGCAAGGCCGACAAGGTCACCGACTTCGCCGACGGCCTCAACATCCCCACCGGTGTTCTCCCCTGGCACAAGCCCGAGCACAAGGCCGGCTGCATCGCCTGGAGCATTCCCAACATCTGGTACTTCGCCGACACCGATGGCGATGACAAAGCCGATCACCGCGAGATTCTCTTCGGCCCGCTCGGCTATGAAAAAGACACGCACGGCATGTGCAGCAGCTTCCGCCTTGGCCTCGACGGCTGGGTGTATGCCACGCATGGGTTTAACAACACGAGCCACTTCAAAGCCAAGGACGGCAGCACGCTCGATCTCCACAGCGGCAACGTCTTCCGCTTTCGTCCTGACGGCTCGCGTGTCGAAAAATGGACCAGCGGCCAGGTGAATCCCTTCGGCCTCTGCTGGGATCGCTTTGGCAATCTCTACAGCGCCGACTGCCACAGCTCACCCATCTATCAGCACATCCGTGGCGCGTGCTATCCCAGCTTCGGCAAACCCGATGATGGCCTCGGCTTCGCCCCCGTCATGTGTGAGCACAGCCACGGATCCACCGGCATCTGCGGCATCGTTTACCTCGACGGCGGCGTCTGGGGTCCCGAGTGGGACGACCACACGCTGGTGGGCAACTGCGTCACCTCTAACGTGAACCACGACAAGGTCACCTTCAATGGTGCCACCCCCAAGGCCAACGAACAGCCCGACTTCATCACCAGCGACGACCCCTGGTTCCGCCCCGTCGATCTCCAACTCGGCCCCGACAACGCCCTCTACATCGCCGACTTCTACAACAAGATCATCGGCCACTACGAAGTCCCGTTGGACCATCCGGGACGTGACAAGGAGCGCGGCAGAATCTGGCGGGTGGTGAAAGATGACCACGCCAAATCTCTGACCGACTGCCAGTTGGAAAAATTGTCGTACAAGGAGCTGGCGCAGCAGCTGGAGTCCCCAAACCTCGGACGCCGTTATCTTGCGGGAGAGCTGATCAGCCAGAGGGGCGAGGCAGCGTTCGAAGAGGTTGTTTCAGTCATACCCCAATCGAGCCCCAAAACTCCGCTGACTCCAGGAATGTCCCTGCGCATGGCCCATGGCCTTTGGATCGGCGCCCGGTTTGGGAAAGCGGGAGCCAGCCAGTTCAAGCGCATTGAATCACTGGATCTTTTCAACTCGGCCCACTGCTACAAGGTCCTGAGTGCCTTCAGGGATCAGACAGCAGTGCCTGGTTATTTTGCTCACGCCCTGCCTGAATTTGACCATGTCACAATTCCAGGTGTGAGCAGTCATGTAACTGTCACATCAAGAGTTGTCGGTGAGACAACGGAGTTCAATGTGACGAATGGCAAGGCGGTTGAAACCCGTGATTCTGCGGAAAATCGTAAAGCTAAGATCGAGTGTCTTGGGGCTTCGGAGGATCCGGGGGCGGTGCAGGAACTTCAGTCTTTGCTTTCCAGGGGAACCAGGAAGAACGACCCCACGATCACGCTGACCACCAAGATCGCCTTGAGGCGAGCTCTCTCCCTGCCCGGGAACTTCAAGGCTCTGCCTCCCGACGCCACAGGTGCCGCCGAGGTTGTTCTGGCCACGCCAAATGCCGAAGCCAGCGCGTGGCTGTGGCGGATGGAAACTTTGGACTCTAAAGGCTCCATGGCGCGGCCTTTGATTCTCGGACACGTCGCCCGTTATGGTGACCCTGAGCTGTTGAAATCCGCGCTTTCAAAGGAACATCAGGAAAGCGCGACGAAATCACTCTCAACCCAGCTTGAAATGATTCAGGCCCTCCACAACGGCCTCAGCGAGCGCGGGGCTCCTGCGAATCCCGAGTTGTTGCAGTGGGCGCAGGAACTCGCCACACAACTTCTCGATTCCACGAGCAAACAGCCCGCGCCCTCATGGGCCACTCTTGGTGATGCCAAGTGGTCCCTGCAGACGCGGAATTGTGCGGATGGTACGAATGCACAGGTGCTGCAAAGCATGGCCAAGGGCGGTGGCGATGAGGAGAAGCTCACCGGTGTCTTGAAATCCAAGTCCTTTGCTGCGCCAGCGAAGCTCGCGCTTTGGATCAACGGTCATCGTGGATCACCGGCGGCGAAAGCGCATGACAAGAACCTCGTGCGCGTGGTGGATGCGCAGAGCGGTGCCACGCTCGCCAGCGTGTTCCCGCCGCGCAATGATGTGTGTCAGCGAGTGGGACTCGATCTCGCGAAACATGCCGACAAGTCCGTAAGGCTCGAGATCGTTGATGGCGATGACGGGAAGTCCTATGCGTGGCTGGGTGTCACGCGCATTGAACCCGCAGTGGTGAGCGTGAATGAATTCCAAAACGAAGACAGCACGCGCGGTGCGCTCAAAACCCTCGCCATGCTACTACAGCACACGGCACCGGCGGCGCTGCGTGAGAAACTCGTCGCTTATCTGCCGCCCAGACCTGCGCCACCACCATTGCCTGTTTCACCCGAGCAGCGGAAACAGCTCGATGCATTGATTGCTTCACGTGCTGCTGCGTTTGCCGAAGCAAAGCCGGATGTTGCGGCGGGGAAGACGGTGTTCACGACGAACTGCGCGGTGTGTCATCAGATCCGTGGTGCGGGTGGTTTGATCGGTCCGCAGCTCGATGGCATCGGCGCACGCGGAGCGGAGCGGTTGAGCGAAGATATCCTCGACCCGAATCGCAACGTGGATGCGCATTTCCATCTGCACACGCTGACGCTGAAGGATGGCTCCGCTCTCAGCGGCTTCCTCAAAGGCGAAGCAGGTCAGGTCTTGATCCTCGCCGATGCCGCAGGTCAGGAACATCGTGTTTCCAAGAACGATCTCGCGAAGGATGTGACGACACCCATGTCGCTCATGCCGCCTGTGTTTGGACTGACGCTGGATGAGGCGACGTTCATCAACCTGCTCGGCTACTTGATGAATGAAAAGGCGGGGAAGTAAATTCGCAGCAGGTTTCGTGATATGAGACATGAGACTTTTTTTAATCGCAGCATCCATCTTCAGCGCAGCCATGGCAGCCGAAGCGCTCAAACCGCACCCGAAGGCCATCGCAAACATTCATCCGCCGGGCGAGGTGGACCGGCCGGAGATGGTGAAGTTTGTTGTGTCGGATTCGGCAATGCTGCCGGGAATTGTGGTGGATGAGATGGATGCGGAGCTGGTGGGGGAGTGGCAGTACTCAACCCACACGCCGCCGTATGTGGGGTTGGGTTATCTGCATGACATGAAAGCAGGGAAGGGGAGCAAATCGGTGACTTTCACGCCCAATCTTCCAAAAGCGGGCTGGTATGAGGTGCGGCTGGCGCATTGCTACAATGTGCGGCGTTCGACGAAGACGCCGGTGACCATTCATCATGCGGATGGGGAGGCGAAGGTCATTGTGAATCAGCAGCAGGAGCCGGAGTATGGGCGGCTGTTTCGCACGCTGGGCACATTTCGGTTTGAAGAAGGGCGTGCGGGGTGGGTGCGGGTGTCCAATGAGGGGACGGAGGCGGACAAGGTGGTGATTGCGGATGCGGTGCAGTTATTGCCGGTGGCAAAATAGCCCACAAAAAAAGCCGGAGTCTTGCGACTCCGGCTTTGTGATTGATGGATCTTAATCGTCCTCGGCTTCGGCGGCAGCGGCTTTTTTGCGCTTCTTCTTGCCACCGGCGTTGCGGAGAGCTTTTGGAATGGGGTCTTCCTTCTTCTGCAGGGCACGGCGGAGCTTGCGCAGGGCGATGTTTTGCAGCTGACGGATACGTTCGCGGGTGACGCCGAACTCCTGACCGACTTCTTCCAGGGTGCGGGGCTTCTGGCCGGCAAGGCCGAAGCGGGCGTCGATGATCTTGCGTTCGCGTTCGTCGAGAACGGTCAGCAGGCCATCGAGCTGGCTGTGCATGTTCTTGTGCGAGAGCAGGTCGAACGGGGTCTGGGCGTTTTCGTCGCCGACGATTTCGCCGAACTCGGTGCTGTCGTCGTCGCTGATCGGGGCGTCGAGCGAGGCAGGGCGCATGGAGGCGACCTTGAGCTGGCTGAGCTTGGCACGATCAATGCCGATTTCTTCGGAGAGTTCGTCGTCGGTGGGTTCGCGGCCGAGTTCTTCGGACATCGCCATGGCCACACGGCGCATCTTGCTGATCTTGTCCACCATGTGGACAGGAAGGCGGATGGTCTTGGACTGGTTGGCGAGGGCGCGTTTGATGGACTGTTTGATCCACCAGGCGGCGTAGGTTGAAAGTTTGCCACCCTTGTTCGGATCGAAGCGTTCCACGGCCTTCATCAGGCCGATGTTTCCTTCAGAAATGAGGTCGAGAAGTGGCAGACCGTAGTTGGCGTAATCCTGGGCGATCTTCACCACGAGGCGCAAGTTCGCACGAATCATGTGCGAACGGGCTTCGGGGTCGCCGCGTTTGATGCGTTCAGCAAGCTCGACCTCCTGGTCGGGAGTCAGCAAGTCAGTCTTGCCGATCTCACGCAGGTAAATCTTAATGCCTCCGTCGAGTTCCATATTGAGCGTTCTAGTGGGGTAATACAACACAAGGACCAACGTCCTTGCCCCGAGCTGAGACGCAGGGGGTAGTCAGTATAAAAGCAATTTTACACTTCGCTCGTGTTTTTTGAGCAAGTTTGCGGCCAGTATAGGTGAATGGACCGAGGGAATGTGGCACGTGCAATATAATGACTGACTCCGATCAACTAAACTTTCGGGTAATCGTCAACATCATTTCTAAAAAAAGTTAAGATTTGTTAATAAAATCACCTGCAAATCGGCACTTTTTGAGCTTTGAGAGCCTCCGGGCAGCCAATTTCGCTTTTTATCTGGGCTGGCAGTTTGTCTTTTCTCGATGCAGCCGCCCGCTTGACACCGCCCGCTCCTTCCCCGACTTACTGGTCCCTCAAAATTGCCATGCCCCGCCAAATTTCCTACCGCGAAGCCATCCGTGAAGCCCTTGACGAAGAAATTGCTCGCGATCCCATGGTTGTGGTCATGGGCGAGGAGGTCGCCCAGTACAACGGTGCTTACAAGGTGACGGAAGGTCTCTGGGACAAGTGGGGCGACAAGCGCCTGGTGGACACCCCCATCAGCGAGGCCGGATTTATCGGGATGGGCATCGGGGCCAGCATGCTGGGCGTGCGTCCGGTGATGGAACTCATGTTCTGGAGCTTCTACACGGTCGCCTGGGACCAAATCGTCAACAACGGCGCGATGGTGCGCTACATGAGCGGTGGCAAGATCAACGTCCCCATCGTCATCCGCGGCCCCGCCAACGGCGGCACCAGCGTGGGCGCCACCCACTCCCACACCCCGGAAAACATCATGGCCAGCTTCCCCGGCATGAAGTGCGTCTGCCCCAGCAACGCCTACGATGCCAAGGGCCTCATGAAGGCTGCCATCCGTGACAATGACCCCGTCATGTTCATGGAGAGCACCAAGCTCTACGGCGAAAAATGGGATGTGCCCTCCAATGATGAACTGCCTGACGGCGAACTTTTCATCCCCCTCGGTCTGGCCGATGTGAAGCGCGAAGGCACCGACATCTCCCTCATTGCCCATGGCAAGGCGGTCATCACCTGCCTGGAAGCCGCGAAGATCCTGGAAGAAGAGCACGGCATCAGCGCCGAAGTCGTCGATCTGCGCACCATCCGTCCGCTGGATGAAGACACCATCCTTGCCTCCGTCGCGAAAACCCACCGCGCCGTCTATGTCGAAGAGAACAAGCCCTACTGCGGCATCGGCGCCCAGATCGCTTATATGATTCAGGAGCGAATTTTTGACGAACTCGACGCTCCCGTGCAGCGCGTGTGCAGCCTCGACTCCCCCGCGATCTACAGCCCGCCGCTTGAAGCCCTGCAGCTGCCGACGGCGGAAGTCGTTGTCGCCAAAGCGCTCAGCATTTTCTGATCCGTCTCCTTCATCGACCCCTCTCAAAACTTTTCATCCGTCTTCGCCATGCCCAAATTCATCGAAATGCCCAAGCTTAGTGACACCATGACCGAGGGGACCCTCGCCAAATGGACCGTCAAGGAAGGGGACAAAGTCAGCGTCGGAAAGGCCATCGCCGACATTGAGACCGACAAGGCCACCATGGAATACGCCAGCCCGTTTGAAGGGGTGCTGCACAAGTTCATCGCCATGCCTGGCGGCAAAGTGCCTCTGGGTGCTCCGCTGGCCGTGATCCTCGAAGACGATGAGGCCGTCCCGGCAGACCTGGATGAACTCATCGCCAAGGCCAAAGCCGCTGCGGCTCCGGCCCCTGCGGCTGAGAAAAAACCTGCTGCATCTGCCTCGAAGGCAGCCGCTTCCGGTCCGCGTCTGCCCCTGGCCCCGCAGCACAAGAGCCGCGCTGTCGCTGGCGGTGCTGCCCTGCGCGTCAAAGCCTCCCCGCTTGCCAAAAAGGTCGCGGCGGAACGTGGTGTTGACCTCAATTCCCTCGTCGGCACCGGCCCTGGCGGACGCATCGTGCGTGAAGACGTCGAAAACGCCCCTGTGGGCGGCGGTTCTGCCGGCCGCGTGGCTGCCACACCGGCCATCCGCCCTGTGATCGGTCCTGACGACGAACGCGTGCCGACCAGCAGCATGCGCAACATCATCGCCGAGCGCCTCCTGGCCTCGAAGACGCAGATCCCGCATTTCTACCTGCAGATGGAAGTCGATGCCGGACCGCTGATGTCCTTCCGCGCTCACCTCAATGCTTCTGCCGAGAAGAGCGGTGGCAACAAGTACACCGTCAACGACTTCATCCTCAAGTCCGTCATCCGCGCCGCCGAGGCCCAGCCTGCGATCAATGCCGCGTGGGATGGCGATGCCATCGTGAAGTTCAAATCCGTCGGTCTCAGCGTCGCCATCGCCATTGATGACGGCCTCGTCACCCCGGTCATCAAGCAGGCGGAAAAGAAAACGCTGCTCGAAATCAGCCAAAGCGTCAAAGATCTCGCCGGCAAGGCCAAGAACAAGAAGCTCAGCCCTGATGACTATGCGGGCGGAACCATCACCGTCTCGAACCTGGGTGCCTTCGGCATCGATCAGTTCGCCGCCATCATCAATCCACCTCAGGCCGCCATCGTTGCCATCGGCAGCATTCGTTCCGCCCCGGTCGTCAATGACAAGGGCCAGATCGTCGTCGGTCAGCGCATGTGGGTCGGTCTCAGCGGTGACCATCGTGTCGTCGATGGCGCTGTTGCCGCCACCTTCCTCGCTGAAATGCGCAAGCTGCTGGAAAACCCGGCGCTGATGCTGGTGTAATACCACGCTGGATTGAAAACGGGTCTGTCTTTCAGCCGACTGACGAGACTTGTGCGGTAGTGTGATCCAACGAACTGGGTGGAGGCATCGAGAGCAGACAGGGGCATGCGGGAGCACTGCCTGCGTGCGGCGGAATGGCGGGCAGTACCAGGGAAGCCTCGCCGAGGCTCGGCATCCCTTCGCTGTGATGCGGAAGGCCGTTGGCCTTCAAGACAGGAGAGAGGCTCCGCTGGCGAAACTCACAGAGATGATCTCCAGGCAGAACGGCTGATTCGATCCAGGGACAGACCTGTTTTCAATTGACCGTGGTGTAATATCATGAGCAGTTAAAAAAGGTCTGGACAGAAGGGGGCCTATTTTTAACCACAGAGGCACGATGGACACAGAGGTTTGCAATCAAGACCGGCTTCAGATCTCTGCGCTCATCGTGCCTCTGTGGTGGATTCATTGCTGAGATACAGACCTGTTTTCAATTGATCGTGGTATAAGACATTCGCGAGTGGATGGGGCAAAATGGCCCGCTGCTCCAGCTTGCTGCTTTTTTTGAAACTGATTCAGTAAAGCAAGCCTGGAGACGTTCGGCGGAGGCTTGGGGACAAGCCTCCCTACCTTGCTCTGGGCCGTGGCAGGCGGCGCTGCAGCCAGTCCATATCCGCTGGCTGCAAATAGCTCAGGTAGAGCGTCATCATCGCGAGAAAGAACAGCATCAGGTTGTACGACATGAGGCTGATGCCCGCGTGCAGGAGAATCCCTGCGCCGAAGCCAAACCAACGCCAGCGGCGGACCATGAGCAGAAAGGGAATCGCGACCTCAATGAGCAGCGTCAGGTAGGTGACCACCTTCAGCACGAATCCATAGTTCAGCACCCACAGTCCGGGCCACCGCGCATTGTGAGAGAGCAGGAAGAAGCTCATGAAGTCTCCGCCCATCCAGTATTCGTTGTCCAGCCGCGCCAGCACAGCCTGCAGGTAGATCACCGCCAGCTGCACCCGCATCAGGGTCAGGCCGTAGCACGGCACTTGCAGCTCAGGCGGAGACTTTTTGCGCGCTTTGCGGGACCGCAATGACCAGCAGGCAGGCATGGGGGAGATCAGCACCAGAAACGCGGTGGAGCGCAGAACTTCATCCCAGCCCACCAGGATCAGCGGGGCGCGCATGGCGTAGGAGACATACCAGACATACACAATGCCTGCCGCCAGCCGGGGCCACACGCCCAGCAGCAGCAGCACCATGCCACAGCCGCTGAAAAGCAGGTAGGTGCTGACTGCGCTGACGTCATGGCAGAGGTCAAACACGGACAGATAAGCCCCCACCGTGTACTTCCGCACGACTTCCTGATCCACCATCCCCACATCGGTGAAGAAGATCTCACGGTCCGGCCAGATCTGCATCAGATTCAGCAGCGACACGAGCGCGAACGCGATGCGTATGCAGGCGTAAATGCGCGAGTCCGCCGGGTTGAGGAACAGGCCGGTGAATCGGGATTGAAAACTCTGGGGGCCGGCCGTCATGGTTTGGGTTGAGCCGAAGTTTTTTTGGCAACGAGCGCCCCAAGCTCAAACGGCCCCAGCACAGAGGGGCGTTCGACAGCGATCTCCTTGAGCGAGCGCACTCCCAGCAGGCTGCGGGTGTAGGCAGGGATCACCTCCAGGCTCACCTGGGTCCGGGGGCCGTACCGCCCCGAGCTGAGCAGCGCTTCCGCCGCACTTTCCATGTAGGACTCACGGAACACACCTCGTGTGGGGTTGAAGATGACATTCACCATCCAGTTGTTGAGCCGCACCTGATCGTGCTGTGAGAACCGCCGCAGTCCTGGCAGCACCATGCCTACTTCACGTGGCTTTTGCCCCACCTCCTGGACGATCAGCCGCGCTTCCGTACGGTTCATGTTTGGAATGGTCTCAAACATGTTCCAGAGCTGGTGGCAGCGCGTGATGCGCTCATACATGTTGAACACGGAAGACACCTGAATCCGGTCCCGCCAGCGCACGGGCAGAATGCCGAACAGAAGAAAGACCAGATGTGCCGAGGCAAAAACCACGATCATTTTTCCTCGGCTGGTTAGGGGGGGCGCACGCATGAGCTATGCGGCCAAGAAAGAACCGTGTTGCACCATTCATCAAACGAATAGAGCGGTGTCTTTGCAAATCAAAGGCGTGCCATGCCGTCGGGGAAAAAGGCCTGCTGTTCACCGCGCCAAGGACGGCGCACCTTTTTGAGCGCCTGCGACGCGACAGACCCGAAATCACGGACGCGCACAACGCGTCCCTACCAGCCCTGCGGCATGCCCTGTTCTGGAGGGCAGGGATGCGTTGGGCGCGTCTCTGGAATCCTTCCTACCAGGCTGGGCTGCTAGCCTTTGCGTTCTCCCTCTTTCCAGAAGCTCCGTCCTTCAACTCCACAGCAGCCCACAGCACCAGCCATCAACCCCGGCATCTCCCTTGCAGAGGGCATGTATTTGCGAAGACACCGCCTAGAGCGGCATTAGACATAATCTCCCTCACCCGATGGGCTGGAACTGCCATCGTAGGATTTGCGCGGCGGCCCCTGATTCGTTTATCATGCCGCCATGGAACTGCCCGATGTCATCGAACAATGCCTGAGCCTTCCCGGCGCGGAAGAAACGCAGCCGTTTGGGCCGGAGGCGCTCGTGTACAAAGTCGGCGGCAAGATGTTTGCCGTCACCTCACCGGATGAATTTCCCGCCCGCATCAATCTCAAATGCGATCCCGAGCGCGCCATCGAGCTGCGCGATGAGTACAAAGGCATCAAACCCGGCTGGCACATGAACAAGAAGCACTGGAACACCGTGATGCTGGATGGCACCGTCCCGCCAGCGCTGGTGCGGGAGCTGGTGGCGCATTCGTATCAGCTGGTGGTGGATGCGCTGCCGAAGAAGGTGAGGGAGGGGATCAAGAAAAAGAGTTAGAATCGAAGCCTCACCAGACCAACGGGATGCCGTAAGCGGGGAACTCGCTGTCCGACGATACGAGATGGCAGGCGTCAAGCTGGGCTTGTGCAAGTATCACGCGATCAAAGGGATCCTTGTGATGCTTGGGCAGCTCGCTGCTGGAGAAAAGAGCTTCCGCTGAAATGGGAAGTTCAACGAGCCCCCACCTCGAAATTTGGTTCAGCCACCACGTTCGTGGAGGCTCAGGCAGAGCGAGTTTTCCGGCTCCGTGTTTTAAAATGATCTCCCATAAGCTGGCCTGACTGACATGGAGAATTGAGCCAGGATCGTTGATGGCTTTTTCCGCATCGGCACTGAGCTGTTCCGGCTCACTGGCGAGCCAGATCAAAGCACAGGTGTCGAGGAGCAGCTTCACAGCAGTCCAAGTTCACGCATGCCAGCGTCGTCCAATGCCGCAAAAGATTCTTTGTTCCAGCGAACGGGAGAAGAAGTGCGTTCACCGACACGGGGGCGTTTCAGCGGCGACGATGACTTCACCGGTACAATGCGCGCCACCGCCAGTGTGCCTTGACGCAGCAGCACCTCCTCACCTAAAGCCACTCGCTGCAGCAATTGGGAGAAGTGTGTCTCAGCATAATCGAGCGTGGCTTCCATGCTATGATTGTCGCTTTCCAAACTCAGGGCGTCAAGATGACAAAACACGGCAGGCCAGTCATCTCACCCCACCACCAGCTCTACCGGACAGTGGTCACTGCCCATCACATCCGCACGAATGGTGCATGACTTCAGCGCGGGCTTCAGCATCTCCGAGGCGAGCCAGTAGTCCAGACGCCATCCGATGTTCTTTGCCCGGGCATCGGGCGTGCGCTGGGTCCACCAGGTGTAGCGGCCGGGGTTTGGATCGAACTGGCGGAAGACGTCGAGGAAGCCGGCGTCGAGGTGCTTGGTAAAGCTGGCGCGTTCGTCATCGCTGAAGCCGGGGTTCATGCGGTTGGATTTCGGATTGGCGAGATCGATCTCCTGATGGGCGCAGTTGAGGTCGCCGCAGGCGATGACGGGCTTGGTCTTCTCCAGCTTCTTCAAATGCGCGCGGTAGGCGTCGTCCCAGGAGAGGCGATAGCTCAGGCGGGCGAGTTCGGCCTGCGAATTCGGCGTGTACACATTCACGAGGAAGAAATCCGGGAACTCGACGGTGATGAGGCGGCCCTCGCGGTCGTGTTCGTCGATGCCGAAGCCCAGCGTGTCGGTCTTGAAGGGCACGCGGCTGAGGATGAGCGTGCCGGAATAGCCTTTCTTCACCGCACTGTTCCAGACGGCGTGGTAGCCGCTGAACCAGCCGAGATCGACCTGCTCCTGCTGGGCTTTGGTTTCCTGCAGGCAGATGACGTCGGCATCGCCATTGAGCATGTATTCGCGGAGGCCTTTGTTGAGGGAGGCACGGATGCCGTTGACGTTCCAGGAGGTGAGTTTCATGGGGGGAAAAATGCGGAATGCGGAATGCGGAATGCGGAATGCGGAATGCGGAATGCGGAATGCGGAATGCGGAATGCGGAATTAGGCCGGGAATGATGATCGTGAAAGTGAGGAATCAGTGGGGGTTGCGAATCGAAGGGTTGGCGTTTTGACTGCGGCATGAGTTTTGATCTGCTGGCACCGCATTACCGCTGGATGGAGGCGCTGTGTGCTGCTGGGCAGTTGCAGCGCTGCCGCACGGCGCTGCTGGCGTCCGTTTCAGCGCCGCAGCGGGTGCTGATCTATGGCGAGGGCAACGGGCGCTTTCTGGTGGAGCTGTGCCGTCGCTTTCCTGAGGCGCGTGTGACCGTGGTGGAGGCCAGCGTGGTGATGATTGAACTCGCACGTGCACGAATGAAGCGGGAGGGGCTGGCAGGTGCGCAGGTGGAGTTCATCCATGCGGATGCGCTGACGTGGCAGCCACCCGTGGCGGCGTTTGATCTCATCGTGACGTGCTTCTTTCTCGACTGTTTTCGTGTGGATCAACTGCAGAAGCTGGTGCCTGCCATCGCGAGTGCGGCTGCTGCCGACGGGCTGTGGCTGCATGCGGATTTTCAAATCGTGCCCGCTGGTCTGCGGCGTGTGTGCAGCCAGGTGATCGTTGGAGGGTTGTATGCGTTCTTTCGCCGCGTGACACGACTGCCGGCGCATGAGTTGGTCAATGTAGAGTCCTATCTGAGCGCCGCAGGATTCTCGAAGTGGGAGCGGCGCGAGTTCGTTTTAGGCCTGTTATTTTGCGAGTGCTGGAAGCGTGGAGAGATTGCGTCTCATGATCGTCGCATAACTTGATCAATGGATGCCAATCCACGCGGATCAAAGCGAATGCGTTCATGCTTTATAAGCGCATGGACCCTAAACCACACTCCCAAAATCGGTGGTTGCTTGCGCTGAGTTTCAGCGTCGTAGCAGCCGTGTCATATTCAAACGCCAGCGCCGGTGCTCCCGTCGCGGCGAAAAATCCCGCCGTCGATGCTTTTGACTGGAAGGAGAACACCATTTCTCCAGTCACCAACCCGATGTACTTCGAAGATCCGGTGATCCGCTCCGAAATCCGGCCGATCTTCATCTACCACAACTTCGACAACCAGTTTGTCACAGGTCGTGGCAGCGCCCGGGTGGGTGCCGTTCAGTTCCGCTACGCCATCACGGATCGCCTCGCCTTCATCGCGACGCAGGACGGTTATCTGAACATCAATGGCACCGGAGTGAAGGGCAGCGGCTGGATGGATCTGGCGGCTGGTTTCAAATACGCGCTGATCAACGATGTGCAAAACCAGTTCATCCTCACCCCGGGCTTCACGTTCCAGCTCCCGACCGGTGACAAAGATGTGTTCAATGGTCGTGGTTCAGGCCAGTTCAATCCCTTCATCTCCTTTGCGAAGGGCTACGGCGACCTGCACATCACCGGCAATGTCGGCGCACTCATTCCGATGCTGCGCGATGAACAGAACACCATGGCGCATTACAGCGTGATGGTGGACTACTACGTCAGCAAATGGTTCATTCCCTTCGCCACCGCGAACTTCTGGACCACGCTCAACAACGCCTCCAACATCCCCGGCCTGCGCAGCAACGGCTATGATGTGATCAACTTCGGCGCTGGCAATGCCAGCGGTGCCACCCAGGGCATGCTGGGCCTTGGTTTCCGCTCACGCATTCAGAAGAATGTCGATATCGGCTTTGCCTATGAAATGGCGGTCGTGAAGCCTTACGGCCTGGCCAACACCCGATTCACCATGGACATGAGCATCCGCTTCTGATTTCGAATTTTTGTCGGGTTGAGTCAGAAGTTGAGTCGGAACGCACGGGGATGAAAGTCCCCGTGCGTTTCTGTTGTATTGCGATTGGTGGGGCAGGGGAAAATGATCTAAGTTGCCGGGAAGGATCGCCGTTGCATCATGGCCTCCCCGACCACCATGACACGCCACCCTCTTTCCCATGCCGCCGGCGCCTTTGCGCTGATCCTCGCTCTCAACTCCTGTGGCAAGCAAGAGCAGCCTGCTGCCGCACAGCCTGCTGCCGCACAGCCTGCGGCACCAGCGCCTGCCCCCATGGCAGCCAAGCCCGCCGACCCGGCTCCAGTTCCCGCTCCTGCTCCTGCCCCCGCCAAAATGGAGGATCCAGTGTTTGCTGCCGAACCGGTGGATCTGAATGGCTTTGGCAGTGACGAGCATGTTTTGCGCGTGGATGAGCCGACCCGTGGAGTGATCGTCATTGAGCCCAAGGACATCAAGCATTCTTCACAGCAGCACTGGGATCAGTACGACTGCGAGAGCTTCAACGCCAAGCGCTGGGGCCACTACGAGGTGCGTGTGACCTACACGCTCAGAAATGCCTCGCTCGGCACGCAGTTCCGCTTTGCCCAGCAGCCGATGAAAAAGACGCTCATGGCCACCAGCAAGCCCAAGCGAGTCGTCTATGGGACGGTGTATGTGGAAAAGCCCACGATGTATCCCTTTTCGCTCTATGCCGCCGCCACCGGAACGGAGCCCGGATTTGAAATCCAGGAAGTGGCCTTTGTGCCTGCGCCTGAAGGCCCGGCACCGGTGCAGGCTGCGGATGGCAGCATCGTGCTCGAAGCCAGCAGCGCCACCACGTGGTCTGAAAGCATGCGCTACGAACCGAAGTCTGAGAAAAACTGCCTTGGCTATTGGACGAGCGAGGATGACTTCGCGGAATGGGATTTCGAAGTCACCAAGCCGGGCCGCTACAAAGTGACCGTCGTCCACGGCTGCGGCACGGGCAATGAAGGCAGCGAAGTCGCGGTGAAGCTGGGAGAGCAGGAGCTTAAATTCAAGGTCAAGGACACGGGTGGCTTCCAAAAGTGGTCCGAAGAAGCCGTCGGTGAAGTGGAGATCAAAAAAGCGGGCAAGATGCGTCTGGTGATTGATCCGGTGACGAAAACCAAGAGCGCCGTGCTCGACGTCAACAAAGTCGTGCTCACGCCGGTGAGCTGAGTTTCGCATGCATGGACTTTGCACGCCCCTCCACTGGTGATCCCGAGACCTGGCTCGATTTCGCGCCGGAGTTCTCGCAGGCCCTGGCGCGGCAGGTGCGCGGCTGGATTCAGCGCTGGGAGCCGGATCTGACGGAGTCCATCAAATGGAACATTCTGTGTTTCAGCGGGCGGAAAAACATCTGCGGTCTCAGCGCGTGCAAAAAGCACCTCGGCATCACCTTCTTTCGCGGCACGGAATTGCGCGAGCTCACGGACTTGTTTGATGGCGGCGAGGCCAACACCAGCATTCAGACCATCCGAGTCACCAAGCTGGAGAAACTGAATGCGAAGGCCTTTCAGCGTCTGCTGCACGCCGCCGTGGCGCTGGATGCCGATGAAGCGGCCAAGCCGCCACCGATGAAGCAGCGCGCCGAGTGGCCCATGCCTGTGGCACTTGCCAAGGCGCTGAAGCAACACCCGGCGGCTGCGGCGGGGTTCAAGGCCATGAGCATTTCCAGCCAGCGGGAATACAAGGTGTGGATCAGCAGCGCGAAGCAGGAGGAGACTGTCCAGCGAAGAATGGGAGAAACACTTCGTGCTCTGGCCGCCGGTAAAAAGTGGGCGCAGCGCAAAGAGGCGTGACGATTACGGCAGGTGCTCCAGGCGGTCGGGCACGCTGTTGTTATTGCTGTCGAAGGGCAGGGGATCATCGAGATCCTTGCGGTCATCCTCATCGTGATCGTTGTCAGGCTGCAGCCAGGCATTGTCGGTGTTATGCCACTCGCCCTGCTGATTCAGCGCATGCCAGAGCTGCACCACGGCATCGGCGCGCAGAAGCGGACGCTGAGCGACGTCTTTGCTGAAGAGGCCGGGATTCACGGAGAGCTTCAAGGCGGTGGCCCAGCGATAGAGCGTGGCCCAATCGGCTTTGTTGTCGGGATGGAAGGTCTTGTCGGTTGTCACGATGCCCCAGGAGCAAAGGGACTCGATGGCCGCACGATCTGCATCGTCCTGGCCGACGTCTGTGAAGCGTGGCGTTGCGGCGACTTTCCACTCGGGTGGGTTCGATTTGGCGCGAATGATTCGGGCCAGCACGCGGGCGAGTTCGCGGCGTGTCATGACGTGTTCCGCATTGAAGAAGACGCTGCTGGCTTCTGCGGGCCAGATGCCGCGCGCGGCGAGCATGTTTGCGGCTTCAAAATGTGAGGCGTCGGTGGGAAGATCCTGCCAGGGCCAGAGGAGCACGCCGGGACCACCCGTGCCGCGCACGAGACGCAGCTGAATCTCGCGCCAGTTTTTTTGCGACGCTGCTGCCGCACGTGGCTGGACACCATCGCGCAGGCAGAGCCAAGCGAGTGTGGCGCTGGCTTGACCGACGTGCATCATCTGGCCGTGCAGACGCAGTGCACTCTGCACCACGCTGCTGACGCCGATGTTCTTGGAGCAGCCGAGCAGGCCGTTTACTTGCACCGGCACGAGGCCGCGCAGGGGGAACATCGCGCGGTCGGTGTCGGTGTGCCAGCCGCGTGAGGGTGTCTGCACGTACAGCCATGGGCCATTGCGATCCTCGGTGAGGAAGCGGCGGCGCGTGGGATGGAAGTCGATGTTGAACTGAAAGCCGAACAGGCCATCCGGCACCATCACCTTCGCCCACTTGGGTTCGCGGGTTTCGGCGCGGATGTCCTGCTCGCGCAGCATGTAGAGTGCTTCCAGGCGCAGGCCTTCGCGTACGTAGGGCTTTGGCGGCAGCAGATCGGAGGTGCCGAACTCGGTGGTGAGCTTCATGTAGCGGAACGATTGGGGGAAATCGCCCACGCGATCATGAACCGCTGTTTGCAGGTGGTGGAGCATGGCCAGCGTGTGCTGCTTCGCGTCATCGAAGATGATCTGCCGCTGCGCAGGTGTGAGATTGACGATGTTTTTCTTCGATGCACCGGCCTCGGTTTTTTCGAGCGCATCCACCACGCGCTGTGGCAGCTGGCACAGCGGGTAATCCTGCACGGGCCAGTTTAGAAACGTCGCCTCGGTGCCGGGTGCGAGGTCGTTGTGCCAGCGGTCCACCAAACGCCGATGTGTGTACACGCTCCAGCCCGACTGGCTGTAGGTGCCCGTGCTCATGTCGCTGTCCACCCACGGCGGTGTTTTGTCGAGCTGTGCGAAGGAACGTGCGTCGTAGCTCGCGGGTTTGGGGATGGTGCTGTTCTTTCCTGCTTCGCGCAGGACGACACACCAGGAGAGGGGATTCATTTCCTGCTGGCCGGCGTCATCGAAGGCTGCGGGGGCACTGGCTTCGCCGAAGCGGGATTTTAGATCTGGGCCTGCGCCGTATTTCGCGCCGCTGAGGCGGATGACATCGCCCCAGTCGGAGGAGTCGAGGGTGAGTTTCGCGTGGACGGTGAGAGGCTTTCCAGACGGGCTAAAGCCCGAACTACGTACGAAGAGGCAGGCGGTGACCTGGTTGTTTTCGACGAGCACCTTGTCCGGCTGCCAGCCGCGCTCGATGCGAAGCACACCGGAATCGACGTAGGGTTTGACGAGTTCCTCGAAAATCTTCGCGGCGGCGGCGGGTTCGATGGTTTCGGTGCCGCAGTAGGAATTGCCGGGAGATGGGATGCCGTAGGTCTGTGAGTTGTGGGCGCGGATGCGGTTGATGACTTCGCTGTAGATGCCGCTGCGCGGGAAATTCACGCGGCGGCCATTCACACCGGTCCACTCATCGGGACAACCGACGCCTTCCGCGCTGAACTGCCCACCGAGCCAGTCGATGTCATTTACCAGCACGATCTTCTTTACGCCGAGACGTGCGGCCTGAACTGCTGCTGCGCAGGCTGATTCATTGCCACCGACGATGAGGAGATCTGCATCGAGGGTGGATGAGTCGGCGGCGTGAAGAGAAAGACCGATGAAGATGGAGAAAAGACAGGGTGCGTACTTCATGGAAAAGAGAGTTGGGAATCCGTCAGTGCGGTTCAATCCAGCCAGTTCGCTGTTTTCAGGCCCGGCACTTTGATGAAATGAACCAGGTTGCGAGTCAGCACAGTGGCATCATGAGCGAGGCCGATGGCGGCGATCTTGAGGTCTTGCGTGCCGGCCTGAGGCAGAAGTTTGCGCAGGTCACGAAAGACCGCCGCGGCTTGATCATCGAAGGGGAGCAATGTGAGCTCCATCAGCAGTTCGAGACTGTGCTGGAACTGAGCATAGCCATGGATCTGCTTCTCGCTCCCGGCCTTCTGTTTGCGAATGAAAGCGCTCCAACCCTCACAAACCTCCTGCGCTGTGATGACCGTGGTCAGCACTTCGGCGCGGTGCTTGGTGAATCGTTGCTTCAATCGCGCACCGCACCCGGTGTCATGCACGAGTTCGGCGAAGTGGTTGGTATCCAGCACCACAAACATCGGCCTACCAGTTTTCTTGGTTGGCCTGCTTCCGCCATTTGGCTCCAAGCCGCATGGCCTCGGCGAAGTGATGATCTTCCTTGGCTGCACCAGCGATCTTCTTCCAACCACGGCCAGATGGGCTCATGCTGGCTTCGATCTTTGCAACACGGCGCTTTAGATCGGTGATCGTTTTTTCGAGAACCTTGGTACTCATGAGGGAACTCTGCCATGTTTGGGAGGCATTCGCAAGCGTACCGTTTGCACGCAGCTCACACCCCCGCCACCCGCACCGTCGCGTAGCTTTTTTTGCCTTTGCGGAGGATGCAGAGGCGGCCGCCGAGGAAGTTTTCGGGGGTGAGGGTGGGTGTGGCACCGGCGGCGACCTGGGCGTTGTTGATGTAGAAGCCGCCGCCTTTCATGAGGCGGCCTGCATCGCCTTTGGAGGTGGCGAGGCCGAGGGTGACGAGGAGGTCGGCGATTTGAGGGATGCTGGCGAGATCGACTTCGGTGCTCGGTGCTGAAGCGGTGGCTTCGATGAGGGTGCCTACATCGGCGGTGGCGAGATCGGCTCCGCCAAAGAGGGCCTGGGAGGCGAGGATGACTTTTTGCAGCTCGTCTTCTCCGTGCACCATGCGGGTGACTTCGGCGGCGAGGCGTTTGTGACCGCTGCGGAGTTCGGGGCGGGCGTTGTGCTCGGCCTCGACGGCTTCAATTTCTTCATGCGAGAGCAGCGTGAACTGGCGCAGGAAGCGCGGCACGTCGGGGTCTTCGGAGTTCACCCAGAACTGGTAGAAGGCATAGGGGCTGGTCTTGGTGGCGTCCATCCAGATGGCACCGGCTTCGGACTTGCCGAACTTCTTGCCTGAACTCGTGGTGATGAGCGGGAAGGTGACCACGTAGGTCTGCTGGCCGCGCATTTTGCGCACGAGATCGATGCCGGCGGTCATGTTGCCCCACTGGTCGCTGCCGCCGATCTGCACGGTGCAGCCGTGGCGCTCATTGAGCACCACGAAGTCGTAGGACTGCAGGATCATGTAGGTGAACTCGGTGAACGAGATGCCGCTTTCGAGACGGGCGCTGACAGATTCCTTGGCGAGCATCCACGCGATGGTGAAATTTTTGCCCACGTCGCGCAGCAGTTCCACGGCGCTGAGCTTGCAAATCCACGAGGCATTGTCTTCGATGATGGTCTGCTCAGGAATGAGGATGCTGCGGATCTGCACCTCGATGCGCTTCACAAATTCTGCGACGGTCTCGGGCGTGTTGAGCGTGCGTTCGTTGGCCTTGCCGCTGGGGTCACCGATCAAGCCGGTGCCGCCGCCGACGATGGCGATGGCCTTGTGCCCATGCTCCTGCACGCGGCGCAGGGCCATGAGGGGCAGCAGGTTGCCGATGTGCAGGCTGTCTGCGGTGGGGTCAAAACCGCAGTAGAAGGTCTGCTGCGTCTTGAGGGATTCCTTGAGGGCTTCGAGGTCGCTGCACTGCTTGAGCAGGCCGCGCCATTCGAGATCGGCGATCAGGTCGGTTGTAGGCATGTGGGGGGAAATGACGAATGACGAATTCAGAATGACGAATGAATGACGGTGCGGGTTTAATTCGTCACTCCTGTCACCACTCCTGGCTAGGGGGTGGAACCGGGTTCACCGCGCAGGAGCTGGGTGCCGTTGAATCTTTCGTTGGGCTTGAAGAGCCAGCCGGGACTTTCATTGCGGACTTCCCAGCGGCGCAGTTCAAACTCAGGGAGGACGAGGTCGCTGTTGGGGTCAAACACCTTGCGTCCGGTGAAGCGGCCATAGAGGGTGTACTCGGCGTTGTGATCGTCACCGTAGGCGTAGCCGCCGTCGCTCGGCGCTTCTGGCAGGCGGTAGGGGATCTTCTGGTAGCGCTCGTTCATGATGACGAGCTTCGCGGTCTCCCAGCCCTGTCCCGGGCTGCGCACGTAGCCCCAGAGATGGGTGTGATTGATGTAGAAACGGCGGCCGATGAAGTAGTCCCCGCGCGGCTCCATGGCGATCTGGCGGCGGCGTGCCTCAACCGATGCGGCCTGCTGCGGGGTGAGACCGGTGGTTTCACAGCCGGTGATGAGCAGGCTGGCAAGACAGAGCAGAAGGGAGAAGAGGGCGCGGCGTGGCATGGCGGCTGGCACTGTGAAGCGTGCGGCAGCTGTCGCAATCAGAAACGCGGTTTTGAAAGGAGCTGAGCCGGGTCAGCGGCGTGGCTGGCTGTTGGGGTCCGCTGACATCTCATCAGCCCAATGTTCCATGAAGAATTTCTTTTTCACCGGCAGCAAGGTGTCGGCGGTGCCGATGAGGGGGCGCAGGGTGGTGGACATTTGCAGCGTCACGAGAAGGAAGATGCCCATCCAGACATTGAGATAATGGCCGATGGTCATGCCGAAAGTGTTTGCCGCCGCCAGGAGGAGCCGGAAACCAAAAAACAGCGCAATGACCCAAAACGTGAGCACCAGGAATCCCATGAACCCCACTGACTCGGTCGATTGAGAAAAAATCCAAACCACCGGGGCGAAACCCAGCAGCAGCAGCGCCGTGAGAGCGACCATGGCGAGCAGCATGCCGGCGACCTGTGACAGCCGTGCCTCCATGCCACCGAGAGCGCTGAAGATGTACAGGCTCGGCAGGCAGATGACCAGAGAGGCGAGCACACCCACGACGACTTTGAGGGGGGTGGCCCAGTATTGCACACCGCCCGAAAAAGTGCCGAGCAATGCACCAAACACCGCCAGGCCAAACACCGCACCCAGGAAGAGGATGAGAGGCACTTTGCTGCCACCCTGTTTGCACTCATGGAGGATGCGTCCGGGCTGCTTGAGCAGGGCTTCGATCACCACCGCGAACGAGGCGGGCGCTCCCAGTGGCTGAATGTCCAGTTTCATCCAGGCAGGCTGACCTGGATTTGGCAGCGGTGGAGGCGAGGTTGAGGAAGGCTCGGGTGTGGTTTCAATTTTCATGGTTGGAGGGAGTGATGGATTTGACGATGGGTGCAAAATTCCGATAGATCATGCGGGCTATGAGCCAGCCTATGAGGACACAGAGAAAAAGGAGCCGGGGACCAAACGCAGCGGAGCTTTCCGGCAGACTCGCCAGCGTCATGCTCCAGACTGCTTCGTAAAAGGTGCCATGGAAGGGATCCGGCCGCAGAAATTCGATCGGGAGCATGGGGTTGCCAAAGAAGGGACGCAGGATGTAGGAAAGCTGGGCACCCACGAAAAGATTGCCCGCCAGCCATGCCACCAAAGTGCGCCAGGAAGCCGCAGGACTGCCGGAAAAGGCCTCAATCAAACGCAGCAGCTTGTGATTGGCGATGATCCCGGCAAAGGCGATGACAGCCGTGTTGCTCAGCAGAAACATGCGATACCAGCGGTCCAGCTCCTCCGTGCCATCCGCCGGGCGGTCCAGTGCCATGCCGATCATGATCGGCGCGAGCGAACCGACAATCAGCGCAAAAAGTGCAAAGCTCATCAGGCATGCCTGCATGGTCTGACGAAACGACATGCCGCTGCCCAGCAGTGTGCCGAACATGCCGTTGATCAGACCGTTTACTCCCAGCGTGAGGAAAATGAGCAGTGGCATTTTGATCGCGACAAAGAGCGCCATCATCGGCGAGCGCCCCAGCCCGATGGCGAAGCCGTAGGCACCACATCCCACCATGATGCCCACGACCAGCGGCAGCATGGCACGAGGGGATTTTTCCTCCAGCCAGCGTATCTGGCTGGCCGTACCGCCACGGGCCAGAGACAGGAGCCGGGAGGTGGGCGATGTGAGCATTTTTGAAAAGCGTGGTGGAGATCCGCCTGTGTGTGCATTCTGCGCGGTGGTGAAGGACTGGTCAATGAGCCGAACCTCAGTTCACGGCGAATTCACGAAAGGTCGAATGTGAACTCTTCGTGAAGGGGCCATGCGTTTTCTGCTCCTCCTCGCTCTCTTCGTTTCATCCGCCATCGCCGCTGACACACCGAACATCGTTATTATTCTGGCCGACGATTACGGCTATGGCAGCGCGGGATGCTGCGGCGCGGATGGCAAGCTGGTGCAGACGCCGAACATTGACCGTCTGGCCAAAGAGGGGCGGCGTTTCACGGATGCGAGCACCACCTCCTCCGTCTGCTCCCCCACACGCTACTCGGTGGTGACCGGGCGCTACTGCTGGCGGACCTCGCTCACGCATGAGGTTCTGGGCACGTTTTCCCCGCTGCACATCGAAACGACGCGGCTGAACATGGCTTCGATGCTCAAAAAACACGGCTATCAAACAGCCGCGATTGGCAAATGGCATCTGGGCTACGGTACGGATGATGGTTCGCTGAAGTGGCGCACGGACTACACTGCGGAGCTTTCGCCCGGACCGCTGGACATCGGCTTCGACTACCACTTCGGCGTGCCGAGCAATCATGGTGATCTCACCGGCATCTACGTTGAAAATCGCTTCGTCTATGGCCTGCGCAACGGTAAAATCCCTGAAGGCATGAAGCTGCACGGCCCCGATGCCGACAATCCTGACTTCAAATCCACCTACGGCCCCGAGGATACGGAAAGCGGCAAAGCGAACATTCTCGACCTCGATGCGCCGCGCCGTGTGAATGAGCGCGTCATGCCGCTGCTCACCTCCAAGGCGGCGGAGTGGATCACGCAGCAGAAGAAGGGCACGCCGTTCTTTCTCTATTACACGCCCGTCGCGGTGCACAATCCCGTCACGCCGGACAAGGACATCGCCGGACAGAGCAAGGCCGGGCCTTACGGCGATTGGATTCACGAGCTTGACCGCAGCGTCGGCGGTGTTTTGAAAGCGCTCGATGACAAGGGCATCGCGCAGGACACGCTCGTGATCTTCACCAGCGACAACGGCGGGGTGTTCACTCCGACACGCGACACGGTGCAGACGCAGGCCTTCAAAGCCGGATTCAAAGTGAATGGCGATCTTCGCGGCGGCAAACACGACGTGTGGGAGGGCGGCTTCAAAGTGCCCTTCATCACCCGCTGGCCCGGGAAGATCCCTGCAGGCACCGTGTGCGATGACATGATCAGCGTCGCGGACATCCTGGCCACCACGGCGGCCATCGTCGGCGAAAAACTGCCCGCTGCCGCCACCGCTGCGGAAGACAGCTTCAACGCCCTGCCAGCCTTCCTTGGCACCAAGGACGCCGCGCCCACCCGTGATCACATGTTCCTCCACAGTTCCGATGGCGTATTTGCGATCCGTCAAGGCCCATGGAAATGGATCGAAGGTGTCCCGGTCAGCGACATCAAACTCGGAGCGCGCAAAGCACACGCGACCCAGTTCAAACCCCAGCTCTACAACGTGGAGAAGGACCCCGCCGAGACGACGGATGTCAGCGAACAGCATCCCGAAGTGGTGAAGGAATTGAGCGCCCTGGTGAACCGCTACCGCGACGGTGGCTACAGCCGAGAAATGCCGCCCATCGTCGAGAAAAAGGCGCCGCCCGCACTGCCACCGCTGATGGGAAGCCCGGTGGTGTCGGAGGACTTCAAATCACTGCCGGCCAAGCCATGGACCATGGCGCGTGGTGCAGCATGGCAGGTGCATGATGATGCCATCTGGAATGCCGCGCCGAAAACTGAACAGCAGGGTGCCACGTTAACCGGCCCGCTGCCGATCACCGATGGCACGCTGCAGTACGACATGAAGCTGCACACCGCAGGGCGTCATTCGCTGCGCATTCAAACGGCGGGGAAGCACTCCTTCCGCGTGGTCGTCAGCAGCACGCAGATCGAGATCACCAAGAATCCTGATCAAGGTCAGGACAAGACTCAGACGGAGCCACTGGCGCGGCAGAAGATCAAACTGAATGCCGAAGACTGGCAGACACTGCGGATCACTTTCAAAGGCGATCAGGTGACCGCGCAAATCGCAGGAGTCACGGCATCAGGCAAGCATCCCGTGATCGCTGAGGCCAAGGAACAGCTCAACATGATCGTGTTCGATGGTGTCGCCGGGTTCAGGAATCTGCGGGTGGTGAAGTAATACCACACTGGATTGAAAACGGGTCTGTCTTTCAGCCGACTGACGAGATTTGTGCGATCGAGTGATCCCCCATGAAGTGGGTGGAGGCATCGAGAGCAGACAAGGGGGCTTGCGGGAGCACTGCCTGCGTGCGGCGGAATGGCGGGCAGGCGCTGCTGGCGGACGCGGCGTGCGAAGGGCGCGCTGGGTTTGCTGCCCGGAGGGTGTCGGCCCGTACCAGGGAAGCCTCGCCGAGGCTCGGCATCCCTT
>JAIPJY010000119.1 GCA_021733925.1 Prosthecobacter sp. | reverse complement strand
AACAAGTCTATGAGATCGATCCGTTAAGCTGTCCGAGATGTGGGGCGGAAATGAAAATCATCAGCTTCATCGAACGGCATCAGCGCGAGGTGATCGAAAAACTGCAGTGCGCGCAGCGCACGTCTCACTTCGGGCACTGACTCGCGGGGCTTGGAAAGCCAATTCTGCGGCATCGCGGATTGAGGGAGGAGGCGCCCGCCCGGGACCCTCCTCCAGTCCCTGAGCCAGTCGTGGGATGAACCGGCCTTGGAGGAGGTCTCAAGAGGTCAGAATCGGGGCGCGCGCAACGGCTAAGGCGAAATGTTGCGGACGGCTTGAGACCCCCGTTCTGTCTGCGGGAGCCGAGAATTCTGCTCCCCATCACGCTTCTCAGGGAATTGTCGGGCAAGATTCTCCCCTTGGGCCACCTCCGAGGCGGCCCAAGGGGAGAATCCGTGAGTCACACAGCATGGAAGGAGCTTTTTTCTTGAGGTAATCCCCACGGATCAATACCGTGGAGGCCAAGGGTGAAAAAGCAAATTCCCATCAGTAACCTTGCCCATGGAACCAACCATTCTTCACCCATGAGTCACAGGAATGATGAACGAACAACCCAAACGGCAGGGCATCAGCCGCATGTTCACTCGCGGCTTCGCGCCGCACGTTCCACACTGCTCATTCATATGCTATCATGGCCTCCCCGAGCTGCTCGGCAGCAACCCAGACACCGGCTCAGCCGTTCCGGCGCGCCGCGCTCACAAACCCTAGTCTGCTTTCCTATGACACGATTCGTTTTCGGCCTCTCAGCCATCGTCGCCTTGGCTGCCACGGCCTCGTCGCGGGCGGAGGAAGTCAGGGACATTGACAACGTCGTGCAGCCGTTCCTTCAGAAGCACTGCGTGGAGTGTCACGACGCGGAGGTGCAAAAGGGGGAATTCCGGGTGGACAATCTCTCGCCAAAGGTGGGGACCGAGAACACGCCGCAGTGGCTGGAGATCATGGAACGTATCAACACGGGCGAGATGCCGCCGAAAAAGGTGAAGGTGCGACCCGGCGCGGACGAGAGCGCCAAGGTGGTGGAGTGGATCGCTGCCCGGATGAAGGAAGGCGAATCCGCCCGCATGGCCGCACGCGGACGGGTCAGTTACAACCGCCTCACGCGGGACGAGTATGTGAACACGGTGCGCGATCTCATCGGCGTGCACTTCGATGCGAATGATCCTGGAAACCTCCTTGAGGACCCGGAATGGCACGGCTTTGAACGTATCGGATCGGTGCTGACGCTATCGCCATCGAACATAGAGAAGTATCTCGGGGCGGCGGAGACCATTCTCGATGAAGCGTATCCCGATCCGCTGCCGGAGAACGCGAAGCCCGCGCCGCTTTTCGGCGGCTCGAAGCCGGCGATTGAGGAAGAACAGATCAACGAGCGACATCGCGAACGGTTGCGCGAGTTGGGGCTACTCGACAAGGTGCGTTTCGAAATGTGGGCTGGCGACATCTTCCGCCACTCGAATTTGAGGGAGCCGCTGCCGGGGCCAGGAATCTATGAGATAAGCTATACCCTCAGCGGCTTGAAGCCGGAGAATGGCCGTGCACCGCGCCTCAAGGTTTATGAGACGAGGCTTGACCGCGTGTTGTTTGAGCGGGACATCGTCGCGCCAGAGGACAAGCCGATCACCGTGACGTTCAGTGCGCATTTGCCGAAGGATCCGCACATTCACGTGTATAACGACGTGCCGGGTCCATCGAATAATCCGCGCTCGGGGCGTCATGGCGAGGTGCCCTTCATCAGCACGAAAGTTGGCCGCATTCCCTGGCAGATGAAGCTCACTGATGAAGCGGGCCAGGCGCGCTATCCCTTCCTCATTTTGGACTCGGTTTCGTGGAAGGGGCCGATCATCGAGGAGCACGAGCGGCAACTGCGCAATGACTACATGCCGAGCGAAGAGGGAAACATGCAGCAGGCCCGCGCCTGCCTGGCCACTTTGGCAAAGCGTGCTTTTCGACGTCCCGTCGCTGACGAGGAGATCGACCACTACCTGCGCATCGTGGAAAGCGAACTCGATGCGAAGGAGACCTTCCGCAACGCGGTGAAAGCGGGGATGCTCGCCATCCTGAACTCGAAGAGCTTCCTCTTCATCGCCGAGGGCGACGAGAACACATCGCGCCACACGCTCAATGATTGGGAGATCGCTTCGCGTCTGTCCTACCTGCTCTGGAACACGATGCCCGATGCCGAATTGTTCGCGCTCGCCGAGCAGGGCAAGCTGCGCGACAAGGCGGTGCTGGCGCAACAGGTCACGCGTCTGCTGGCCGATGCGCGCTCGCGGCGCTTCACGGACTCCTTTGCCACGCAATGGCTGCGCTTGAAAAAAGTAGGCATGTTCCCGCCCGACAAGAATCTGTACCCGGACTACGACAACGCGCTTGAAACGAGCATGGTCGGCGAGACCAAGGCCTTCTTCCGTGAAGTGCTGAGCAGCGGCCTGACGCTCCGCGAGTTCTTGCACTCGGATTGGAGCATGATGAACCTGCGGCTCGCGCAGTTCTACGGCCTGCCCGAGGGGACGCTGGGCGGAGCCGACGAGTTTCAACGCGTCTCCTTGCCCGCTGACAGCCATCGCGGCGGGTTGCTCACGCAGGCCTCGATTCTTTCGCTCACGAGCGATGGCGTGCGGCATCGCCCCGTACATCGCGGCGTGTGGGTCATGGAGTCCATCTTCGGCAAGTCACCACCGCCGCCGCCCGCGAATGTGAATCCCATCCCGACGAACCCCACCGGCCCGAAAGCCACGCTGCGCCAGAAGCTCGAAGCGCACGTCCAGGACGCCAACTGCGCCGCCTGCCACGCGAAGATTGATCCCCTCGGCCTGGCGTTTGAAAACTACGATGCCATCGGCCGCTGGCGCACGGAAGAAGTCACCGACGGCATCGGCGAGAACCCGAAAGTCACCGCTGCCGGAATGCTCCCGGACGGTCGCGAATACCTGAATGTTGACGAGTTCAAGAAGCTCCTCGTAGCGGATCTCGACGCCTTCAATTACACCTTCATCGAGAAGCTCGCCACCTATGGCCTGCGACGCAGCATGTCGTTTGACGACCGCGATAATCTGAAAGCCATCGCCGCTGCGAGCAAGGCCATGGACTATCGCGTGAAGGACATCGTCACCGCACTCGTCTCCTCCGATCTTTTCCAAAAACGCTGACAAGAACTTATGAGCAACCTGAACTTAAACCACTGGCATATCAGCCGCCGCGAGGCCCTGCGCGGACTCGGTGCCACCATCGCCCTGCCATTCCTCAATGCCATGCTGCCAGCCAGCGCGCGTGCCGCCGACGTGGCCGCCAAGCCGAAGCGCAGCGTGTTTCTCTATATCCCGAACGGCGTGAATACGCTGACGTGGCAGATCGAGCAGGCGGGTGCCGCCTACCAATTTACCAAGCCACTCGCTTCGCTGGAAAAGCATCGTGCGGACATCACGCCAATCAGCGGCCTGCATCACCCCATGGTGCTGGGCAAGCATCACAATTGCGAGAAAGTCTGGCTCACCGGCGCGAACGTGCCGGGCGATGGCGGTTCCTTCCGCAACACCGTCTCCGCCGATCAGCTCATCGCCGAAGTGCATGGAGCCGCGACGCGTTTCTCGTCGCTGGAGATGGCTGTCGAGGGCCAGTCGCTGGCGTGGTCAAAGGACGGCATTCAGATTCCGGCGGAACGCAACACGCAGCAGATTTTCAATGCGCTTTTCGGCGTCGAGAGGGACAGCAAGGAGACCATTCGCCGCCGTCTCAGCCGCCGCGGCAGCATCCTCGATCTCGTGGCCGATGACGCCAAGCGCGTGAACAACAAGCTTGGCAGCGAGGATCGCAGCAAGCTCGACGAGTATTTGACTGCCGTGCGCCAGGTCGAGGAACGCACCCGCCGCGCCGATGAATGGCTCAACGTCGCCAAGCCCGTCGTCCCCGCTGACGAAGCCGCGCGCCTCCAGCGCAAGCTCAGCATGGCCGAGGCCGGTGCCTATTACCGCCTGTTCTACGACCTCATGGTCATGGCGCTGCGCACCGATTCCACCCGCGTCATCACCTGCGGCATCGGCAGCGAGGCGCAAGGCGGAGCCATTCCCGACATTGGTATTTTGCAGCAACGCCACGGCCTCTCGCACCACAACGGCGACCCCGAACAGCTCCGTCGCCTCACCGAGGCGGACACTTTCCTCGTTGGCCAGTTCAGCTATTTCCTCGACCAGCTCAAGGAGCACAAGGAAAGCGACACGCCACTGCTCGATACCACGCAAGTCCTCTGGGGCAGCGGCATGGCCTACGGCCACAGCCATGGCAACGCCAATCTGCCGACCATCCTCGCGGGTGGCAAAGCGCTCGGCTACAAGCACGGCACGCACGTTGATTTCAATCTGCCCAAGATCGGCAAATACAACGTGGCCGATGCGACCGCCCACTATCAGATCTGCTCCCGCCCCGTGGACAGCGATGCCCGCGTGAGCAACTTGCTGCTCACCATGCTGCAACGCGCAGATGTGAAAGTGGACAAGTTCCAGGACAGCATCGGGCCGATCTCGCAGATCGTCGCGTGATCCACGCAAGGTGACTAAAAACTGAAATCAGACAGATGATGGCTGAACTTTCCATGCGCCTTCTCGTCGCCCTATGCCTCGCGGCGTCGATCCTCCATGCCGAGGACAAACCCAAGTTCCGCACCGATGCCGATGGCCCGGTGCAGGCGGGCGAGAAACGCACGAACCCCAAAGACCGAAAGCCCGGCGACAAGCCGGACTGGTTCCAACTCGTCGAAGGGCAGTTCCCGCCGGAGGGCTCCGCGCACGCCGTCTCGGGTGAACTCATCGATGTCGATCACCTGGAACGTCGATTCCAGATGAGGGTGGACCGCAATGACAGCCAGGATGCCGGCATTGTGGACTTGCCGCTGGATGCGACCATGCTGCCGTATGGCTCCATCTGGTATCAGGGGGCACCGGCGGCGTTGCAGGACATCCCGCTCGGCACGCATCTGCACGGCTTGTTTTACCAGAGCGATCCCGACGACAAGACTCCACTGCCCTACAACGCTAACGGCCGCAAGACACCTGACTGGGAATTTCGCCGCTGCTTCCGCATCGAGGACGATTTCTCGTTCTATGGACGGCAGAAGCAACTCTGGAAGATCGACAGCGTGGACCTCGATGCGAAGAGGCTCACTGCCACACTGCAGGACAACGGCCAGCCCGGCGGCCCGCCGAAACTCTTTGATCTGCTCACCAGCACGCGTGTGTTAGAGGCCAACACGATTGCGGATCTTAAAGCGATCCAACCGGGACAGACCGTGCTCTTCAACCTCACCTGGGCCACGCTTTACGGTCCGGGGCGGATCACCGACGTCTGGCTTGATGAACCGGCCCGCGCCCTCGCTACCGCGAACCAACTAGAACGGCATCGCAACCACATCCGCGAGCGCGGTTTGCCCGGCTGGGTCAGCGCCGTGGACGACGCGAAGCAAGTCGTCACCCTCACGTTCTTCAGCGGGGTTGATCCGAAGCTGTTCGACGAGTTGAAAGGCATCAACGAAGAGCCGCAGGGCTGGCCGTTTTCCTTTCCAGAAGATGATCCGAAAGCGCCGAAGGGCGGCATCGCCGTCGCACGCGAAAGCCTCATGACCTACGATCCCGTGAATGATCGGAAAGGCGGCAACATTCTCGACATCAAAAACGTGGCCATCGAGCCCGGCAGCAGTGGCGTGCAGATCAAAGTGAAATGCGGCATGATGCTGGAAGGTTATCGCCCGCGCCGCATCGTCCGCTTCTATCCAGCCACGTGGAAAGTCATCGCGCTGCCGCTGGAAGAACAGTTCCACGGGCGCGAGTAATACTCACATTTATCCACGGCCATGAAACCCAGCCTCAGACGTGGAGGCGCTTGGCCAAGCGCACACGCAATCCAAAGAACGAAGAACCAAGAACATGAAACTCCATTTCATTACCGCCCTGCTTGGCATCGGCATGTCTGCCACGAGCCTCGCCGCTGAAGCCTTTCGCGTCTATGCGCCTGCCAGCAAGACGCAAACCCTTTGGATCGTTGACGCCCTTCCCAAGGAGGACGGTGGATTGGAACTCAAGCTGGCTGAAAAGCGGGAGCTGGGATTCAATGGTCGAGTCATCGCCGCGCACCCGAATAAACCGCTGCTCTACATCTGCGGCGGCGGCAAAGAGACGGGCAAGATCCCCGGCGCTGTGGTGACCTTGGCCAAAGACGGTGCCTATTCGAGCCATCGGCGCGTGGACCTGAATGACGATGCCGCCTACATCAGTCTCGATCGCAGCGCTGCGTTTCTTTTCGGTGTCAGCTATGGAAACGGGCGGCTCAATGCCTACCGCCTCGGAGAAGACGGACTGCCGGGAAAAGCCGTGGCGACGATTGATGAAGGCAAGAAGGAAGCCCACTGCGTCCTGATTTCGCCGGACAACCAGTTTCTCTATATCCCCTATGTGAAGGGCAACCTGGCTCTTTTCCAATACCGCTTCGATGCGACCTCGGGGATGATCACGCCGCTCACTCCGGCCAATGCGAATCCCCCGGTCGGCACTGGCCCGCGCCACCTCGTTTATCACCCCAGGTTGCCGATGGTCTATTTCTCCAACGAGCAAGGCATCGGCCTCTCCACCTACGAGCGGCGGCCCGACGGTCAGCTTGTTCTGAAGCAGGACATTCCGATCCTGCCGGAGGGAATGTCGAAGGAGGGCCTCAGTGCGTCCGACCTGGAGATCACACCGGACGGTAAGTTCATCTTCGCAGGGTTGCGCGGACACAGTCAGGATTTTGATCGAATCGCCCGCTACCGGGTCAATGCGGACGGCCAGGCCGAGTTGCTCGGGCTGACACCGGCCGAAAAGATTCCGTGGGGGCTGGCGCTATCTCCAGACGGCAAGTATCTCCTCGTTTCCGCCTACAATGGGGCGACCCTCACGGGCTACCGAATCACCGCCGACGGCAATTTGGAAAAAGCAGCGAGCCTCTCGTGGGACGCAGAGATTTCCGACCTCCTCACGCGCTGATTCTCTTCCCTCTCAATCCTTGGCCCATGAAACCAACCATCCTTCACCCAGGAATCACCGCAATGATGAACGAACAACCCAAACAGCAGGGCATCAGCCGCCGCGATCTGCTCGCATCGGCTGGTGCGACGGCGGCCGGTATACTGCTGTTGAACGAAGTGTCAGCGGCCGACAACCCTGCGCCTCATGTTGGCGACCGCGCGTCGTCGATCAAGATCACCGGCTTCAAGACCTACCCGGTCGGCAGCAAGACGCTGTTGAAAATCGAAACCAACCAACAGGTTTTCGGTTGGGGCGAGATTTCGCAATTGCCGCCGACGGTCTCGGAGCCGCTCATGCAGTCGATGTTTGAACTGCTCGACGGCGAGAACCCAACCCGCATCGAGCATCTCTGGCAGAAATTGTATCGCGCGCACCGGGATTATCGCGGCGGCGCCTTCATGCTGCACACCATTGCGGGCATCGACATGGCTCTGTGGGACATCACCGGCAAATTGCATGGCGTGCCGGTTTATCGACTGATGGGCGGCCCGACACGCGACAGGATCCGCGTTTATCCCACGCCCAAGGCTTACAAGGTCCCCGCCGGTGGGCCTCGTCCTGCGTCCGGCAATCCCGCCGACATTGAGCCGCTGGTTCAGGCGGTCAAGGAAGCGCGGGAACGGGTGGGCAAGGACGGCACGGTGATGTTCGACGCGCATTGTTGTCTGCCGCCGCCGATGTTGATCCAGTTCGCCAATGCCATCGAGCCTTACGACGTGTTGTGGATCGAGGAACCGGCGGTGCCGGGAAACATCGAAGTGTTCAAGCGCATCAAGCAGTCCGTCAAAGTGCCGCTGGCCTCGGGCGAGCGTGACCGGACGATCTGGGAGGTGATCCCTTATCTGCAGGAGCGCTGCATCGACATCATCCAGCACGATTGCGCGCATGGGGGCGGCATCACGCAGATGAAAAAGGTGGCGGTGCTGGCGGAGACTTACACGGTGCCGCTCGCGCCTCATTCGATTGCGTCGTTCATAGGCATTGCGGCGAGCTTTCATGTCACGGCGTCCATCCCGCTGTTTCTCATTCACGAATACTACTCCAATGACTGCGGCGGCACGCTCAAGAAAAGTTGGGAGGTGGACAAGAATGGCGACTCCTCGCTGCCACAGGGACCGGGGCTGGGCGTCGAGGTCGACGAAGCGGCGCTCGCGAAGATGGATCCGACGAAGTTCAAATGGCCCGGCCAGAAAAATCCGGATGGTTCGGTGGCGGATTATTGAACCCAGAACCAAGAACCAAAACAGACAATGATTAAAACGTGATTCTGGACCAATTCGAAACCCTGACCCTCGCGCGTGTATTGACTGCGGACGAGACAAAGACGTTAAGGACCCGTTTGGAACAGCGCGGGGGGACGGATGTGCTTGCGGCTCCCCGTGTCACGACAGTGGA
>JAIPJY010000051.1 GCA_021733925.1 Prosthecobacter sp. | reverse complement strand
ATGCTGCCGGTGTTGGTGAATTTCACCGCTCCGGTACCTGAGGCGTCCAGGGTGCCGCCACTGCTGCCAACACTGAACAGCCGATCCGTGCTGGTGGCTCCGCCGGTGTATTGCAAGGTGCCGCCGTTCAGCACCAGATTGGTGGCAGCATTCGTGGATGCCCCGATGTTGCTGACGCTGCCGCCATTTGCGAGAAAGTCAGCGTAGAGAACACCGCCAGTGATCATGGTCACACCTGTGTAAGTACTGGCACCTACAAGCCCCCATGTGCCGATGCCTGACTTGGTCACGGAAGTAGCATCTCCCGCATCAGCAATGATGGGGGAGAAAGAGTTATTGTCCGTATTGGTTCCGGTAAGAGTAAGGGTGCGTGCTGAGGTGAGGCTGTAGATCAGACTGCCCGTGTTGGTAAAGTGAAGCGCCCCAGTTCCAGAGGCGTCGAGTGTAGCCCCCATGTAACCCAGCAGGAAAAGGCGGTCTGTGCTGGCCCCAATGCCCACGTACTGAAGCACCCCCCCTGGATTGACATTTTGCTGGCACTGTTGCTCGACGCACCAATGTTACTTGGCATGCCGCCGTCTGCGAGGATGGAGACACGTAGCGTGCCACCTCTGATGGTGGTGCCGTAGATGTAGCTGTTATTGCCGGTTAGGATGGTGACACCGCTGCTGGGATTGGCTATATCCAGGGCGCTGATTCCTGAGATGTTGTTGGCTACAGTCACCGTGTCTGAGCGTGAGAATACGATGAATCCATTGAGGATCACGTCACCCGTTCCCAGACTGCCAGATGTGCCGCCTTCGCCCACTTTGAGTAACGAGCCAGGAGTTATGGTTGTGGTGCCGCTGTAGGTATTATTACCCACAAGGGTGACTTGGTATCCAGGTGTGTCGATCACCAGCGAGGTGGCTCCTCCACCGTCGCCAATGACGGGGGCCATCCTCATGAAGCCTGACAGAGTCAAAGTTCTGGCGCCGGACTGACCGTTGAAACCAATGGCACCGGTGTTGGTAAAATTCAGGTTAGCATAAGGAGTTTCAATCCTGCCGCCGTTCAGTCCCACAGAAAAAAGGCGGTCAGTGGTTGCAGGGCCTGCAGTGTTTCTAAGAACGCCGCCGTTGAGCACCAGATTGGCAGCGTCATTGCTGGCGGCACCGATCCCGCTTGAACTGCCCCCATCTGCAAAAACCGACACCCCAAGAATGCCAGCATTGATTGTGGTGACACCTGTGTAGGTATTCGAGCCGGAAAGAGTCAGCGTCTCTGTGCCGCTCTTGAGCAGACCTGTGCTGCCGCCGAGAGTGGCACTGATCGTCGCTGCAGCGTTGACAGTGATCGTAGAATGCGAAAGCGTGAGTGTGTTCCCTCCACCCGCCAAGGTGTACGGAGAATTAAACACTATGTTCCCGACGGTCACGGCCCCCCCCAAGGTTACCGTTCCCATTAACCCGCGAAAGGTGGCGGAATCCGGCGTGGCATTGTGCCAGATGGTATTGCCGCTGCCGGTGTTCCAGCCACCCAGCCCATTCGTCCATGTTCCATTGCCACCCGTGGTAATGCCACCATCAAAAGGGCCAATATCCCACGTCAACGTCGCAGCCTGCGCCACTGGCACCACCTGCCAGCAGCCCATCATGACCATGATCAGTTTCGCCACGCGCACCCGAAATTTGCAAAATGTCGTGAAAAGAAACCTGTTATCCTTGGCAGCACTGTAAGAGTTTAGCATTCATCAGAATGCTAAGGAGGGTTTTCATGAAGCAAATTCTGCAACGTATCCAAGTTGACACATTGTTTTAGGATTAGATGCCGACCGGTGCAGAAAACGAAGCCAAGCATGCAGATGAGGCAAAATGTAAAATGATTGCAAATTGGGCATGCGTGCCGAGCGATCAGCCGCGTGAGCATTGCTGATAAGGCTGACAATGAGACCCGCCGAATTCGCTTCCGATTGAACATGGAAGTGCCTCGCCTCCGCCATATTACACGGCCGACAAAACTTCATGCACCGCCTGGGCCGCGCGCGTGTAAGCTCCGCCGCTGCCGAGGGTTGAGACCACCTCCGCCAGTTCACGCTGCAGTTGCTCTCGCTCGGCGGCGTTGTTGAGCAGTTCGAGGGTGGCTTGGGCGAGTGAATCCGCGTTGAGGTCACCCTGCACGAGTTCTCTCACCACTTCACGTTTGGCCAGAATGTTGACGATGCCCAGATGCTTGATGCGAACCACCAGCTTGCCGATGACGTAGGTTGGCCAGCTCACATTGTAGACCAGCGTGTAGGGCAGGCCAAAGCAGGCGGCTTCCAGCGTTGCCGTGCCTGAGGCGACGGCTCCAGCCTGAGAACGCTGCATCAGATCATAGACCGTGCCGGTCTCGATCCAGCGCTTCGCTTCGGGCATGCCATGCTCGTCGGTCATGTTGCGCATGAATCCGGCGAGCGTTTCGTTGGCGGCGGAGACGGCGAAGCGGGTGCTGGGCAGGGCGGCTTTGATGATCTTGGCGGCGTCCATCATGATGGGAAACAACCGGCGCACTTCGTTGAGCCGGCTCCCGGGAAACCAGCCGACAAGGCCGGGCTCGCGTTTCCATTCGCGTTTCAGCGTCACCACACGGTCCACCATGGGATGCCCGCTGAATTCGGTGCGCAGTCCGCTCTTCTCATAAAACTCCTTCTCGAAGGGGAAGATGCAGATCATGAGGTTGAGCACCTGCGCCATGGTCTTCACGCGGCCCTTTTTCCAGGCCCAGACCTGCGGGCTGATATAGTAGAGGATGCGTCCCTTGTAGCCGGCGGTGCGCAGGCTTTTGGCCAATCGCAGATTGAAGCCGGGATAATCCACGAGGATCACCGCCTCGGGCTTTTGATCGAGGATGGAGTCCAGCACGGCATCCATCTTCTCTTTGAAGTAGCGATACATCTTCACCACTTCCCACAACCCGACGACGCCAGCCGTTTCGACCCAGTCTTCAATCCCATCGCCGACCACTTCACGCATCTTCGGACCGCCCAGTCCGACGACCAGCATGTCAGGCTCAAGGACTTTCAATTCACGCAGGAGTCCCGCCGCATGGGTGTCGCCGCTGACTTCGCCTGCGATGATGAAGATGCGGTTCATGAGGTGCCTAGAGCGGCGTTCTTTTCAATCTGATCGGTGATTTCCAAAGCGATGCGCACGGCTTCGGCGCCTTCCTGGCCCGTAACGACCGGACGGCGGCCATGGCGGGCGCATTCGACGAAGGCGGCGATCTCGAGTTTCAAGGGCTCGTCCTTCTCCACTTCCACCGCCTCACGCACGATCTGCATGCCGTCTTTGCGATAGATCCAGCCGCTCTGTTCCTGGTAGTCCAGGCTGAGATAGCTCTCGCTTTGGAAGACGCGGATTTTACGCATCTTCTCCGGGCTGATCCGGCTGGCGGTGATGTTGGCGATGCAGCCGTTGGCGAACTTGAGGCGCGCGTTGGCGATGTCCTCACGCTTGGTCAAAACCGGAATGCCCACGGCATCGACCTGAATCAGCTCTGATTTTACGAGATGCAGCACGATTTCGATGTCGTGGATCATCAGGTCCAGCACGACGCCAATGTCGATGCTGCGGTTTGGAAAGGGGGAGAGACGATGCGCCTCGATGAAGCGCGGGTTGTCCATGCGCTCTTCAAGCTGCAGCAGCACCGGATTAAAGCGCTCGATGTGACCCACCTGCAGGATGACGCTCTTGGCTTTCGCGAGTTCGATGAGCGCCTGCGCCTCAGCGTAGGATTCGCTGATGGGTTTTTCCACCATCACATGAATGCCGGCCTGCATGAGCGGCTCGGCGACTTTGCGGTGGAAGATCGTCGGCACAGCAATGGTCGCGGCATCCACGCGCTGGGCGAAGTCCGTGAGGTCGCTGGCGGCCTGCGTGCCGTACTGCGCGGCGAAATCAGCGGCGCGTGCGGTGTCAGCATCATACACGGCGGCGAAGGTGATCGCACCCTCGCTCTTCGCGGCGATCTCGGCCATGATGCGGGCGTGGTTTTTGCCAATGGCGCCGACTCCGGCGACTCCGATGCGGAAAGGGGAACTCATGATCAGGTTGGAAAAAGGAAGGTTAGAATTTGCCGGGGAACTTCATGCCGGGCGGAAGCTTGGGCATCTTGCCGCCGCCACCGCCTCCGAGCATCCCTCCCAGACCACCGAGTCCTCCCATGCCGCCACCACCACCGCCGCCGCCCATCATGCCACCCATCATCTGGGCCATCATGCCTTTGTTGCTCATGAGCTTTTTCATCATTTCGAACTGCTTGAGCAGCTGGTTCATTTCCATCACCGGGCGTCCTGCCCCGTTGCAGATGCGCTTGCGGCGCTGGCCGTTGATGATTTCCGGGCGCTGCCGCTCCTTCGGCGTCATTGAAAGGATGAGCGCCTCGACGTGCTTCATGCGCTTGTCGCCGTCGGCCCCGATCATGTCCTTCATCTTGCCCATGCCCGGGAGCATGCCAAGGATCCCGCCGATGGGTCCGAGCTTCTTCATCATGCGCAGCTGCGCCAGCATGTCGGTGAAATCGAATTTGTTCGACTGCATGCGGGCGGCCAGTTTCATGGCCTCCTTCTCGTCGATTTCTTCGGAGGCTTTCTCCACGAGTCCCACCACATCGCCCATGCCGAGGATGCGCTGCGCCATGCGGTCGGGATGGAAAACTTCGAGCTGTTCGACCTTTTCACCCACACCGAGGAATTTGACTGCGCAGCCCGTGACCTGACGCATGGAGAGCAGTGCCCCCCCACGGGCGTCACCGTCCAGCTTGGTCATGATCAGACCCGTGATGCCGACGGCGGCGTTGAATTTCTGCGCCACGCTCACGGCCTGCTGACCCGTGGCCGCATCGGCCACCAGCAGGACTTCATTCGGCTCCACCACGGCACGCACGCGTTTGAGTTCCGCGAGCAGCTCTTCATCGAGATCCTGACGACCGGCGGTGTCGAAGATGGCGACGCCGCTGCCCTGTTCCTTGAGCCAGACCATGGCTGCCTTGGCGGCCTTCACCGGATCGGTCTCACCTGCGGCAGGTGCAAATACGGGCACATTGATCTGCTGGCCGAGCACCTGCAGCTGCTTGATGGCGGCAGGGCGGTAAAGATCGAGCGCAAGGAGCAGCGGGCGGCGCCCCTGCTTTTTGAGCCAGTTCGCCAGCTTGGCGGAAGTCGTCGTTTTACCAGCACCATTGAGGCCGGTCATCAGAATGCGTTGCGGTGGATCGACGTTCAGCGCACTGGCATCACTGCCCAGCAGCTTGACCAGTTCATCATGGAAAATTTTGACGATCTGCTGCCCCGGAGAAACTTTGAGCAGCACCTCAGCGCCGATCGACTGCTTGCTGACGGTCTCGACGAGATCTTTGGCGACTTTGAAGTCCACATCCGCCTCCAGCAGGGCCAGGCGGATTTCCTGCATGGCATCGCTGACATTGGATTCACTGATGCGGGCCTGGCCGCGCAGCTTTTTGAAAGCGCTTTCGAGTTTTTCTGAGAGGGCGGAGAACATCGGTAAAAAGTATGGGGCGCGGGATAGTCGGCAGCAGCCCACGCATGGCAACTGCGAAGGCGGGACGAATCAAGCCGTGAAAGGGGACTAAGGAGGGGGCATATACGCCGCCTCAAGGTCAATCTTGAAGCGCCAGCTCACGACTTCGGCAGGCTGGGTGGCGTCACGCTGAAAGCTGAGGCTGAGGGCGCAATCCTCCCGGCGCAGCTTGTAGGGGAACTGGAAGCGTACGACCATCGTGGCCGGGTCGTAATCCACAGGCACGGTGCCGAGTCCGGCGATGCGCAGCTTGACGCTCTCCGGCAGGATGGTGCCGATTTTTTTCAAATCCGCTTCGATCAGCGGGCGGCGCTCGGTGATGACGGCATCAGGCTTGGGCTTGAGCTGGATCAACTGTTCGCCTTGGTCGTTCTTGGCGTCAGCGACCAGGAATTTATTGGAGCCGACATCACCGCGGCCGCGGAAGCTGGTGGCGAGCTTGAAATTGATGTCGTTGTCACCATGGACGATGTAGCGGCCCAGCTTGCCGTTGGGGGTGTCCCAGCTGACTTTCTGGCCGTTGACTGTGACGAGTGATTCGTAGCCGATCTGCAGCCCGGTCTCCAAGATGGCGTCGTCAAAGCTGCCACAAGGGTAGGCGAAAGAGAGGCACTTGGTGTGCAGGTTTTGTTCCAGGAAATCCCGCGAATCCTTGAGCTCAGCCAAGACCCATTGCTGCTTGTCAGCATCCGTCTTCAAATTCTTGGGGGGAGTCTTGAGGCTCGCATGGGAGACACTGTGGCTGCCGACTTCACAGCCATGTTCCATCATCTCTTTGATCTGCACCCAGCTCATGGAACGGCCGGCGCCGCCCACATAGTTCTTGTACAGGTAGATGGTGAAAGGGAAGCCGAGCTCACGCAGCACCGGATAGGCATAGGTGTACACACCCTCCCAGCCGTCATCCATGGTGATGACGATGGCCTCCTCGGGAATGTTTTTTTCTCCGCGCTTCCACGCCATCATTTCGCTGAACGGAATGACGGGGATCTTGGAGTCCTTGATGGCCTGCATCTGCGCCCGGAACTTCGCCGCAGAGATAAGCATGGGGCTGCCGCCGCGGTCTTTGAAATCATGGTAGCCAAGGATGGAGACGACGGAGGATTTGTTGAGTTCAAATTCTGGAGCCACCGGAGTCTCGGGCGCGGCGGCCTCCAGCAGGGCGGTCTCTTGCAGTTTCTTTTCGATCGCCTGCTCTTCAGCGGTCAGGACGGGCTCCTCGGGTTTGGGCGGTGGCGGCTTCGGGGTGACGCCGCTCTGCTCGGCAAGGCGGCGCAGCTTGGCCTCGATTCGCTTGCAGGAAGGCAGTGTGCCTAGAGCGAGGACAATGAGGATAAACGGAAGGACAAAACGCATGGCGCTAGGGATTGAGGGCGGGAGGTCGCGGCCGGGTGATGAGCAGGCTTTTGACGATGAGTTGCGGGCTGGCTTGATCACCGGCGCTGAGGCGCAGTGTTTCGCCGCGAAGGTCACTGGTCAAGGTCAGGCTGCCGAGTCTCAGGATACGGAAAGACTGGGCATCTTTGGTCACACGCTCGACCTCCAGTTCTTTTGTGAGAGTCTGACCGTTGCATTCGACCACGATCTTCAGCGGTTCCGCCAGTTCCGGACAGGCATAATGCAGCAGGATGTCATAGGTGCCCGCAGCGATAAATTCAATGCGCCACTCGATCTCGCCGACGGTAGCCGTTTGCGCATCTGCAGGTGCTTTGGGGGAGACCTTCTGGGCCAGCGCGGGTGACAGCGCAATGAGGGCCTGTTTTTGCTCGATGGGCACCGGGGGTGGCATCGGCGCCGGCATGGGCATGGTGCCGGACTGCGCCTGCTGTGTGGCGATTAGATCCAGCACTCCGCCTGCGCTGATGATCTGCTGGATGCGGGCGATTTCAGCGGTGTAGGCCGTCGTGTCGATGGCGGTGGCGGCCTGCCTTTGCAGTTCGATGAGATACTTGCCCAGCAAGGGGATATGCCGTGCGCTCAGCTCCTTCTGGTAGATGCTTTCCATCTGCTGCAGGCGTGCGGCAGCAGGAGGTGCAGGCTGCTGGGCTGTGGCCAGGCCAGCCACCAGCACTGCGGCGGACATAAGCAGGTGCTTCATGGCTGCTTCCCTCCATGGGTATCAGCCGAGAGCGCCCACGCACCGGGGGCGGGCCGGCGTTTTCTGGCGGTGGTTTCAATGGCGCTCAGCGTGGAGAGGAAGGCACGCTCCATGGCATTGTGCTGTTGCTCGCGCGCAGGCTCTACTACTGATGCCAGCCCGTGATTGACCAGCACATTTTGGTACAAGCCCACATTTGGCAGAAACAACAGCGCGGCCATGGTGCCGTCTTTGTCGCGGTCCGGGCGGATGAGCAGGCGCAGGGGTTTGTTACGCAGGTAACTCGCGGTGAACTCGCGCGCGGCACGACCCACGGCTGGCACATCCTCTTCCTCGATGTTGAAATGCTTGGCGAAGCGCTTCACTCCAGGCTCGTTTTCCTCCAGCGGCGCACAATCGATCCACAGCAGGCGCACCATCAGGGTGCGGCCTTCGTAAACCACCTTGAAGCGTTCGCCGGACATCGGATCCTCATCCGCGAGGCGTGCATCACTGATGTCTTCAAAGCCGCTGAAGCCGCCGCCGGTGGTGGTGATCGCGTTGATGCCACTGCGCCCTGCCTTTTGATCTCCCAACCGCTGCATCCGGCGAATTTCGGCATCGATCTGTCCTTTCAGTTCGGGTTTGTTCACTGCGAGATCATTCAATTCGTCGAGATACCTGGCGGAAGCTGCTTTCCGGGCGGTGTCGATGGCGTCTTTCAGTGCTGTGCTGGCCAGCTGCATCGCGGTGGTGGAGCTGGTCTGAGGAAGCGTGGTGGGACTGGCGGCGGCGGTGGCGTCCGTGACGGGCACCAGCCGCAGGTTTCGAATGCGGATGATGTTGGCGGGATATCCATCCGCAGCCGTGAAACGCAGAGTGACAGGATTGCGGGTGAACGTCAGCGGTCCGACATGCACGGTGGTGAACGTGGTTTCATCCGTGCTGCGGGTGATTTCAAAGGTGCGGTGATTTTCGGCGGCGATGCCCAGCAGCGTCACCTCGTCAAAACTGAACAAGGCCTTCTGCTGCGGCAGGAATTTGGGTGAGGCATAGATGCTGCCTGCGACGGGAGCATCACTCATGTTTGCTTCAAATTCGAGGTGGTAGCTGCCCGGCACGAGGCGAAAATTCTGCCACTCCGCCCCGCTGCCGTTGGAGCGCCAGCCGCCGAGCATTTCGCCCGAGGCCTGGGCAGATCCCATCATTCTTGCTTGAGTCAGGGGCAGGGGCGTGGCGAGGCTGGACGCCGTGCCGGCATACAGCGCCTGCAGTTGTTCGCGCCGCTGACGGATCGCACGTGCCTCCTCATAGTCACCCGCCGTGGCGACTTCCGTTTCCACTTTGGCCAGTGCACGTTCGTACTGCTGGGTGAGCAGTTGCGAATCCGTCATCACCTGACGCATGAATGCCGAGCGTGTGGCGGTGAGGGCCGCCGGTTCCTGCACAGGCGTTTGCGCCTGCAATGCCGTGCAGGCATGCAGAGCGAAAATCAGGACTGGCAGAGAGAGCTTCATTGGGTGGCCGGCACGAGTTCCACGGCCAGCAGTTGCATGAGATTGTCAGTGACCAGTGCTTGTGCGGAAAGTGTCAGTGTGCCCGAGCCGTCGCTGATTTTAAGTGTGCCTGCACTGCGCTCCTCCGGACCTTTGAGCGTGGTTTCGATGCTCGTGGTAAGGGTGAAGTGCGCTTCTTTGATCAGCAGTTTGCCGCCCTCCGTAGCGCCGCAGCGGTAGCGCAGCATCACTTCATACCCCCCGGGTGGCAGCGCGGGCAGCTTCCAGGTCGCGGCGGCACCGACCTTCGACCACCCGGTGATGGCACCGCCTTCGAGCCGCAGATCGCTCAGCGCGGCAGCGTCGAGCGGAAACTTGATGCGGTCCGGCAGCAGCGAAGTCTTGAGCGTCTGCTCGCGCGTTTGCAGCAGCAGCAGTTCTTTGTCCAGACGGGCCAGCTCATTTTGCAAACGCTTGCGTTCATCGCGTGCGGTGATGGCGTCGTCGTAGTCACGCTCGGCGGCGAACTGCTTTTCCAGGGTGCCCAGCGTGGTGATCTGCTCTTTGACCGGCGCGAGGCTGGCTTCGATCAGCTCGCGCGCATAGCTCAGCCGCAGCAGCGCGATGTCAGAACTTGCCCCAGGATCGTCCGTGCGCTTCTCCGCCATCGGGGCCGACATGGCAAGCCCCGCGCCAATGAGTGCGCATGCGAGAACGAAACCGGGTTTCAAATGGATGACAGGAGGGGGTGAAATAAGCTGCCTCATGCTAGCCGGAGCCCACGGTGAAACAAGCCCGATCTCAACGTCCCGGCATAGGTGTTTTATTCAAGACGTGGCACATATAAATTCAGGCTGGCGGCCCGTGGCCGCCTCTGTCAGCATGCGCGCATGCGCCCCATCCTCGCACTGCTGCTGCTCACCCGCCTGGCATTCACCGCCGAGCCGGAGTTTCCTCTCACCGAAGATTCCAAACCGCAGCCGAACGTGCCCAAAGGCACGATGCTGAAGGGCAGCTACAGTGCGAAGGACAGCAGCGTGTTCCCAGGCACCGAGCGGGAATACCAGATCTACCTGCCCGCCGGTTTCGACAAATCGAAGCCCGCCCCCTTCATGGTCTTTCAGGACGGCGTCATTTACCAGGCCCCCGTCGTGTTCGACAATCTCATCGCCAAGAAAGACATCCCACCGCTGGTCGGCATCTTCATCAAGCCCGGCGTCGTGCCTGCGGCGAATGACAAGGCCCTGCCGCGCTACAATCGCAGCTACGAGTACGACAGCATCACGCCTACCTACTCGCATTTCCTGCTTGATGAGTTCCTGCCTGCCATCGAGAACAAGCACGGCCTCAAGCTCAGTGCCGATCCCAATCTCGCCGCCATCTCCGGCAACAGCAGCGGCGGCATCTGCGCCTTCATGGCCGCATGGCACCGCCCCGACCGCTTTCGCCGCGTCTTCACCGGTGTGGGCACCTACGTCGGCATCCATGGCGCGGACCAGCTCCCCGTCCTGGTGCGCAAATTCGAGCCCAAGCCCCTCCGCGTTTTTCTCCAGTCCGGCACGGGCGACAACAACCTCTACTGCGGCGACTGGTGGATGGCCAACCAGACCATGGAGCGCAGCCTCACCTGGGCTGGCTACGACGTGAACCACGCCTGGGGCGAAGGCGGCCACAACGCCAAACACGCCAGCCAAATCTTCCCCGACGTCCTCCGCTGGCTCTGGCGCGACTGGCAGACGAACATCGAGATCAAAGCGAATGCGAAAGGGGAGTCCAAGTGGAAGGGCTATGAGGTGGTCGGGGAAGGGGAGTGGGAGATGCTGCAAATGCCGGTGGATTCAAAACTGGAAGGCAGCGCGCCCGATTTTCACCGTTTGGCTGCTGCTAAAGATGGAACCGCATTCGCCATTGCTAGAAACTCTTCCTCACTTTGGACAGTTCCAACCGATGGACCTGTCACCATCATGGCGAATAGCATGCGGCAATCCCATATTCGATTCGATCTGGGAGTCTCCCTGGATGGTCAGCCAGTGGCTCTCTACGCGGGACCTGAAGGAAGGATTCACCTCAAAGGGCTTAGCCCAGATGACAAAAAAGCAGTTTTCAATCGTGTCGTCGGAGCCTCGGTTTTTGTCATGCGAAGCGATGGTCAAATTTTCGCAGGGCTTGAAGAAGATTTCCCCGAAGGGAATCCTTTCGCACAGCACAAAGGTGCCGCCATCTTTGTTGTCCCCAAGAAAGAAGAGCCCGGTGGTCTTGGCTCGTCGGCATGGACTGAGTCAGCGGCCGTGCGTGCATTTGAGAAGCTCTGTTTGTCTCCAGACCAAACTGTGATCTATGCGAGTCAGAAAGAGAGTGGTGTTATTTTTTCCGCCCAAGTGATTGATGTAGAAGATCCTACGGGTGGTGATTCATTCGCTGCTAAGCCTGACAAAATAAGCGTGCCTGCTATTCATGCGTTGCAGCCATTCGGTGACTTGGAGGAAACTCGAGGCCAGCAACTCAAAGCTGGCGGCCTCTGCGTAGATACCAACGGCTGGCTCTACGTCGCCACCTCTCTCGGCATTCAGGTCTGCGATCAAGCCGGTCGCGTGAACTTCATCATCAAGACACCTCAAAAACCGCAGGACATTTGTTTCGGCGGCAAAGATCTCAGCGAACTCTTCATCGCCTGCGGTGATGCCATTTACAAACGTCCGACCAAAGCCCACGGCATTGTCAGCGGTCAGATGGCTCCGATCACGCCGCCAAAGCCGAAGCTCTGAAAAACTGGTGGTCAGTTGCTTCAGACGCAAGAATATGCAGGCATGACATCCCTTGATTCATTGCGCACCCTTCTCCAGCGTCGTCTCGACATCATCGCCGATCATGCGTTTCGGGATCGTGATGCGGCGGCACATCTGGAAGCCTTGAAGCAGGTTTCGGAGGAACTCGGCGCCGAGCATCTCAAACTGCGAGCGGAACTCCCGCCACGACTCAATCACTTCCTCACCCAGGCCAGTTTTTCGAAGGCGCTGGAATATCTCGATAGCTCGGAGGGTTGAGTGCGTTGAAGACGGTTCACCATGAACCGACTCTTTGCTCTCACGACCCTGTGGTGCCTCGCTTTCGCCGTCACGGCCAGCGCTGGCGACAAACCCAACATCATCTTCATCCTCTGCGATGATCTTGGCTACGGCGATGTGAAATGCCTCAATCCCGACGGCAAAATCGCCACGCCGAATTTTGACCGTCTTGCCAAGGAGGGCATGATTTTCACGGATGCGCATTCCGGTTCCAGCGTCTGCACACCGACCCGCTACGGCGTGATGACAGGCCGTTATGCCTGGCGCTCGAAACTGCAAAGCAGCGTGCTCGGCGGCCTCAGCCCGCGGTTGATCGAGCAGGGGCGCATGACCGTGGCGGACATGCTCAAGGCCCAAGGCTACTCCACGCATTGCGTGGGCAAATGGCACCTGGGCATGGACTGGGTGCGCACGGGCCCCACGGAGGAACTGAACATCGAAAAGGCCGAGCAGGTGAACAACGTCGATTACACCAAGCCCATCACCAACGGTCCGAACAGCGTCGGCTTTGACACCTATTTCGGCATCAGCGCCTCGCTGGACATGGTGCCGTACTGCTTCATCGAAAACGATCGCGTTGTGGCCAATCCCACGGAGACGATGAAGCTCGCCATGAACGCAGGTGGCCGTATGGGCTATACCCGCGAAGGCCCCGGCTCCCCCGGCTTCCGTGGGGAGGACGTGCTGCCCACCTTCACTCGGGAAGCGAAGAAGATTGTTGAGGCCAAGGCGAAAGCGGGCGCGCCCTTCTTCCTCTACATGCCGCTGAACTCCCCCCACACCCCCATCCTTCCCAGCGAAAAGTGGCAGGGCAAAAGCGGCATCAGCCTCTACGCAGACTTCGTGATGGAAACGGACGATGCCATCGGCCAGATCATGCGCGCCACGGAAGAAGCCGGCATCGCCAAGGACACGCTCTTCATCGTCACGAGCGACAACGGCTGCTCCCCCAGCGCCGACTACCCCAAGCTGCTCGCCGCAGGCCACAACCCCAGCTACAACATGCGCGGCCACAAGGCGGACATTTTCGACGGCGGCCACCGCGTGCCCTTCATCGTGCGCTGGCCTGCGAAAGTCAAAGGCGGCCAGACCTCCGCACAGATCGTCTGCCTCACCGACTTCATGGCCACCACTGCCGATGCAGTCGGTGCGAAGCTGCCCGAAACCGCCGCCGAGGACAGCTTCAGCATCCTGCCCGCACTGCTGGGTGAATCCGGCAAGCCGGTCCGCCAAAGCGTGATCCACCATTCGATCAACGGCTCTTTCGCTTTACGCGAAGGCGACTGGAAGCTCGAACTCTGCGCCGGTTCCGGCGGCTGGAGCGACCCACGCCCTGGCAGCCCCGGCGAAAAAGGCCTGCCCGACACCCAGCTCTACAATCTGAAGTCGGACATCGCCGAGAAGGACAACGTGCAGGATAAAAACCCTGAGATCGTGGCAAAAATGACCGCCGAACTCGAACAGATCGTCACCAGCGGCCGCAGTACGCCGGGTGAGGCGCAGCAAAACGCGGTGCCGGTCATCATTCGCAAGCCCACACCTGCCGCGAAGCCAAAAGCGAAAAAGAAAGTGAAGTAATCCCCCCTCTGGCGTGATCCGCATAATTCTCAAAACTTTGTTCGTGCGTTCCCAAACCTTCCCGCTAACCTCGCGACTCGCTTCCCAAACCAAGCAATTACCATGAGCTACTCATCACCCAAACTTCACAATGCAATGTGGCCCGGACTCGTCGGCAAAGGCGATGGCGAAGGCCAGGAACCACCGATCAGCCTCGAAAAGATGCTGGATCTGACCGCCGCAGCCAATGTGAACGGCCAGAAGTTTGAAGGCATCGACTACTTCCTCTTCCTCCCTCACACCAATCCTGAGGCCAGTGACGACGAGATCAAGAAGATCGCTGATCTCATTGCCAGCAAGGGCTTCAGCGTCGGTTCCCTCGTGGCTCCCGTGTGGCCCGGCACCGTCGGTGACTCCGCCATGGGCGACGACGCCCAGCAGGAAAAATTCCTCAGCGCCGTCAAGATGGCCTGTCGCATCGCCAAGGTTTTCAATAACCACGGCGTCCGCAAATACGGCGTCATCCGCATCGACTCCGCCGAGTTCGGCATCGCCAAGTGGCGTGAGAATCCCAAGGCAAACACCGCCCGCATCGTGGACACCTTCAAGAAGGCTGCCCAGATCGCGGCAGACAGCGGAGAGCGCCTCGCCGCCGAAGGCGAAATCTGCTGGGCCGGCATGCACTCCTGGAAAGACATGCTCGATGTCCTCGAAGGCGTCGGCATGCCAAACGCCCTCGGCTTCCAGGCCGACCTCGCGCACACCTACCTCTACACCCTCGGCTACAACGCTCCTGAATATGCTCTCCTCAAGGAAGGCTACAGCGAGGCCGAGTTCTGGGCCGCCTACGAGAAGATGACCGACGCTCTGCGCCCCTGGACCATCGACTTCCACGTCGCTCAAAACGACGGCACCGTCCACGGCGCAGGTTCGCACGACAAGACCGGCAAGCACTGCCGTGCTGACGATCCAAACGGCAAGCTCGACATCACCAAAGCTTCCGGCTACTGGCTCAAAGACGCCGCCGCCCGTGGCATCCAGCACATCTGCTGGGATGGCTGCATGTTCCCGAACGCCGTGCTCGAAACGCCGGACACCTGGAACAACATCCTCGCCGCGATGATCAAAGTCCGCGACGCCCACGGCTGGTAACAGCCCGCCCGTCCGATCAACTCTTCAGCGCCGCAGAGGAAACTCTGCGGCGTTTTCATTTCCGCCCACTTCGCATGCATCGTCTTCTTGTCTTGTTCGTCGCGCTCGCCTCCTGTGCGCGCATGAGCATCCCTGTGAAGCTGCCCTCTGACATCACCGCAGCGCTGCCGTCAAACTGCCGGCAGGTGATCTACGTGACCGCAGCAGATCAGAAGGCCACGGCTGCAGAACTCACGATGCTCGAACGCACCCCAGCCAACGACTGGCACTCGACAGGTGACGCAATTCCTGTCCGCATCGGCCGCAACGGCATGGCATGGGGCCACGGCGAGTTTGCGCTGGCGGCCCCTGCAGGCTGGCGCATGAAACAAGAAGGGGACGGCTGTGCTCCAGCAGGAGTCTTTCGCATCACCCAGGCCTTTGGCGATGAACCTCACCCAAGCTACATCAAGCTGCCCTATATCCTCTGCACCTCACATCATTGGGGCATCGATGATGTTCGCTCACAGCACTACAATCAGATCATCGATGATCGCATCGTGGCCTCTGATTGGACGGGGCCGGAAACAATGATTCCCACCATTGGCTGCTACAAACTCGGTGCCGTCATCGCTCACAATCCATACAACAAACCCGGCCTCGGCTCCTGCATCTTCATGCACATCTGGCTGGGCGAGAATATACCCACGGCAGGCTGCACCGCCATGTCCGAGGCCCATCTGCGCAGGGTACTCGCGTGGCTCGACCCAGCTGCAAATCCATGTCTCCTGCAGCTTGTGCCGCAGCCCTGACAGGAAAGCTCAATAGCATATTCGGAGCGCCCCCTCTTTGGACTGCGGTTGCACAGTGAAAAATGAACGAAGCTACCGCTTTCGCAGGCCGGACAGCTTAGACATGCGATGGGACATTCGAAAGCAGCGCTGGTGGATTTTCGCAAACCGATCAGCACACGCACATCACGAGACGCTCGAAAGCGGCAGCTACCGCAGCCGCACTCCAAAGATGCCTTGCGCTTCGCAGGAGACCCTTTGAACTGCGGTTGCGCAGCGGGACCGAGGCAGCTAGCAAAACCGAAAGCCGACTCACCGATGCTCAATCACATCGCTGCTCTTAAACCGCACCTTGGGCAGCGAGGCATACCGGTCATCCGCATGACGATATCCCGCAGGGCAGAGTACCGCAGTGGTAAATCCCTGCGCCTCCAGTCCGAGAACCTCATCGTACTTTGCAGGCACAAAGCCCTCCATTGGGCAGGTGTCGATACCGAGCAAAGCGGCCGCAGCCATGAACTGGCCGAGGGCAATGTAGGCCTGCATCTTGGCCCACTCCTTGGTCATGTATCCCTGCTCCAATGTGCCGGTGAGCATCTTGCGGTAGCCCACCAATGCATCGGGCGTGCCGCCACGAACCTCGGCGATGCGCATCAAATTGGCATCGATCTCGACCTCCGACATCGTGTGCCTCGTGGCCATGACGACCAGATGGGAGCAGTCCACCACCTGACGCTGACGCCATGAATGCCCGATCAACTCCTCACGCAGTTCCTTGTCCTGAATGATGATGAATTTCCACGGCTGCAGGCCATAGCTGGACGGCGTAAGCACCAGAGACTCCTCAAGTGCGGCCCAAGTGTCGTCAGGGATCTTCTTCGTGGAATCGAAGACCTTGGTGGCGTAGCGCCAGTTGAGGGCGGTGAGAAGTTCAGCGGTGGTCATGCGGTGGAAGACTATGAAGTTACAAGTCTCAGGTTTAAAGTTTAAAGTTGGCTCGGCGGCGGATCGGAGCGTGCGAACAAATTGCACGTATCACATCGCAGGTCCCGGCGTACGTATTGTAGTCCCGGCTTTAGCCGGTTCTGGATAGAGCGTCCAGAAACCGGCTCAAGCCGTTACTGCAATACATGCTCTCTGGCTCGCAAAACTCCTGCCTTACTCCAGCTCCGGCGGCACATTGCCATAATTCCAAGGCAGACTGAAAGGCGGAGCCTTCAATGGCTCGGGTTTGGGCTCGGCATTCATTTGATTGGCCAGCTCGATGCCTTTCTTCGCCATCTGCGTTCCGGCGGTGATCTCGAGATTCGAGTAAGCCGTGAGCCGCGTTTCATACCCACCACCGTGCGGGCCAAAGGCCTCCTCCGTGGGCACATAGCCAACGATGCCGTTGGAAAGTTCACACGGAAAGGTGAAGGCATGCTGGCTTCCCTTTTTGATGTCGAGCCCGTACTGCACGAAATACTCAGCGGGATTGGAAACGAAGCACACGGGGCCGACTTTGACGCACTGCACCTCGCAATCGACGAGTGGCTTCGTCTTGTTGAGGTGGTCGAGCATGAGGATCTCCTTGGCAAAGAGGTAGTCGGTGGCATCTCCTGCGACTCGCGGTTTGCTCACGAGATCGAGACTTTTTTCCACCCGCTTTGGCGACGGCGGACGGCGTTTGATCTTCAACACCTCCTGGCGTGTCGCAATGGGAGCCGCTGTGATCTTCGGCAGCGACAGCAAAACTCGGATGGCTTCAGCACCGACACGTCCGCCGACAAGCTGGCTCCATTCTTCCGGCTTGGGGCGTTGGCTGGTGCTGAGGTTGTCCACCTGCGTGATGTCGCCGCAGGCCCCCTGCATAAAGACCACGGGTGCATGCGTGCCGAGTCCTCCATGGATGGTTTTTTCGAGGTATTGAATCCAGTTGGCCGAGATGCCGCCGGGACTGGTGGTGGCATGGCAGGCAAAGTTCACCACCACGCCCACCAGCTTCCCTTGCAAGTCCCAGGCGCCGATGACACCGACCTGCGGGTCGATGGGCCCGGCGTATTCGAGGATGTCCGGATTGCCCGCTCCGGGGTGGCTCCAGCTCAGCCCGTTTTTCATGCGCAGCCGGCGGTTGAAGGACACCTTGTCCTCATGGCCAAAGCCGCAGCCCAGCTGCACCGGCACTTTGTTTTGATTGGCGGCCACCACTCCCGCCACAATCTCATGCGTCACCCGCAGCAGGTATCCCGGGTCGGCGCAGGAGGATTCCTCATACGCCAGCTTCTTCACCAGATCCGATGCCGTGTCATATTCGCCAGGCATGACCATGCCCACCGGGCCGGAACTGTGCGAATGCGAAGCGCCGATCAGCACTGCATCCCCGGTGATCCCGGTGGCTTTTTCGATCTGCGCCCGGGCATCCAGCACCACCTCCCGCGGCACGACGAGTGAGTCGAGTCCGATCACCACCGCAGTCTTTTTCCCATCATCAAACAGGGCCACCCGCACCTTGCAGGCATCATGAAAGGTCCGGTGAAAACTTTTGCCATAGCCGCCCGGCTGCTCCATGCCGATCCCCGGTGTGATGTCCCGCTCCGCAAATCCCGCCTTGATGCTGGAAGTGGGGGCAGGGGACGCGGCGTGAAGCGTCAGGGTGGACAGACCGGCAAGGAAGATAAGGAGGCGAAGGCGCATGAGTGGAGTACGCGCATGTCCGGCGGCTTTGAATATAAAAAACTTACAATACATCTTGGTGCGGTTAATGCATAATACCCGTGCTCCGATCTGCCGTGCCACCGTTCGTTCCCTACTGATTCGTGCAAGCCGCTTACTACATTGCCAAAGGCCAGAAGACACTGGGTCCGTGTTCCAAGGATGATCTGCGCAATTTTCTCGCCTACGGATCGATCCGCGACAGTGATCTGGTCAAACGCGAGGACGAAGAGCAGTGGCGCCCCGTTTCGACCCTGTTGGAACTGCATGCCGAAGGGCATATCCTCGCCGACGGCCTCACCGTCCGTCCCATCCGCCGCCGGGTGGCACGCTACCGGGACTACAACCGTGTGCCCTACAATCAACGCGGGGGCGCGGTGCTGCGGCGCATGATCCTGGGTTTTTTCTTTCTCCCGCCCCTGCTGTGGTGGTCGGCGGTTGCCTTGTATTCAGACCATATCTTCCGCCAGAAGAAGGATGAGAACGGCTACCTCATGGTATGGGGCCGCTGGGTGGAGGTGCTGGTGACGATCATGATCATCGTGAACGCCGTTGCGTGGTGGATGGCCATCACCTACGCCTCCTGGCTGTTGGGGCCGGGCCTTGCCGAGCTGATGAAGGGCATGGGCGAAGCGATGGACGTGGTCAAGGGCATGCTCAATGACATGTCCATGAAGTGAATCCGCACCTGCGCTGTGCCTTTTGCCAGAACTCCTGGCAGTGACTGGATTGCCATTTGGTGTGCAGGATTTGGCATCCTCAGGCGGAAGTGACATCTGCCTTTGTAGGTTGGCGTTGGTTCTGGCATGAAAGCCAGCCTCACTCTTTCGATCTTCGCCACCACCTTGTTTGCTGTCGCAGTGCACGCCGCTCCCGTGGACACCGCCTCAGCTTCGAAGCAAGTCGACGCCCTGCTCGCCAAAAGCTGGCAGAAGCACCAGATCAAGCCGAACGCTCCGGTGGATGACGCCACCTTCCTGCGTCGTGTGTATCTGACCGTGGCAGGCCGCATTCCCACGCTGGACGAAGCCCGCGCCTACTATGCCTCGCAGATGCCGGACAAGCGCGCGAAGCTCATCGACTCGCTTCTCGCCAGCGAAGGGTATGTGCAGAATTTCTTCAATTACTGGGCGGATGTGCTGCGTGCCCAGAGCCAGGGCGTGGGTGGCAGCACCACCGCGCAGAATTACCTGAACTACATCCGCACCGCTCTGCGGGAGAACAAACCGTGGAACCAGATGGCCCGCGAACTCGTCTCCAGCGAAGGCACCTGCTTCGACACCGGCGCCATCGGCTACTACATGCGTGACCGCGGCATGCCGCTGGACAATCTGTCCAACACCACCCGCATCTTTCTCGGCACCCGCATGGAATGTGCGCAGTGTCATGATCACCCTTTCGATAAATGGACGCAGAAGCAGTTCTACGAGATGGCTGCCTTCACTCACAACATGAGCTCCACCAGCTACCGCTCCAAGAGCGCTGAGGACGCGCAGAAAATGATCCGGGCCGACAAGGCACTCGACAGCGAGACTCGCGACCTCATGCGTCAGGCCATCACGGAGGCGGTGCGCCCGCTGCGTGACACTCAGGTGGTGCAAAACAAAAGCCAGATGCGTCTGCCTCACGACTACAAGTACAAGGACTCAAAGCCGAAGGACGTCGTGCAGGCATCGGTCATGTTTGGCAAGCCCGTGGCGTTGCAGAAGGATTCGAACACGATCGGCGAATTTGGCCAGTGGCTGACCTCTCCTGAAAATCCACGCTTCACCACCATCATCGCCAACCGCCTCTGGCAGCGTGTCTTTGGTGCAGGTCTCTACGAGCAGGTGGATGAAATGATGGACAGCAGCGTGGCCTCCAATCCCGAACTCATGCACTTTTTGGAGCGTCAGATGGTGGCGCTGAATTATGACATGAAGGCGTATCTGCGCCTGCTACTGAACACGCAGGCATTCGCACGTGAGAGCACCAAGGAAGTCTCTCCCGGCACCCCGTATTACTTCCAAGGGCCGGTGTTCCATCGCATGCGTTCCGAGCAGGTGTGGGACTCACTCGTCACCCTCGTCAGTCCCGATCCTGACCAGCCCAACTGGAGCTCCCGCGAGCGTGAACGCCGTGATCTGGAAAACCGTCATCATCTCGCCGGGCTGCTCGACAAGACCGAAGCCCCGCTGCTGTTTGAAGCCGCCAAGGAAGTCGCTGCCGTCATGCGCGAGCAGAACAAAGAATTCGACCAGCTGCGCAAAGAGCTCGATGCGGCCCGTGCCAAGGACGACAAGGTCAAATCTCGCGAAATCCAGCGCAGGCTGGGTGAAAGCCAGCGCATCTTGCGCGAGCAGGTGTCCAAGTGCTTCTATGAGGCCGCGAAAAAGTCCGGCAACAAGGAGATCCAGCAGGAGCTCGCTGCCGTCAGCGGTGACGGCCCAATGGAGATGGCCATGATGAATCTCATGCAGGACAGCCGCGTGGATCCCAAGGATGCCCCCCTCAATCCTCAGATCATGACCACCATCAAGGCGGACGAGGTCGTGCTCGGCATGAAGGATGCAAAAAGCGCCAGGGGTTTTGAAAACTTTCAGCGGACGCTCCACCAGACATGGAGCCGTGCCGCAGAGCTGCCATCCCCCGCTCCACGCGGCCACTTCCTGCGTGAGTTTGGCCAGAGTGATCGTGAGATCATCGAGAACGCCAATGACGAAGCCAGCGTGCCGCAGGCGCTCACGATGATGAACGGCGCCCTCCTCAGTCAGCTCACCAGCGCCTGGTCCACGCTCAGCATCAATCTGCGCAAGGCCAAAACCAACGACGAGAAGATCGACACGCTCTTCCTCAGCCTCTACTCGCGCACGCCAAATGCGAAGGAGAAGACTCACATGCTCCAGACGCTCGAGAGCTACGCTTCCTCCAAGACCTTGTGGGAGGACGTCACCCTCGCCGCGCTCAGCACGCAGCGCTTCATCTTCGTCGAGTAGTCCCCGCCTTGTTTCAGCACCACCTCATTTGAATTCACCATGAAAACGCCCAACAACGATCTCTCCCGCCGCGCTGTGATGACCCGCATGGCCCAGTCCTGCCTCGGGGTCGGGTTGCTGCCCTCCGTGGAGCATCTTTTCTCCAGCAAAGCCTTCGCCGTCGGTGAAGGCAGCGCCACCGCCAGGCAGGCGGCCACCGCGCGCAATGTCATCTTCCTCTACATGACCGGTGGCCAGAGCCATCTCGACACCTGGGATCCAAAGCCCGACAACAAGGAAGTCGCGGGACCGGTCAAAGCGATCAAGACGAGCGCCGACGGCGTGCAGATCAGCGAATACCTGCCGCGCATGGCCAAGCAGATGCACCATGCCTGCGTCATCAATTCGATGGCTACGAACACCGCTGCGCATGAGCAGGCCAACTACTTCATGCACACCAGTTTTGGCCTGCGCAGCACCATCAAACATCCCGGCATGGGCGCATGGCTCAGCTTGTTTCAGGGGCCCGGCAATCCTGCGCTGCCGCCGTATGTGTATGTCGGCAATGACAGCCGGCATCCAGGCGCCGGCTTCCTGGCGAAGAAGTACGGCCCTCTCATGGTGAACAATCCGGAGGCCGGACTGCAAAATGTGTCACCACAGAAAGGCGTGACCGATGAACGCTTCGGCATGCGCCGTGAACTCGCCCACTCGATGGACGCCGAGTTTCAGGGCAAATGGGACACACGCGGCGTCAAGGCCTACTCAGACGTGTATGACGATGCGGTGAAGCTCATGAAGAGCGAGGACCTCGTCGCCTTTGATCTGACCAAGGAACCCGATGCCGTGCGTCAGGCCTATGGCAAGGACACCTTCGGCCAGGGCTGCCTGCTGGCGCGCCGCCTCGTCGAGCACGGGGTGCGTTTCATCGAAGTCAGCCTCGGCAGCTGGGACACGCATGTGGCCAACTTCATCAACACACCGCGCCTGTGCGACACGCTCGACACCGCGCTGGCTGCGCTCATCACTGATCTGGAGCATCGGGGCATGCTGGAGAGCACCATGATCGTGGTCAGTTCCGAGTTTGGGCGCACGCCGAAGATCAATCAAAACCAGGGGCGCGATCACTACCCGATCTTCTCCTCCGTCATCGTCGGCGGCGGTATCAAGGGCGGCATCAAATACGGCTCCACCACGCCGGATGGCTCAGGCATCGCCACTGACAAAGTCGGCCCGCCCGATCTCAATGCCACCATCGGCTACGCACTCGGGCTCCCTCTCGATCAGGTGATCTATTCACCTAGCAAGCGTCCCTTCACCGTGGCCGACAAAGGCCAGCCGCTCACGCATTTGTTTGCGTGAGGCTTTGACGATCCCAAAGAAAACGCCCGGCAGTGTGAGCTGCCGGGCGTCGTTGTTTAATTTTTGGCGGATCAGGCGCACAACCTGATTCACATGCTTAGATGGACTTGTAATCCCAGCCCTGGCGGTAGGCCGCACGGGTGATGAGCTTGTTGGCTTCAGCGCTGTCGGACTCCTGCTTGGCGGCATCCCAGTTGATGACTTTGTTAGGATTGGCGATGGCGAGGTTGCCGAAGAGGCAGAGCTTGGTCAGCGGCACGGAGTAGTCGAAATTGCTGCCGCAGATCTTGTCCTGCTCAATGGCGCGGATGAGTTCGAGCTGCGGTTCGCCTTCGGCGAGTGCGGGGTCGAGCTTCAAAACAGGGGGCTTGCCACCGAGGAACTCGGTCATCTTGGCGTTCGGGATCAGGCGTGGGCTGCCGCAATAGTCGTCGGTGTTGAGGATCACGCCGGCATCACCACGGAGGAGGAAGCCGCCTTTGATCTTGTCCCAGTCGCGCTCGGCATCGAGTTCAGCCGGACGCTCGGGCTTCAGGCTGCCTTCATACCAGTGCAGTTTGATCTCGCCGTATTTCTCTGTCTTGAAGTAGAAGACCACGTGGGAGGACTTCGGCCAGCTTACGTCGGTGAGTTCGGTGCACTCGGCTTCCATTTTGTAGGGTTCGCCAAGGCCGCAGGCCCAGAACGGTCCATCCAGCAAGTGGCAGCCCATGTCGCCCATGGCACCTGCGCCGTATTCGCGGTGACCGCGCCAGGCGAAGGGGTGCAGGCCTTCGGTGAAGGGGACGGAAGGGCAGGCGGCCAGCCAGGTGTCCCAGTTGAACAAATCCTCGGCGGTTTCGACCATGATGTCTTTGCCGTCCGGGCCTTTCTTCTTCTCTTTGATCTTCGGCACCGTGCCGTTGATGTACTTGGCCTTGGCTTCGTTGCCCTGTGGCCAGATGGGGCGGTTGGTCCAGACGTGGATTTCCTGGACGTTGCCCACGATGCCTTCACTGACCCACTGCTTGAGGAAGCGGATGCCTTTGCCGGTGTGGCCTTGGTTGCCCATGTTGGTCTTCACGCCCTTTTTCTTGGCGGCTTCATGGAGCTGATTGGCCTCCCAGATGCGGTTAACCAGGGGCTTCTGCACGCAGACATGCTTGCCGCGCTTGATGGCTTCCATCGCTGCTGGGTAGTGCGCGTGGTCCGGGGTGGACACGGTGCACATGTCGATCTTGTCACCCATGGTCTCGAACATCTCGCGGAAGCTTTCGAACATCTTCGCGTCCGGATACTTCTGCTGAGCCTGCTTGAGGCGTTCACGGTCCACGTCACAGATGGCGACGATGTTGGCACCCTTGGCGGAGATGCCCACGTCAGAGGCACCTTTGCCGCCTGCGCCACCGATGCCGGCAACATTGAGTTTCTTGACGACGCCTTCCTGGCCAATCAGCAGATTGGGAAGAAAGATGCTGCCGGCGGTTGCGGCAGTGTTGCGGAGGAAAGTACGGCGGTTGGGGAAAAGTGAGGGCTTCATGTGGATGGATTGGGGACGCAAAGATAGCGGATTGGGCCAGAACTACGCAATGGGAATGTCACCTCCCGAAAAAAACGTGCTTCACAGAGGGGAAATGCGTCTGGGGCACTGTTTGTGCTTGGCGGAGGACAGCTTTACCCCTTAAAAGACTTCATGGATTTCGCCAAATTTGCTTCTGATCTCTCCGGATGGGTTTGGGGCCTGCCCCTCATCATTTTACTGTTTGGCACGCATTTGTTCCTGACCGTACGCACCGGCTTCATTCAGCGCTTCCTGCCGCAGGCCATTAAGATTTCCTTTTCGCGTGGCAAAGAAGGGCCGGGGGACGTCTCGCAGTTCGGTGCGCTGATGACGGCACTCGCGGCCACCATTGGAACCGGCAATATCATTGGTGTGGCGGGTGCCGTGACAGTAGGCGGCCCGGGCGCGGTGCTGTGGATGTGGCTGACCGGCGTGTTTGGCATTGCCACGAAATATTCCGAAGCCGTGCTGGCAGTGAAGTATCGCGTGACCATGCCGGACGGCAGCATGGCAGGCGGTCCCATGTATGCGCTGGAGCGCGGACTGGGGCAGAAATGGCTGGGCATCGTGTTCGCCGTTTTCACCTGCATCGCTGCGTTTGGCATTGGCAACATGACTCAGGCCAACAGCATTGTCGAAATGCTCATTGAAAGGGTGAAGCCCGAGTCGGTCACCAACCTGCGCTGGATTGCCGGTGGTGTGATGGCGGCTTTGACCGCCGCAGTCATTCTGGGTGGTGTGAAGAGCATCTCGAAGGTTTGCGGTTTTCTTGTCCCGATCATGGCGGTGGGCTATGTCCTCGGCTGTGCGCTGATTTTGATCAAAAACTACGCGGCGCTGCCACAAAGCTTCTTGGACATCTGGAACGGTGCCTGGAGTGGTCAGGCGGCGGCAGGTGGTTTTCTCGGTGCCACATTGAAGCAGGTGGCGCAGGCGGGGATCGCCCGCGGTTTGTTTTCCAATGAGTCGGGCCTTGGCTCCGCACCCATCGTGGCGGCGGCGGCGCAGACGCGCAATCCCGTCCGGCAGGCGCTCGTAAGCAGTACGGCAACCTTTTGGGACACGGTCGTCGTCTGTCTCATGACCGGTCTTGTCATCGTCAGCAGCGGTCATTGGAAAGAAGGCCTGCCAAAGGCGGCCCTCACCAGCGCGGCGTTTAACGATCTGCACACCGTGGGGCCTTACTTTCTGATGTTCGGCCTCCTCACCTTCGTCTTTTCCTCGATCCTTGGCTGGGGCTACTACGGCGAGAAGGCGGCGGAATATCTCTTCGGCGTGAGTGCGGTGAAGCCCTACCGCGTGTTGTGGGTGCTGGCGGTGCTGTTTGGCTCCGTGCAGCCGGCCCAGGCCGTCTGGGACTTTGCCGATGCCGCAAACGGTCTCATGGCCCTGCCGAACCTGATCTGCCTCAGTGGCGTGATCGTGGCCGAAACCAAGACTTATCAGCACGAACTGACCGGCAAGGAGTGAAAAAGTCTGCTGTCCTGCTTGCAAGAACGTCGGGTGCCTCTATTCTCTCCGCCCTCCACTCACTGCCTCATGGTGTAATGGTAACACAGCAGATTCTGAATCTGTTATTCAAGGTTCGAATCCTTGTGAGGCAACCACTCCTGCCACAGGCAGGACAGCCAAAAGAAAACGGCACGGACATCTCAAAGGACGCACCGTGCCGTTTTGTTAAACAATAGGGGGGACTAGCTCAGGCCTTGGCCTGGGCTGCCGCAAGGATCGCTGAATCCAGACGTGCCAGACGATGGGCGCTGGAGGCCGATTCAATGCCTTCGAGGGCGCGATAGGTCTTGCCCACCTTCTTCACGAGACCGCAGTTGGTCAGCTTGAGAATCTTCTCATAGGAACGGAGGCGCAGCATCTCTTCGCCACCGCTGACCGCGTTCTTCAGTTTCAACCCTTCAAATACTTTCGAAAAGAGGGCTTTGAACTCAAAAGTTTCGCCTGTAGAAAGTACGTTCACCAGTTCATCGGTGACGTGATCAACTACCCGGCGGGAGAAAGGCGCTTTTTTCGTGACTGCTTTTGTGGTGACCATCTTTCCCTGTACCACAAGAATGTCGTTCTGTCTCAGAAACCCTTCGCAAAACGCACATTTCTGCTTCGTAATGCCACTTTATGCGATTAGATACGCTTCTTTGTCAGAACGGCTAAGTTTTTTGAAAGAAAATTCGGCTCTTAAGGCCGCCGATTTGCTCTTTTGTGGCCACGATCGTAGCAGGCTGACCGGTCCCCGACCCCGCGTGTAGCGCGCACCTTTACCCGCATTGTGCTGGGAAATACGACGCTCAAGATCATTGGTGATGCCGCAGTAAAGCGTCCCGTCTTTGCAGAGCAGGACATACAAGTGCCACTTTTTGACTCGCTTGGCTTTTTTGGTCGGCTGTTTCTTTTTCTTCGGCACGGCACAGCATAGCCGAAGCGGCAGAAAATCAAAACAGCTCGCTGATGGTCGAACCTTCTGTCAATGCAACAGGGCGACCATCCGCAGACTGGTAGCTGATCTCGCGGTAATCGTATCCCAGTGCCGAGTAGATGCTGGCATGAATGTCAGCTGGCGTGACAGGGCGGTCTTTGGGAAAAGCCCCGCTGGCATCCGAACTCCCGATGACCTGCCCCCCGCGCACGCCGCCTCCGGCCAGCACCACACTGTAGCAGCCCGGCCAGTGATCACGCCCGGCGTCATTGTTAATCTTCGGCGTGCGGCCAAATTCGCCCATCCATACGACCAGCGTGCTTTCCAGCAGGCCCCGTTCTTCGAGATCGTCGAGCAACGCGGAGTAGGCCTGCTCCATCGGCGGCACGAGCTTGTTCTTGAGGCCGTTGAAGTTGTCCTTGTGCGTGTCCCAGGTGATGGATGGCCCGTTCACCGTCGTGACAAACCGTGTGCCTGATTCGATCAAACGCCGCGCCAGCAGGTGCGACTGCCCCCAGCTATGCCGGCCATAACGCTCGCGCACCTTGTCCGGCTCCTTGGTCAGATCGAAGGCGTTCGCAGCCTTGCCGGATTGCAGCATGGCCGTGGCCTGTTCATTGAAAATGTCCATCTGCGCCGTCTGAGTGGTGGCGATGGGACGTGCGGCGGCACTCATTTGGTTCAGCAGCGCGAGGCGCTCTTGAAGGCGCGCTGGCGTGAGGCTGGCATCCAGCCCCATGTTCCTCACGCGAAAGGCGGCGGCGTTCGGATCATCATCGAGCACATAGGGGTCGAAACGCGTGCCCAGGCAGCCGCCAAACTGGCCGGGCGTCAGATAGACTTTGCTGTCGCAATGCGGAAACGGCGTGATGACATACGGCGGCACTCCCTTGCTGAAGCCATCGCGCTGCGCCAGCCAGCCGACCAGAGTCCCCACACCCGGCAGATCGGTCGGACTTGGCGTGATCAGCGTGCTGTCCACACGATACGGCCTCCCCGTGGTCGCCCAGTGCATGCCGCCATTGTGACTGCTATGACCGTGATGCACCGAGCGGATCACCGCGAGCTTGTCCATGCGCTTCGCCATCTGTGGCAGCAACTCCGTCACATGTATGCCCGGCACGTTGCTGCGGATCGTTTTGAATTCGCCCCGAATCTCAGAGGGACCGTCCGGCTTGGGGTCCCACAGGTCAATATGGCTCGGCGCGCCACCATTAAAAATCATGATCACCGACTTGGCCTTCCCAAGTCCGATGCTGGAATTGTTCGAGGACGCACCCAGCGCCGCGAGCTGGTTCAATCCCAATCCCAGCATCCCCATGCCACCGGCATGAAGCAGGCTGCGTCGCGAAAGGCGAATTTCTGGAACAGAGGTGGGCACGATGTCCAAACCTACGGGGCCAGAGGAGAGATCTTGCGAATGCGAAGTAATTGACGTCGCCTGCTATACACTCTCCCTCGCCCCCGTATTGCTCTCCTATGGACCGCCGCGATTTCATCAAGACCACCAGCGCAATGGCTGCAATGACAGGAGCCTCCGCACTGCGGTCTGCACCTGCCACCAAACGGCAGCCAGATCTGATTAAAACCGAAAACGCAAAACCCGGCGCGAGCTTCCAGCTCACGCGCATGAAGCCGGATTCCGCCAAGTCCTTCCGCACCTCGCTCATCGAAGGCTACTGCTCACGGCAGTCGGTCAAGGCCGGCGAGAAGCTCGATATCTTCGTCAGCACCAAGCCTGTGGCGAAGTTCACCATCGACATCTTTCGCATGGGATACTACGACGGCGCAGGCTCACGCCTGATGACCACCCTTGGCCCCTTTGAGGGCAAAGAACAAGCCGTGCCGGAGATGGCCGACAAGCGACTGCGCGAATGCCAGTGGGAGGCCTCCACCACCCTCACCATACCCGCCGACTGGCCCAGCGGCGTTTATCTCGGCAGACTCTCCACCGTTCCCGAAGCCGCCGACAAACCTTACTGGCAGAGCTACATCATCTTCATCGTCACCGACGACCGTCCCGCCGACATCCTCTTCCAATGCAGCGACAACACCTGGCAGGCCTACAATCGCTGGCCGGTCAATGAATCCCTCTACACCGATCCACGCGCTGCCCACGCACCCGGCGTCAGCGTCAGCTTTGACCGCCCTTACGGCAAATACGTGCAGATCTTCGACAACCCGCTGAGCATGGGCAGTGGCGAGTTCCTGCTGTGGGAATACCCTCTCTGTTACTGGCTCGAAAAAGAAGGCTACGACGTCACCTACTGCTCAAACGTCGATAACCTCAATCCCGCCAATCTCGCCCGCGTCAAAACCATGATCAGTATCGGCCACGACGAATACTGGGACATGCGCCAATACACCAACGTCAAGCAGGCCATCGCGGATGGTCTCAGCGTCCTCTGGCTCTCCGCCAACGACGTCTACATGGTCACCCCTTTCACCCCAAATGCCAAAGGCGCGGCCAACCGCCGCCTCACCCGCGAAACCTGCTACGGCGAATTCCGCGAGGAAGAAAAAGAAGCCTACTCCAAAGTCCTCGGCCCCTTCGAAAACCCCGGCCCGGACGAGCGCGACATCATCGGCGCACGCACCATCGTCCCCTTCAACGGCGGCGGCGACTGGACCTGCGCCAAGCCCGATCACTGGCTCTTTGCAGGCACCGGTATGAAGCAGGGCGACAGCATCCCCGGCCTCGTCGGCTGGGAATTCCACGGCGATCCCGACACGGCCCGCCCAGGCCTCGAAGTCGTCGCCGAAGGCAACGTCTGGGCCGGCGGCACCCGCCTCGGCAAATACGCCGCCACCCTCTTCGAAGGCCCCAAGAAAAACATCGTCTTCAACGCCACCACCATCTTCTGGAGCCAGGGCCTCAGCGATCCCCCCGGCCACATGATCCCCTGGAGCCACTTCTCCCGCCCGCATGGCCCGGATGAGCGAGTGCAGCGCATCACGAAAAATGCCTTGAAGCGGGCGATTGGTTGATGGGCCTGCTTTGCACACCTGCTCCCGGAGGGAGCTGAGAGATTAGCCGGTGGTGAAGCGAGGCTTGCCGAGCGAGAACCACCGGATCACGCGAACAACACCTTCAAGCTCAAGGCCGCATGCTGAAGGCATGCGAGAAGCGTGCGTAGGCTCCCCGTCCACGCCGTGGTATGCCAGAATGGCATTGCAGCTCTTCGGGCAGGTGGTTATGCCCGCATCTTGACAAAAATCACGGAAGCTCGTCGCCTTCATCAGGCTTTACCTGCGGCACTTGCTCAATGACTCGATCAAACGCCGCTAGATCAGCCCGCTTCGCTCTCTCAGTTAGATAATCCTCTGTGGCTATCGCCGACAGCTTCTCTGCCGCTGCGGTGATGAGAAACTGGGTCATCGAATAGCCGTCCTTTGCCGCCAGCTCTTGAATGCCACGATGGAGAGAATCGGGAAGTTGGAGAGAAATGCTGGTCATAATCAGGGCTTGATGAGATTTAGGGCTTCGGCGGGCTTGATCGCCTGGATGCCGAGCGTTTCACAGTCTGCGAAGTCCTTGATGTTGTTGGTAATAATATACGGTGATCCTGCCGCCAGCGCCAGTTCCAAAACCATGTCGTCGCCTGGATCTGGCAAATGGGGCCGCCACATGAAAAAGACCTTTTGATGATGAGCCAAGGCGCAAAGCACATCTATTACCACTCCAATCTGAGTGGGTGTCAGTCCAGGCACCATGCCCGGGCGCAGCGCCACATCCTCATACTCAATTGCCAGGGAGACCGACAACGAGATTTTGATCTGTCCAGATCGAACGGCATTCAATACTGCATGGCTCGCCCCGGTGCTCGAACGCAGCCCAGAGATCAGCACGTTGGTATCTAGAACCGCAAACATGGTCGTTTAGTAAGCCTCACTCAAACACAATCAAGCTCCGCGCCACCTCACCTCTCTGCAGCGCATCATACGCTTCATTGATCCCCTCCAGCGGATACCGCTTCGTCACCAGCTCATCCAGCATCAGCCTCCCCGACTGATGCATGCCAATCAGCAGCAGCAAATCCGTGCGCGGCTGCGTGCTGCCATACAGGCTGCCCCGCAGTGTCTTCTCCGCATACACCAGTTGGTTCACATTGATGGCCGCACGATCCGCCGCGCTGGTGATGCCCACCATCACGCACATGCCGCCCTTCTTCGTCGCATCAAACGCCTGCTCGGCGGTCTTCCCAGAACCGTACGCTTCAAACGCATAGTCCACACCCTTGCCATCGGTGAGGTCTTTGATCGCCTGCACCGGATCGCCCGCGTTGATGTCCACGTAATCCGTCGCACCAAACTGTCGCGCATCCCCCTCTTTGCGGCTGAATTTGTCCACAGCGATGATCTGCCGCGCTCCCGCCATTCGCGCCCCCTGCACAATGTTCAAGCCAATGCCGCCGCACCCAATCACCGCCACCGTGCTGTTGGGCTGCACTTTGGCCGCACGCTCCACCGCGCCCACGCCGGTGATCACCCCGCAGCCGATCAGTGCCGCCTTTTCAAACGAGAACTCCTTCGGAATCTTCACCACCGAGGCCTGCGGCATCGTCGCCAGTGAGGAGAAGGCCGAAACCCCGGCGTAATGCCGGATGCTCTCGCCGGCGGAGTTCTGAAAGCGCGTCGTCCCATCCGGCATCAGGCCGGTGAAGCGCATCGCCGTGCCCATGTCACACAGCGCCGGTCGTCCGCTGCTGCAGTACTCGCATTTCCCGCAGGAGCCGCGCCAGACCAGGATCACATGATCCCCCACCTCCACCGAGGTGACACCTTCGCCCACGGCTTCGATCACCCCGCTGCCCTCATGTCCGAGAATGATCGGCATCGGCATGGAAAGGTCTCCCTTCATCACATGCAGGTCGCTGTGGCACACACCTGCAGCCTTCATCCGCACCGTCACTTCACCGGTCTGCGGCGGCAGTACCCGCACCTCCTCGATGCGCAGGGGTTGCTTCGCTTCATACAAAACGGCGGCTGGGGCAAGGGTGGACATGGCGGGATAAGAGAGCATTCAAGCTCGTGGGCAAGCGTTACATGGGTGGAGTTGATGTGCGGCGAACATCCCGCTTGGGCTTCTTAGCTTCCGATGCTAAAAAAGAGTCTGCCGCTTTTGTAGCGGCGGATGCCCATCCATCCCCCCCCCAATGAAACGTACCCTCTGCCTGATTGCCGGACTCTTAACTCTCTCCCTCCTTCCATCATCGGCGGCCGATGAAAAGGCTTATCCTGCCAAAAACCCCGTCCTCACATACGAAGTGCCGGCCAAATGGGTCACCGAGGTGGACCCTTCGGATGACAGCGTTTCCATCACTTCCGACGATGACCGGATTTCTGTGAACTTTGCCGAGGTTGACGTGGATGCTTCGATGGAGGTCTTTAAAGAGTTGGTGCCGGAGATGGTCAAAGAACTCAAAGATGCCAAGGTGGTGCAGCCTGCGAAGGAACAAACTGTTGATGGTCTTACAAGTTATATCAGCGGATATATCGGAACGACCGACGGCAGCGAGGCCATGATGATTATGATTCTCTTTAAAGGCGGCAAGGAGCGGGCAATTCTGGGAAATATCGTCATGATGGATCCAGGCACGATGCCGAAAGAACAGGCCGCGAAGTTCGATGCCTTAATGAATTCGCTGCAAGGCGCCGCGAAGTGACGAAATATGCGTCTCCTTGGCGGGGCTGGCAGATCATCAGGCGCTTCACTCCCCGGTTGCAGCCGCCGCCGGTCTCGCTGAAATAGCGCCCGCATGTTTTCCAACCGCAAGACATTCCTCCACCTCGGCGCTCTGGCGCTGCTGGGCGTGACCGGACTCCGGGCACAGGCCCCGGCGGCACCTGCACAGCCGGTCACTGCGCCTGCTGCTGAAACAGTGCCGGATTTGCAGGCACTGCAGGCGGAGGCGCGTGCCGTTGAGGCAAAGCTGCCTTCGGCGGTTGTGCTGCCCCAGACCTATTTCGATCTTTCGCCCGTGCAGCGGGATCGCTGGCGGAAGTTTCTCCCGCAGACCCTGCTTAAGCTCACGCGGCGCGAGCGTGTGGAGATCGTGGTTCTGGGAGATGCGATCCTGGATGGCGCAAAATCTGAGGACGGCGTGGATCCGGTGCTGAAAAGCTTTGCCGGTGTGTTTGCGAAAAAGCTGGCGGCGCAGTTCTACTACACCGGGGGCGTGCGTGTCATTCGTCCAGACTCCAAATTGCGCGACAAGGAATCCAAGGTCATGGGGCCTGAAATTCTGATTCAGCCGGTGCGTACGTCCAGCATCATCTCAGCCGCTTCCGCACTGTCCACTGTAGGCTTTCAAGGTCAGCCAGATGTGGTGCTGGTGGCTCAGGGCTTGGAAGACGGGCTGGCGGGAGTTTCTGCGGCGGATGTGGCCGTGGCGTTTCGCAGTCTGCTGGACACCGCGCGTGGCAAACATCTCGAAGTCATCGTCGCCGGACCGATTCCGCAGGCGGCAGACCCTGAAGAGGCCAGTCTGGCCCTCACTCGTGGACCCTCCAGCGTGCTGCGTGAAGCCAGTGCCAAAGCGGATGTCATCTTCTCGGACATGGGTGATTTGTCGCGGCTTCTGGTGACACCTCCCGGTGCAAAAGGTGCCGATCAAATCTTCCCGGCGCTGATGCAGGAGTATCAAAGCCACCTGAACCTCCGCCCCTCCCAAGGCGTGATGACGCCAACGACGGCCATGCACGCGGAAATGGGGCGCATCTTGTATCAGGACGTGATGCAGGGCGCACCCGCAGTCCCATGGAAAATCAGCGCAGCCAAGGCAACGCTCGCAGGTCAGGGAAAGCTGACACTGGAGTTTGAACTGGCCAACACTCGGCGCGAGCCCCTGGCAGTGACGTTGTTGCCCCTCGTACCCGCCGGGTTCAAGCCCATGGACACGAATCCCGAACTCCAGCTGGCGGCTGGCGCGAAGCAGACGGTGAAGTTGAACTACGCCATCACAGACACTCGCCAGCTGCCGCTGACCGATGGCGAAATGCGTCTGCCGATTCTCATGGTCGCGGGCAAACAATCGCGCATTGAGGACATCGTGGTGCCGTTGCGGCCTTTCAGCATCATTTGGAACTCACGTGCGGCCTTCAATCAGGAAACGGAGTTTTCGCCTGAACTCGAAATCGAAAACAGCACCGGCTCCAAGCTTTCTGCCACATGGATGTCGGACTGGGCTGGGAAAGCCCAGGAAGGCAAGGTCGCGCTGGATGCCAGCGGTTCGGAGGTGCTCAAGCTGGCGCTGCCACTGCCGTCAGACGCGAAAGCTCCGTTCCGCCGGGTGCTGCCCTTGAGGCTGGCCTTGAGTTCCAACAGCGTGAGGCAGATCTTCGACCGCGACATCGAAATCACACGCAATATGGGACTCAAAGAATCGGTGCCCATGACTGCGGCGGATGGACAGGAAAGTGCCGTCACTCTGCGTGCGGATGCAGACAGCATGAAACTGTTTCTCACCCTCGACCTGACCGGCGTCAGCCTCGTGGACGACTCTTCCGGCAAAGCCTTTGAGCTGCTCCTGAACCTCGACGCTCGCAGCTATGGCGAACGCTTGACACCAGGTGCCACCGCCGCGCTGCGCATCAGCGGCAAAGCGGCCGATGGTGCTGCCGTGGTCGATCCGATTGCGCCCTGGGCCTTTGGCAGCGGCTATGCAGCGGTGTTTGAGCCGAAAGAATTTCAGGCGGAGCTCAGCAGTTCCGCAGGAGGTGGCCGCCGGCTCACGATCACACTGCCGAAAAGTTATCTCTACCGCCACGAATGGGCGCTGGGAAACGGCAACAGCCAGATGGGCCTGAACGTGCGCTTCAGCGGCGGCGGGCGTGACTATTTTCTCACCCGCAGCAGGCGTCAGGGTGATGATGCAGAGAGTTTGAGCGTCCTTGAATTGACCGATAAACCCACGCAGCGCTGGACCGTGCGCGTGGAGTAGAAGTAGAAAACGAACATGGCTGAAGAACGAGCGAGTAAAAAATTGTGGGACCGTGCAGCGTGGAAAGACGCGAGCTTTTTCCTGACCTACCTGCGTCCGCATTCCAACGTCTTCATCCCGGCGCTCATCGCGCTGGCGATCACCGGGGGCATAACGATTCTATTTTTCAATGAACTGACCGCCGTGGCAGGCAAGGGCATCGGCGGTGCTCGTGGGCCCGAGTGGATGGCGGAGCTCAACCGCAGCGTGTGGTTTCTCGTCGGCATCGTGGCGGTGCAGGCGGTTGTGGCCTTCTTTCGCATCATGCTTTTCGCCAAGGCCTCCGAGCGTGCGCTCGCAGCCCTGCGGCTGGACACCTTCAGCCACATCATCCGAATGCCCATGGCCACGCTGAACCAGCGTCGTGTGGGTGAGCTGGCATCGCGCCTGGCCAACGATGTGGAAGCCATGCGCGAGACGCTGGTGGTCACCATCCCCATGCTTATCCGTCACTCGGTCATGCTCACTCTGTGCCTGGCGCTGGTCCTGAACATGTCGGTGAAACTGTCGTTTTTCATGATCGGCACGATTCCGGTGGTGATCGTGATGATCGCCATTTTCGGCGCCCGCATTCGCAAGCTCACGAAACGCGCGCAGGACAACCTGGCGGCCACGCAGGTCGTGGTGGATGAGAGCCTGCAAAGCATCGTGAGCGTGAAAGCCTTCCGCAATGAGGCCTACGAACTGGCGCGCTATGACAAGAACCTCAGCGAATACCTTCGCACCGTGCTGCGTGCCGCGGTGCCACGCGCCTCCTTCATCGCCTTCATCATTTTTGCCTTCAGCGTCGCCGTGATTCTCGTCACCTGGTTTGCCATGCGCATGCTCAATGACGGCGGCATCACCGCACAGGAGCTCACGCAGTTTGCCGGCCTCAGCGGAGTCATCGCCGCCTCCTTCATGCAGCTCCCCGAGTTGATCACCCAGCTCCAGCGTTCCCTCGGAGCCACCGAACGCGTCCGTGAAATCCTGCGAGATCAAACCGAGCCAGATGACACAGCCGGAGCCTCGAAGATGCGCTTCAAAGGCGAGATCGACATGCACGATGTCAGCTTCGCCTATCCCACACGCCCGGAAGCCGTGGTGCTGCGTGATTTCAATCTGCAGGCCAAGGCCGGCCAGCGCATCGCACTCGTCGGTCCCAGCGGTTCGGGCAAATCCACCAGCGTCTCGCTGCTCTTCCGCTTCTACGATCCCACCACCGGCGAAATCCGCATCGACGGCCAGCCGATTCGCGACATGTCGCTCACCACGCTTCGCCGCAACCTCGCTCTAGTGCCTCAGGAGGTCCTCTTGTTTGGCGGCAGCATCAAGGAAAACATCGCCTACGGCAAGCCCGAGGCCACCGAAGAGGAGATCATCAGCGCCGCGAAAAAAGCCAACGCCCATGATTTCATTGCGGGACTCACTGAAGGCTATCAGACCCTCGTGGGAGATCGCGGCACCCAGCTCTCCGGTGGCCAGCGTCAGCGCATCGCCATTGCCCGCGCCATTCTCGCCGATCCCGCCATCCTGATTCTCGATGAAGCCACCAGCAGCCTCGATGCCGAAAGCGAACGCCTCGTGCAGGACGCCCTCGACAAGCTGATGGAAAACCGTACCAGCATCATCATCGCCCACCGCCTCAGCACCGTGCGCCGTTGTGACCAGATCCTCGTCATGTCCAGCGGAGCCATCCTCGAACGCGGCACCCATGACGAACTCGTCGCCAAACCCGGCAGCCTCTACGGCTCCCTGGCCAAGCTCCAGTTGGAGTAGCAGCCAAAGGTGTGATGCCACTCCAGCGCGGCGTGGTCCGCACATTCCATGTGCGGTCTGGGCCTCTGGGAGCACTAACTCCGAAACACCATCGCCGGCTCCAGCTTGCTCACGCGCCAGATCCCCATCAGCGCCGCCAGCGTGCAGATGCCCAGCACCATAGCCAGCGCAGCAAACGGAACAAACTGCGGCATGTAGAAAGGCGGCTGTTCATTCTTCATCGCCCCCATGGCAAACCCCGCCGTACCGAGCAAGCCGATGCCATACCCAATGAGGCCGGCAGTGAACGCCTGCGCAATGAGCATCAGGCACAGCGTGCCATTCGACGCACCCATCGCCTTCAGCGCGCCGAGATGCCGCATGTTTTCCAGCACGAACGAATAAAACGTCTGGCAGCTCACCGCCATGCCGACCAGGAGACCGATGATAACCGTGGTGCCGAATGAAATCGGAATGCCCGTGTTCTTCACATACCACCACACCGTCGAGACATTGAAATTGTCCGTCTTTCCGCCGCCGCGTTGCGCCCAGAATTCGCCAAAGCTCGCTTCACGGTTCACAAACGCCTTCAGGCCCGTCTCACGCTGAATGTCCGCCACCGCCTGGTCCAGGCTCACGCCTTCGCGTGGCGCGCAGATCACAGCCTGCAGCATCTTGCGCTGGGCCGGCACATACTGCAGCGCCCGCTCATAAGTGGTCCACACATACGGACCTCCGGTGAAGGACGTCGCTGCATCCGCGATCCCCACCACGCGCGCTTCCTGATCATTGAGCTCAAACATGTCGCCCACCTTCACCTTCTCACCGCGTTTCCCCGCCAGCCGCGTCACGCCCAGATCATCAATGATCACCGAATGCGGCAGCCGCAGTTTCATCAGGTCACCTTCCAGCATCTTCGCCGGCGCTCCCGCCAGCGTGTTGGCATCAATGCCGATGAGCTGGATCATCTTGAAGCTCCCGTTCTCCAGTCGCACGCGCTGGATGCCTGAATAGATCGGCGCTGCCCACGCCACACTGCTCACGCTGCGCACACGCGCCACATCCGTGTCCAGCAGCGGATTCGTCTCATTGACCTGCTCCACCTTTTCCTCCACCACCCAGATCGGTGCCGGAACGTTTTTCAGCGTCGACTTCGTCCAGCTCATCAGCCCGCAGAACACCGCCGTCTGCTGCGTCATCAAAAACGTCGCCACCGCGAGACCCGCCACCAGCATCAGGTATTTCGCCGTGTCACCAAACAGCATTTTGAGGGCAAGGCGGAGCATGGGGATCAAATTAACAGGGTTGGTTCAAAGCAAAGTAACTCCCTCGGCTTGTGCGGCTGCGCACAAAGCACTGTCGGAGGAGAGCAGCGGGCATTGCAGGCGCAGTGTCAGTTCCAGGTATGCTGCATCATACGAACTGAGCGAGTGTTTGGTCGCCAGTCGCTGGATCTCAGCAATGTGGGCCGTGGATTCCTCATTCACTCGCACTGGATAACCGTGAATGCAGGTGATTGCTTGGTCTCGTTCACTCGGATCCAGCTTCTTGCGTCGCTCACGCACAAGCAGAACATTGAGAGTCTCCAGCAGCCATAGCGGCGGCACGCATACGGCATCACCTTTGCCGATGTGATCTAAGAATGCCTCGGCCACCTTCTCATCGTGGCCGGGAAGAACAGTGCCCAGAGCCGCGTTCGCATCCGCCACGAGGGTCATCATGCGCGTCTTCCCGCCTCAAGATAATCCCTCGCCGTCCAATCATCATCGCCGTATTTGGCGGCCAGTTGTGCCTTCAGCCGTCGAGCCTGCTCGATTTTCTCCAGCACAGGCTGCTCATGCGAGCATGCGCGTTCAGGAGTGATACGGGCCTGCACACGGCCTTCGTTCGTGAGACAGACCTGCTCTCCCTCCATCACCTTGCGCAGGTAGGAGGCCGCGTTCAGCAGAAAGTCGGCAACGGAGGTGTTCACGACCGCAATCATGCGGGAAATCCGCACTTTTTGCAACGCGGTTCTTCCAGTCTTAGCGGCCGCCGCCAAACAAGCCACCCAGCCCGCTGCTGATCACACTGGTCAGCACGCTCTGAATCTGGCTGGCGCTGGGGTTGTTCTCATGGATGTGCCCCTGCGGCGTCAGTTTGTCGATGATCTGCGGCAGAAACTGCGCCAGCAGCGGCAGCACCGTATGCACATGCATGCCCACTTTGCCTCCAAGAGCCTGCAGATTCTCCACCCCGACGGCGGCCTGCACCTGATCGGTATTGATCGGCAGGTTCGTTCCCGTGCCAACCCAGGAGGCAAAAAGCTCACTCATGCCAGCCTTCTCAAACTGGGCGCTCATGCCATTCAAACCACCCGCTTCATTCAGCAGACCCGAGAGCATCGCTGCAGGGTCCATTTTGGCAGAGCCGCCGAGCATGCTGCCCAGCGCGTTTTTGGCGAGTGAATCGAAAAGTCCCATGGTGGTCGCGAGTGTGGGGGAGGGGACGGTAAAGTCAAGGCTGCTCCAAAGTATGCAAACGGTCTAGGCGCACCTTCAAAGTAGAATCGTCCTCGTCCTCCTGCTCGAACTCGTCCTCGATCACTGCGCGCCCGCGTGGTCTGAAGCCGACACTCGACACCAATCTTTCCCCCCATGCCCGCGCCGCCTCCCTCGACCCACAAGCTTGACCTCCGATCCCCACCCGCTACTCTCTCCGCCCCCAAACCTTTTTACCCCTACAACCCCAACCATGAGCCAGACCCACGAATTCCAGGCCGAAGTCAAACAAGTCCTCGATATCGTCATTCACAGCCTTTACACCGACCGCGAGATCTTCATCCGCGAACTCGTGTCCAATGCTGCCGATGCGATGGAAAAAATGCGCCTCACCCAGCTCACGGAAAATGACGTCTTCGACGCCTCCGCCGCACTGGAAGTCACCATCACCACCGATGAAGCCGCCCGCACCCTGACCATCGCCGACCACGGCATCGGCATGACCCGCGCAGAACTGGTCGAAAACCTCGGCACCATCGCCCATTCCGGCTCCAAGGCCTTTGCCGCTGCATTGAAGAATGCCGGCAAGCAGAACGACGCCTCCCTCATCGGTCAGTTCGGCGTGGGTTTCTATTCCGCCTTCATGGTGGCCGACAAAGTCGAAGTCCACACGCATTCCTGGCGCAACGACGGCGAGCACATGGTCTGGACCAGCGACGGCAGCACCAGCTACACGATCGATGACACAACCGATGAATCCCGTGGCTGCAAAATCGTGCTGCATCTCAAGGAAGACGCCGCCGAGTTCGCCACCAAGCATCGCGTGAAGCAGGTCTTGGAGAAATACTCCAACTTCGTAAGCTTCCCGGTCATTCTCGACACCGAGCGCGTGAACACCGTCGAGGCCCTCTGGCTCAAATCCAAGGACAGCATCACCGACGAGCAGTACACCGAGTTCTACCGCTTCGCCGCGCACGCCTTTGATGATCCCAGCTACCGCCTGCACTTCCAGGCCGAGTCGCCCATCGCCATCAATGCGCTGCTCTTCACGCCCACGCAGAACATGGAATCCTACGGCATGGGCCAGATGGAGCCCAACGTCGGCCTCTACTGCAAAAAGGTCCTCATCGACCCAAAGCCGAAGAAACTGCTCCCTGAATGGATGCGCTTCGTCCGTGGCGTCATCGATAGCGAAGACCTCCCGCTGAACATCTCCCGCGAGTCCATGCAGGACAGCGCCCTCGTTCGCAAGCTCGGCGACGTCGTCGCCAAGCGCCTCCTCAAGCACCTCGACAAAGAAGCCGTCGAAGATCCGAAAAAGTACAACGAGTTCTACGCCAGCTTCAGCCGCTTCTTCAAAGAAGGCATCGCCACCGACCACACCAATCGTGACGCCATCGCCAAGCTCCTCCGCTTTGAATCCAGCATGACCGAGCCCGGCGAGACCGTCAGCCTCACCGAATACGTGAAGCGCATGAAGGAAGACCAGAAGGAGATCTACTACCAGGTGTCCACCTCCCGCAGCACCATCGAAAGCGGCCCTTACGTTGCCGCCTTCAAGGCCAAGGGCTTCGAAGTGCTCTACATGTTTGAGCACATCGACGAATACGTCATCTCCAGCCTCAGCAAGTTCGAGGACAAAGACCTCAAGTCCGTCAACGCCCCCGACATCGATCTCGGCGACGACACCAGCGAAGGCGAAGCCCTCCCAGAAGCCGACGCCACCTCCCTTTGCGACTGGATCAAAGAACGCCTCGCCACCCAGGTCGAAACCGTCCGCACCGGCAAGCGCCTCGTCGGCAGCCCCGCCCTCGTCCTCACCCCCGAAGGCGAGATGAGCCCGCAGATCCGCCAGATGATGAAGGCCATGGGCAAAGACAGCGACATGCCCGGCTCGAAGGTCATCTTCGAAATCAATCCGCGCCACCAGCTCGTCCGCAACCTCTCCGCCCTCCACGTCAAAGATCCCGAAACCGCCGGCCTCATCACCGAGCAGATTCTGGACAACGCCCTCCTCTCCGCCGGCCTCCTCGACGAGCCCCAGCGCATCATCGAGCGCACCCAGAAGCTGATGGAAAAGCTCTCCGCTTAAGCTCGGCAGGAATGTCAGCATTGCCCAGCGCTGTTCTGTAGTCCCGGCTTTAGCCGGAATCCGGTCAAGACTCCGGATCGCCTAAAGGCGAAACTACAGTGCAACGCTGGGTTACAGCGTCTCGCAAAACTCATCTCACGCTAAAGAAGCCGCAGCCCCATTTGGACTGCGGTCGCGCAGTGAGGAACGAACGTAGCTACCGCTTTCCGTGGGCCGATTGGCGTCACGCAAACCATGAGACTTTCGAAAGGGGCTAATAAGACCACTTTCGTCCAAAAGAGACGCATGCACAGCGTAGGACGGCTGTGGCGACAGCCCGCCCGTCTGCGAGCGTGTGGAATCGCCCCACGACCCGCAGGCCCCAGTGCGGCGTGGTCCGCACTCTCCGAGTGCGGGGTTCGAATCAGACATCACGTGCATGGAGTGAAGTGCGCCAAGGAATCGCGCGCGAAGAAGCAAACCTCCGCTTGCACCTTCGCGCCCATCCGCCTTCATGCCCGCATGATCGCCTTCCTTCGCGGCCTCCTCGCCGAAGCTCTCCCGCACCGTGCCACCATCGACGTCAACGGCGTGGGCTACCTCGTGCTCATCCCCCTCACCACCTTCGACAAACTCCCGCACCCCGGTGAAAAAGTGCAGCTCCTCACCCACTACCACGTCACCGACCGCGACCACACCCTCTTCGGCTTCTTCACCTCAGACGAGCGCGACCTCTTCCGCCTCCTCATGGACCGCGTCTCCGGCATCGGCCCCAAGATGGCCCTCAGCGTCCTCAGTGGCATGCCCGTCGCCGCTTTCAAAGACGCCGTCATCAGCGGCGATGTAAAATCCCTCTCCCGCATCAAAGGCGTCGGCGGCAAAACCGCCGAACGCATCGTCCTAGAACTCAAGGACAAAGTCGGAGTCGTCGATGCCTGGCAGGCCTCCCGCACCGCCAAAGGCGCTCACGATCCCAAACAAGAAGCGCAAACCGACGCCGTCCTCGGCCTCATCGCCCTTGGCTACAAGCAGTCCGAAGCCATCAAAGCCGTTAACGATCTCGCCAAGCAGCCCGGCATGGACACCGCCGACAAACTCATCCGCGAAGCCCTCCGCAGCATGAACTAAATCCCCGCCCGCTCATCACGTTGTGCGAGATCCCAAGCCGCAAGTCTCACTTGTCAAAAAGGATCAAACACTCCACTTAGGCCACGAGTTTCGAAGATGCCGCAAGCCCGAGCGTGGCGTGGTCCGCACTCTCCGAGTGCGGTCTGGAATTCCGGAAGCCGCACTCGAAAAGTGCGGACCCCGCCGCGCTGGAACTCGCCGCGCTGCGCCTCCTCGTCCCCTACTTCAAACTCTTGATATACAAAATCAGACTCTCAATCTGCCCGTCATTCAAGATGCCCGAATAAATCGGCATCCCCGTATCAAACTTCTCAAACCCCTTCACCACCTTCGCGCTCGGAGCCGTGATCGACTCCCGCAGATACGCCTCATCCGCCTTAAACTTGCCCTTCTGCCCCTTCGCGATCTCCCGCTCGCTGCCATACAGCCCCTTCCAGCTAGGCCCCACCTTGCCCACCAGCGTTCCATCCGTGCTATGGCACGCCATGCACCCATACATCTGGTAAAGCCGCTCACCTTCCTCCGCCGTCGCCTTCACCGTGGCCACCGCAGCCGCCTTGCGCGGAGTGAGATCCACCTTCAGATTCTCATCAAAGCCCTCCTTCTTCGCATCAAAAGTCATGAGCTCCCACGGTGAAAAGTACGCCGTGTTCTCGGCCTTGTCACCGTCCACGCTCTTCAGCCCCCAGCCGATGCGCATCTGGTGCACGCCCGCCTTCATATCAGGAAAGCCCACCAGCACGCTCATGCCATCCTTGCTCAGGTAGGCGCTGCTCGCCGTCATCCATTCCTGGCCGCTGCTGCCGTCCAGCTTCAAATGCGGCGATCCATATTCAAAGGTCCGTTTGTAGTTCCAGCGCTCGCCATTGAAGCTGTCAGGATCAGTCGCCAGCTTCTCATCCAGCTTCGCATTGAAGCGCAGCAGCAGCCCCTTGTCCGTCGGCGTGACTTCCTTCAGCAGCACGCGCGGCTTGTTCGTGTAGCGCACACGGGCCAGCCCGCTGATCTTCTTCACCACCGTGCCCCACACCTGGAAGCCCACCACATAGAGCTGCCCGTCCGCTGGATTCACCACAGCATTCAGCGTGGGAAAATCAAAGTTGCGGTTAAAGCTCACCACCGCCGCCTGCGGCTTTTCAAAATGTGAATTCATCAGCACGCGGAAAAGCTCCGGCCGGTTATAACCAATGTGAATCAGTTCCCCATTCACCGGCCCCATCTTGGCATCCAGCAACCACGTCTGCGTCACCCCGCTCGGATTCACCGGATGCGGCAGCCACGTCAGCGGCTCCGTGATCGTCTCCGGATACTTCTCCTTCGGCGCAATCGTCGGCAGATGCCCGTAGAAGTGATGATCCGAAATAATATGCAGCGGCGTGGACGGCACATAGTTGCCCTGCTGATCGCTCGCCGTCACCAGCCCCGTCTTCGGATTCACCCCAATAAACGGCTGCCGCAGACCATACCCAATCACCTCCATCGACTTCCCATCCGCCGCCACCTTGATCACCGTCCCATTGTGCTTGCCATAAGTCGTCCCTTCCTGCCCCCCCTTCGAAATATACAGCTCCCCCTTCGGCCCCAGCTTCATCGAATTCGGAAACTCCCGCGTCTCCGCCGTCTGCGCGAAGAGATTGCAGAACATCTCATACCGGTCGCACTCCTTGTCCCCATTCGTGTCCACCAGCTTCCAGATCCCATTGCGATCAAAAACAAGGATCTCTGCAGATGGCAGATGGGAGATAGCAGATGGGCTGGTTTTGTCCGCCCTATCTCCCATCTTCGATCTCCCATCTCCGGCGGCACGCCTCACCACGATGCTCATCGGCTCATGCAGCCCGCTCGCAAACCTCTTCCACGTCACCTTCTCCAAATCCCCCTTCAAGCCCGAGATCAGCCACACATCCCCATCAAACGTCACCCCCGCCGCATCCCCCTGATCATTCAAAAACGCCACATCCGCCAGCCTCACATTCCGCTTCCACGGGTTCTCAAGGGGCAGGGGAATCTCATCGTTAACATAGGCGTCGGGTTTGGTGGAAAGCGTTGCGGTGGTGGTGATAACATCACTCCATTCCATGACCCCGTTCGGCTCCGCTGAGAGAGTCTTCAATGCCTTGTTTCTAGTGCCCGCTATGAATTCTAGCGGGTGTTTGGTTGGAGAAAGAACAATGTACAAACAATCTCTTTCTGAGCTGATTGTGGTCGACTGGTCCTTGACATCACTGGCGAACGAAGTTCTGCCGAATGCTGTAATCTCGCCGCCTCTTGGTGGGGCATCCGTTCCGATCATTAAAGTTAATGGCTCGCGATGAGGGGCCACAGAGATGTGTCGTTCAACAGAAACGGCAGCGTCAGTTTTCAAAACCAAGACACGTTCTGTAATCTCAACGTCGCCAACATTATAATGTAAAGAAACACTTCCATCTTTGGCGATAAGAATTGACTTAAAATGTGAGTTCGAGAGGCTTCCCCGTCCCACCTCCTCCGGACTCGGCGTCGGCTCACGCGGATCCACAAAGCTCGGCTTCTCCCCCACCTGCCAGCCCGGATAAATCCCATTCGCCAGCCACACCTTGCCAATCGGCTTCGGCAGATAATCCTGCCCGTCCTTCGTCTTCTGTCCCGCCACATGGTAGGACCCCGGCGCCAGCGCATCCGCACTCACCGGCGGCTTCCCAGCCTCGCCTTCCCAGATGCACGCAATGCGCAGCAGATCCGTGTCAAAGCACGCCCACAAATTGTGCCCCAGATTCAAAACAATCCCACGCGGCGTTAGATTGTCCTTCGGAAAACCTTCACCCACCTCCCGCGCATCCAGCACGCTGCTAAAGAACGGAAAATCCTTCTCCACAAAATCACTCCACGGCGAAGGCGCAGCAGGAGCCTCCGCCACCTTGGGTTTGGCAGGCTTGTCTGCGGCGAGTGTGGCGGTGGCAAGGGGCAGGAGCGCGAGGAGCAGGCGAAACTTCATGGTTGGAAGAGAACAGGCAAGGCGGGTCGAATCTGTCAATCATGGAGTGCTCCCCCCAAGCTTCGTCCCTGTTCCTGCGCCACCCATCGCGTCACGACCCCCAGCGTGGCGTGATCCCCCAGCGTGGCGTGGTCCGCACATTCCATGTGCGGTCTGGAGCTTGGGAGAGCCGCATTCGGAGAGTGCAGACCACAGCACGCTGCAGCTCTCCTCATGTAGCGTTTTGCATGACGAGACACCTTCTTCCTGCATAGGAAGGTGCCAAAAATAGCCTGCCCGCAGTGATCGCTGGTGGACGGCCTTTCAAGCTGTGCTTGGTGTAAGCATGAGCCTCCGCAGCCTCCTTGCCAAGCTGCCGCCGCGCCCCCGTTTGTATGTTGCAACAGCGATTTATGGTGTGGCCGGTGGCGGGATCGCTGTGGCCTTCCATCAGTGCATCCACCTGCTCTATGGCCGCACCTTTGAAACCTGGGCCGTGCAGTCGCCTGAAACGTTTGCCTGGCGCACGCTGGCCCTCATGCTGGCAGCCTCTCTGGCTGCAGGATTGCTGCTCCACTTCGCCGGCCCCTCTGCCGCTGGCAGTGGCATTCCACAGTTAAAACTGGCGTATTGGAAAGAATTTGGCTGGTCATCGCCACGCATCATGTGGGTGAAGTTTGTGGCCGGAGCGCTGAGCATCGGCAGCGGCATGAGCCTCGGGCGCGAAGGCCCCTCCGTCCAGATGGCGGGCACCATGGGGTCAGCCATCGCCACGCGGCTTGGATTGGCCAAAGCCCAGCATCGCATGCCCGCAGCGGCCGGGGCTGCGGCGGGCCTGGCCGCAGCGTTCAACACCCCTCTCGCCGCCGTCACCTTTGTGCTGGAGGAAATCATTGGCGATCTCAACAGCCGCATCCTCGGCACCGTGCTCATGGCCTCCATGATCGGCGCGTTGGTGGTGCATGGCCTGCTAGGCACAGAGCCGGCGTTTCGGATGCAGGTGCCGAACGAGCCCGGCTGGCAGGTCTATGTGCTGACACCCTGGGTGGCCGCCTGCGCGACACTGACTGGGTTGCTCTTCCAGCGTGGCAGTCTGAACCTCCGAGGCTGGTCCCGCTCACAGCGACGACTGCCAGTCTGGGCCCTCCCTGTAGTGGGTGCATTTTTGACCTGGGTCATTGGCATTCTGGTCTGGAAGCAGACCGGGCGTCTCGGCGTTTTCAGCCTCGGCTACAACGATCTTTCAGATGCGCTTTCGGGCAGACTCGCCTGGGAGCTCGCGGCGCTGCTCCTCGTGGCCAAGCTCCTCGCCACCGTGCTATGCTACGGCCTGGGCGGCTGTGGCGGGATTTTTTCGCCCACCTTGTTTTTTGGAGGCATGGCGGGCCTGGCTGCCGCAGGGCTGGGCCAGATGGTGCTGCCAATGCCCCTGCATGAAGGTGATCAAGTGGTCCTCGCCGTCGTGGGCATGTGCGCATGCCTTGGCGCAGTCGTGCGTGCCCCGGTCACAGGCATTTTGATCGTGTTTGAAATGACCCACCAATTTTCGCTCGTGCTGCCCCTGATGCTGGGCGTCTTGGTCAGCCAGGCCATCAGCCGCCGCATGATGCGTTCAAACTTCTATGAGGAAGTGCTGGAGCAGGACGGCCATCACCTCAACCGCATCATTCCTCCGCGCGATCTGGGCGCCTGGCAGAACCTGCCCGCCTCAGCCATTGCCAACTTCCATCCCGAATCCCTCACAGACATCGGCGCTGAATCCATGCGCGCCGCCTTTGACGGGCATCCCTATTCGAATTTTCCAGTCCTGCGAAATAGCAAGGTCGTGGGGGTCCTCACACGCCATGAAATAGAACGCGCGCTGATCTCCAATGCCGAGCCCATGGTTGAGCCAGCAGTCATAGTGGATCCTCAGGAAAGCATCCGCGTCATCCAGTCCCGCATCATCGATTCACGCGCCGGCATGGTCGTGCTCTGCGATGAAAAGCAGGCACTGCTCGGCGTCGTCACCCTGCACGATCTCCTTCGCGCCCAACTCGCCTACGGCAAAGTGGGCGAAGATTGAGAAACCCAGCGCTCAACTGTGGCCCCAGCGCGGCGTGGTCCGCACATTCCATGTGCGGTCTGGTTTCTTAGCTCAATCGCCTACTCATACCTCACCGCCGCACACACCATCTCCAGCACGCGATTCAGCGAAGCCGCCCCGCTGCCCTCCATAAACGCATTCCCCGGAATCGGCTGCCAGTTGTCCCGATCATGCTTCTGCTCGGGCTGCGGAATCCGCGTCAGCGAAGGATCATACTGACCGTCTTTGCCACCCAGCTTGTAGATCACCAGATCCAGCGAAGGCACCACATACATGCAAAATCCACCGGCCCCCGACTTCCAAAACGCATCCTTCGGCGCACCCGCCACGTGCCCGTCCGCATTGTGCTCAAACTGCAGCGAGAACGGCGTGTGCGGATTGTACGGACTCCACGTCTGGCACTTCTTGATGTACTCCGCCGGCACAAGCTGCTGATCCTTCCACTTGCCACCATGCGCCAGACAGTAGCCCATGCGCACCACGTCCGTGGCATGCAGTGCCGTGCTCCCCGCGCCATTCGCATGCGGCATCACAAAGTCCCCACGATGCAGGCAGTAGTCCCACGCACCCCAGCCCTGCGGCTTCGCCAGCCGCGAATCAATGTAGTCCTTCAACTCCATCCCGGTCACATGGCGCAGCACGATGCTCGCAATGTGCGGGGAAGGGGAGGAATACGAATACCCAGCCCCCGGATCCGTCCACAGCGGCACATTGAGCGATGACTTGTCCAGGTCCTTGATGTTTTGCCCCGGCACCGGCTTGAGCTGCCGTGCCTTCGGATCACTTTTGACATACCCCGTTGGCGTCTGCCCTTCGCCCCAGTAGCCAGCCGTCATGCACAGCAGCTGCCCCAGCTTGATCTCCGCCTTGCGCGGATCATTCAGCGGAAAAGCTTCCGGCAGATACTTTTCAGTAAACACCTTCGTATCCAGCCCCTCAGGAATCTTGTCCTTAAACTCCTGCAGCATGATCCCGCACGCGATGCTGCAAAAAGCCTTCCCTGTGGAGGCCATGTCTGGATTGCTGTTGCGGCTGGCACGGCCAAAGTATTTCTCAAACACCAGATACCCCTTGTGCACCACCACGAGGCCACCGTTGCCCGTGGAGCGCTCGGTCATGGTATAGGCAGGCTCCAGCTTCACCAAATCCATGCCTCCCAGCTCCCGGCATTCCTTCTCCCCCTTCGCCTCACGCCAGCCTCCCTCGCTATCTGGCGGCGGGAAATAAAGATCAGCAGCGTGCAGCGATGCAGTGGCAAAAACGAATGCGGTCAGAATACGTAAGCTCATGGTGCATCCACCATGAAATGCCCCACCTCATCTGGCGAGCTTCATTTTGCCCCGCTCAAAAACTCCTGCGCACACCAATCAGGACACCCAGCGCATTCAGCCCCGGATTCGGATTCGTCTGCCCACCGTTCGAGAGATGCTGAAACATCGCACTCGCATTCACCGACCACTTGTCGGTAAGCGTGTGAGAGACGCCCAGTTGGCTGTACCAGTTCAGCGTGAAATCCTGGCCCTGACCCCCGGGCGCATCCTGCGCATCGATCCAGCCCACACCGCCACCTCCAGAGCCAAAGATGCTCCACGTCGCGCTCGGGTTCCACCATTCGATGACCCCTCCGCCCGAAAGGCCGAGGTAGCGGTTCTCAGACCCCGTCTCGATGAAATTGGCCATCGCAGAAAACTTCTGCCGCACAATGAGCGCGGAACCATTGCGGAAATGAAATCCAAACCACTCCGGCGTGCGCCAGGAAACGATGAAGGGAATGATGCGATAATTAAAAGTGGTGTCTCCACCGACCTTCCACAGCATCCCAGTCTCAAACTCAAGGGCACCTTTGTCCCAAGGCTTGAGTTCCACAGGTGGTACGGGGGATTTGGAAAAGCCCGTTGTAGTGACCACCAGCGCGCAAGCAATGCAGGAAAGGAATCGAATCATGCGCCCATGTAAGCTCTTCCCACACATTTGCCAGCGCGGAGTTTTCGGCAATAGCTCGCCAGGGTCGCTTTGAAAGACTCTGGAAAAAGGGCTCGCAGATTGGAAAACTCTTTTTCTTATGTCCTAGATGCGGCGGACCTGTTCCCCGCTATGAAGTCCTCCCCAGCCACCCTGAATCCCCCCCAACCTTTCCTCATGAGCCCCACCCGCGTACTCCTCACCACCACGTCATTCCAAGACACGCCCGGCCGGCATCACGACCTGATGACCGCCGCCGGTTTCGAGGTCGTCAGCGAGCGCGGCCCTCTGCCCGAATCTCGCATGCTCGAACTCGCCGGCGAGTTCGACGCCTTCATCTGCGGCGATGACGCCATCACCCGCGCCGTGATCGAAAAATCCCTCCCGCGCCTCAAGGTCATCAGCAAATACGGCATCGGCCTGGACAAGATCGACGTCAAGAGCGCCACCGAGTACAAGATCCCCGTGCTCTTCACACCCGGCGTCAATCACACCACCGTCGCCGAGCACACTTTCCTCCTGCTTCTCGCTCTCGAGAAAAACTTCTACTTCCACACCGATTCCACGCGCTCCGGCGGCTGGAAACGCAAGACCGGCCATGAGGTGATGGGCAAGACCATCGGCATCGTCGGCCTCGGTCGCATCGGCAAGGAAGTCGCCATTCGCGCCCGCGCCTTCGGCATGGAAGTCGTCGGCTACGACCTCTACTGGGACGAAAAATTTGCCGCTCAGTACAACGTGAAACGCGCCGCCACACTCGATGAGGTTTTCGCCTGCTCGGACTATCTCTCGCTGCACACAAACCTCACGCCTGAGACGCAGGACATGATCTGCACCGCCTCCATCGCCAAGATGAAAAAGGGCGTGATCATCCTCAACTGCGCACGCGGTGAGATCGTCCACACCGACGACATGGTTGCCGCCTTGCAATCCGGTCAGGTCGCCGGTTACGGCACCGACGTGCTTGACGTCGAACCACCAAAGGCGGATCACCCGCTGCTCAAACTGCCGAACTGCATCGTCACGCCGCACATCGGCTCCCGCACCCACGAGAGCGTGCAGCGCCAGGCCTGCTGTGCCGTCGAAAACCTCACCCTTTTCCTCGCCGGCGAGAAGCCGCACGCCCAGGCCAACACCTTCTGAGTTCTTCGTTTACAGCTTTCCACATTCAGCCAATATCCCGCCTTTCCCAATCATGAGCCTCACCATCAAACCTCGCGAATCCTGCGCCTTCGACCAAATCTCACTCGGAGAAGTCATGCTCCGTCTCGATCCCGGCGAGGGCCGCATCCGCACGGCCCGTCAATTCCAGGCCTGGGAAGGCGGCGGCGAATACAACACCTCACGCGGCCTGAAAAAATGCTTTGGCTACAAGACCGCTGTCGTCACCGCCTTCGTTGATAACGAAGTCGGCCATCTCATTGAAGACTTCATCATGCAGGGCGGCGTCGCCACCGACTTCATCCAGTGGCGCGAAGACGACGGCATCGGCCGCAATGTCCGCAACGGCCTGAATTTCACCGAGCGCGGCTTCGGCATCCGCGGTGCCGTCGGCAATCCCGACCGTGGCAACACCGCCGCCTCGCAGCTCAAGCCCGGCGACATCGACTGGGATCATATCTTCGGCACCCTGGGCGTGCGCTGGTTCCACACCGGCGGCATCTACGCGGCTCTCTCCGCGACCACCGCCGAGCTCACCGTCGAAGCCGTGAAGGCC
>JAIPJY010000050.1 GCA_021733925.1 Prosthecobacter sp. | reverse complement strand
CGCTGGGTTTGCTGCCCGGAGGGTGTCGGCCCGTACCAGGGAAGCCTCGCCGAGGCTCGGCATCCCTTCGCTATGATACGGAAGGCCGTTGGCCTTCAAGACAGGAGAGCGGCTCCGCAGGTGAAATGATCCCAGTTAGTGCAGCTGATTCGATCCGGGGACAGACCTGTTTTCAATTGATCGTGGTATAAGACGAATAAAAAAGGGCGCTGTTTGCACAGCGCCCCTTGGGTTTGACGGAAGTTGTTTTTTTCCTCAAGGAATGTTGCCGGGAGTGGAGACGCCTTCTTCGAGTTTGAGGGCCCACTTGATGCCGGCGAGGATCATTTCCTGATAGGTCTCGGCGATCTCGGGGCTGTTTTTGCGCTCCTTGGTGTCGGCTTTCCAGGTGGGATCCCAGACGTCTTCGCGGTGGCCGAGGGAGTTGTAATAGACACGGCCTGCGCCGACTTCCTTGCACCATGAGACGGGGTAGTAGCGGCCTTTTTGGGCTTCCACATCCTTCAGGTCGGCATCCTTCTTGGGGTCTTCGATGTTCTTTTCCTTCCGCTGGGCGGCTTCCGCTTTCATCTGCGCCAGATTGGGGTGGGAGTTCAGACCGAGGAGGCCGTGGACCTTGGATTTTTCGAAGGTCTTGATGATGTAGATCTCGTCGAAGACTTTCCAGCCGAGGGGGACGGTCTTGGTGATGGGATGGGCGGGGTCGTGAACGACGGGCTGGATTTCCACCTGGGATTTGTGGGTTTCAAATTCGCCGCCGAGCATGTCGATGTAGCCACGGAAGGGGTGGTAGGTGTCGGAGCCGGAGTGCATGGCGATGAAGGCCTTGCCGCCTTCGATGAGCTTGATGAAGCCGTCGCGGTCAGGGAGGAGAAGATCGCCGGTGGTGTTGGCGAAGACGAAGCCGTCGTAGCCTTTGATTTTATCGAGCGCCATCTTGTCGGCCATGTAGGCGGCGATTTTGTCGTTCCAGATTTTGTTGGCTTCATTGAAGTCAGCGGAGGCCTTGCTGAAAGCTTCAGCCTTGGCCTTGAAGGACTCTTCGCTTTCCTTCTCACCCTTCACCGGGGCCTTGCCGGGGTTCTTCGGCTGGCCTTCGGGCTGGTGGACGAAATCGACGGTGAAGGCGCCGGACTTGGCACCGAGTTCGGCGAGGACTTTCTCGGCGGTTTCGATGGAGGAATGACGGAAGCCAGTGGTGACAGTGACGACGAGGAGCTTCTTCGGCTCCGCGTAAGCGGAAAGCGAGAGAGCAGCGACAAACAGGAGCGTGAGGCGTTTGATCATGGGTGGTAGAGGCAAACGTGGCGTGGCGAAGATCTTTTGCAGGTGGAAAGTACATGAAAGGGGAGATCGGGCTGCGTTTGTGGATGGATGAAAACAATCTTCTGCCTCCTGTTTCTGTCTCTAGTGATGTCTCATGCGCAAACGGCCACACCGGTGACGGTGGACGCTGGCAAACATCCCAACTTGCAAGCCGCACTGGATGCCGTGCCGGCCGCCGGGGGGCTGGTGATCATCCCGCCGGGGAATTATGAGATCACGGAGCCGCTGCGGGTGAAGACGGCGGAGACGCGCATCGTGGGCAGCGGCGCGGCCACACACATCATCAACAAGAATGAAGCGGGCGCTCCCGCCTTCATCCTGCGGCCACCGACTCTCGACACCGACAAGAAGGCGCAGCTCTGGCGTGTGCAGATGGCGGACCTGCGAGTGAGCGGCAATGAGAAGAGCGGCGACGGCATCTTTGCCGAAGGCATCCAGGAGATCTATTTCGAAGGCGTGTCCGTGGATCACCACGGCGGCCATGGCATCCACATGGTGAACTGCACGGAAGATCCGCGCGTGGCGGACTGCATCCTCACCTACAACAAGAAGAGCGGGATCGAGATCCTCGGCGGGCATGACATCGTGGTGAACGCGAACCACTTTGAAGAGAACTGGGACGGGCTGCGCTGCATCGACGCCTTCAACCTGTGCATGAACGGGAACAACATCGACGACCACCTCGGCAACGGCGTCATCATTGAAAACACGTATGGCTCGGTGCTCAGCGGCAACATGATCGAGGAGTGCAACGGCACGGCGATCATTCTGGACCGCGACTGCTATGGCATCACCCTGAGTGCAAACGTCATCGCCCATCATCTGCAGGGTGGCATTGATCTGCGGGATGCCTGCGGCTGCACGCTGAGCGCAAACACCTTTGTGCTGGCGCATGTGTTTTCGGTGCGGGTGGGGAAGGACTCCGAGCGCAACACGATCAGCGGCAACACCTTCTGCAACACCTACATCGGGGCAGGGAAGGACAAGCGCCCTGCCGAGGCGAAAACGCCGATGGGGATCGATGCAGGCACGGGCGTGCTGGTCGAGGGGGGGGTGAACGGGCTGATTCTCAATGGGAATACGTTTTCCGGCTTGTCCACCCCAGCGGTGTGGAGTAAGGGGGTTGTGAAGAATGTCATGATCACATGCAACCTTTGCATGGATATTGGACGTAAACTTGCTAAAAAGAGTGCTTGCTTTGACTTAACACCCAAATCAGGAGTCTTGATCAAAGACAACCTTGACGAAAACCCCAACCTCCGCCCCCTGACCTCCCATGCTTGATGTGCAGCGCAAGCGAGGCGCCAAGCACCGTGAAGAGATCAACTTCACGCGCAAGTTCATGTGGACCCACATGATTTTCGGAGCGGTGGTGATGACGCTGTTTTTGTTTCACGAGGTGTTTCGCTGGTTTGCCGGCTCGCTGGTCTGGTATGCCCTGAGCCTGGTGGTGATGTATGGCTTCATGAACGGGCGGCAGTCCTGCCGCTGGCTGCTGGCGCTGGTGTTTCTCTCGGCATCAGCGGCGGGTCTGTATTTCCTCAGCCGCGTCCTGCCAAACACCACGGAGCCGCGCGCAGCCCTGGTGCCTCATGCGGTGATTCCCCTCTGGATGGGAATGGCCAATCTGACCTATGGGGTCGGGGCGCTGTTTGTGCTTTTCAGCGCCCGCATCCGCCGCGCTGGGGAGACGGGGTTTGTGCTGTGGTGAGATAAAGATGCTGAAGACTTTGCGGCCAAAAAGATTCATTTCATTCTGGCAGGCATCACCTATGGCCCAATAATTCTACTTTGGTAAGTCAACGGGATTTGGGAGCTGGCGGGACGTTGTGAGTGCGGCGGGGGTGCCTTGCAGACGCTGCTGGTGGGCATGGTGTGTGGCGAAGGCGCTGGGTTTGCTTCCCAATCGGGTTGTACCCCTGTACCAGGGTAGCCTCGCTGAGGCTCGGCAACCCTTCGCTATGATGCACAGTCCCGTTGGGACTGGTGTCAAACGGAGATGGATGACGAAATAAGGCGACAACCGGCCAATGGATTCTGTCCCCCCGATGACTTACCAAAGTAGAAAAAAGGAGGCTCACGTTGTGGATGAGGTGACGATGGATTCCACACCGATGTGGATTTAACTTCGTCGGTCAGAGAACTCCAGCCATGCGCATGATTGTTTCCCTCCCAGATCCACGGCATACAGTCACTGAACAAGCCGACGGCCTCGTTCTCCGCATCCCGTCCAAGCGCAACGTCCTCGTGGTCGTCTTGCTCTCGTTCATGCTGTGCATCTGGCTCGTCGGCGAGATCGTGGCGCCTCCTTTCCTTTTGCAGTCTCTCTTCCATCCGCCCACGTTTGCCATCATCATTTTTTTGTCAGTGGGTGCATGGACGCTCGGTGGTGTCATCGCCATGTACATCTGGCTGTGGCAGATGAAGGGTTGCGAAGTCATCACCGTCTCTCCCACCGCCCTGATCATCAAGCGGGCGATCTTTGGCTGGGGACGCAGCAAGCACTACGACGTGACCGGGATTCGCCAGCTCCGTGTGGTCCCCTTTAACACGCTGACCTTCGACTATGGTCGCAAAACCATTCGCTTTGGCGCTGGGGTTGGCGAAACCGAGGCGCGATACATTTTGCTCATTCTCACATTGCGTGTGCCAGGCCTGGCTGCCGTGGCAGCAGACAGGTCATCCGAAGGAACACTCGAATTTGTGATCACACGCCCTGAAAACAACAACGCCGAAGAGGATTCCTCTTCGGCGTGTTGATAAGCTAAGTCGAAACTCGTGAAACCGTCTTACTTCTTGCGGTCGCGGATCGCACCCGTCTTGAGGCGGAGGCCGTTGAGGCGGATGAAGCCGGTGGCGTCGTCCTGGTTGTAGGCCTTGGTGGGGTCGGCTTCCATGGTGGCGATTTGCGGATTGTAGAGGCTGAAGAGGCTCTTGCGACCGGCGGGGATGATGTTGCCTTTGTAGAGCTTGACGCGCACGGTGCCGCTGACCTTCTTCTGGCTCTCGGTGACGAGGGCCTGAAGGGCGAGGCGCTCCGGGGCGTACCAGAAGCCGTTGTACACGAGGGTCGCATACTTCGGAATGAGGCTGTCACGCAGGTGCATGACTTCGCGGTCCATGGTGAGGCTTTCGATCTGGCGATGGGCGAAGTGCAGGATGCTGCCGCCGGGGGTTTCGTACACGCCGCGGCTCTTCATGCCGACGAAGCGGTTTTCCACCATGTCCACGCGGCCGACGCCGTGCTTGCCGCCGAGCTTGTTGAGGAGCTTCATGACGCCGAGGGGGGAGAGGAGCTTGCCGTTGACGGCGATGCAGTTGCCCTTTTCGAATTCGAGGATGACGGTCTCGGCCTTGTCCGGGGCGTCTTCGGGGAAGACGGAGAGGGTGTTGAAGTAGCCTTTGTTCTTCGGATCGCTGGCGTCGAACCAGGGGTCTTCGAGGATGCCGGCTTCATAGCTGATGTGCAGGAGGTTGCGGTCCATCGAGAAGGGTTTCTTGGCGCTGGCCTGGACGGGGATCTTCTTCTCGTCGCAGTAGGCGATCATTTCGGCACGGCCCGGGAACTGGGTGCGGAAGCGCTCGTCACGCCATGGGGCGATGATTTCGATCTCGGGGGCCAGAGCAGCGGCGGTGAGCTCAAAGCGCACCTGGTCGTTGCCTTTGCCGGTGGCGCCGTGGGCGATGAAGCCGGCCTTTTCAGCCTTGGCGATTTCGACCATGCGCTTGGCGATGAGTGGGCGGGCGATGCTGGTGCCGAGGAAGTACTCGCCTTCATAGATGGCTCCGGCCTGGATCATCGGATAGATGAAGTCGGTGGCGAATTCTTCCTGCAGATCGTCGATGTAGATCTTCGAGGCGCCGGTCTTTTTGGCCTTGGCGTTCAGGCCTTTGAGTTCGTCGTCCTGACCGACGTTGGCGCAGAAAGCGATGACTTCAGCGTTGTAGGTTTCCTTGATCCAGGAGAGAAGGACGGAGGTGTCTAGGCCGCCGGAGTATGCGAGAACGATTTTTTTGCTCATATTGACCGCTTTTTTGAGGGGGGTGCGAGAATAAGGGGCTTTCGAAGGTGTGTCGAGCGCCGGAGTTCGTCTTTTTTGCGAAATTGGGGGGGAGGAAAAGCGGTTGGTTAGGAAAAGTTAAACAAATACGTTATTTCTATTGAAATTATAATGCGTATGGTTACGATGGAATTATTCACAAAAAATACATGGGTCTTCCTCCCGGATACAGCGCTCCTTCGAATGTTTCTAAAGAAGAAACAGTCGAAACGACTGCCTCGATACACCGCGCTGCCGCGTGGGTGAGGAGGCGTTGCGCCCGAGGACAGCGCACATTGACGGCAGGTATCAGCCTGTTTGTGGCATCGGCGGTGGCGGCACTGGCCGCGACGGATTTCAGTGACTACAACGGCTTCAGCAGCGCCAGCAGCACGACGGTGAGCTCCATCAGGATCGGTGCGACGACGGACAGCGAATCGTACATTAATTCCAATGCCCTCGCTACGGGAGACGACCTCAATGGCACCGATGACGAAGACGGCGTGACACTGCCCAGCAGTCTGGTCGCAGGCACCACCGGCAGCATGGTCGTGAACGTGACGAACACCAGCGGGGCCACCGTCTTCCTCAATGCGTGGATCGACTACAACAAGAATGGCTCGCTCACGGACAGCGGCGAACAGATCGCCTCGAACACGACGATCTCCACCGGCACGTCGAATTCCAACAGGACCCTCACCTTCACGGTGCCGTCCGGCGCCACCCTCGGCGATGTGGGCGTGCGTGTGCGCCTGACCTCAACGAGCAGTCCAGGCTCCACCAGCTTGAAAGGCAATGGTGAGGTGGAAGATTATCTGGTGCAAATCTGCCCGGCCATCACGGTGGGGCCCACCACTCTGGGCACTGCGACGGTTGGCACCGCCTACTCGCAGACGATCAGCGCCGGCGGCGGCTCCGCGCCCTACAGCTTCAGTGTGAGCAGCGGCACGCTGCCAGGCGGACTGAGCCTGAGCTCGGGCGGTGCATTGACCGGCACGCCCACCTCCGGGGACACCGAGACCTTCACTATAAAGGCGGTGGATCAAAGCGGCTGTGTCGGCACGCGCACGTACACAATGACGCCGACCTGCACCAGCTATGTCATTTCACCGTTCGCCATGGGTTCGTGGGATCTGTCCACGACGGTCAATGTCACCCTGGTGGCCACGGCGACGTCGGGCTCCGTGAACACACCCCTCACTTGGTCGCGTTCCTCCGGCACGCTGCCAGCGGGGCTCTCACTGAGCAGCGCGGGCGTGCTGAGCGGCACGACCACGGCGAAGGGTACCTCCAGTTTCACCGTGCAGGTCACCGACTCCTACGGCTGCAGCGCCACGCAGTCGTATCTGATGACGGTGGCTTCCGGCACCAGCTACTCCAGCCTGCTGTATGTCAGCACCGGCAACGGCAGCACCGGCTATCTGGAAACGTATGATGTCTCCACCGGAGCCAAGACGCTCGTCGGCCAGACGCGTGACTCGAGCTCCCACTACCTGACGGATCTGGCGTGGTCACCCTCCGGCATCCTCTACGGCATCGACTTCAACAACATCTACCAGATCAACCCCAGCACAGGGGCGGTGACCAAGCTGGGGAGTTTCGGCAGCAGCAACAGCTTCAACGGCATGGTGTTTGACTCCGCCGGTACGCCCTACATCAGCAGTGTCAGCAATGGTGACATCTACACCTTCAATCTCTCCTCGCTGAGCACCAGTTCCAACACGTCAACGAGCATCGCCTTCACCGCGCCGGCCACGGTTCCAAATGGTCAGGCGCTCAACAGTGCCGGGGACATGGCGTGGATTGGCAATGAATTGTACTACACCACAGCGGGCAGCGGTTTCACCTCCTTCTATTTGTACAAAGTGCCTGAAGGTGGCACCTCCGCCCAACTTGTGGGCCAGGTCAAAAACACGAGCGGATCGAACATCTCCGATGTCTTCGGCCTGTCCACGGACGGTTACGGCACGCTGTATGCACAGGCCGGCAACGCACTCTACACGCTGAATAAAACCACCGCCGTGGCCACCACCATCACGTCCAGCATGGCGTCCAACGCCGTCTCCGGCGGTGCCATGCGCTATGAGTTCACGCAGGTGCTGGATGACTTTGGCGACTATTCCGGATTCGGGGTGGCACGTGACACGGTGTTCAGCTCGCTGCTGATGGGTTCGCTCGTTGATTACGATATTCCGGCTGCGTTCAACACGGCGGCAAATTCGGACGACCTGGCATGGACGGATGACGAAGACGGCGTCACACTGCCAGCCAGCGTGGTGCAGGGAGCCACGGGCGTGAGTGTGACGGTGAAGGTGACGAACACCTCCGGTGCGCCTGCCTTCCTGAACGGCTGGATCGACTTCGCCAACAACGGATCCCTGACGGACAGCGGCGACCAGATCATCAACAACGTGGTCATTCCCAGTGGCACGAACAATGTCAGTCAGAACTACACCTTCAATGTTCCCGCGAATGCAGCCGTAGGCAGTCTGGGTGCACGCTTCCGGCTCACCGCCGTGACCAATCCCGGCCCCTCCGGTGCCAGCGGCCCGGGTGAAGTGGAAGACTACCTCTTCAATGTGACTTGCAGCACCATCACGCTGACTCCGACCACGTTGGCCGCTCCTACAGTCGGCACCGCCTACTCAAAGACGGTGACTGCAAGCGGCGGCAACGGACCCTACACCTACGCGGTCGCCACCGGGGCGCTGCCTGCCGGTCTCACGCTGAATTCCAGCTCGGGTGTCATCTCGGGAACCGTCACCAGTTCCAGCGCTACCAGCTTCACGCTGCGTGCGACGGATGCGAAAGGCTGCACCGGCACGCTGGCCATCAGCATGACTCCGACCTGCCCGGCGGTGACGGTCACTCCTGCCTCGCTCAACACGCCGGCCGTCGGCATCAGTTTCTCACAAACGCTCAGCGCAGCAGGTGGTGTCTCTCCATACACATGGGCGATCACGAGCGGTTCGCTGCCGGCCGGGCTGACTCTGAGCGCAAGCAGCGGCACGATCAGCGGTCTTCCCACCAGCTCCGCCGCAGCGACCTTCAGCGTGCGCGCCACGGATGCCGCCGGTTGCACCAAAACACAGTCCTACACCGTCACTCCTGCCTGTCCGACGATCAGCATTTCGCCGAGCACGCTGACTGCGGGAACGGTGGGCACCGCCTACTCGCAGACCCTGAATGCGAGCGGCGGTACAGCAGCTTACACCTCATGGACCGTGACCAGCGGCACGTTGCCTTCAGGTCTCACTCTGAATTCGAGCACCGGCATCATCAGCGGCACGCCGACGACCTCCGCCAGCCCTTCGACTTCCGTGACCGTTCGTGTGAATGATGCGTACGGCTGCCAGGGCTCGCAGGTGGTGACGCTGCAAATCTGCCCGATCATCGCAGTGACGCCTTCGATCCTGCCGACACCCACCGTGGGCACGGCGTATTCACAAACGCTCACGGCATCCGGCGGTGCTGCAGCCTACACTTACACATTGGCCAGCGGCTCGCTGCCTTCATGGGCCACGCTGAGTTCCGCAGGCGTTCTCAGCGGTACACCGAACAGCGACACGGCGTCCACCTTCACCGTTCTTGTCACGGATGCCAATGGTTGCTCCAATACACTTTCCTACACCGTGACACCGGTCTGCCCGACCGTCACCATCACGCCTGCAACGCTGGCCACCGGCACCGTCGGCAGCTCCTACTCGCAGACACTTTCCGCCACGGGCGGCATCGCACCTTACAGCGGGTGGGCCGTCACCGCAGGAACGCTGCCAGCGGGCCTGACACTCAATGCGAGCACCGGTGTCATCAGCGGCACGCCGACGGCTTCTGCAAGTCCATCCACTTCGGTCACGGTGCAGGTGAATGACGCCAATGGCTGCGAGGGCACGCGCGCCATCACGTTGCAGATCTGTCCGGTCATCACCTTCTCACCCACCACGCTGACCGGGGCGACGGTTGGCACCTCGTATTCGAAAACCATCACCGCCAGCGGCGGCACCGGGCCTTACACCTGCACCCTGGCCAGCGGCACGCTGCCTGCCTGGGCTTCGCTGACTGCAGCAGGGGTGCTCAGCGGAACGCCCACCAGCACCGCGACTTCCATTTTCACGCTGCGCTACACGGATGCCAATGGCTGCTCGGCCACGCTCGCCTACACACTCACGCCACAGTGTCCGACGATCACCGTCACACCTTCGGCACTGGCCGCAGGCACTGTGGGTACGGCTTACTCGCAGACGCTCTCTGCCAGCGGCGGCATCGCTCCCTACGGCACCTGGACCATCACAGGTGGTACGCTGCCGGCAGGCCTCACACTCAATGCCAGCACGGGGGTCGTCAGCGGTACGCCGACGGCGTCCGCCAGTCCGGCGACCACGATCACCTTCCGCGTGAATGATGCCAATGGCTGCCAGGGCACACGGGCGGTGACGCTGCAAATCTGCCCGGCCATCACTCTCGCTCCCACCACTCCGGCCTCGGGTACGGTGGGTGTCGCTTACTCGCAGACCATCACGCCCTCGGGTGGTTCTGCGGCTTATACATTTGCAGTGGTCAGCGGCTCGCTGCCAGCAGGGCTCTCACTCAATGCTTCCACCGGTGTGGTGAGTGGTACGCCCACCAGCCAGACCAGCGGCACCGTCACCATCCGCGCCACGGATGCGAATGGCTGTCAGGGCTCTCGCGCCATGACCTTTGCCATGGGCTGCCCGGTCATCACCATCGCCAATGACACACTGCCGCTGGGCACCGTGGGCAGTGCGTATTCACAAACGCTCTCCGCCTCCGGTGGCTCATCGAGCTACACCTGGTCGGTCACCAGCGGCACGCTGCCAGCGGGCTTGACACTGAGCAGCGCGGGAGTTCTCAGCGGCACACCCACCACTGGCAATGCGGGTGGAGTCAACGTGACCATCTCCGCCACGGACAGCGCCAACTCGTGCGCCGCCACGAAGACCTACTCGCTGCAGATCTGCCCGGTCGTCACGCTTTCTCCCACCACTTTGAGCGTTGCGACGGTGGGCACGGCGTATTCTCAGACGATCACGACTTCCGGCGGTGCTGCTCCTTACACTTACACGTTGGTCAGCGGCACGCTGCCCACCTGGGCCACACTGAGCAGTGCAGGGGTGCTCAGCGGCACGCCGACCACCACCACCTCAGCCACTTTCACGCTGGGTGTCACGGATGCGAACGGCTGCACCGGCACACGCGCATACACGCTCACGCCGTCATGCGCGACGATCACCATCAGCCCCACCACACTTGGACAAGGCACGGTGGGTACGGCTTACTCGCAGTCCCTGGCCGCCAGTGGTGGCACCGCACCCTTCAGTTCATGGACGATCATCAGCGGCTCACTGCCCACAGGTCTCTCGCTCAATTCGAGCACCGGAGTCATCAGCGGCACGCCGACGGCAACGGCCAGCCCGGCAACCTCCATCATCGTGCGGGTCAATGATGCCAATGGCTGCCAGGGATCACAAACTCTGGCGCTGCAAGTCTGCCCGGTGATCACACTCGCGCCTGCGACACTGACCACGCCAACGGTGGGTGTGGCATATTCGCAGACTGTTTCTGCGAGCGGCGGCGCCTCACCTTACACCTTCACGCTGGCCAGTGGTTCGCTGCCCGCATGGGCCACGCTGAGCTCCGCAGGGGTGATCAGCGGTACGCCAAACAACACGACCACCGCAGCCTTCACCGTGCGTGCCACGGACGCCAATGGCTGCGCCAAAACACAGGCATGCACCCTCGCACCCGTCTGCCCGACCATCAGCATCCTGCCTTCTTCATTGGCGCAGGGCGTCGTGGGTTCGGCCTACTCGCAGGCGCTGACCGCCAGTGGTGGCAGTGCCGCTTACACCTGGGCACTGACCAGCGGCACGCTGCCGACGGGCCTCACTCTTGGCAGCAGCACCGGCGTTATTTCCGGCACACCCACGGCGGTGAATGCCAGCGGCACCAGCCTCACCTTCCGCGCCACGGATGCCAATGGCTGCCAGGCTTTCAAGACGTTGACTCTGCAGGTCTGCCCGGCCATCAGCGTGACGCCCACCTCGGCGGCGTTGGCCACGGTCGGCAGCTTTTACAGCCAGGCCCTCGCCTCCAGCGGCGGCACCTCGCCCTACACTTACTCGATCAGCAACGGCACGCTGCCCGCAGGACTTCTGCTCAGCAGCAGCGGCGTCATCAGTGGTACGCCCACGACTGCCAATGGCGCCGGCAGCAGCTTCACGGTGCGCAGCATGGCTGCCAACGGCTGTCTGAAGGATCAGGTCATCAGCCTCAAAATCTGCCCCGTCATCTCCCTGTCTCCCCTCACCACGACATGGACCGTCGGGGTGAGTTCGTCACAGACACTGTCCGCGAGCGGCGGCACTGCGCCCTATGTCTTTGCCTTCGTCAGCGGCACGCTGCCAGCCGGAGTGACCTTCAATGCGAGCACCGGCGTGCTGAGCGGTACGCCCACGAACGCGGTGTCATGCACCTTTGTCATCAGCGCCACGTCCGCAAACGGCTGTGTGGGTTCGCTCAGCTACACGATCACGCCACAGTGCCCCGTCATCAGCGTCAGCCCCGGCACGCTGGCCGTGGGCATGGTGGGCTCCAGCTATGCACAGACCTTCATCACGGCAGGCGGCATCGCTCCTTACACCTACGAGATCACGGGCGGTTCGATGCCCGCAGGCCTGAACTTCGACACCTCCACCGGTGCGATCAGCGGCACGCCAACTGTCGCAGGCACTTCCACCCTCACGGTGAACGTCACCGACTCCAATTCCTGCCAGACCACGATCACGCGCAGCATCATCATTTCCGCCGCCGCCATCAACTGCCCCACCACGCTCAATCAAAGCGTCGGCGGCGCCTACCTGGTGACACGTCTCGGACGCGACGTGCTCGGCGGTGAAAACAACAACGTGGGCACCTGCCTTTACAACATGTCGCCGAACGGACGCTGGATCACCGGCATCCGCGTGGCCAAGAACTCCTACGCCTTCGTCATGAACACGCTCACGAATGTGAATGTGAATGTGCCGCTGCTGGACAGCAAGCATCCGTATGCCATGGGCCGTGATGTCAACGACAGCGGCGATACGGTGGGCTATGAAAAATGGACCACGGGCAGCAAGCTGAGCATCGTCCCATGGTTCTACAGCCAGGCCAGCGGCACCACGGTGCGGCTGCTGACGCCGTATGATTCAAACCTCAGCATGAGCGCCATCCCATCCGCGCTGACCAGTGACAGCGCCTATGCCTTCGGCACCGTGGACCCTGACGGTCCCGGCCGCCCCGTCCTGGCGCAAGGTGGTTACTGGAATCTCAACACGCGCGCATGGACCCAGATCTCCGGAGTGCGTGAAGTGATCGATGCCTCCGCTGATGGCACCATGCTGCTGGTGACGGACAGCAGCGGCGTGGGCAAAGTTCTCAGCGGCAGCCCTGCAGCAGGCTACAGCACCGTGGTGGTCACTTTCACGGGCGGTTCGTTGAACGCAGGCCGCATCAGCCCGAGCGGACGCTACATTGGTTCCAGCCAGCGCCTTTCCGGCGTGCCGACACCGTTTGTGTATGACACGGAGTCCAGCACTCGGACCAATCTGCCACGCATCCTGCCACAGGACAGTCTGGGCGGCATCGTCGGTGCGGTGAGCGACACTGGCCGCGTGCTCGGCACCTTGTACAGCAGCGCCTCCACCGGCAGCTTTGCGGTGATGTGGGACACGCCGGCGGATTTGTACACACGCATTTCAGACCTGCTCGTCTCTGACGGCCACGTGGCGCAGGACAACGCCTACTCCTTCTGGAATCTTTACAATGGTGGTGACGGCATTTCCGCAGACGGCACGACGATGGGCGTCTACGGTGACAATCCCTACGGCCTGGAAGACTCGATGGTGTTCCAAAAGGTGGATGTGGCGGACACACGGCTTTGCCTGGGCAATTCGGTGTGGCAGGACACGAATCGCAACGGCATCAAAGACTACGGCGAGCCGGGTGCTGTGGGCGCGGTGGCGCATCTCTTCCATCCAGGCGCGGACGGCGTGCGCGGCGGCACCGGCGAAAATGCGGACTACGAGATCGGCACACCGGTCACGATCACCAGCAGCGGTGTCTATATCTTCAGCGATCTCCCTTCGGGCCTCTACTACGTGCAGGTCATCCCACCGGCCTCACTGCCGCTGACCTCCGGCGTGGTGGTGGCCCTGGACAACGGCGTGGACAATGACAACAACGGCATGCAGCCCGGCGGACCCGGCACGCCGATCTACAGCCCGATGCTCACGCTGATCCCCGGCACGGAGTCCGTGAACGATGGCGACTCCAACACCAACACCGACTTCACCGTCGACTTCGCCCTGGGTGACGGAGTGAGCGTGGGTGACCTCGTGTTTGCCGATCTCAATGGCGACGGCCTCTATGACTCCAACACCGAATCCGGTCAGGAAAACATCACGGTGCAGCTGCTGGATGGCACCACGAACAACGTGCTGCTGACCACGACGACCGACGCCAGCGGCGCTTACTTCTTCGGCGGTCAGGCACCTGGAACCTATCGGGTCAACATTCCCACGCCGCCTGCGATCTATACATCCGCCACGCTCACGGTCTATGAGGACAATGGCGTGGACAATGACAGCAACGGCGCGCAGAACGGCGGCGCTGGCACGGCAACGATCAGTCCGGTGATCACGCTGGCTGCCGGAACGGAGCCGGGCTCCACAGGAAGCTCGAGCTTTGAAAACACCATCGACTTTGGTTTCCGCTCCTGCCCGGTCATCGCGATGACGCCCACAACGCTGACCAGCGGCCTCGTGGGCACTGCGTATGAACAAACCATGAGCGCCAGCGGCAGCAGCGCGACACCTTACACCTGGAGCACGTCCTCTGGCACGTGGCCGGAAGGTTTGAGCATCAGCAGCACGGGCAGCATCAGCGGTACGCCGACGGCTTCCACAAGTGGAGTGAACGGCACCACCGTCACCGTGCGCGCCATCGATGCGAACACCTGCTTCCGAGATCAGACGCTGAAGATCAAGATCTGCCCGGTGATCACCGTGAACCCCACCACACTGCCACCGCCGGTGATTGGTTCGCCATACGCCCAGACGATCACGTCTTCCGGCACGACCGCCATGCCGGTGGTGTACAGCACCACGGGCCTGCCTGCATGGTTGTATCTGAATGAAAGCACCGGCGTGCTGTCAGGGACGCCGACAAACTCCACCGCCGTCACCTTCACCGTCACCGCCACGGATGCCAATCTTTGCTCCGCCTCACGGACCTACACGCTGCCACCTGTGTGCCCCGCCGTCACTATCACTCCGGCTTCCCCCGCGGTTGCCACGGTGGGTGTGCCTTACAGCCAGGCGCTCAGCGCCTCTCCGACTTCCGGTCTGACCGGCCAGTATTTCTCGGGGTCGGACTTCAGAACGCTGGTGCTGACACGCCAGGAGGCTTCCATCAATTATGACTGGGCTGATGGCACGCCGGATGCGCTGGTTCCAGTGGACCGCTTTTCAGTTCGCTGGAGCGGATTTGTCCGTCCGGCGACCACGGGCACCTACACCTTCCAAAGTACGAGCGATGACGGCGTCCGCGTCTGGGTGAACAACACGCTGGTCATTGACAAATGGCAGGATCAGTCCGCCACCAACTACACCGCCACGGTGAATCTGACCGCAGGCGTCGTGGTGCCCATCCGCGTGGAATATTATGAAGCCGCGGGTCAGGCGGTGATGAAGTTGCAGTGGTCCGGCCCAAACCTGGCTCTGCAGCCGGTGACGGGCTGGCTGGATTATGTCTGGGGAGTCTCCGGTGGCGTCCTGCCTGCGGGACTCTCGCTGAATGCGACCACTGCTGTCATCAGCGGCACGCCCACTGCGGCGAACGGCGTCGGGGTCAGTTTCACCATCACCGCCACCGATGCCAATGGCTGCGTCGGCTCTCAGGTCTGGCCGGCGCTGCAAGTCTGCCCCGCCATGACCCTGTCGCCTGCCACCTTGCCTCCGGCGACGGTGGGGCAGGAGTATTCGCAGACGGTTGCTGCCACGGGCGGCACGGCTCCCTATCAATACAGCGTTGTCAGCGGTGACCTGCCTGCCTGGTGCACACTGAATGCCGCTACCGGCAAGCTCACTGGCACACCGACGGACAACAGCCCGGGCAACTTCACGCTCCAAGCCACCGATGCCAACGGTTGTTCGACCACGCAGATTTACACCCTGGACCCACGCTGCACCATCTTCACCGTGACCCCGGGCACGCTGCCGAGCGCCACGGCGGGCACCGCGTATTCGCAGGCTCTGGCGAGCAGCGGCGGCACCGGGCCCTACACTTACACGCTGAGCAGCGGCACGCTCCCTGCCGGAATCACACTTTCCAGCGACGGCGTCCTCAGCGGTACCGCCGCGACGGGAGACGGCAGCAGCTCCAGCATCACGGTGGGCATCACGGATTCAACGGGATGTCTGGGCAGCGCCACCTATCAGGTGAAGGTCTGCCCGGTGATCACACTCAGCCCGACCACGCTGCCTGCGCCGTTCCTTGGCCTCAGCTACTCGCAGACGATCACCACCAGCGGCACCAGCGCGACGCCGCTGACATGGAGTGCCACGGGCCTGCCCGCATGGCTGAGCATCAACAGCAGCACGGGTGTTCTCAGCGGCACGGCCACCGAGAACACGCCGGTCACATTCACCCTCACCGCCACCGACGCGAACGGCTGCGCGGGTTCACGCACTTACACCACCACGCCGGTCTGTCCGGTGATCACGGTGGGCGGCACCGCACCGTCCAACGGCTATCTCCAAACCAGCTTCGCCGAAAACATCACCGGCAGCGGCGGCACCGCGCCCTATTCGTTTGTGCTGGTCAGTGGTAGTCTGCCGCCCGGACTCAGCCTCGCCAGCAATGGCAGCGTGAGCGGCACGCCGACGACGCTCGGCACCTACACCGTCACCGTTCGCGCCACGGACGCCTACAGCTGCCAGAGCACCGCGACTGCGGTGACCTACAACATCAAAGGCATGGGCATCGGCAATCAGGTGTGGGTGGACATGGACGACAACGGCCTGCGCGGTGCCAGTGAAAGCGGCGTGCCCAATCTGCCCATCCAGCTCTGGTCGCCGGGCATCAATGGCGTGGTGAACAACGGCAGCGGCGATGACGTGCTGCTGGCCTCCACCACCACCGACTCCGATGGTGCGTATCTCTTCAACGGCCTTGCTCCTGCCACCTACTACGTGCGCATCCCCACACCGCCGACGTATTATCCGAAGGTCAGCACCAGCCAGGTGAACCTGGACAACGGCGTCAACAATGACAACAACGGCATTCAAGCGGTGTCCGGACTCGCCGTGGTCACGCCGCTGATCACCCTCTATCCGAACACGGAGGCCGGCGCTGGCGTTGATGGAGACGACACCGACTTCGACAGCACCATCGACATCGGTTTTGCCAATGCCAACCCATGTCAGATCACCAATCTCATCGACAACCCGAGCTTTGAACTGCTCGGACTGCCAAATGCGACGGGCACTGCGACGAGCGTGCTGGGCTATGACGGCACGGGCACCACCTTTGGCTCCGGCATCAATGCCTATCAGTGGCTCGGCGGTACCAACGGCACCAGCGGCATCGGCGAACCCATTCAGCGTGTGCAGGTCGCGGCAGGCAGCAGCGGCTCCAAAGTTTCATGGGTGGAGAGTGTGAAGAGCCGCCATGGCAAACGCATGGTGCTGCTGCAGGGCACGAACTCCGCCGTCAATCTGCTGCCTGCGGGCGGCGGCGGCTGGAGCACCGTGCTGCAGGCCGGCAAAGAATACGAACTGAGCGTGTGGGCCTCCAGCGCCTCATCAGGTGCGGCTTCGATCCTGTGGAATCTCGGTGCCAACGCGCAGATCTTCCAGGTCATCACCGGAGCCACACCGGGCCTCTATCAATACTACACGGTGCCGCAGGGTGAAATGAGCGCCACCGCACCCGGCGTGAGCCAGTGCTGCGGATACAATGGTGGCACGGTGGCCTACTCGGCCTTTGGCGCTTCCGATTACAACAACTGGACGGAAGCCACCGCCAGCAGCACGCAGCCGCTGTGGCGCCAGTTCACCTATCACTTCCGTGTGGCCAATGGCGCCACGCAGTCGCAGATCGACACTGCGAGCATCGCGCTCTCCGGCGGCAGCAGCACCAATGCAGTCGCGGCTGACCTTGTTTATCTCTGCCAGGTGAACACCACCGCCACGCTGACCCTCGGCAATCTGGTGTGGAACGATGCAAACAACAACGGCGTGCGCGACACGGGTACGAATCCGGAAATCGGCATCAGCAGCGTCACGGTGGACCTCTTCCGCAGCATCAATGACACCGCCGGAGATGCGGATGACCTTTTGATCGCCACCACGACCACCAACTCCGCCGGTGCCTACAACTTCACCGGTCTGGCTGACGGCAAGTATGTGGTGCGTGTGACGCCGCCCGCGAGCATTCCTTCGACCGGAGGCAACGTCGTTGCGCTGGACAACGGCGTGAACAATGACAACAACGGCAGCCAGCCCGGCGGCCCTGGCACTTACCTCTACAGCCCGGTCGTTACGCTGGCCAGCGGCACGGAGCCGACGAACGATGGCGACACCAATCCTGACACAGAACTCAGCATCGACTTCGGCTTGTTCTCCGGCATCCAGCTCGGCAATCAGCTCTTCATCGACGCCAACAATGACGGTGTCTTCAGCAGCGCCACCGAAAACGGCGTGGGCTCCGGAGTGACGGTGGAACTTCTCGACGGCACGGTGAACACGGTCATCGCCAGCACCACGACGAACAGCTCGGGCGTGTATGGCTTCACGGTCTATCAGCCTGCCAACTACCGCGTGCGCATTCCCACTCCTCCAGTGGCCTATCCGCTGGCTTCCGGTGTGGTGGACACTTCGGATGACGGACGTGACAATGACAGCAACGGCATCCAGACCGGCGGCATCGGCACGGCGGTGATCAGTCCGGTCATCACGCTGACTGCTGGCGGCGAACCTGGCAGCTCGGGCAATTCGAACACCGAAAACACCATCGACTTCGGCTTCCGCGGTTGTCCGACCATCACCATCACCCCCGGCACGGTGGCGGTGGCCACGCAGTATGTGGCCTACAATCCGCTCTCGCTTAGCTCCAGTGGTGGCGCGGGCGGCTATGTGTATGCCATCAGCAGCGGTGCTCTGCCAAGTGGCATGACGATGAACAGCGCAGGCGTCATCAGCGGCACGCCCGGCGCCTCCGCCGCACCTGGCAGCTACAGCTTTACAGTGCGCAGCACCGACAGCATCGGCTGCTCGGGAACTCAAAACTACACGCTGACGCTGAGCAACGCGATCGTGACCGTCAATCCGGCCACGCTGCCCGCCGCGACGCAGTATGCAGCCTACACGCAGAATCTGTCAGCTTCGGGCGGCACCTCACCTTATGCCTGGAGCTATGGTCCTTCCGCCCTGACCGGAACCGCCGCCTGGTGGCCGGGTGAAAACGGCGCGACGGAAGTGGTCGCTGGCAACAACGGCGCTCTCATGAACGGCGTGGCATTCACCACTGGTCTCGTCGGCAGCGCCTTCAGCTTTGATGGAGTGAATGACTACCTGCAGGTGGCGGATCAGTCGGTCATGCGTCCCGTACAGATCAGTCTGGAAGCCTGGGTGCGTCCGACCAGCGCTGCGCCTGCGGCAGATCAAATCATCATCGCGAAGACATCGAGCACGACCGCTCCGACCAATGGGTACGGTTTGATCCAGCGCAGCGGCACCAGCACCGTGCGCTTCTGGATCAATGGCCCGAACTCGGTGGCAGGCACGTCCGAATTTGTCGATGCACCGGTGACGGTGGGCAGCTGGAACCATGTGGTGGCCACGTATGACCTCACCAACATCCGGATTTACGTCAACGGCGTGCAGATCGCCTCGAAAGCCTTCACCACCGCGATCAGCCACTCGACGCAGCCTCTGGTGATGGGTGGCAGCGCCACGACGAGCACCTGCTGGAACGGCGCGCTGGATGAAGCGGTGCTCTACAACCGCGCGCTCAGCCTGGGTGAAGCGCTGGCACGTTACGACATCACCAACACCGGCAACAACGGCATGCCCACAGGTCTGACGCTGAACACCACGACTGGTGTGCTGAGTGGCACTCCCACGGCGCTGCCTGCGAGCTATCCATTCACGGTTCGCGCCACGGATTCCTTCGGCGGCATCGGTCTGCGCAGCTACTCGCTGACGGTGGGCTGTCCAACCCTCAGCATCTCGCCGGGAACCTTCACCGACGCGACACAGTATGCGGCCTACACGGCGGTGACGATGACTGCGACGGGCGGCACGGCTCCGTATCAGTGGGACATCACCACCGGCGCTCTGCCAACGGGCATGAGCCTTAGCACAGCGGGCGTCATCAGCGGCACACCGGGATCCGCACCTGCGACCTACTCCTTCACAGTGCGTGCGCGTGATGCCAACAACTGCGTGAGCACCAAGGCGCTGACCGTGAAGGTCATCTGCCCGGCGATTTCGCTCACACCTTCCACTCTGCCAAACGCGCAGCAGTTTGCCTCCTACTCCGCCGTGCTGCTGGATGGCACGGGCGGCAGCTCTCCTTACACTTTCGCCATTCAAAGCGGTTCACTGCCAACGGGCATGAGCCTGTCGGTTTCCGGTCTGCTGAGTGGCACGCCGACTGCGACGCCAGGAGACTACACGGTGGTGGTGAAGGGCACGGACAGCGCAAGCTGCTCCGGCACTCGCAGCTACACGCTGCACGTGAACTGCCCGGCCATCGCGATCAGCCCGACCACCCTGCCAAACGGCCGCCAGTATCAGGCCTACAGCCAGACACTGACCGCCAGCAATGGCAACTCACCCTACACCTGGTCTCTGGTCAGCGGTGCGCTGCCCACCGGTCTCTCGCTCAGCACCGCAGGCGTCATCAGCGGCACGCCGACCGCTGTGCCGGGAACCTACACCTTCCGTGTGCAGACGACGGATTCGTTCGCTTGCGTCGGCACCCGTGACTACTCCATCCTCTTTGACTGCCCGCTGATCAGCATCACTCCGACGACACTGCCACAAGCTACCACGACGGAGGCCTACAGCCAGCAGCTCACGGCGAGCGGCGGGACGTCGCCTTATACCTGGACGCTGGCATCCGGCGCACTGCCTTCCGGCATCACCTTCTCCTCCTCCGGTCTGATCAGCGGCACGACGTCGGCAGTGGGCTCGTTCAACTTCACCGCACAGGCCAGCGATCTGAACGGCTGCGTCGTTCAGCAGGCTCTCGCGCTGGGCGTGAACTGCGCGGCCATCACCATCTCGCCTTCCTCCCTTTCCACCGCGACGGTGGGCACGGCCTACTCGCAGCAGTTTACCTCCAGCGGCGGAGTGGGCACCAAGACATGGACGGTCAAAACAGGCTCGCTGCCCGTCGGCATGACGTTGAGCACCGCAGGTCTGCTCAGCGGCACACCCACGGACACCGCAGGCACCTTCAGCTTCACCATCCAGGCGATGGATCAAAACAACTGCCCCGGTACCTCCGCCTACACGCTGACCTTGCAGTGCCCTGCGGTCACCATCACACCGAGCAGCGTGCCAAACGGCACCGTCGCCACCAGCTACTCCACGACACTGACAGCTTCTGGTGCGACGGCGCCCTACACCTGGAGTCTGCAGTCGGGCAGCACCTTGCCATCCGGACTGGCGCTGAGCCCCACCGGCGTCATCAGCGGCACGCCGACGGTGCCCGGCAGCTACAGCTTTGGTGTGACTGCACGCGGCTCGTATGCCTGCACCGGCACGACGACCATTACCATGACGGTGGTCTGTCCGACGCTGGCCCTCAGCCCCTCCAGCCTGAGCTCGGGCTACCGCGGTGTGGCCTATAGCCAGACGGTCACCGCCAGCGGCGGTATCAGTCCTTACACCTATTCGGTGACCGCCGGCAGCCTCCCACCGGGCGTGACCTTGAACACCAGCAGCGGTGTCATCAGCGGCACACCGACAGCTGCGGGCAGCTACAGCTTTACCGTGCGCGGTCTGGACAGCGCGACCTGCTCCGGCACGCGTGACTACATTGCCGTCATCAACGGCCTCTCTCTTGGCAATCTGGTCTGGCAGGACACTGATCAAAACGGCACGCGTGATGTGGGAGAGCAGGGCATCGGCAGCGTCTCGCTCCAGCTCTTCTCCACGACGGACTCGGTGATCGGAAATGGCGATGATGTGTCTCAAGGCGCGACGACCACGGACGGTTCCGGCGCTTATGCCTTCACCGGACTCGCTCCTGGAAAATATTTCGTCAAGATCGCCACGCCACCGACTGCCTACCCGCTCTCCTCCGGCCCTCAGGTCGCGCTGGACAATGGCGTGGACAATGACAACAACGGCGTTCAAGCCGGCGGCGTGGGCACGGCCATCATCAGCCCGATCTTCACGCTCGCCGTAGGCCGCGAACCCGGTGATATCGTGGGTGGCATCGATGCGGACAACACCGTGGACTTTGCGCTGCGTGCGGTGCCTGCTTCGCTCACCAACCTGCTCGAATACGAGCTGAACACCGCCAGCGGCGGCCTGCCTGCGCCGCCGAGCTTCAAGAGCTCCGCTGTGGTGAACGCCGCCAAGATTCAGATCGAGGACGACATGAACGGCCTCACGGACATCAGCGAACCGACGAACAATGGTCCGATCCGCAGTGGTGCGCTCTCACGCCGCATGCGCGACTGGGATGCCGCGTATGACACGGGATATGATTCGACGCCGACCACGCTGGTGCAGCGTCCGGACAGCCTGTGGATCCGCTTCGACATGGACCCGACGGCCACGGGCAACATCGGCAATCTGCTCTTTGACGTCTACCGCGTCGGCACCACCGCGCCGGTGCAGGGGAAGGTCTTCCTCTCCTGGATGGAAGGCGCGACCATGCGCACGGTGACGACCAACGTCTTCCAGCTTTCATCCACCGCTTCCTGGTACTCGATGAACCTGGCATGGACCACCTCCATCGGCGGAGCGACCACGGTGCCAACGGGAGCAGAACTCGCAGGCAAGTCCTTCATGATCGAAATCTATCTCTGGGGCGGTGATGGCTCCGGATACATCGACATCGACAACATCCTGCTGCAGGGAGACGCCACCACCAATCCGCAGTCGCTGGCCATCGGTGATTTCGTCTGGGCGGACACGAATGGCAACGGCATCAAAAATCCACGTGAGCCCGGACTGCAAAACCTCACGGTGCAGTTGATGAGCCCCGGCGCTGACTCGCTGGCCAACACGGCGGATGATACGCTCGTCTCCACCACCACCACAGATGCGAATGGTTATTACCTCTTCAGCGGTCTGACGGCGGGCAATTATTTTGTGCGTCTGCCAACGCCTGACCCGATGTGGCCGACGGCTTCTCCCGGCGTGAATCTGGACAACGGCGTGGACAATGACAGCAACGGCATCCAGTCCGGCGGCGTGGGCACCGCCGTTTCCAGCCCGGTGATCAATCTGGCGCTCGGAAAAGAGCCCGGCAACCTCGCCAGCGGCGGCGGCAATCAGGACATGACGGTGGATTTCGGTTTCAGCGCCGCGATGACGATGGGCAACCTGGTCTTTGCCGACACCAACAACAACGGCTTGGTTGATGTGGGTGAGACCGGTGTCGAAGGTGCTCAGATGGAACTGTACAGCTCCACCGACTCCACGGTGAACAATGGTGATGATGTGAAAGTGGGCACGACCTTCACCACCGGCAGCGACGGCCTTTACAGCTTCAGCGGACTCACCGCAGGCAAGTATTTCATCAAGCTCACACCGCCGATCACGCACCCACGGCGCAGCACGACCAGCAGCAATGCGGACAACGGCATCGACAACGACAGCAACGGCATCTCACAGTCCTCCACCGGCGCGCCGATCTATTCGCCGATGATCACGCTTTCCGCGCTGACAGAGCCGGGCAATCTGCTCGCTCCATTCGGCAGCAACATCGACAACACCATCGACTTCGGCCTGCGCCCCACCTTCTGCCGCATCGGCAATCTGGTGTACAAGGATGCCAACAACAACGGCGTCTATGATTCCGGTGAAGGCGTCGGCGGCGTGCGCGTGGAACTGCTCAACAGCTCCGGTTCATTTGTGACGAGCACGACCACGAGCACCAGTTCCAGCGTGCGCGGGCGGTATCAGTTCACCAACGTGGTGCCAGGCTCCTACTATGTGCGCGTGCCGGCCTCCGAATTTGCCACCGGCAAGGCTCTGGTGAACACGATCTCCATCTTCCCCGCCAGCTCTTCGGACAACGATATCGATGACAACATCGTGGGCAATGACGACGGCATCGACAACGCGCTGCCCGCCACCAACGGCATCAGCAGCTCGCTGATCTCCCTGAGCGACAGCGGCGAACCGATCAACAGCAGTGGTGAAAGCGGCGCGTTCAACACCATCGACGACTCCGATGACAACAATGGCAACATGACCATTGATTTCGGCTTCAAGTCCAGCGGTCCGAGCGCCACGGGCTGCTATCACTTCCTGGCGATGGACACGAACGCCGACGGCGTGCTGAGCGGGGCCACGGAATGGACACCCGCACAGGCCTATGATTTCAACTACACTCAGGGCGGAGTGGCCACGATGGGCAACGCGGACGTGATCTATGATGCGGCGTTGAGCCGTTTGAATGTGGACCTGACGTTCAACCAGATCGGCGCCTCCAAGGTGGACGCGTTGTGGTTCCTGGTCAGCACGGGGGCGAATCCGGCGACTGCGGACCACGCCATCGTGTATGTGGACGGCATCACGCGCGCCAGCCCGACGGTGACGATCTACCGCTATGATCCTGTGCTGGACTACCAGAGCTGGCAGACGGCGGCGAACCTGATGGTGAGCACGGTGGCCGGCAGCAGCACGGTGGGAGACGTCCTGCTGAACAAGGTCACCGAAACCGGCAGCAATGTGCGCTTCCAATGCGTGATCGATGTGAGCCGCGTGAACAATGCGACGAACTGGAGCGCGATGGGGGTTGATTCCTCGACGTGGGAAGGCATCCAGACCGGTGGCAGCACCGGCATGGTGCTGCACATGGTGGATCTCAGCAGCACGCCGACGTATGACAGCAACGGTGCACTGACCGCGTTCAGCTATGCCACGGAAGGCTCTTTTGTGACCGATCCAGCGGGTGTGTTCACCATCGCCACCGAGCCCTGCTCCGTCTCGCCGTGGGTGAGCATCGGCAACCTGGTGTGGAATGACGCCAACAGCAACGGGCTGCGCGACAGCGGCGAGCTCGGCATCAATGGCGCCACGGTGCAGCTCTTCAGCCCGGGTGCGGACAATGCCATCGGCGGCAGCGGCGCGGACGCTGATACGCAGGTGGGAGCGAGCGTGCTGAGCAGCAGCACGGGTCTGTATTCCTTTGCCAATCTCGTGCCGGGCAAATACTACGTGCGTGTCACACCGACGGTGAGCGTGCCGGGTGTCAGCGGCGTGGTGGTGGCGCTGGACAACGACGTGGACAATGACAACAACGGCAGCCAGCCAGGCGGTCCGGGTACGTTTGTCTACAGTCCGGTGGTCGATCTTCAGGTGGGCACGGAACCCGCCACTGGAGTGGATGGCGACGGCACCAATGGCAACAACACCATCGACATCGGCCTCTTCACCGGCATCACCGTGGGTGACCTCGTGTGGAATGACCTCAACAACAACGGCCTCAAGGACACGACGGAAACCGGGGTGGGCGGCGTGCAGGTGGATCTCATGAGCCCCGGCGCAGACAATGCCGTCGGCGGCACCGGCTTGAATGCGGACAGCGTGCTGCAGACCACCTCCACACTGAGCGGCGGCTCCTACAGCTTCAAAGTTTACACCGGCGGCAACTACTATGTGCGCCTGACACCGCCCGCAGCCTACTCGCTGGCCAGCAGCACCGTCGTCACCGCTGACAACGGCGTGAACAATGACAGCAACGGCTCGCAGCCGGGTGGCGCAGGATCGGTGATCAACAGCATGGTGTTCGCACTGACTCCTGGCGGTGAGCCTGGCAGCACCGGCCTGACCAACTCGGAAAACACCATCGACTTCGGCCTGCGCTCCTGCCCGGTGATCACCATCACGCCCGCAACTCTGACCAATGCGTTCAAGGGCTCGGCCTACTCCGCCACGTTCACTGCCGCCTCCGGCACCTCGCCCTATGTGTGGAGCATCTCCGGCGGCGCACTGCCTGCCGGGCTGACGCTTTCGAGCGCAGGTGTGCTCAGTGGTGCGCCGACTGCAGCGACCGGAACCTACAGCTTCACGGTGAAAGCGGTGGACGCCTCCATTTGCTCCGCCACGCAGGCGATGACGATTGGCGTGGTCTGTCCGACGCTGGTGCTCTCTCCGACCTCCCTGTCCTCGGTGGCGCAAAACACCGCCTTCAGCCAGCAGTTCACCACCACGGGCGGCACCTCGGCCTACACCTACACCCGTGCTTCGGGCACTCTCCCCACTGGCGCGACACTCTCCAGCAGCGGCCTGCTTTCCGGCACCATCACAGGTGCGCCGGGCAGCTACTCCTTTGTCATTCGCTCCACGGATGCCAATGGCTGCTCTCTCGACACCGCCTTCACCTGGACGGTCACCTGTCCGGCGCTCTCGCTCACTCCGACGACCGTGCCTGCGGCAACGCAGTATGCGGCCTACTCCGCGCAGACGCTGACCGCCAGCAACGGCACCAGCCCCTACACCTGGAGCTTCACTGGCACGATGCCCACCGGCATGACCCTGAGCAGCGGCGGAATTCTGAGCGGCACGCCTTCCAGCGCACCGGGCAGCTACAACATCACCATCACCGCCACGGATACCAACGGCTGCGCCAAATCCGGCGTATACTCCATCACGGTGAACTGCCCTTCCTTCACCATCACCGCGCCGTCCTTCCCGAGCGCGACGAAGAACGTGGCGTATCCGAGCCAGCAGCTCAGCGCGTCCGGCGGCACCTCACCTTACAACTGGACCATCGCTTCCGGTGCGCTGCCTGCGGGTATGTCGATGAGCACCGCCGGTCTGATCTCCGGCACTCCGACCTCCGCGCCTGGCACCTACAATTTCACGGTGCGCGCCACGGACGCCGTGAGCTGCTCCGTCACCAAGGCGCTGTCGATCGTCATCGCCTGTCCGACGCTCACCATCACTCCGGCGGCGCTGCCTGCCGGTGTGCAGTATGCCGCCTACACCCAGACGCTGACAGCGGCCGGCGGTTCCTCCCCCTACACCTGGAGCCTTTCCTCGGGCGTGCTGCCTACTGGCATGACACTGAGCAGCGGCGGCGTGCTCAGCGGCACTCCCACCGCCCTCGGCAGCTTCACCTTCACGGTGAAGGCCACGGACGCGGACAGTTGCTTCTCCACGAAGTCCTACACCTTCACGGTGGACTACCCGCCGATCTACATCACGCCGACCACTCTGGGGAACGCCACGCGTCTGGTGCCTTACTTCACGCAGCTCACCGCCACCGGCGGCACCGCGCCTTACACCTTCAGCAAGCTGACCGGCGCCCTCCCCACCGGCCTGTCGATCTCCACCGCAGGCGCCATCTCCGGCACCACCACAGCAGCTCCCGGCGATTACTCCTTCACGGTTCAGGCGCTGGATGTGAACGGTGCGCCGGGCACGCAGCCCTACACCATCACCATCGTCTGCCCGACGATGACCATCTCTCCAGCGACGCTGACAAACGGCGTCGTGGGCACTTCATACACGGCCTCCCTGACGGTCTCGGGCGGCAGTGCTCCCTACACCTGGAGCATCGCCAGTGGCACGCTGCCTGCCGGGCTTTCGATGAGTGCCAGCGGCCTCATCTCCGGCACGCCCACTCAGGCGACGACGGCCTCCTTCACCGTGCAGACGGTGGATTCCTACAACTGCTCCGCCTCAAAGGTCTACACGCTGGCCGTCAACTGCCCGTCCGTGAGCCTCACCCCCACGACGCTGAACAGCGCCTACTACAACATCCCCTACAGCCAGCAGCTCAGCTCCAGCGGCGGCACCGGACCCTACACGTATGCGGTGATCGCGGGCTCTCCTCCAGCGGGCATGACAGTCTCCTCCGGCGGCTTGATTTCAGGCTCGGCCCTGGTCTATGGCACGGCCAATTTCACCGTCCGCAGCACAGATGCCTACAACTGCTCCGCCACACAGTCCTACTCGCTTCTGGTGAAGGGTCTCAGCCTCGGTGACACCGTCTTTGAAGACAGCAACTTCAATGGTCTGCGTGATGTGGGCGAGCCCGGCCTCAGCGGCATCACCGTGGAACTCTGGGACCCCGGCGCGGACCACGCCATCGGCGGCAGCGGCCCGAACAGCGATCTGCTTTATACCAGCACCACCACCAACGGGCAGGGTGAGTACACTTTCATCAATCTGCAGCCCGGCTACTACTTCATGCGTGTGCTGATGCCTACCGAGTTGAACATCATCGGCGGCAGTCCGGTGAATCTCGACAACGGCGTGGACAATGACAACAACGCCGCCTCCCAGCCCGGCGGTCCCGGCACTCCGGTCTTCTCCCCGGTCGTCACCCTCACCACCGGAGCCGAACCGACCGTGGATGACAGCGACGCGGACACGGACAACACCATCGACTTCGGCCTCTTCCGCGGCATGAACGTGGGCAACCTCGTCTGGCAGGACACCAACGACAACGGCGTCCGTGACAACGGTGAGCCCGGCATCGACGGCGTCACCGTGGAACTGTGGAATGCAGGCGCAGACAACAGCATCGGCGGCACGGATGACGTGCTGCTGAAAACCACCACCACGAGCGGTGGCGGGGCCTATCTCTTCACTTCGGTGCCACCGCTGAAAGTCTATCTGCGCATCCCGCGTGCGCCCGCAGCGCAGCCGCTCTCCAGCAGCACCACCGCCTTTGTGGACAACGGCGTCGACAACGATGACAACGGCCTCCAGCTCAGCGGTGGCGCGGTCAACAGCCCCGTGATCACCCTCACCGCTGCAGATGAGCCGGGCACCGGCGGCGGCACCTACGAAGAAACCACCATCGACTTTGGTTTCGTCAACATGACGCCAAACATCTATGTTTCTGCCACGCAGGCGGACAGCATCCAGTCCTTCGACTCCAGCACAGGCCTCTATTCCGGCTCTCTGGTGCCTGCCTTTGGCAACAGCCTCAGCCAGGGCAATGCGGACTATGGTGACGTGCCTTATGGCATGGAGCTCGGTCAGGACGGCAACTGGTACGTGGCCCACTACGGCGCCAGCAACCTGCGCAAGATCAGCCCCACCGGCACCGACCTCGGCCCGGTGCTCGACAACAGTGTCACGAGCATGAGTCTGGTGACGCAGTTCGCCATCGGCCCTGACGGCAACTTCTATGTCTTTGATGTGAATGGCGGCCGCGTCGTCCGCTTCCAGGGACCCACGGGAGCCATTCCGGGCAAGCCAATCGGCGCTTCAGCACCCTACACCTTCATCACTCAGGCAGGTGTGGAAGACATGAACTTCGGTCCGGATGGCAATCTCTACCTCGTGATCCAGACCAACGACATCCGCGAAGTGCGCCGCTACAGCACGACGACCGGCGCGTTCCTCAACACCATCGTCACCGACACCCAGCTCGTGGCCATGGTGCCCGGCGGGAATTCCATCGCGCTGATCTCGGGCATCGACATCGAAGGCAGCACGCTCTACGGCATCAACCGAACCGACGGAGAAGTCTTCAGCCTCGATATCAGCACGCCTGCCGCACCGGGCCTGCCGCAGCTCATCGCCACCCTCTCCAGCGCCGGCAAAGGTGAGGTGGACACACGCGACCTCGAGTTCAACCCTTCGAACAACAAGCTCTACATCTCCGGTTATAGCTGGGGCAAGCCCGTCAACGCCGGCAGCTACAACACTGGCGCGCTGGTCAGTGTGGACATCACCGGTGCGCCCAATGGCACGGTCAATGTTTATGAAGTGCCGATCCCACGGCCTCCGGGTCCGAACTTTGAAGTCTGGTCCGGCCCGCGTGACCTCGCCATCGGTCGTCCGTTTGCGCCGCTGCCAGACACCGTCGCCATCGGCTCTCTGGTCTGGAATGATGACAATGCCAACGGCATCCAGGATGCGGCAGAGCTCGGCATCCCCGGCGTGCGCGTGGACCTGTGGCAGGATCTCAACGGCAATTCCGCTGATGGTGCCGAGTTCCTCGTCGGCTGGACCTACACGGACAACAAAGGCTTCTACTACTTCTCCGGCCAGGCTCCGGGCGTGTATCAGGTGCAGATTCCAGAGTCCAACTTTGTGGACGGTCTGCCACTGGCTGGCAGCGGCTACAGCAGCCCCATTTCGTCCATTGTGGATGACCAGATCGACGGTGATGACAGCGGTATTCAGCCCGGCGGTCCGAAGACCGTGGTGAAGAGCCCGCTGATCACTCTGACTCCCGGCGCCGAGCCTGTGGGCAACGGCTCCTCCGGCGCGGAATTCGGCCCCGGCGGCGAACTCGACGACTACACCGTGGACGCCAACGGTGACATGACGATCGACTTCGGCTTTGTGGAGCCCGGCATCATGGGCATCGGCAATCTCGTGTTCGTCGATGACAACGGCAACAACCGCTTCGACGTGGGTGAAGGCCGTGATGACGTGACCATCGAACTCTATCGCTGGGGCGACACTCCAGGAGTCGCGACGCCTGTGGCCACGGCGATCACCGCCAATGGCGGTCTCTACCTCTTCAGCAATCTGTGGCAGGGTCAGTACTTCATTCATCTGCCCGCCTACCAGTTCGAAGTGAGCGGCAATCTGCGCGGTCTCTACAGCCTGCCCGTCGTCACGGCAGGTGATGACAACACCGGCCAGGACGCCCTGCCGACGGACACGCCGTGGATCACAGGGGTGAGCACCGGCGTCATCAATCTCGTGCGTGATCAGGCGCCAACGGATGCGAGCGGCGAAACCGGCTTTGACTCCTCCACCGACCTCAATGACATCAACATCAATCTCACGGAAGACATCGGCCTCTTCCGTCCGGTGGCGCTTGGCAACATGATTTTCGGGGACAACAACTCGAACGGCCACTACGACGCGGGAGAAGGCCTGCCAGGAGTGAGCGTCGAGCTATACACCGACACGCAGTTCCCTGAGGTGGACAATCCGCTTTCCATCACCACGTCAGATGCCACGGGCCGCTACGGCTTCAGCTTCCTGCGTCCCGGCAACTACATCGTGCACATCCCGTCCTCTCAGTTCCAGTCCGGTGGCCCGCTCTACCAGCGCATCAGCATTCTCGAAGGTCTCGTGGGCGATGACGACGTGGGTGAAGACGGCATCAATGATGGCCTGCCAACGGACAACGGCGTCTCCTCGCTGGTGATCAGTCTCTATCCCGGCAATGCGCCGACGAATGACAGCGGTGAGACCGGCTTTGAATACACCTCCGATGACCAGAACGATGCCGCGATCGACCTCACCATCGACTTCGGCTTCCAGACTCCGGTCGGCGTGGGCAATCTGGTCTTCGTCGACGCCAATCAAAACGGCAAGGCTGACGTCGGTGAAGGCGTGGACGGTGTGACCGTGGAGCTCTACCGCAGCAGCCAGACCCCCGGCTTTGGGGTGCCTCTCTTCAGCACCATCACCAGCAATGGCGGCCAGTACTTCTTCAATTCGCTGCCTGCCGGCGACTACGTCGTGCATATTCCGTATTCGCAGTTCGAGCCCGGGCATCCGCTCAATGGTCTGACCTCCCTCTCGGGCGTCAGCAGCGCCTCCGTGGCGATCGATGATGAAGTGCCCGGCAGTGAAAACGGCATCGATGACGCGTCACCATTCCTCAACGGCATCAGCAGCGCGGTCTTCACCCTGGCGGTGGATGCGGAGCCGAAGGATGACACCGGTGAGAGCGGTGCGTTCAACACCATCGACTCGTTCGACGACAACAACTTCAACCTCACCATCGACTTCGGCTTTGAGCTTAACAACCCGAACGGCGTCGGCGTGGGCAACCTGGTCTTCGTCGATCTCAACGGCAACAGTGTCTATGACGCGGGTGAAGGCATCGACGGCGTCAAGGTGCAGCTCTTTGACGCTGCCGCCGACGTGCAGGCCGCCAACCCAATCTCCACCGTGGTCTCGAACAACGGCGGCACCTACATCTTCAGCAATCTGGTCGAGGGCGACTACAAGATCTTCATCCCAGCTTCGGAATTCGCCGCTGGCAAACCACTCTCCGGCTGGCGCTCGCTGCCCGGCGACGGCAGTGACAACGGCGTGGATGACAACCTGGATGAAAACGGCATCGATGTGCCAGATCCGTCCGCCACCGGCGTCGTGTCCTATCCATTCCACCTGTCACCAAATGACGAGCCCACCGACTCTCTCGGTGAGTTCGGCAGCAATGCCTACATGGACAGTGTGAACGATGGCAACACCGACCTCACCATCGACTTCGGCTTCTTCCGCTCCGTCGCAGTCGGCAATCTGGTGTTCCTCGACGCAAACTACAACGACCGCGCGGATGCCGGCGAAGGCGTGGGCGGTGTCACACTGGAGCTCTACGCTGAAGGTGCTTTCATTCCGTTTGATCCACCCGTGGCCACCACCACCACGAACTCGGACGGCACCTACCTCTTCTCCGATCTCACACCGGGCCGCTACTTTGTGCGCGTGCCCTCCTCGCAGTTTGACTATTACTCGCCGCTGTATGGCTATGCCAGCATCCTCGGCACGCAGACCGGCGATGACAATCTGGGCGATGACGGCCTCGACGACGCCAGCCCGTCCGTCAATGGCATCCAGACCGCCGTGTTTGAGCTGACTCCGACCAATGCACCCACCGGCAGTCAGGAAGGCGGCTATCAGGGCTCCAGCGACGACATTGATGATGCAGCCACCAATCTCACCATCGACCTCGGCTTTGTGCAGAGTGCAGGCGTCGGCAATATGGTCTTCAATGACCTCAACAACGACGGCCTCTTTGATCCCGGCCTCGAATACGGCGTCGATGGCGTCACCGTCGAGCTGTGGTCCAGTGCTGCAAACGCGACGGCACCGGTGGGCAGCGCCACGACCTACAGCGGCGGTCTCTACAGCTTCAACGTGGCGCCGGGCAGCTACTATGTGCGCATTCCTGTGAGCAACTTCCAGGAAGGTGGCGCACTGGCCAATCTCGTGCCTTCCAAACCGGCGTCTGCAGGTTCCGGCGTGCCCACCTCGACTGCCGGTGATGACGACACCCAGCAGGATGCCTACACGACAGGCGCCGTGCTGGTGGATGGCGCACGCACCGCTGTCTTCACCCTCGTTCCGGGTCAGTCGCCTACCTTCGAAACCACCGAAAACGGCTACTACTCCTATCTCGATGATTATGATGATGCGAACACGGATCTGACGGTCGACCTCGGCTTTGCACCGAAGCCGCTCAGCGTGGGCAACCTGGTCTTCCGTGACGTGAATTCGAACGGCCGCTACGACAGCCAGGACTTCGGTGTGGCCGGAGTCACTGTGCGCCTCTTCAAAGTCGGTGACAATCCAGCCACCACCACGCCGGTGATGGAAACGACCACCAGCATCGACGGCACCTTCCTGCTGAACACCTATGAGGAAGGACAGTACTTCCTCTTCATCCCCGCCACCCAGTTTGACAGCGGTGGCGCACTGTTCGGCACTACGTCTGTGACCGGCTTTGGAGCTGACGACGGCCAGGATGATGACGTGGATGAAAACGGTCTCGATGCCGCCGATCCGACGAGCACGGGCGTGAGCTCCACGGTCTTCGCCCTTGCCTACGGCACGGAGCCTCTGGCCACCACCGGAGAGTCCGGCTTCCTCACCTCGCAGGACGTCTACAATGATGCGGATGTGGATCTCTCGGTCGACATGGGCTTCACCGGCGGCTCGCTGCCGAGCCTGATGAACATCGGCAACCTCGTCTTCATTGACGCCAACAACAACGGCGTGGCGGATGCGGGTGAAGGTGTTCCCGGCGTCTGGATGCTGCTCTATGCCGGCAGCGGCACGGCGGGGTCCACCAGCTACATCCGCAGCACCACCACGGACTCCAGCGGCCGCTACTTCTTCACGAATTTGAACCCCGGCGTTTACACCGTCCATGTGGCTGCGGACAACTTCAAGGCCTCCATCAGCATCAATGGCGGTCCGGTGGGTCCGGGACCGTTGCACAAGATGCTGTCGCTCTGCGGCAACCAGGCCACCACGGGGGATGACAACCTGGGTGAAGACGGCATCGACTCTCAGAGCCCTGAGCAGGGAGGCATCACGGCACCAGCGGTCACGCTGACAGCCAATGCCGCACCGACCGGCGCGCAGGAAGGCGGCTTCCAGGGCTCTTCGGATGATGCCAATGACAGCAACACCGACCTCACCGTTGACTTTGGTTTCTCCACACGTCTCGGAGTGGGCAACCTGGTGTTCCGAGACTCGAACGCAGACGGCAAGTTCCAGACCGGCATCGACACCGGCCTTGCGGGCATCACGGTCGAGCTGGTATTTAATAACGGCATCGGCGGTCAGGACGTGGTCGCCTTCACCACCACGACTGACGCGAATGGCGGCTACTTCATGTATGCACCGCAGGCAGTTTCTCCACAAAGCTACAAGGTAAGCATCCCTGCCGCGCAGTTCAGCAGCACCGGCCCGCTGAACTTCATGGTGCCGACCACGCTGACGACCAACGGCAACGATGACAATCTGAATCAGAACGCGCAGCCTGCCTCCAGCCCAGAGACTACAGGAGCAGTCACTGCCGGCTTCACCCTCGTGGCGAATACGCTGCCCACCGATGCGGACGGCCGCGAAGCCGGCTACGACATGACCAGTGACAACGCGGATGATGCCAACATCGACCTCACCATCGACCTTGGATTCAAGGCGAAGGCCATCATGGTTGGCAATCTCGTCTTCCAGGACGCCAATGCGAACGGCACGTATGAGTCCGGCATCGACGTGCCGCTGCCCAATGTCACCGTGCGTCTCTTCCAGCAGGCGCAGGCTGTGACGGACACACCGGTGTCTGAGGCGGTCACCGCGGCTGACGGCACCTACATGCTCTACGCCACCTCGCCTGCGGCCTACTACGTCCACATTCCTGCCACCATGTTTGCCGTGGACGCGCCTCTCTATGGCATGACCTCGGTCATTGGAGATGGAAACGTGCAGCCCACCACCAATGCGGACACCGGCAAGGATGACCGCTTTGATGAGAATGGAGCTGATGCCACCCAGCCTGATGTGACGGGAGTCTCCACCGGCCTCATCAATCTCGCCTACGGCACCATGCCTCTGAACAGCAGCGTCACTTCCACCACAGGTGAAAATGGCTTCCAGTCCTTCATGGATGATGCGGCAGACGACTCCGGCATGATGACCATCGACTTCGGCTTCCTCGCCGGTGCGGGTTCGCCAAATGCCGTGGAGGTCAAACGCAACCTCGTGACCAATCCCGGCACCTACTCCGCTCCGTCCACCTTCACCGCATGGCAGTCGCAGAACAGCCTGAGCGGACTCAACAGTCCAAATGATGATCCGGATGCCGATGGCCAGACGAACCTGCTGGAATACGCTCTCGGCACAGCCGGTGGCAGCGGCCTCGGAGTGTCGCGCTTCACGCTGGTGAACAACACCGTCACGGGTGCCATCGACGCAGTGCTCACACGGCCTTCCGGCTCGCATGCAGATCTGCGCTTCTACCTGGAAGGCAGCAATGATCTCACCACCTGGACCACGCTGGCCCTCACACCGGTCACCACGGTCAACGCGGATCAGACGGAAACGCTGCGCTACAGCCGTGTGGAGTCCCTCTTCAGCGGTGCCTCACGCGGCTACCTGCGCATCAAAGTCACGCTGGATGCCAACCTCGACGGCACCCCGGAAGCCACCGCCACCACCGGAGCTCAGGGCTGGGCACGCATGCAGTTCGCTGTGGGCCGTCAGTCGCTGTCCATGCCGCTGCTGCTGCCTGCCGTTTATACGGGTCAGGTCGCCTCCGTCAGTGGCCGCACCGTGGTGCTCAACACCATTGGCGGAGACATCCGCACGCAGTTGCAGAATGGCGTGAGCTACTATGCGGAAGTGCTCAGCGGCGCACTGACCGGACGCACCATGGATCTCGACACCACCACCGCCTCCACCACCAGCAGCATCTCGCTCACCACCAGCGCAGACAGCGCCCTGGCCGGAGCACGCATCTGCATCCGTCCACACTGGACTCTTGGCGGCCTGCTGCCGGTGACCGGCCTGCAACCAGCGACAGCGGCGGAGACGGCAGACCGCATCATGTTCTTCGACAGCGCCAGCGGCCAGTTCCAGATCAACTGGCTGCAGACCACCACCAACGGCACCGCGCAGTGGGTGCGTGATGGAGACGCCGCACTCGCGAATGACGCCGCACGCATCATCTCGCCGCAGACAGGCATGCTGGTGCAGGTCCGCAGCACACCGGCCACGCTCACCTTCCTGGGTGAAGTCCGCAGCGCCGCCCTCGCCCTGCCGCAGAGCGCAGGCACCTCGCTGCTCGGCATCGGCCTCGCCACCCCGCAGGCTCCCGGCACACAGCCCTTCACCCTCGGCTCACGCCTGCGCCTCTGGAGCGGCGACACCGACCCTGCCACCGCCGTGTATCAAAACTACCTCCTCAACCCGCAGTCCCAGTGGGTGGATGAAACCACCGGCCTCGAAGTGACGAACCTGCCTCTCCTCGATGGCTTCCGTGCCTTCTTCTTGGTGAAGCCGTAGGGCAGGGGGGGAGTTGCAGGTTTAATGTTTAAAGTTTCAAGTTCCCGAGCAGCCAATGGGCTTGCAGGACTTCCGGCCAACTTGAAACATTAAACCTGAAACTTTAAACTCTAGCCGTTGCATTTCGTCATCCCAGAAGCATTGCTGCGGTGCATGATGTCACTCCGGCTGCTTCTTCTTTTTTCGCTCAGTCTCGTCAGTTGCAACACCGTGAAAAACACGGGCAACAATGCCTTTCATTACAGTCGCAGGTTTGTGACCAGTGACATCCCGCGCGCCTCGCGCTTTGTCTGGAAGGGCCTCACCGGACTCTTTGGCCCGAACGACAACTCCTTCTGGTATGCGGACGAGATCAGCGGCAAGCCCAGCGTGGTGATCAATCTCAGCGAGCAGATGGTGTACCTCTTCAAGCGCGGCCAGCTCGCCGGTGGCTCGCCCATTTCCTCCGGTGCTGAGGGCTACGACACACGGCCCGGCAGGTACCACATCACCGAGAAGGACATCGACCACAAATCCTCCATCTACGGCGACTACGAGGACTACCAGGGCAACGTGATCATGCAGAACATCAGCAACCGCACCGACCGCAAGCCGCCGGGCACGCGCTTTGAAGGAGCGAAGATGTACTACTTCATGCGCATCTATGGCGGCGTCGGCATGCACCAGGGGTATCTCCCCGGCTATGCCGCATCGCATGGCTGCATCCGTTTGCCGGGGCATATGGCCGAGAAGTTTTACCGCGAGGTGTCCGTCGGTACGCCGGTGGAAGTGGTGCCTTAAAATGTGGGTGGGTTGCAAGTTTAAGGTTTGGCTTCGCCAGTTGGCCTGCAGCTGTCTCCGCTGCGCTCCGGTTCGCAGTCTCATACCACACTGGATTGAAAACGGGTCTGTCATTCAGCCGACTGACGAGATTTGTGCGATCGAGTGATCCCCTATGAAGTGGGTGGAGGCATCGAGAGCAGACATGGGGGCTTGCGGGAGCACTGCCTGCGTGCGGCGGAATGGCGGGCAGGCGCTGCTGGCGGACGCGGCGTGCGAAGGGCGCGCTGGGTTTGCTGCCCGGAGGGTGTCGGCCCGTACCAGGGAAGCCTCGCCGAGGCTTCCTCCTTCGCTCTGCCCATTCTTCGCTAAAGCTACGAAGCACCTGAACTCAAGGCGGCTAGATTGTGGAACGGGGAGTAACTGTCGGGAGTTTGATTGGGAGCCGTATGCGCGAACTAAGTTTCCAGATTCCGGCTAAAGCCGGTACTACAAAACGTGCGATGGCTGGTTTCAAATCTGGAGTGATGCGGGACTTCCAGAACGGGCTGCTGCGGAGCCGCGAAGCGAACCCCGAACTACGTACTCAGAAGCCGGGAGAGCTGCGGAGATGTGGAACGGGAAAAGAGAGGGGGGAAGTTATTCGGGAGGGCAAGCTGAGCTTCGGAGGACACGCGGCATCCCTTATCTATGATACGGAAGGCCGTTGGCCTTCAAGACAGGAGAGCGGCTCCGCAGGTGAAATGATCCCAGTTAGAGCAGCTGATTCGATCCGGGGACAGAGCTGTTTTCAATTGATCGTGGTCTCAGCTCAAATTTGGCGCAAGGACAGCCTGCAACACTTCGGCGAGCTGTCTTTCCGTGAAGGGTTTGTCCAGCCGGTGAGTCACACCCAGAGCCTTCATCTCAGCCGCCTGCGGATCCTCCAGCCGCCCGCTGGCGACCACGACCGGGACGTCCGGCAGCACCAGCCGGAGCACGCGGACAAAGGCCAGGCCGTCCATGTGGGGCATGTGCAGATCTGTGATGATGACACGTAGATCGGCCTGGTGTTGCTTGGCCAGTTGCAGCCCATTCGCGCCATCGGTGGCGGTCACGGGCATGAAGTTCAGCCGCTGCAAAACCACGCTTGCCATCTCGCGCACGGCGGCTTCGTCATCCACGAGAAGGACGGTTTCCCCATGGCCGGGGCATGACACCACCGGTGCAGGGGTGAGCTCCACGGCAGTGTCTGCCGCATGGACGGGAAGGAAGACGGTGAATGTCGAGCCCTGGTCCGGCTTCGAGGAAACCCGCAGGAATCCGCCATGGCTCTTCACAATGCCCATGACGGTGGAGAGGCCGAGGCCTGTGCCTTTGTCCTGGCTTTTGGTGGTGAAGAACGGATCAAAGATCCGCTCGAGGATTTCCTGCGGAATGCCGGTGCCGGTGTCATGCACCCGCAGCGCCACGTAGTTGCCTGGCCGTGCATCGGGCACCGTGCTGGCAAAGGCTTCATCGACCACGCTGGACTGCGCCTCCAGGGTGAGCGTGCCGCCCGTGGGCATGGCATCGCGGGCGTTGACGCACAGGTTCAGGAGCACCTGGTGCAACTGCGTGGCGTCTCCGAGCACGGCGGGGAGTTCCGGCGCGCAGGAGACCACGAGCCGGATGTTCTTGGGGAAGCTGCTCTGCATCATTTTCTCCATTTCCATGACCAGATGTTCCACCCGAAGGACGACGCGCTCTCCTTCCGCGCCTTTGGCAAAAGTCAGCAACTGGCGCACCATCGCCGCACCGCGCCTGGCGCTGGACTCAAACAGATCCAGGATCTTCGACTCCTGGGGATACCGCGCTCTTAACAGTTCCACTCCCATCAGGATGGGGGCGAGCGCGTTGTTCAGATCATGCGCCACGCCGCCGGACAGCGTGCCGATGGCCTCCATGCGCTGCGAACGCAGGGCCTGGCTTTCCATGTTTTTGCGTTCGGCGATGGTTTGACTCCGCTCCAGTTCCATCGCGATGCGCTGGGCGATGATGCGCATCATCTCCTGATCCTCCTCGGTGAATTCGTGCGGCCTGGAGTCCAGCAGGCAGGTGATGGCCACGACGTTGCCCTGGGCATCCAGCGAAGGGACGCCGCAGTAGGCGTTCGCGTTGTGGTCACGGAGAAACGCCGCCTGCGGGAAATGTTCCTGAACACGTTCGTAAATGCGTAAATCCTTGGTCGCTTCCACCGAAGCACAAGGGGTGACGGCCAGCTGGCACCCGCCTGCATCCCGCTGAATCTGACCATTGAGATACACCGCCTTGAACCGCAGTTCATGGCCGGCGATCTCCGAGAGGCAGACAATGGGGACGTCAAACAGTGTCGCCACCATGCCCACGACCTCCTCGAACACAGCTCCCGGATCTCCCGAGAGCTGCAGGCTCAATTCGGACAGCCGGCGCAGCTTGCGCAGATGCGCGGCATCCCGCTCCTGCGCCAGTCTGCGCTCGGTGATGTCCTGGACGGTGCCGAACGAATGCAAGGGCTTGCCGGCGGCGTCATACACCGTCTCGCCACGCTCCTGTACAAACTTGATGCGGCCACCGGGCAGCAGCAGCCGGTGCTCGATTTCATAGGCGGTGTGGTTGCGCACGGACTCCTCGTAGGCCTGGGCCACCATGCTGCGGTCATCCGGGTGCACCGTTTCCACGAAGGCCTCGAAGGACGCCTTGAACAGCCCGGGATCCTTCTCAAAAATTCGGAAGATCTCGTCCGACCATATCAGGTGGTTGGTGAGCAGATCCAGCTGCCAGCTGCCCATCTGGCCGATGCGCTGTGCCTCGCGCAGCTGCGCCTCCCGCTCCTGCAGCGCACCGGTGCGCAGGGCGACGAGATCCTCGAGTTCCGTGTTGAACTGGCGGATCACATCCTCCACATGCTTCCGGCTGGTGATGTCCGTGCGGATGGCGATGTATTGCGCGGGCTTCCCGTCTGCACCGAGGAAGGGCACGATGGTGGTGTCCACCCAGTAGAAGGAGCCGTCCTTCGCACGGTTTTTGATTTCGCCTTTCCATGCACGCCCGCTGGTGATGGTCTGCCACAGTTTGCCGAAGAAGTCTTTCGGGTGATGTCCGGAATTGATGATGCGATGCTCCTGGCCGATCAGTTCTTCGCGCGGATATTTCGAGGTCGCGCAGAATTTGTCGTTCACATAGGTGATGACGCCGTTTGCATCCGTGACAGCGACGATGGCGTGCTCATCAAGCGCGGCTTTGAAATCTGCCAGCACCTGCTCGGCCCGCTTGCGCTCGGTGATGTTGATCTGCGCAATGACCGCCCCGCCCTCCTCCCGGGACAAGTGGGAGACCTGCATGGTGAACCAGCGGTGTTCGGTGGGCGAGTGGCAGGCATACTCGTGCTTGAACGTCGGCCAGGAATGATCCAGAACGCCACGCAGTCCGTCCATGATCTGCTGCGCTTCCCCGCCTGGCTCCTGCACAGCCTGCTGGCAGACTTCCAGATAATTGGCGCCCACGCCCACGGTGGACATCGTGGCATCAGCTCCATTTTCCCGCGCAAAACGTTCCCAGGCATCGTTGATGGCGATGATCGTGCCGTGCCGGTCCACGACGGCGATGTTGGCCATCATGGAATTGATCACGGCACGGTTCAAAGCCGCGCTGCTGTGCTGAATGCGTTCGATTTCGTGCTCCTTGCTCACATCCCGGAAGACCAGCACCACGCCGATGATGCCGCCTGCGCGGTCGCGAATGGGTGCGGCGCTGTCTGCGATGGGCCGCTCGGTGCCGTCACGGGAGATGATGACCGTGTGATTGGCCAGGCCGTGGATTTCGCCGGTGCTCAGCACGTCATCCACCGGGATGACTGCCGGTTCGCGGGTCTCTTCGTTGATGATGTGGAAGACTTCATCCACCGGGCGTCCCTGGGCCTCCGCCAGCGTCCAGCCGGTGAGCTTTTCCGCGATGGGGTTCATCCGCGTGATCCGCCGCTGCGCGTCGGTGGCCAGCACGGCGTCGCCGATGGAATTGAGTGTGACGGCCAGCTTTTCCTCACGGTCGCGGAGGACTTCAGCGACGGTTTTCTGCTCTGTCACATCGCGTGCGGTGGCAATGATGAGTCCGTCCGGCTGTGGCACGGACTTCCACCAGAACACGCGTGAGGAGCCGTCTTTGTGCAGACAGCGGTTTTCAAACTGGAGGACGCCTTTGCCCTCAGCAAGTTGTCGTGCAATTTCGGCCTCTGTGGCGGCGCGGTCATCCGGGTGCACAAACTCGATGTAGGGCCGCGTCGTCAGCTTCCGGGCGCTCCAGCCCAGGATTTGGGTGAAGGCGGGATTGACGCGTTTGAGATAGCCGTCGGCTTTGATGATGCAGAGCATGTCCAGCGGCACGGTGAAAAAAAGCTCGCGCTCTGCCTCCGCCTGCTGCCGTTTTTCGAAATCGCGCCTCACGATGAAGCTGGCAATGCCGATCATGCCGAGGGACAGCACGCCGCCGAAGGCCACAATGATCATGGTCGTGCGGGAGAGTTGCTTCGCCTTGGTCTCGATGCCTGGGAGCAGAGCGTTCTCTTCGCCTTTCAATGCGACAATCACCTGGCGGATTTCTTCCATGTTTTGCCTGCCCTGCCCCTCTGTGATGAGCCGAAGTGCGCCGGCGGCATCGCCGCTGCGGCGCAGTTGGATCACCTCGCTGGCATGGTTGATTTTGTCTTGAATCAACGGATCAAGCACCGCCAGCCGCTGTTGCTGTCTGGGGTTCTCCAGCATCAAACGCTTCGCTAGCGCGAATGCTTTTGGCACCGCAATGATGCCGACCTGGTAGGGCTGCAGGAACGCTTCGTCACCCGAGATGGCAAACCCCCGCTTTCCCGTTTCCACGTTGAGCAGTTCCACGAGAATCTCGTCGAGCACGTCATTGACGCGGTGGGTGTGGTCAAAGGAGTCAAAGGTGGCCACATTTTGCTGCTCGCTCCACCAGGCACTCACGCCGGTGAGGAGCAGGAAGACCAACGCTGCAAAGAATCCCACCTGAATTTTGTGTTGGATTAGCATTTTTTACTAAAATGGATTATTTGATAAATCTCTCATTTCCATTGCATTAACGCCACTAAAAATGTCTGCGGGTCCCTGACTTTTTTAACGGCTGCTGAGCACTGGCTCAATGTGACAGGCGCAGTGATGCATGAATTCACATGGAGCCTTCGGGAACGAGGTCGATTACTTCCGCTCCGCGACAAAGATCGTGTGCGTGCAGCGCTTGGCCTGCGGATACGCCTTCGCGGCGACCGTTTCGACTTTAAAGCCCGCCTTGGAGAGTCGTTTCGCAAAGGCATGATCCGTGCTGGCGGACCAGAAGGTGACGCGGCCGCCGGGCTTCAGGGCGTGGGTGATGGCGGAAAATCCCTGGGTCTGATAGAGGCGGGCATTGCCGTCCTGCACCATGGCGATGGGGCCGTTGTCCACATCCAGCAGGATGGCGTCGTAGTGGGCTTTGGGGGCGCGGCTGATGATTTGGAAGACATCGTCCACCGTGACCTCGACACGCGGATCGTCCAGCAACGCCCCATTCACACCGCTCAAATACTCACGGTTCCACGCGACCACCTGCGGCAGCAGCTCCGCCACCTGCACCTGCGCGGCAGGGCCCATGAGTTCCAGCACGCGGCGCAGGGTGAAGCCAAAGCCGAGGCCGCCGATGAGGACGCGTGCGGGGCCAGCGCTCAGTCGCGCACAGGCCAGCTCTGCGAGGACCTTTTCGGATTCGGATGCATTGGTGCCCATCAATGGCTGCCGGTTCACCCGCAGGTAAAAATTCGAGTCATGCGCATGCAGCGTCAGCTCCGCGCCATCAGGCGTGTGAGAAGTAGCCAGCAAAAGAAAAGGTTTCATGGAGAGCAGCACCCGCGAAAAGCCATGTGCCTTTCCGGCGTGTGACAGGAGCGCGGAGAGGCGCCTGCGCAACCAAAGTACTCGCGAGCTTCAGCTCGCTCTGGACAATTCGGGCACCTCCAAATCACGCTTCAAAGCAAGCCTTCTCTGAGCGATTGAAGAGACGCTTGGAGTGTCCGCCTTCGCCAAAGCCTTGCCTTCAGATTCATCCTCAGCTTTGATCCTGTTAATGCCCCATCATGCCACAGACGAGCATCAGCCCCTCTGACCTCCTTCTTGCCCGCCAATCATTTCTCGCCTATGCTTCCGCATGACACTCAGCAGCTACTCCAGGCAGGCTCGGCAGGCGCGCTCGCGGATGCCGCGGCTTACGTCCGCCGCTGCCTATGCGCAAATGGAGCGGCTGATGGGGAAGACGACGACTTCCACAACGCGGAATGATAGAGGGCTCCCTGAGATGATTACCCAGCCTTCTTTTTCGCAGCAATGGCAGCCGACGCCGCCTGCGGGAGCTTGAGTTTTGGCCAGTAGCGGTGCAGTTCTTTCTCCGCTGTTTCACGAATCTCCGCGTTTTTCTCCTCTGGTCCAAGGGCCTGTAACAGCAGCGATTTGAAATTGTCCTGCGCTCCCCAGATTCGCACCAGCATCTGCATGGCCTGCCGCCTGACCCTCAGTTCTTTTTCCTGGGGTCCGGCCAGCGAGACGAGGAAGTCCTTCAGCCACTGCTGCCTGCCCCAGATTCGTCCTAGAGCACGGATGGCCTTGAAGCGCATGTCAGTGTTCTTCTCCTTCGGCCCGGCGAGGGAAATCAAAATATCCTTCAGCCACTCCTGAGGCCCCCAGACCCTGCCCAAAGTGCTGAGGGCGCAGCCGCGCACAGCATCATCCTTCTCCTTCGGCCCGGCCAGTTTCAGCAGCAGGCTTTTGAACCATTCGTTCCTGCCATAACGCTTTTCCAGCATCGAGAGGGACCGCGCACGCGTCATAAAGTCCTTCTCCCGAGGGCCTCCTAGGTCGGCCAGCAGCGCGTTGAACCAGACCTGGTCTCCCCACTTGGCGTCCATCTCATCCAGATAGTCCTCCGCCTGCATGCGTTCCTGGTACGTTCCTTTCTTCCCCCTCCTGAAGTTCTCCACAAGCTGCCGCTGCTCTTCGGTCAGTGCCTCCTGCGCCGACAATGGGAAGGATGCCAGCCATGCGGCGGCCAGCATCCAGGGCAGACATGTTTTGCAATGAAGCATGAAGAACGAAGCGAGGTCAGACCTGCGCCAGCGCTGGCGAGTTCAATCATAGTTTTTGGAAACGATGCCGCACTCACGCAGAGCGAATCATGGGAACTTGAAACATGTAACTCTTCGATCACCTCTTCGCCTTCGCCGCAATCGCCTTATAATAGCTCTCAATCGCCGCGCGGTACTCCGGCGCAGCCTCGCTGCGCGTCGCTTCCGTCAAATCATCCGCCATCTTCTGCGGCAGGTGGCCCCAGTCACCGTTGACGAGGACGGTGGCCTGGCCGAGCACGCCGTCTTGCAACTGCGTGGATTGATTCCCGCCATCCGCAGACTGCGCCTGTGAATTCTGACCCTGCTGCTTCTGGTTTTGCGCCTGCTGCTGCGAAGGTTTCTGGCCGGGGGCCTGACCCTGATTGCGTGAGTCGGCCATGCTCTGCTGCTGGGCCTGCTGCGCGTTGTTCAGGCTCTGCTGCGCCTGCTGGCCTTGCTGTTGCTGACCCTGCTGCTGCTGGCCGTTTTGCGACTGCTGCTGACCGCCCTGCATGGGATGAAGCTGCGCATCAAGCTGATCCAGCGCCTGCGCGAGCATCTGGCCCTGAAGCTCCTCAAGCGGAGACGCCAGCATGGCGGGGGAGGTCTTGCTGGCGGTGGCTTCGGCGGCTTTCGCTGCCTGCGCGGCATTGGCCTGGCTCTGCTGCGCGGCCTGCGGATTGGGCACCGGATTGGCCTGCGTGGCCTCCGCCTGCTGACCGGCCTGCTGCAATTGATTGCTGGCCTGCGCGACCTGCTGCGCGGCTTCTTTGTCGCCAAGACGCTGCTGATGGCGTGACACGCGGGCGAGATCATTCGCGGCCTGCTTCTGCGCCATGCCGTTTTGCACGGCCTGCTGCGTTTCTTTGGCGACGGCCTGCTCCGCCTGCTGCGCGGTGGACTGCGCGGTGTCCGCGAGCGCCTTCTGCATGGACTGATTCTTCGGCAGTTCCTTCTCCAAAGCCTCAAGCACAGCCTGCGGATTCTGCGTGGCGTCCTGCGCCATTTCAGCAAGCTGCTTGGCACGCTCATAGGCTTCATCCAGCGGCTCCTGCACCCCGAGCTCCTGTTCCATCTGCTGCATGGCGGCCTGCTCCGCTTCCGTGAGCTGCTGTCCATCCTCCACCTTCTGCATGTTCTGTGCGAGTTGATCCAAAGCCTGCGCCGTCTGCTGCTGCGCATCGGCGGCGGACTGCAGCGCCTGCGCCTGCGGCTTGCTTTGGCTGGCCTGCGCGGCCTGCTTCAAATTCTGCGCGATTTGCGGTGTCTTCTGCTGCATCTGCGCCAGAGCGACATCCGCCGTGCGGGCGAGCTGGGATTCCGCCTGCTTGGTCAAATCCGAGGCATTGGCTTCCTGTCGAAGCGCCGCCTGCAGTGAGGCCATCTTCTCCGCATTCTCCGCAGCTTCAGGGCGAAGCTCCTGCGCCTTCTCGGCCACTTCCGCGACGGGCTTTTCAGCCTTCGCGGCATCGGCGGCGGTCTGGGTTTCCTGCTGCGTCTTTTTGAGATCAGCAGCCACACGTTTCATCATCTCGCTGACTTCTGGAGTGAGCGCGGCAAGTTGCGCACGTGCGGCTTCGGCCTGCGGCTGGAGCTGCGCGGCGAGTTCATTCGCCTTCTGCTGCGCATCCACCGTGGCCTGTTGCGCGGGCTGATTGTTAAGCTGCTGCCCAGCCTGCTGCTGCGCGGCTTCGCGGGCGAGATTCTTGTTTTGCTCGGCGGCGTTGCGCGAGGTGTCGCTGGCCTGCTGCGCGGCCTGGCGGAGGTTGTTCGCGGCCTGCGGATCTTGCTGCTGCATGGCTTCGGGAATGCGCGCGCGGTTGATCTTTTCTGGCAGCATCTGCAGCGCCTCGGCGGCGGCCTTGGACTGCGCGGCGCCCTGCGCGAGATCCTGCTGATTCTGCGGACGCATGGATTCCTCCTGCGCAGCTTCAAGCGCCTGCGCGGCATCCTGCGCGAGGGCATCCGCCTCCAGCGCACGCGCAGCCTGCGCAAGCTGTGACGCCTGCTCCTTCAAATTCGCCATCGCCTTGGTGGCCTCAGATGGCGGCGCATTGCTGCGGCGTGCTTTCTCGGCCTCCTCAGGGGAGGGCAGGGGAATCTTCTTCGCCTCGGCGGTCTGACGCGCAAGTTCATCCACGGCGCGGCTGGCGCGGTTCATGTCCAGCGCGGCCTGAGTGTTGGTGGCCTGGTTTTGCTCGCGCAGTTCGGCCTGGTCCTGGAGTTGCTTGGCGGATTCGGTGAGCAACTTCTGCGCTTTCTCGACGGAGGTGAGGCCATCGTGGTCAGTCTTCTTGTTCTGGCGCGGATCGCGTGTGGCGTTTTCAGCCGTGGCAAGATGGTTGCGCGCCTCCTCCAGTTTCGCCAGCGCTGGGTTGTCCTGACGCGTCAGATTCTCCCGGCGCTGCGTCGCTTCGTTGGCGGTCTGCTCAGCGATGCCACGGGTGATGTCAGCCGCCTGCTGCAAGCGGCTGCGCAGATTGTCAGACGCGCCGTAGAGATGCTCCGGGCTCTTGGTCTGGTCCGGCTTGTCGAGGCTGCTGGCGAGATCGGCGGAGGTTTCAGTGAGACGTTTGTCCATCTCCTGCACCTGCCCATGAAAGCGGCCCTTCTGCGATTCGTCCAGCTTTCCCAGATCCTTCTGCAAAGTCTTCGCCTGCGCCATCAGCGCACGCTGCTGCTCCTGCCATTTTGGCCGCTGCTCTGCATCACGATTCGCCTGCAGCGAGGTCTCCGTAAGCATGCGCGACTGACGCTGAAGCTGCTGCGATTCCTGCGCGGCGATCTTCGCCGTGTCCTCGGCGGCAAAGGCACGCAGCGCATCGGCGATGACGCTGGCGTGGCTGGCGGCCTCATTGGCGGCGCGCTTCAGCGGCTCCGTGTTTTCAATCTCATCCGCATTGAGCTTTTCAAGTTCGGGAAGCTGCTCGCGGCGGAGTTGCGCAAGCTTCTTGCCCAGCAGCTGCGCTTCCGAAGCATCAAGCTGATTCGGCGCATCGCGTGAGGCCTCCTTCAGCGCGTTCCAGAGCTCTTCAGACTGCGCTTTGACCTGCTCAAGTTTTTCCTGCGCACTCGCCAGCGCATTCGCGGCCTCGTCCTTGGCCTTGTCGGGGTCCTTGCGGGCGTTGCGTTCGGTCTTGCGTACCTTGTCGAGTTCCTTGCGCAGCTCGCGCGTTTGTTCATCCAGACGGTCCGCCTTCGCCGCGAGCCGGCGCTGGCTTTCCGCCCACTCGCGCTGCCGTGGATCAATCGTCTGCTCAAGAATGACCACGCGCACTGTTGGTGACTCCACCTTCTGCCCTTTGAGGTCGATGGCGATCAGCTTGATCAGCAGGGCATCGCCCGTCTTCACGCCAAGCGGGGCCAGCGGCAGCAGAGTCTGCACCGGGGCTTCTTTCGCAGCCTTCGTGAAAGGCAGGTCACGCTCACTCCAGTTCGCCCCATTGATCGCATGGGCCAGCTTCATACCACCCAGACCCACATCGTCGGTGGCGAGGCCCGTGAGCCGCACTGCTTCATCCGCCAGCAGTTCGATCTGCTCGGCTGGTTCGCTGATCTGCGCCGTGGGCGGCAGATCGGGAATGGTGGTGATGCGCCAGGGCGTGCTCTCCTCATTGGTGAAGCCGGTTTCCTTGGACTTCAAAGCGATCTGCCAGGAGCTGTGCGTGGCCTGCACCGTGATGTCGGCCGTCAGCAGCCCTTCCGGCGTGGTGGTGGAGGTCACCGTCTTTTTCTCAGGCAGATCAGGATTCAACACAAAGTCACTCTGCGAGACGGGCTGGTTCGCCTTGAGCGTGAGCTTGATGGTGGAGCCGTCGAGCGCTTCGAGATCGCCCTGGTCGGCCTTGACCTCGCTCTCCTGCCAGCCGGAGTAGGCAGGCGGCACGATGGTCTTGGTGAACTCCACGATACGGGGCCGCGCACGTGCGCTGAGCGTGCGCCATGGGGTGATGGCATCCGCCGCATGCACGCGGTAGCGCACGTCCGTCTGGCCCACGGGGACCACGCCTTCAAAACGTGCAGCGCCCACAGCCGACAGCTCGGTGCGGCGCGGCTTGGATCCTTCCACGGCAAACTCCAGCGTGACCTGCGCAGGCTGCGGGCCTTCAGTTTCAATGATCACCGGCATCTCCGAACCGATGGGCGCCAGCGTGCTCGCCTGCAGCGGCTCCAGGATGCGGATCTTCACCGACGCAGGCCGTTCGAGATTCGCGAATGGCAGCGCCGCACGCGCCATGAAACCCGCAAGGTGCAGACCGGGAATGACACAGAGTACAAGGATGACCGCGACCACACCACCCGCCGCGAAAAACCAGGGCCGCAGCGTCCGCGTAGGCAGCTTCGCATTCCAGTCGATGCCTTCCACGGCACCCGCCACATCGTCCTGCAGCTTCTCACGAAACTCCACGGAGTCCTTCACATTCACACCACCGCGTGGATCAGCCAGCTCCACAGCAGAAAGCAGCCGCTCACGCAGCGCAGGCTCCGCCGCCTCGATCAGCTTCGCCGTGCCCTCCTTGCCGTTCCCCTGCGCGATGAATCTCCACGCCACCCGCCAAGCCGCATACGCAGCCCCGCCATACGCCAGCAGCGTGACCCAGGGCCGCACCGCATCTGGCATGAACCACGCCCGGTCCAGCAGGGCGATGAGCACAAAAGCGGCGAGCGCGAGCGCCGCGCCACAGAGCAGGGCCCTCAGTCGCAGCAAGTGCTGACGGCGCAGGCGAAAGCGTTGCAAAGCTTCATGCGTGGCGGGACGTAGGGAAAGATTCATGAGGGGGATGGAAGGCTTAACGCCGCCATGGCGGGGTTCTTTTCGGGCGGAGCAGCGATGTTTCCCCCTCTTATACCTCAGGCAGCACAGACCGCACCAGCTTTCCAGCGGTTGGAGGCCCCCCCATGGCGTCGGGGTTTCGCTTCGCGGTTCCGCAGCCTGACCCCGATTCCGGAACCTAAAAAACCATGCACCTGCTATCGGACCCCATCGTCATTATCAGTAGGGACAGCAATTGATTGGGCGCATGGTTGCAATGGACCATGCATGATGTCAGCCATGTAGCGCGGCCCCCAGACGTTGCCTGAGCCCAAGCATCCGCCCAACAACCATGTCATCCGCTATCTCACGATTCCTTGATTTCGCACGTTATGCGGTGGCGGCACTCCTCGTGCTGATTGGCCTTCGTACATCGCTGAAAGTTGCCTCTGTATTCTTCAGTGGAGAGACTCATTCCAGTGGGGAGGCATTTCTTACGCTACAGTTACTTCTTCTCCCTTGCAGCCTCCTAGCTGCTGCTTGGCTTTTGATCACTCACAAGCATCGTGCTGTGGCTCTAACAGTGCTGTTCCTCAGCTCCCTGGCCTGGGTGCCTTCGCTTTTCAAATTCTATCGCTGATCTCGGTTTCCTTCCTCAAGCACTCCTTGCAAAAAACTAAACGAGCTGTGGAAAGTCGCCATCACCCGCTGCTTGCTCAACCAAGCATGAGCCACAGCCAAAGCTTGACCCACCGCAGCTTTTTCGGTTCGATGGGGTGCATTCCTCAAAAATCCATCCTGCCTCATCGCGTGTGTCTCTGAACGTCAGGCTGGGAAACCGCAGCCATTGTCCTTATGAACCTTCGATTGATCCCTCTTGCCTTGCTGCTTGCTGTGCTGGCCGCGCAGGCCCAGCCGTCTGATCCGTTTGCCCCCAATGCGGTGTTTAACGCGCTTCCATGCGATGCTCCGATTGCCAGTCTTCCCAGCGGAATCCCCAGCACGGAGGGCAAGGTCACACTCTTTGCCGATTACGCACGGGCCAGGAAGTCCGAGCCGATGGATGTCTATCTGATCAATCGCAGCGATCACGACATCGTCTTGGGAGCGCAGGATGGAGATGTGTATCTGAAGCTCGAAGCCAAAAATGAAGATGGCACCTGGACGCGCGTTCAACCGCATGCCTTCAGCTGGTGCGGCAACAGCTACGATTTTAAGAGTCTGGTCAGAAAGGGCGGTTTCTACAAAATCAAAGGGCATCAGCCCAAGGTTGGCAAGCTTGCAACGATCCGCTTTCGTCTCTACAAGCAGGACTGGCTCGATTTGACGACGGATGCGGGGGAAGGGGTTGTTTCTGCCGAAGAGGCTGAGAAGGCGGCCACAGACGCACTTGCCGTGAGCACGGGGTCTTTCGATTTCGTTCGAGACCTCGCCACGGGAGAGAATAAGATCGTGAACACGATGGATCACATTCAAGACATGCAGGGTTGTGCCATCGAAACCCTGGGCTCGGGACGCTTCCCAAAGGACAAGGTGCTGCCGCTGCTTGATGCGATTGAGAAGAAGTTTCCTGAAAAGAAAAGAGACGTGAACTTTGCCAGGCAGTCGCTGGAACATCCGCGCAAAAAACAGCCATGACCCACATGACCGCCGAAGACGAAAATGAACTGCACCGCCTGTGCGACATGCTGAGGGAAGTTCACCATACCCTGGACGCCGGATCGCCGCTTCGGGAGGCTGTCACCAAGGCCGGGTTTGGCCTCTCGCTCGCGTTCATGCAGGGACACCGTTCGAAAATAGAGGAGCTGACCCTTGGCGTTGGCAGGCCTTTGGATGAGGCCCAGCGGCAGCATCTCCGCATGCTGGGAATTGATCCGGATGGGGAATGATAGCCAGCATCATCCAACGCAGCTCAAAGCTTGACCCGCAGCGGCTTTTTCGATTTCATGGAGGTAAGCATGAAAACCTTCCTCACAGCCATTCTAGCTCTTTGGCTGGCGGCACCCGCCAGCGCCACGACAGCTGCCTTGGTGCGAACCTATCAGCCGTTCGCATGGACCAGTATCTACATCGAGCCTGTGACATGCTACGCATGGAACGCTCAGACTTACCTGGGTGACGCCTTGCGTTACATTTCGGCCAAAAACATTCCGCCCAACTTTGCGAAAGAGCCTGGCGGGGATATCAATCTGGCGTCCACCAGCCACCTCTTTTTTGACAACGATTACGGTTCTGAAAAGCCGCTGACGCTGTTCATGAAAGCGGACGAGTTCGTCATCACGGAAGGCTACTCCCGCGAAGACATCGTGAAGGCCTGTCTGGAATGCGTGCGTCGACTGCTGCCCGCCAAGTATCTCAAGACGCCGCTCACCTTCTCAGCCTCCCCCGAAAACAAGGATTGGATGACCAAAATCGTGGACGAGTTCAACCAGCATGACCGGAGCAAGGTGTTCTTTGGGGCTGAGCCGTGATGCAAACCCACTTATCCAGCCCTCCGCCATGACCCCGAGAATTTACGCTAACTTCAATGGCTATTGCCAGGGTGGAGCGAGCGACTGGGTAGAGCTGGATACCTACGGCACCTTGGTCGACTTACACTTCTATCAGATCCGGCTGGAGGATGGACTGCAACTGGTGGCGTGTGATAACGAAGAAATGGAGGTGGCGGGGGCTTGCCGCTATCATGGCAATGTCGAGCGACCCCATTGGTGCCTTCACTTTGAGCCAGGGACGCTCCGTTATATTCCCATCACGCCAGATCGGCTGGCTCGTCCCTTTGTATGCTTTAGATGTCGCAACCCGCTTCCTCAATCCGTCAGGCTTCCGGAAAATCAGGAGTGTCCCACATGCAGTCTTTCGATTCATTATCCATGGGAGCCACCTGAATGCCCCGTATTCTCGCATTGAGTTGTCTCCTTCTCACCTGTTTCCCTGTTATGAGTGCTGAACCACTGCCGAAGTTTCCCCGCGTGCGAGGCGTCTACCAGATGACGCAGGAGTGGCGCGTCGAGCTGCCGGACGAGTATGCCAAGCGGTTCGAAAAAGACGAATTCGGCACGGACATAGTACTTTGGCGGCCGGGCATCACGTGCTGGACGAGCATCTACAATCAGAAGGAGGGAGAGACGCCTGCGGAAACGCTGGCGTGGTGCAAGTCCAAGACATCCAAGGACGCGCTGCGGGAGTTTGAGTTCATCGACAAGCAGCCGCTGCGCTACGCCTACCTTCTGCATGAGACGCAGGAAGATGCCCCGCCGCGCTGGGGCCTGTACACCTTCACTTTTGGCGAGGGCGGCCATGTCATGATGAGCATTTATTTTGACCGGGAGGAGGATCTCGAAACAGCCAAGTCCATCTGGCTGAGCATCACTGACAAACCCCAATGACCTCACCTGATCCAGCGCTCCAGCCTGCCGCCATGAATGACCACCGCAGGCAGTTCTTCTTCTGGCTCGGCGTCTTTGTGCTGCCGCTGTTTTGGTCCTGGTTCACGCTGTCGAAAAAGTTTGCCCGGCGCGAGCGCTTCGTGGCCTTCCTATGGCTGGCGGTCTTTGGGATCTGGCTGCTGCATCAGCGCAGCGCGCTGGCGGACCAGTTGGAGACGCTGTCGATCGTCTATCCGGCGATTCTCGGCTGGGTGACGGTGGCGCTGTATGTCTGGCTGGAATGGCACTCAGTTAAGGCGGGTCATCGTGGATTTTGAGCCCTCTGTAAACCTGCCATAAGGGGTACAACAAAGCGGTGGTTTTTGGGTTGCAGGAGCATGGCTCTTCAAACTTGCTTTCTGCCTCATTTCCCACGC
>JAIPJY010000118.1 GCA_021733925.1 Prosthecobacter sp. | reverse complement strand
CTGCGACCCGGACGACGAGAGCCACGAGCCACGAAACGTCGCCCGAAAAGCTATCAACTGCTCACCCGTAAACGCCATCAGTTCCATGAAATCCCTCACCGTGATCGCTATCGCGCCAGCGCTTAACTGAGTGCCATTCCTGCCAGGCAGCTTCGTGGAAAAATCGAACAATTCGTGGCAGAGGCCAACAGTGAGGCGGAATCCCACTCCCGTCGTGCTGTCAATCAACCGAGCCAGTCATCGCCTCCATCAAGGGGATCAAGCCCGGCGGCACAGACGATGCCCGGCAGATAGTTTCCTGGATGTGGATGACATCAAGGGCATGTGCAAATGAAGCAGCTCATCACAACTCGACTCCGGCTGGTGCCTTTGCGTGTTGACCACGCCGGGGCGATGTTCTCGCTGCTCTCCGATCCGCGCATCTATGAGTTCATCCAGGACGAGCCTCCGGCGTCGCTGGAGAGTCTCCAGGAACGCTATCACCGACATGAAACGCGGCACTCACCCGATGGCACGGAGCAGTGGCTCAACTGGATCATCCAACCTCTCGAAAGCGATGCTTGCATGGGCTTCATCCAGGCAACGATTTACACGAGCGCGACGGCAGATTTTGCGTTCGTTCTTGGGCCTTCTTACTGGGGGCGCGGCCTCGCCCTCGAAGCCGCCTCCTCCGCTCTGCACACGCTGTTCACCGATTATGCGATCATCTCCATGTTCGCGATGGCAGACGAGCGAAACGTCCGGTCCACCTCTCTGCTGACCCGGCTCGGCTTTCAACGCGTCGAGTGCGTCAATCATCCGCATCGCGCTGTCCTGCCATCCGATCATCTCTTCCTGCTCAACCGCCGCCTAAACACACCATGAATACCGCAGAACGATACATTGAATGCACCATTCCCATTCTCCCCGTGAGCGATCTCGCGAGGAGCACGCAGTTCTACACCGAAACACTCGGGTTCAGTCTCGATTGGAGCAGCGGCTCGATTAGTTCCGTGTCGAGAGACCGCTGTGCCATCATGCTCAGCCAAAACGCGGAGAAGGCAGCTCCCACCTGGGTCTGGATCGGTTTGGAAGATGACACACTGTTTCACGTCTATCGTGCGAGCGGAGTGAAAGTACTTCAGGAACCGAAGAACTGGTCGTGGGCCTATGAGATGAAGTTTGAAGATATCGACGGAAACGTGCTCTGGCTCGGAACCGAACCCTGTGACGATCTGCCCAGGCAGGATCAGGAGGCCAAACTTTCATCTGAACCCACACCGTGATCCCCATGAAGCTCGCACCGTTTCTGTTCAAAGTCATTTTGCTATCGCTTGCAGGTGCCTCCGCTCTGTCTGCCGCAACCTCCGACCTGTGGGGCAAAGCAGGCGAACATTGGACGCCGTCTTCGCCGCTGCCCGATTTTTCCTTTGCGGGCTATCGCATGGGAACAGCGGAACCCGTGGTGCCCGAGGCGCGTGTCAGCGTGAAGGATTTCGGAGCCACGGGGGATGGAACAACCGACGACACCGGGGCAATCCTCAAGGCGATCACCGCAGCGCCGGGCAAGGTGATCTTCTTTCCTGCGGGCCGGTATGTGGTCACGAAATTTCTCCAGATCACCCAATCAGGCACCGTGCTGCAGGGCGCGGGCACGGCGCTCACCACGCTGCTTATGCCGGTGCCGATGAACACCATCGTGCCGCGCGTTTTCAACAACCCGGCCAGCAGCATTGCCACCACGCTCTACTCATGGAGCGGCGGCATGATCTCGCTGGCTGGCAACGGCTATGCCGGGGAGGCGCTCAGCATCGTTGCCGCAGCGGCGAAACGCGGAGACACCACCCTGCAAGTGGCGGACACCAGCAAGCTTGAGGTTGGCAGCCGGGTCGTGCTCGAACTGAACGACAACTCTGCCCGGACCCTGCTCGCGCATGTCTATCGTGGCGACTCGGGCGACCTCTCCAAGCTGAAAGAAACCTACGCGCTGCAGCAGGTGCTCACCGTCGTGAAGATCGAAGGCCAGACCCTCAAGGTGGACCGTCCGCTGCGGTCAGATGTGAACACCGAATGGACACCAGTGCTCAAGCGCTACGCACCCACGCTGGAGAACTGCGGCGTGGAGCATCTCACCATCGAGTTTCCCGCCACCCCCTATCGCGGGCACTGGACGGAGGAAGGATACAACCCGGTTGAGATCAAAGGTGCTGCCGACTGCTGGCTGCGCGGACTCAAGATCGTGAACCCCGACAGCGGTCCCTTCGTCATCGGTTCGGTGTTCTGCACCCTGGATGGCATCGAATTCACTTCCACCCGCAAGCCTGCTGTGGAGGACATCCAGGGGCATCATGGCATCTCTTTGATGGGGGTTGATTGTCTGTGCCGCAACTTCACCATCGGCATGAAATTCTTCCACGATCTCACCGTCTCGCAAGGCAGCACGGGCAACGTTTTCAGCAACGGCAGAGCCACCGACCTCGCCATCGACAATCACCGCCACGGCCCCTATGAAAATCTGTTCACCCAGCTCGACGCCGGTCTTGGCACGCGGCTGTGGACCAGCGGAGGCAGCACCGGACAGGGAAAGCATGCGGCCGCAGGGGCTGTGTTTTGGAACATCAAAACTAAAAAGGACATCGCCATGCCCTCGGCCGATTTTGCCCCTGATGGCGGACTCGTGCTGGCCGGCCTGAAATTGCGCGTGCGCAAAAGTGAAGTGGGAAAACACCAGGTTGAAACCATCAGCCCCGGCAAACTGGAGCCGCCCGATCTGCATGAAGCTCAGCGCACCAAACGCCTGGGACTCGCCTCGCAGGGCACTGGCATCGCAGTCAAAGCATTCACCTGGACCAATACCGCCGGGCGCAGCATCCAGGCCCAGTTTGTGGGCGTGGAGGGTGCCAACGTGCTGCTGCGCATGGATGGCAAGGACATCCCCGTGCCGCTCAGTTCCCTCTCCGCCGCCAGCCTTCAGCAAGCGCAGTCCTTGGAGCAGGAACGCACGCGCCAATGAAAGCACTGATGGCATCAAATCCACGACGGCACATCCACCCTCACCGCTATGACCACCTCAATCAAAGTCCTGTTCACCATTGCCGCCATCGCTGCCATCAGCATTCCATTCATGCTCCAGCGTCCACCTGTCGCCCTTCCAAAGAAACAAACGGCTCTGGTGAATGCGCGGCCGACGGGCAACGATGCAAGAGTCGCAAAAACTGAGGAAGACGCAGACAAACCGCATTACCGGCCTGCGCCAGTGTCGCGCCAAGTGCAGGAAACCGTGGATGCCATCCTCCGGCGTCACAAAGGCATGACCAAACAGCAACTGCAACGCAGCGCCGAACTCAACAAGCTCATGAATCGGTTTATCGCTGTGTTGGGAAATCCCGAGATGCAGGTGAAGATGGAGCAGCGCATTGCGGCCATCCCTCCCATGAAAGGCTCCCAGCAGGGCACGCTAAAGATGGACTTTGACATGCTGGATGATGCCCACGGCAGAGCCTGGCTAGAGGCTGCCGTTTCCGATGACCCTCAACGCATTGAGGACTGGATTCTCAACACGCTCGATGATGCCATCTTTGAGTTCGCTTTTGATCCCGAGATGGAGAGGACGAGCAACGGCGTGAGCTTGCAGCCCGGCAGTCCTGCGAAGTCTGGAGCATCAGCCGATCCGAATCAAAACGACTGAGCAGATGCCACCTCATGACGAATGAGCTCGTGATTAACATTGCCTTCGCCTCAGGTTTCCAAAGTCTCAGCCGTTTCAACGAGGTTTTTAAGAGGGCCTGCGGCTGCCCTCCGTGAGACTACCGCAGAGCCAACCAGGGCCAGCATGGAGCATGAATGATCCTCGCGCTTTCCGCGAAGGATGAGGGGAAACACCCCCAGAGCGGCTTGCAAGGGCTTGCACAGAGATGCAATTGCCGGTTGCAACCTGCCCAAAAATACCACACGCTGCCACCCCATGAAAATCAATACCAGCATTACCATTGATCCGCGCATCGCCAAGCTGGCGAAGAAATATGCAGCGCTGGACGGTCGCAGCTTTGCCAACTACGTCGAACGTGCCGTCGCCCGACAGGTGGAGCAGGACCAGAACGCCGAGAGCCCCAAGGCCAAGCCAGCGAAAAAGAAGTAAAGGGCACCGATTTTGCGGCAAGGATGAGGTGGCGATGAGAAGTCGCGATCCCAGATTCTTTGCAGTTTCGCAGCGCAGAGATTCAGTCTGCTGGAAACTGGTGGAGCTAAGGGGATTCGAACCCCTGACCTTCTCATTGCGAACGAGACGCTCTACCAACTGAGCTATAGCCCCAACGTGTTGTTTTTCAGTGCGTTACAGGTGATTTGGCGGAGGGTCATATTGGCTTGACGCTCCGGTTTGTCACCCCGGATTATCCTGGCATGAACTGCAAGAGCACACGCGTGCTCCTGAAGATGATACCGGGATTTCCGTGTTTGTATCGCCATGATTTAAACGAATTCTATTATGGCATCGCCAAGGTGCGGGGCAATAGAAAAGAGCGCAGCCTGGGCGCCGCTGACGGCAAAGTCGTGGGGGCAACCTCAAGGCCTAGCTTCAGGACCTGGCAGAAATCGAGTCTGGGCCTTCCTGTGGCTGAACTGCAACGTGACCAGTTGTGAATCCGGTTATTCCTGTGGTCGAGTTGATGGCTTGTGACGGATCTCCATGTATAGGTCGCCTGGGAGGCCGCCGTTGCTGCCGCAGTCTCCATTGCCTCTGGAGCGCAGACGACTTCCTGCTTCGAGGCCCGGAGGAATCTTGACGAGGACCTTCAGCAACTCTCTCAAACTACCGGAGCCGGAGCACTCTTTGCAAGGATCAGGGACTACTCCACCCCTTCCATTGCAGTCAGTGCAGGGTCCCTCCTTCTGGAAGAATCCTACCGATGAGATGATCTGCCCGCGGCCACCGCACGTCTGACAGACTTTTTTGCGTGCGTGACTGGCAGAACCGCTGCCAGCGCAGGTCTGGCAGACTGCCAAATGCTCAAATTCGACCTCGCGTGTGCAGCCCGCCGCAGCCTCTTCGGGGGTGATTTCCAAGTCGTAGCGCAGATCACTGCCTCTTTGGGGTTCATCGTAATTTGGCTGACCAAACCCTTTATGCTTGAACGATTGATACAGGGCGTCTCCTTCCGGACCGTCCGAGAAAATCTTGCGAAAAATATCGGCGGCTTCTGCTCCACCAGGCTCCGACCTACCGCTGCCGTTGCACTTGGGACAGGGCAAGAGCACATTGCCGCTGTTGTTTCCCAAGGCTGTGGAAGTCTCGCCGGACCCGTTGCAATGCGGGCATGGTTGGTTGTCATTGCGTGGTGCTGGTGGCTTGGAACCCGGTGGGTATGTCGCCATGATTGAACTTAGCCAATCGCGGTATTTGTCACCCACACGCCACAGGCTGACAAAATAGATCGATTTGATGAAAATGATCATGACGAGAAGTTGCACACACACTTCCGGAGCGACGGATGCCGCCCATATCAAGATTCCGCCGAGCACGATGACTTCCCTGAAGGCAGTCCCAAGTTCGAAACCGACATGAACACCGCCCTGGCCAAGGCGAAGACGGCCAGCAAGCCGGTCATCGCCGTCTTTTCCGCTGTCTGGTGCCCACCCTGCCAGCGGATGAAGCATGATGTCTACCCCAACGACGCTGTGAAGGCTTACCATGACAAATTCGTCTGGGTCTATCTCGATACCGATGCATCGGCCAACGAGAAGTGGATGGAGAAATATGGTGTCAGCAGCATCCCACACATCGAGTTTCTGGATTCCTCCGGAAAGTCCACGGGCAATGAGGTTGGATTTAAAACGCCGGAGGCATTCGCCAAGGTTTTGGATGAAAAGATCCAAAAAGCGGGGCAGGGAACCACGAGCACGGCAGCCACAGCCAAGTAGCCATCGTTCCTCGATAGCCGTCAGGATCGATCGTGGTCTGTCCCCATACGCACAAGCTCTTTCAGATCCCTGACGACTTCTGCTGAAATATAAAAATCTGGTAAAAACTGGGATACCAGCCGCTGATATGCCGACCAGCCATGATAATCGATCCGGCCTTCCATTCGAGTGTCGAAAAAATGTGATCGTCAGATCCGCACCGCGCCCCGATAATCATGTTCAAAAGTCTGGTCAAAACCCGATGGCTTTTCAATCTAAGAACACCTCAGATTCAGCTTGAGATAAGACGATCCGAACAAATTCAATTCGCAAGAACGCCCCCGTCACTCAAATCGCCCTGATCGACCGGTTGCAAGCCCAGGTGGCAAGCGCGTCGCTCTGGCAGCGGGACTATGCCGTTTTTGACGCGACCTACCGTCCGTACCTGATGGCACTCTCGGCCTGGCTGGGGCGCCCGCGTGGATTGAGGCCGGAGGCGGATGAAGATGTGGTTCAGGAGGTGCTCTTTGATCTCTACGCCAACAAAGGCCTGCTCAAATACCAGCGTGTGGATCCCGACACGGGAGCGGTGCGCCGCCTTTCCACCTGGCTGCGCTTGAAGGTGCAGACCGAAGTCCATACCCTCACCCGCAGCAAGCACCGCCGCAGCAAGTGGGAGTCTGAAGGAGATGCCCCGTTGTCCTCCGAACCCGGTGCAGCGACTCCGCTCTCTCTTGCCGCCAGTCCTGAAAGAGATCCCAGCGAACAGGCAGCCGATGCCGAACAGCAGGCGGAGGACATGCTGCTTTATCAGATCTGCCGGCAGCGAGTCCTGGAACGCCGCAATCCGGCATCGCGCCAAAAGGTCGAGCTCTATGAGCAGGGGCTCCAGGCCAAGGAGATAGCCGAGCAATGCAGTTGCTCGGTCAACTCGGTGGAAGTGCTTGTTCATGACGTTCGCAAGGCCATTGCCACTGAAATGGAAGACATGCGCAACGGCAAGGATCTCCAGGATCTCCGCATTAAACACTGAGCCACCGCAGACAGACCATCCCCACCGCGCGAAGCGCCTTCAGCCATGACACCCCAATCAAATCCCACATTAAGTCCCGCAACGCTCAACCGGCGTGATCTTCAAACGGCGGGCCACACCATGATCGATGCTGTCCCGAAGCCCGACGCATTGTTTGAGCGGGTCATGCGAGGTTGGTTGCGGCTCCCATATCGACTCGTTTGGAGTGGAGGTCCGCCGGCAAGGTGAAGCCAGAATCGTGGACACGACCACAGGAAGGCAAAACACCAGCGTCACTTTTGACAGGGCCGTGCAAGTTGTTGCTTTCAGTCCTGACGGTCACTCCATCCTTGCAGCGGGATTTGACAACATAGCCCACGTCATCGCTGCTTCCTCGGGCAAAGAAATCAGCCGGATGGAATTCAAGGATGCCGTGTCATCGGCGGCATTCAGCCAGGACGCTCGATTTGCCGCAGCAGGAAGCATGGATGGCACCGCGGTGATCTTCGAAACTGCTAGTGGGAAAGAAATCTACCGGTTCTCGAATGCAAGCCGTGAGGACGCAGTTCAGTCGATTCAGTTCAGTCCTAACGGACGGTCTTTGGCGATCACAGGAGGCAACTCCAAAAATATGAGCGGTACCGTGGCTGTGGTCGATTGCTCCTGGTCTGGCCTGCAGGACGAAGCGTGTGCGGCCTGGCGTTCTGCATTACGTGTTCAATCAGGCGTTCAGTTCACGGATAATGGTCGGCTCGTCATGCTCTCGGCTTCAGAACTCATTGCAGAGCAAACAAAGGTTGACTCGTTCCTCAGCTCTAAGCCGAAGCAAGTTGAAAGCTGGCAGCATGAGGTTCTCGCCTGGTCCCGGATTGCACCCGACGAGCGAACCACCACTGCCGGGTCAGGAAGTCTGTTTTGCATCAGCATGGGCCGCCAGCTCATCCGGACCACGCCATCGAACCTGTGGCAGAGCATGGAACTATGGGCCAGCGAGGCACCGTGGCATCCCCTGGAACCGGTTTCGTTGGCAAGATTGGAACCAAAGCCAAAGGCAGGGGGAGATGATGCCGCACGAGAGGCGCTGATGCCCCGTCCCCGCTTCCTTGCTCAACTTACGCTCAAGCGTCTGCGTGCGGCTGATGTGAAGATTTATGACCGCGACACGCTGGCCCAATATGGTGCCTGGGCAGCTCAGATCATGCATGAGGAATTGTCCCTGAACACTGAAGCGCTCGAAGCTGTCAACTTCGCCCTGGAGCGCACTGCTCCTGAGATGCAGAAGCAACTGCTGGAGTTGAGGGCAAAACTTTCCGCACGACCTTCGGGCAAGCTGCCATCTGGCGATTGACCCTGAATCCGTCGTTATTCATCAGCCGACTCGCGTGATATTTCTACTTAAGATATAGCCTCTCCTGATACAAAGTAGAGCAAGAGATGTGAAGCTGATTCTCGCATGCACAAGACACCCTCTTTGGTGTCGATCACCTGTATCATGGGACTGGGAAACTAGACGGCTTTCTGAATTTGAAGGCCGAGCACGTAAAGGAAATGAAGTCTGAATGCTCCATCCTGACGCGGCGCATTTGCTCGCGGTGGCTCTTCTTACCACCGCGCCATTTAAGCCAGTGAGCCTGCGCTTTTTCTTATTTCAATGAGACGGACAGGGTTTTCCAGAAAGTTTCTATCATGGCGCGATCTTCTGCGGGTGCGTCCTTGTCGATCTGGGTGATGATCATGATGCCTCCATCGGTGACTGCATGACTGAGGACATAGTGAGTGCTTTCCTCTCCTTTGTATTATTTCTCTCCTCTGCCTCGTGCATAAGTGCGGGCTCTTCAGGATAACTTGCGGCATGTGTTATAGAAAGTGAAGGTTGGCATCAGCATGAGCAAGATCTGGCAAATAGGACAGCTGAAAGGATTCAATTTTGACCCTCTCAAACATTTTGTTCTGTGGTGGGCAAGTCTTTGAGACCGTGCCAACCAATGAGTGCCCGATGATTACTGGATGCGGTCGTTGAAGGATTGGCGGAGAGCATTGAACGAACTCATGATCTGATGCTCCATAGGCTCCTGTTCAGGTTCCTGACCTGCGAGCAGAGATTCCCGTTCCTGGTGATTCCTGGCAACCGAGAGCGCACGTGTGCATCCCTCATAGAATTTTAAGGCCATTCAAACATTTCCGTGTGATGCGGAGTGACGAAAAGAGAACCAAGTAGCCAGAATGGACACAAAAGCATGGGAAGAGTTGTTGGGTGTAGCCGCGCCTTGGAGGGTAGTGGGCATGGAAATCAATGTCGCGC
>JAIPJY010000049.1 GCA_021733925.1 Prosthecobacter sp. | reverse complement strand
AGCGTGATCCAGCAGATCAAGGCGGCCGCACGAGGCTTTCGCAGCTTCGCGAGCTACCGCCGTCGCATCCTGTTCTTCTGCGGCAAACTTGACCTCAAACCCGTCCTCTAATCACACGACAATCCCCGAAGAACCAATTAAACCAACACCATGCTGCTCGGCGTTGTTTGAGCTCGCGGGTATAAATGTCCGCCCTGATTTTAGAATTTAGACGAGCGTCACCATTTAGCGATTGGAGTTGTTTACGTTCCCAATCCTTGGCACGCTTAAGTAGCCATTTTTGGAGCTTATGGTCTCTTTTGGCTGTATCAAATTGTCGAATTAACCGCGCTGGTTCACAAAACAAATTTCCTTCGAAAGGATCGCCCTTGTTCAGATTAGCTACCGATGGGAAAAACGCTCTGCCCTCAAGAAGGAGCAACAGCGTGCTCAGTTGCATGTATCGGAACAGGGAGATGTTGCTGGTCAAATCAGTTGGTTCAACCAACAGCTCTACATGATTGTTCTTCATGCCGGGCAACATAGCAGTGGCATGGGCTTTTCTCCAAATACTGATTTGGCTTTGGAATTTCAGGTGGTTGTAGCAAACCGAATTTGATTCTGTCCGTTGCCAGTACCCTCGAATCTGCTCACGACGGTCCGCTTGACTCACAACTTGACTCATGCTTGACTTATCTGCATGGCCTACGAACCGCAGTTCACCATCAGCACCCGCCTGCTTTCCTTGGTTGAGGGGATCGCCATGCTGCGGGAGCGCATCCAAGGGGCGGCGGTGGCTTTGTCTTGGATTCCCGCGTTGCAGAAAGACACGCGCACGCGCAATGGCCATGCTTCCACGGCCATCGAAGGCAATCCGCTGACCTTGGAGCAGGTGCGAGCGCTGGAGGAAGGGCGGGAACTGGCAGCGGCGGATCAGCGTTCCAGTCGCGAGGTGCTGAATTACTTCGCGGGGCTGCGCTACGTGGAAAAAAATGCCCTGAAGAAGAAAATCCGGCATGAGGACATCTTTGAGCTGCATCGGCTGCTCGCCGACACCGTCATGGATCAGGGCGAGGCGGGCCGCTACCGCACCATCGCTGTGCGTGTGGGCCGTCATGTTCCTCCTCCGGCGGCGGATGTATCCGCACTGATGTTTGAACTGTTCGAATGGTGGAACACCAAGTCCACTGAGCTGTCTCCGGTGCTCAGCTCCGCCATCCTGCATTATCAGTTTGAGCACATCCATCCCTTTGCCGATGGCAACGGACGAACGGGCCGTGCGTTGGGTCTGTGGGAGCTGTACCGGCGCGGCTTCGACAGCCACCACATTTTCAGCGTGGACGAATACTACTGGGAAGACCGTCCGGGCTACTACCGCGCCCTGGATGCGGTGAGGCTGGCTGGAGAAGACGTGTCCGGCTGGTTGGAGTACTGCGCTGCAGGTCTGCACCAGACGCTGGAGCGCACGTGGCTGCGTGTGCAAACCTTCAGCCGCCAAACACCTGAAAAGATAGTGCTGCGTCCTCGCCAGGAGCAATTGTTGAAGCTGCTGTCCGACCACGGCAGCATGGCCCCAGCGGAGCTGTGGGAGGCACTCGGCGTTTCAAGACAGGGAGCCATGGATCTGCTGCGCCCCTTGCTGAGGGCTGGCATGATCGAGAAGAACGGCGGCAAGAAAACGGGGCGCTATTCTCTCAAGAAATGATGACCAGTTGCGCCGCAACGGGGCAACTTCCCGCCTCACTCAAACTTAATCGAATACAAATCCGCATCATTCAGCACAAAGCGCAGCTTCACGACTTTCCCCGCGAGTGAGCTCACATCGCTGCCGTTTTTCCAGGTCACGGTGCGGTTGAGGGAATCGCCGAAGGTGGGGGTGGTGTCGGCGAGGGAGAATCCGGGGATCGGTTTGCCAGTGGCATCCTGAATCTCCACCTGAATGCCGCCGACGGCGGAGGTGGCGAAGTTCATCGTGAGCGCCTTGCCGGTGAAGGTGAGGGGCTTGGTGGTGAGTTCGCCACCGCTCATGGGGGCGCGGATGGAGACGAAGCCGTCCATGCGCAGGGTGTAGCGGCGGAGTTCGCTGCTCTTGCCGGTCCAGTAGCTTTCGGTGGCGTAGAAGCTGAGCTCATTGGGTGCGCCTTCGAGTGCCGACTTCGTTTCCACAGGATGCCACGCGATGTACTGATGCCCGTAGTTCCAGGTGCCGGGGCGTTCGATGCCGGGCGGCAGGAAGGCGTCGTTCCAGCGCTTGAACTTCACGCCGTCACGGCTGCTCATGAACAGCCCTTCGGTGATGGCCATGCCGTAGCGGTCGCTGGCCTTGGACCGCCATTCGCGGTTCTCGTGCTCGGGCAGCGCACGCATGCTGTCCGACCAGCCGCGCTCGGTGTAGCGTGTGGGAAAGCCGAGGAGCAGGTGCGGCGCGCGGTGGTAGGGCTTCACCTGATTGGTGTAGAGCTGCTCGCTGGGTGAATCGACGTAGCTCAGATCGTGCTGGTTTTCCCAGTGAATAAAATCCTTCGAGGTCGCGGTGCGGATGGCGCGATCACCGGAAGGCTTCCAGTTCTTTTCATCCGTGGTGCCGCTGGTGAAGTAGCGCCAGTAGGCGCGGTACTGGCCGCTGTGCGCATCCCAAAATGCGAGGTTCTGCGAATCAAATGCGCCATCGGCGATGACGGGCTCATCCGCCATCGGTGACCAGTGCAGACCGTCGGGTGATTTCAAAGCGAGCAGTCCCTTCGGCGAATTGGAGCGCACGATGGCCTTGTACTTCGCATCCGCAGGCGCAGCAGGATTGTCGTCATTGAAGACGGCGGGATGACCGCCATCGGGGTCCACCTTGCCCATCTTGCCATGGGGAATGACGATGTTGTTGGCCTTTGAGCCTTTGAAGTCATGCAGTCCCAGCTCCGGCTTGCGCCAGTGGATGCCGTCGTCGCTCTCCGCGTAGCAGGTGAAGAGCGGATGCTCGCCGGTGTTCACCTTGCCCGGCGTCACGGTGAGCTGCCAGCTCTTGTAGTACATGCGGTACTTGTCGCCGTCTTTGAAGACGCTGTGATAGCCGCTGCCGCTGCCCTCCCACGGCATGTCATGCACCATCGCGATCTCCTGAATCTGCGGCTGGTGCAGCCGCTGCTCCGCCTTGCCGCTGAGCTGGCCGATGAGGAGATCATCCACGAACAGCTCACGACGGGAGCCGATGTCGATGGCGTCGGCAGCAAATGCAGAGAAGGAACCAAGAACCAGACAGGATAAGAAAATAAGCTTCATGGCAGACCTACGTAGTCAGATAGCAAAATAATTTCTGGTATGACAAACAGACCAAAAGGACAGCAGACAGCTTCATGGCAGAACGAAGCGGCCGACGGTAAAATAATGGCGGGTAAAATGATGTTTTGAAGGATTCGGGCCTTTCCATCATTTTACCCTTCATCATTCTACCAAGTCTCATGCGCCAGCCCTCCCGCACCGAAGACCCCACACCGCAAAGCCGATGCCGTTTTGCGCTCGCGTGGTGTGACATCACGCCTCCGGCGGACATCTACCACCGCATGTGGGGCGCGGCGAAGCATGAGCGCGCCACCGGGGTGCACCGGCCGCTGCGGGCCACGGTGGCGGTGTTTGCGGCCATGGAGGGAAAGGGGCGGCAGATCCTTCTCGCGCTGGATCATTGCGTGATGGGCGCCACCGAGCATGCGCAGCTCGTGGCACAGGCCGCCGAGATCGGCGGCGTGGCACAGGAGGAGGTGCTGGTGGTTTTTTCCCACACTCACGGTGCGGGCCTCATGGGACTGGACCGCGCCGCGCTGCCAGGGGGCGATTTGATTCAGCCGTATCTGCATGCGCTGGGCGAGAAGGCAGGCCAGCTGGTACAGCAATGCTTAGCGTCATTGCAGCCAGCCGGCATCGTTTATGGCCGTGGCCGCTGCAGCCTGGCCACGCAGCGCGATTTCTGGGATGGCAGCCAGTTCATCTGCGGTCACAATCCCGGCGTGCCAGCAGATGACAGCGTGATCGTGGCGCGCGTGACAGCGGATGATGGACGGATGCTCGCCAGCATCGTGAACTACGCCTGCCATCCCACCACGCTCGCATGGGAGAACACACTCATCAGCCCCGACTACATCGGCGCGATGCGCGAGCTCGTGGAGCGCGAAACCGCAGCGCCCTGCCTCTTTCTGCAAGGTGCCAGCGGCGAACTCGGCCCGCGCGAGGGTTTCGTCGGCGACACCGCCGTGGCGGATCGCAATGGTCGCGAGCTGGGTTACGCCGCGCTCTCGGCCCTTACCGCGCTGCCAGCCGCAGGCACGACCTTCGTTTATCAGGGGCCCGTCGTCTCCGGCGCGACACTCGGCGCGTGGAAGCACGAGAAGATCGATCTGGACACCAAAGCCGGGTGGAAGCTGCAACGCTGGCACGAACCGCTGCACTACCGCCCTGGCCAGCCCACCGTGGCACAAGTGCAGGCCGAACTCGATCACTTCCAAGCCGCCGAGGCCGCCGCGCGCGCCGCTGGCGATGATGCCCGCGCTGCCGAATGCCGTGCGCTGGGCGAGCGCAAAACCCGCCTGCTGCATCGTCTCCACCAGCTTCCGCCGGGAGACCGCTATCCGCTGCAAGTCGTCGTCTGGCACATGGGCGATGCGGTGTGGGTGGGTGTGCAGGGAGAGAGCTACAGCCTCCTGCAAACCGAACTGCGCCGCCGCTTCCCGGAGAAAGTCATCCTCGTGGCCACCATCGCCGCCGACTGGGGCGCCTCCTACCTGCCACCGCGTGAGCTTTACGACACCGGCATCTATCAGGAAAGCATTGCTGTTGTCGCGGCGGGCAGTTTGGAGCAGTTGATCGAATCCATTTCCAAACACATTGAACCATGAAAATCACCGCCATCGAAACACTCGTCTGCCACGCCCGGATGCGAAACTGGATCTTCGTCAAAGTCGTCACGGACCAGCCCGGTCTCATCGGCTGGGGCGAGGCCACGCTGGAGTGGCACACGCGCAGCATTGTCGGCGCGATCGAAGACATGTCGCATCTCCTCATCGGCGAAGACCCCACGCGGGTGGAGTATCTGTGGCAGGTGATGTACCGGCAGCACTTCTGGCATGGGCATGGCATCGTGCGGGCCACGGCCATCGCAGGCATCGATCTCGCGCTGTGGGACATCGTCGGCAAGGTGGCGAACATGCCGCTCTCCAAGGTCTTCGGTGGTCCGGTGCGCGATTTTGTGCGCACCTACTGCCACCTCGGTGGCGGCAAGATGGAGGACTTTTATCAAACGCCCGCCGACAATGCCAAACGCTTCGCCGAGCTGGCGCAGGCTGCCGTGGCAGATGGCTACACCGCTTTTAAGAGCATGGCGGTGCCCAGCACGATGCCCATCGAGGGCCAGAAGCCCGTGCGCGCCGCCGCAGCCGCCGTGGCCGCCATGCGTGAGGCCGTGGGGCCGGACATCGACATCATGGTGGACTGCCATGCGCGGCCCTCACCCGCGATGGGGCTCAAGTTTGGCAAAGCCCTGGATGATTTCGGCCTCTACTTTTTCGAAGAGCCCTGCTGGCCCGAATGCGTGGACGGACTCGCCCGCATCAATGCCGCACTCACCACACCCGTGGCCAGCGGCGAGCGTGTGACGAACCTGGAGGCTTTCAAGGACATGTTTGAGAAGCGCGCGGTCGAGATCTGCCAGCTCGACATCACCCACTGCGGCGGACTGAGCGCCGCCAAACGTATCGCGGCGCTGGCCGAGGCGCATCGCATCTCCCTGGCACCACACAATCCCCAGGGACCTGTCAGCACCGCCGCATCGCTGGAGTTTGGCTTTTCACAGCCGAGCTACATCATCTGCGAAACCGTCCACAACGATGTGCCGTGGCGGCAGGACGTGGTGGAGGAAGGGTTCATCATCGAAAAACAAGGCCGCATCGTCCGCCCGAACACCAAGCCCGGACTCGGCATCACGATCAACGAGGCGGAGGTGAAGAAGCATCCATTCCAGCAGGAGATCGTGCTGCGTGAGTTCGGCCCCGATGGGGGCGTGACGGACTGGTGATCTTCCTGCCATGAAACCCACCCGCACCCGCTTCATCGTCCTCGTCGGCCTCTGCATGGCCGCGGCGCTGGCCTATCTGACGCGGAATGCGGTGGGGACGGCGGAGAGCACGATCCGTGCGGACCTGGGGCTGACGAAGCAGCAGTCCGGCTGGTTGAACAGTGCTTTTTTCTGGTCGTATGCGCTGTGTCAGATCCCTGCGGCGGCGCTTTCGCTGCGTCTGGGTGCGCGACGGGCGCTGCCGTTGTTTGCGGTGCTATGGTCGGTGGCGACGGCGTTGTTTGGCATGGGCGGGTTTATATCCATGGTGGTGTCGCGTGCGCTGATGGGCGTGGCGCAGGCGGGACTGGTGCCGGTGGCGATTGCGGTGATGGCGCGCTGGTTTCCGCGCACGGAGCAGGGGCTGGCGTCGGGTGCGTTTGGTGGCTTCATGTCGGCGGGCAGCATTGTGGGCGCGCCGTTGACGGCCTGGCTGATCATCGTCTGCGGCTGGCGGCCGATGTTTCTGTGGTATGCGCTACCGGGCATCGTGTGGGCGGTGTGGTTTACGCGATGGTATCGCAATGATCCGGCGGAGCATGTGGCGGTGAACGAAGCGGAGAGGCAGTTGATCAAGGCGGATTCGAAGAGCATCGCCAAGGTGAATGCCAAACCACCTGCGGTGCCGTGGCGGCTGCTCATCACGAGCCCGGCGATGTGGTGCATCTGCGTGCAGCAGGCGTTTCGATCCGCAGGCTACATTTTCTTCGGCAGCTGGTTCACGACGTATCTGCAGGAGGCGCGTGGCGTGGAACTGATCACCTCCGGCTGGCTCACCGCGCTGCCACTCATCGGCGATTTGACCGGTTCACTGCTCGGCGGTGCGGTTTCAGATGCGGTGCTGCGCAGGACGGGCAATCAGCGTCTCGCAAGGCAGGGCATTCCGGCGATCGCGTTGTTCGTGTGCGCCTGCCTGGTGTTCTCGGCGTGGTTTGTCAGCCATGCACTCACGGCCGTGCTGATCATCAGTCTCGGCATGTTCTGCGCGGCTGTGGGAAATCCCTGCGTGAGCACGGTGATGATGCATGTCGGCGGCTCGCACGTGGCGACGATCAGCGGCGTGATGAACATGTGCGGCAATCTCGGTGCGGCGGCATTTCCGGTCGTGGTGCCCTGGCTTCTCGCCAACGCTGGAGGCTGGGATGCGGTGCTGATCTGCTTCACGGCCTTGTATGCCGGCGCGTCGCTGTTCTGGCTGCTGATGAAAACGAAGCCCAACATGTTCGACGGCTCACCTGCTGAGGCTCCTCACTGAGCGAAGGCGCACAGGTGCTTGTTCGTGCGGATGTAGATCACGCCATCCACAATCGCAGGCGAAGCGAAGACCGGCGCTTTGAGGTCGTTCCTGGCCAGCACTTTCAGCGTGTCGCTGGTCGCATCGAGCACGGAGACGACACCGCGCTGCGACGTGACGTACACGCGGCCATCAGCGGTCACCGCAGAGGCGTAGTACTCGCCGGAGGCATCGAGGCGCTCGGCTTGAAAAATGGGGCTACCGCTTTTGGCGTTGTAGGCGGAGGCGAGGCCTCCGCCTTTCACGGTGAAGACGCGTCCATTGGCGATGACGGGGGAGAACACATAGGGCAGGTGCTTCGACTGCCGCCAGAGAACGTGAGTGTCCGTGATGTCGCCGCTGCCGCCGGCCTTGATGGCGAAGAGTTGGTTGGCCGCCTGCGCAAACATCGCGCGCATGGCGTCATACTCCGCCTGGGTGACTTTTCCGTCCTTGTCGGCGTCGATGATCGTGAAGCGGGCGCGCAGTGGACCATCGGGAAACTCCGTCTCGCTAAGCGTACCGTTTTTATCGGCGTCATGGGTGGCAATGAAGGTGTCAAAGGCTTCCATCTCCACGCGGTCGTCCGGATCCCCTCCCACGTTCCAACTGCAGAGCAGCAGCACATCCCCCACCGCCACGGGGCTCGTGTTGGACACACGCGACATGCCGCCAACGGACCAGCGCTGCCTGCCATCCTTGAGATCGTAGCTGCGCGTCCACAGCGAGCCGCTCACGATGAGCTCCTCGATGCCGTCATGCCGCCACACAAACGGAGTGGAAAAGCCACGGCGGAATTCGCTGCGGTCCACGCGCCACACTTGCGCGCCGGTCTTTATATCGAGCGCGATCATGTAGCTGCCGACGTCCTGATCCGCGACGATGATCACCTTGCCATCCGCGATGATGGGCGAGGCACTGGTGCCAAACTCCACGACCGGTGCAGGCAGCGGCTTCTGCCACAGCACCTTGCCGTTCCAGTCATACGCCAGCACACCGTAGGAACCAAAGTAGGCGATCAAATGCGTGCCATCCGTGCAGCAGGTCGGTGTGGCAGGGCTGCCGATGCGGTGCGCGCCTTCGACCTTCTCGGTGGGAGCCGCCGCACGCCACAGCTCATGCCCATCCTTCCGGCTCAGGCAAAACGTGACCAGCTTGCCGCCATCGAGTCCTGTGAGCGCGATCTTGTCCTGCCAGAGGCACGGGGACGAATGCCCAAACGGCACCTCCACCTGCCACTTCAGATTTTTCTCACTCGAGAACTCCAACGGTGGCCTGCCCGTGCCGATGCCCAGTCCTCCCTCGCCACGAAACTGCGGCCAGTTGGATTCAGCGAGACAGCTGGAGGTGAGAAGGCAAAAAACGAGGCGAAGATGCTTCATGAAGCCAGAACGTGACGTTGAGTGGAGATGATTCAACGCTTGTTCCTTCTTTCTCTCTTTGTCATCACTGCCCAGGCTGAGCTGCGTGTGCGGACCGATTTCGAAGGAGGCAATGCCGAAGTGGTGAAGATCGATCAAGCCACCAAGACACTGCGCATCATGCCTGCGCTCCATGAAGGGCGCGGCTGGCCCTGCTGGTGGTCGCTCAAGCTGGAGGGGCTCACCGTGGGCGAGGCATTCACCCTCGAAGTGCAGGCGCAGAACAAACCCTATCGCGACAAGACCGTGCTTGCTGCGTCGTGGTGCCAGCCCAAGTGTGCGTGGATCAGCGTGGATGGTGAAACATGGCAGCCTTCGGCCCCAGGCACGCTGAGCGCGGACAAGGTGATGAGCTACACAATCCCAGCAGGAGCCGCGCAGATATCGCTGGCCTGGGGGCCACCGTTTGTGCCGGCAGATGCGGACAAGCTGCTCACCGACATCGCCGCGAAGCTGCCGGAGGCCAAACGTTTTGAACTGGCGAAAACACGCGGTGGCCGCCCGGTGCAGGGCATTCGCATTGGCAATGAAAACGCAGCGCATCAGGTGTGGGTCGGCTCACGGCAGCATGCGTGGGAGGCAGGCGGCAGCCAGGTGGGGCGCGGCTTCATCCAATGGTATGCGAGTGATGCAGCCAGAGCTTTGCGCGCAAACACCTGCCTCCACTTCATCCCCATCATGGACGTGGACAACGCCGCCATCGGCGCAGGCGGCAAGGATGCGGTGCCGCGTGATCACAATCGCGACTGGGCGGCCGAACCGATCTATCCTGAAGTGGCTGCGGCACAGCGCATGATTCGCGACATTCACACGAAGCACGGGCTCGATGTCTTCATTGATCTGCACAACCCCGCCCCCAAAGACCCCGTCTTTTTTTTCGGTCCTTTCGCCTTCGAGCGCATGACGGGCGTCCAGCAGCGCAACTATCAGCGCTGGATCGACATCGCTGCCGCCAGCATCGTCGAACCGCTCAAAGTAGATCCGAAGTATCACTTCGCGAACTATGTGAAGACAGAAGAAGAACGCGGGCGCATGAGCAGCGGCTGGGTGCGCGCCAATACGGGCGCTGCCACGATCTCCGTGACGCTCGAAACGTGCTGGAACAGCCCGCTGATGTCCGTGGAAGGCTACGGTAAAATCGGCGCGGGTCTTGGCCGGGCGCTGATGACCTATCTCCAGGAGAATCCCCGCCGGGAGTGAATCATTTCAACTGCTGCTGCAGCCATGGCGTGATCTGACTGGCCCAGCGGGAGCCATGCTCACGCAATCCCTGGCCGCTGAAGTGGACACCCTGGCCATGGCGCTCGCGCAGCTCGCCTTTGAGCGCATCGCTGTCCGGCCCTGCCAGCGCGACGCCATTCTGCCACAGCGCTGCTTGTGCTGCACGAATGTCGGCAGACGCTTCATCTCCCGGCACATGATAACTGACCTGCGCGACAAACCATGGCGCCTCCCAGCCGATCTCGCGGCGTGAGGTTCGAATGATGTACTCCAGATGCTCGCGATACAGCTTTCCGGGCAGAGTGCGAGTCGTGTCTTTCTGGTTCGCATCACTTTCACCCTGATGCCAGAGCACGGCGCGAAAGCCATGCGGGCCGGCGTCTTGCATGTGCTCAAGCAATCCGGCATACGCATCTCCTCGGCTCTCCCACTCGCCACCGGGGAGCTTGTGCACACGGGATTCAATGGTGGGAGGATGAGGAAAAGTCACCCCTTTCGGCAACCATTCGCGCACGCTCGTCGCACCAATGCCGCAGGGGATGAATGCAATGGGCACATTGAACTTCTTCACCAGCGCATCGCCAAGCGGTGGCATGAAACTGCCTCCTTTGCCACTGGCTCCAGGTTGCGGATCATTTGCAAGCTGCCACCGCCGGCCATCAAAAGCGGCGACACGACCTGTTTGGGTGGATTGCTTTTCCTCGCCGTGGTTCGCCGAGTTTGACTGACCGGCGACAATGAAAATTTCGCCGATGCCGACATGTTCGACCGTCGCTTCTTCGATCACCTTGCCATTCAATTTGGTGCGAAGTTCCAGTCGATGCCAGCCACCTGCGGGCAGTTCAAATCCTGCGCTGAATGACAAGTCATTGATCGCTACCGTGAGTGGTTTCCAGTCACTGGATTGTCCATTCACCACAGATCGTACCAAGACCTCGTTGGGCATCTGTGCGAACACGCCGGAGATCGCGATGTTCCCTTTATGGGCATCTCTGCGCTGAAAGACCTGGTAATCGAGCGGTGCGTTGAGTTTGAGCTGGGCAGGCGCGGCTTCGGGTGGTGTGGTCTGCGCATGCAGCTTGCACAGCGCGACGAGGAAGGCAGACAGGAGCAGAAAACATTTCATGGCAGGATCGCAATGTAGTGCAAGGCGGTGATGCTGCACAAGGAGTACGGAATTCATTCCGCGCGTTCCTCCTTGAGCCACCCTCACTCAATCCGCCAAGTCGCCTGCCTCAGCACCGCCAGCTTCGGTTCCTTCATCGTCTCATACCACACGCTCAGTAGCGTGCCATCGGCCAGCTCGACGGTGCTGGGGTAGCCGAGATCACCACCGATGCCATCGCCGGAGAGGATCATGGCCTCGCTCCAGGTCTGGCCGTTGTCACTGCTAATGCGGGCCTGATTGCCGTAGGGCTTGCGCCGGTGGCCGTAGGTCATGACGAGGCGGCCGTCACGCAGACGCAGCAGGTGGGAAGGCAGGCCCCACACGCCGATGCTGTGCGGCTCGCTCCAGGTCTTGCCGCCGTCCTTGGATTCGGTCTGCAAAGTTTCTCCTTTGTTGGCTTCGTTGTGATTCCGGATCTGCGCGATGAGCGTGCCGTCTGCGGCCTCGACCGCATGGAGTTCGTGATAGGACCTGACGGCGTTGTCGCCTTTACGCGTAGGAATTTCCGCGAGCCATTGCCAGGTTTGGCCGTCGTCCTTCGACTCAGCGACACCGACTTTTTTGTCGGCAGTCCAGAGCTGCTTGCCCGCATAGAGCAGGCGTCCGTCTTTGAGCTGGATGGGCCCATGCGGGCTGTTCACGATGGTGGGAATGCGGGTAGACCAGGACTTGCCGCCATCGGTGGAACGGATCACCCATTCGCCGAGTTCCGCTTGGCGCTCTTCATCGCTCAAGCGCTCGTGTGCAGCCTTCCATTTTGTAAACTGCCCCTGCGGCATGGTTTTCGAGGTCCAGCCTTTGTCCGTGTGCTCGGCAAAGGTGCTGGCTTTCTTGAAATGATCCTCATAGGCCAGCGAGGTGAAGGTGCTGACGATGAGAGAGCCCTTCGCAGTTTCCATCACACCGGAGTCGCGATCATCCGTGGCGGTGTCCAGCAGCACGCGCGGCCAAGTCCAGGTGGCGCCGTTGTCACGCGAGGTCATGGCGTGCACCTGCCCAAAGGGGCACACATGCGATTCACGGCCACCGGACCACGAGACCCAGAGCTCGCCGTTCTGCCTGCGTGCCACAGTAGGCCAGCCATGATAAAACTCCGGCTGCTGGGAGATCACCTTGGTTTCGATGATCTTCGCCGCAGGTGCGGCTCCACGTGCGATGAACGGAAAGGCGAGAGCGGAGGTAGTGGTGGCAAGAAAGCGGCGGCGATTGGTCATGGTGCCATAGATTACGCGACCGCCCTGTTTGCTTTCACAGCAAACCCTTGGTCCGAACACCGAACCAGTGAGAGAGGTGAGGCAACCATCATTCCGCTGCTTTCCTACGCACAAACTTCTGCACCCGCGCTCCTGTTCCTTCCGCGACATAAACTGCACCGTCCGGACCAACAGCAATGTCATGCCCGAGCTGGAACTGACCGGCGGCTTTGCCGTGGCTGCCAAAGGTGTCGAGCACCTGCCCGGAGGGGTCCAACTCCACCGCCTTGCCCCGCAGCTGCGGCTGCAAGGAGGGAGAACCGCCATCAATGACAAAGAGATGGCCGTCGAGACCGGTAGCGATGCCATACGGTTTGCCGAGCTGCGGGCCTTTCCATTCATGCTGGAAGACGCCCTTCGCATCAAAGACCTGCAGCCGCTCATTCTCACGATCACAGACAATGATGCGTCCCTGCGCATCCACGGTGAGGCCGTGCGGCAGATGGAATTCTCCCGGCCCATGGCCTTTCGTGCCCCATTGGAACTCAAAGCGACCGGCGGCGGTGAACTTCATCACGCGCGTGTTTTGGTAGCCGTCGCTCACGTAAAAGGAGCCGTCTGTCAGCACCGCCACATCCGTGGGCAGATTGAAATGCTTGTCATCGCTGCCGGGCACACCCGCCTCGCCCAAAGTGAGCAGCACCTCACCTGCCGGCGAACACTTGAAGACCTGATGCAGACCCACATCGGTGAGCCAGAGATTGCCCGCATGATCCACCGTCAGCCCATGCGGCATGATGAAGCGGTTCGCGCCCCAAGTGCTGAGGAGCCGGCCCGTCGCGCCATCGAACACGCTCACGGTTGGCGCCGCGATGGCCGCTTTGGGAAAGGGCTTTGACCACACCCGGCCGCTGCGATGAAAGACAAACACTCGGTTCTGCGCATCGACACCGACCCCGGCGCAAAGGCCGAGCACATGCCCCTCCGGCAACTGCGGCCAGCCGGGGACGACCTCATGCTGAGACTGCGCCAAAGACGCCGTGACGAGGAGACCGAAAAAGAGGACGAAGCGCATGGAGGGAGTAAAATACTCACTTCAGCTTGGAAACCTTCACGTCATCCACATCCGCCGACTTGTTCACGGCGAGGGTGATCATGCGTTTCGTCGGATGAGCGATGCCTTCGCTGGAGAAGGAGCCGGTGTCCTGGCCGTCGATCTTCACACTCATCTTGTCGCCTTCGACGGTGATGTGCATCGTGTGCCACTCGTTCGGTTTGAGGTCGAGCTTGAAGGTCTTGGTCTTTGTTTTGAGCAGCGCGGCGAGTTCTGGGGACTTGTCGCCTTTCTCACGGCGTTCACGGATTTCATTGTTCATGCCGCCGGTCTTGGAATCAGTGAGCGTGACGGCCTTGTTGGTGACGCGTGCCATGCAGAGATGGCCGGCGTGCACGGTCTTGAGTTCACGATCGACGAAATCGACGCCGAGGTCATCGCCTTCGCCGAGTTTGAATTTCAGCTCCACGATGCCGTCTTGAAACTCGACGTTGTGGAAGATGGCGACGCCGTGATCGGCCTCCGCATGCTTGGTGACGTGCATGACGCCATCGATGTGATCCACCTGCTGGTGCCCTTTGGCGCGCCACGCGCTGTTGCTGGTCCAGCCGTTGCCGATGTCTTCTTTGCCCGGTGTGGCTTCGTCACGGGAGAAGTCGTCGGAGAAGAGCAGGGTGGGCGTGTCTGCGCGAAGTGACAGGCCAAGAGAAAGGAAGATGAGGAGGTGTTTCATGGTTGGAGGTAGTGGAGCGGGACTTGGTTGAGCTTGAGGGATTCGACTTGGAAGTCGAACCATGTTGCTTTGCGACCATCGATCATTTTCTTCTGGTTGTGGTCCAGGCCTTCGACTTCGAAGTAGCTGTGATTTACGCCCGCCTGCGTCAGCGCCTCATGGTATTCGCGCACCGAGACAAGGTGGTCGGGATCCGCCGTACCGCAGGCAACTTGGATGCGCAGGTTGGTTTTGATGTAGTCGAGGTTCTTCGTGAGGTTCAGGAAGGCGTCGTTGGCCTTCAAGCGTTCAGGATCGTCGCCGAGGTAGGGGTTGGGCAGCTTCGAGGCCTCGGAGACGTGATAGACATTGCCGCTTTGATTGAAGAGGGAGCCAAACATCTGCGGATGCTTCATGGCGAGATTCGTCGAGCCACGCCCGCCCATGCTGAAGCCCTCAATGCAGCGCGCCTTGCGGTCGGCCACCGTGCGATACGTCGCATCAATGTGCGGAATGAGTTCCTTGATCATCATCGTCTCCGCCATGAAGCGCCCATCGCCGCTGTCCTGATACATCGTGGAGCGTCCGCCATTCGGGAACACCATGATGAGTTCAGGCAGCTTTCCCGCCACGATTCCCTCATGCAGCACACTGGCCGAGTACACGCTGCGCGTCTCATTCCCACCCGCGCCATGCAGATGATAAATCACCGGATAGCGCCGCTCCGTGTCCTTTTCGTATCCCGGCGGCAGGTAAATGCAGTAACCTACCTCGCGCTGCATCGACGCACTGCGGAAGGTGCGATGCATGACGTTCGTCGGCAGCACCGGCACAGGCGAAGTCACCCACATGTCGTCGGTGTTCGTCTGGTTAGCCTTCCCTTTGCGTTTGGCCTGCTGGGCGGAAAGCGCAGGGCAGAGAATGAGGAGAAGAAAGGCGATGAGAAAGCGGGACATGAGGCGATGAAAACGCGCATGAGAGGCGGCTCTCTCAAATCAAACTCCATGTTTGCAGGGCAACGACACGAATCAAGGCCACTGCGCCAACACCTTCCCATCCGCACCTTTGAGCACGAGGCCTTCGATATTGACTTCACCTTCGCCGCCGCAGGGATCGAGTCGCAGGCCGTGCAGCGTTTTGGCTTCGTCGATGCGCAGTGTTTGCGCGTGCCATTCGCCATCATGCTTCACCTCAAAGTCGAGGTGTTTGCCTTTGGGGAGAATGGTTTCGGCGTCGGTCGTCCAGTAGAGTTCGCCGGAGCCGGAGGCGTGGCTTTGCAGGCGGAATTCGAGCGTGTAGGGGCCTGGAGATGCGAGATGAAGATTGTCAAAGGCGAGGCCGGGGTCGTTGCCAGTGCATTGCAGGATGAGCTGTCCTTCTTCGACGGTGAGCTTTGTGCCTTTGCGGGCACGGGGAAGGCGAGTGGCAGAGGCGGACTTTCCCTTGCCTTTGCCCTTCTTGCGTTTGGTTTCGCCTCCAGTGAGTGGTGCGTCGTAGTTCGTCCATTCACGATTCAGCTGCGGGGTGGCCTCGGTGTCGACAGGCTTGTTTTCCTTGGCCGGAACATGCAGGACGTTGGCGGCCATGTCGTGCCACTGCTGCACCATTCGCTGAACGATGTCGGGATGCTGCGCTGCAACGTCGTGGAGTTCGGTGCGGTCGGTGGGGATGTGGTACAGCTCCCAGGGATGGCTTTGAAAGCTGACGAGCTTCCATTCGACATCGCGCAGACCGCGGTCGCTGGAGAAGAGCAGATGAATCGGCGGACGTGCAGCGATGTCTTTCCCGGCAATGAGCGGAGCGAGCGAGATGCCCGCGAGCGGGGTGGGCTCGCGACCCGGAAAAGTTTCGGGCACTTTGGCACCGGCGATCTCGGCAAAGGTGGGCAGCACATCGACAAGATGCGCGGGCGTGTCGATGACACTGCCGGCTTTCTGTTTCAGACCGGCAGGCCAGTGCAGAATGGCGGGCGAGGAGATGCCGCCTTCAAACTGGTTCTGCTTGTAGTAGCGGAAGGGTGAGTTGCGCGCCCAGGCCCAGCCGGTGCTGTCGCTCCAGTGTGAGTGCGGATCAAACGGCTGCGCGTCGGGCGTGGGCTGGCCACGATCGTAGGGGCAGGCGCCGTTGTCAGAGACGAAGAGGATGAGCGTGTTGTCGAGTTCTCCAGCCTTCTCGATGTTTGCGATGAGGCGGCCCATTTCCTGATCAACGCGGTCGATCATGCCCGCGTAGGCCGCCATGCGCTTCGCCTCCCAGGAACGGTGCGTGTCGTCGAGCTGGTCCCAGGCGCGGACATGCTCGAGGCGCGGCGACTCTTCGAGACTGGTGGGCAGCAGGCCGATCTGTTTCTGCTTGGCGATTCGCGCAGCGCGAATCGTGTCCCAGCCGGCATCATAGCGGCCGAGATACTTTTTGTAGTCCTGCTCCAGCGGCTGCAGCGGCGCGTGTGGTGCATTGAAGGCGACATACTGAAACCAAGGCTGCTTCGCCGCACGCGCCTCGCTGATGAACTCAATGGCGCGGTCCACATTGGCAATGGTGGTGTAAAAGCCCTGCTCTGGCACCTGCCACTTCTCGCCATTCAGCCGAAAGGAGTTGTCACCGAGATAATAATTCGTCGAGCCAGAGAGATGGCCAAAATAGCGCTGAAAGCCGAAGTCCGTGGGTTCTTTGCTCAGATGCCATTTGCCAGTCATGGCGGTGAAGTAACCGGCGGGGGCGAGCACTTCGGGAAGGATCACCGCACGCTGCAGGCTTTCATCTCCCGCCTGCCGGCACCAGCGCCCGCTGAGGAGGCTGACGCGTGAGGAATGGCACTTGGCCGTGTTGTAAAACTGCGTGAAGCGCACGCCACCCGCCGCGAGCTTGTCCATGGTGGGCGTGTCGATCTCACTGCCGTAGCAGCCGAGGTCGGAGAAGCCCATGTCATCGACCAGGACGAGGAGGATGTTCGGCTGCGCCGAAAATGACGAATGCGGAATGCCGAATGCCGAAACAAGAAAAAGAAGGAGCCTTTTCATGAGTTGTTAGCGTTTGGGTGGATTAGGCACCGTGCTTGCGGTGTATTCGGCTGCATCGAGGGAGCCATTGCCATCCACGTCGCGAGCTTTGAACCATGCGGCGGCATCTGTGGGGTCGCGCTTGGCGCTAAACTCCGCCGCGCTGAGCTTGCCATCGTGATCAGTGTCGAGCTTCTTGAACATGTCGGCGCGTTTGGGATCGTTCTTGCCTGCGGCCTTGCCCTTGGGTTTGGCATCTCCCCCGATCGGCAGCGGCAGGTAGTCGAAGTCGAGGATCATCTTCTTTTGCAGCGCGGTCTTCAGCTCCAGCGTGGCTGCTTCCAGACCTTTCTGGCCGTAAAGATTGTGCAGTTCATTGGGGTCTTCCTTGAGGTCGTAAAGTTCATAGACAGGACGCGGACTGGTGAACCAGAGATCCTCAAACTCGGTGGCGAGTGCCTTGTCTTCGTGTGCTTTGACGATGTCCTGCCAGCTCGGATCTCTCCCGCTGTCCACGGGCGTGTAGCGCATGTTTGGGGTGACGTTGTAGATCAGCTTGTAGTGCGCGCTGCGCACGCAGCGGCTGTAGTCCATGCCGCTGGCGGTGGTGCTTTCATTAAAGGTGGCGCTGCCGTGCGGGCCGCGTTCGGCAAAGATGTGCTTGCGCTCCTTGTCAAACTTCGCGCCTTTGAGCAGCGGCAGGAAGCTGACGCCGCTGATGCGCTCGGGTACCGGAAGTCCGGCGGCTTCGAGGCAGGTGGGCGCGATGTCTTCACCGGAGATCAGCGCGCTGGAGTCGCCGCCGGGTTTGATCACGCCGGGCCACCATGCGAGCAGGGGCACGTTGAGTCCGGGATCATGCAGCGAGCCTTTGCCGCTGGGAAAGGCCATGCCGTTGTCGCCCATGAAGATGACGAGCGTGTTCTCCAGTCCGGCGCGTTCTTTGACGATGTCGAGCACGCGCTGGAAGTCGCCGTCGCAGTGCTCGATCTCGCCTTCGTAGGCTGCGAGATCGCTGCGCACGCCGGGCAGGTCGGGCAGGTAGCCGGGCACCTTGAGCTTCGCGGGGTCGGGCGGATTTTTACCGGTGTTCCAGGGATGGTGCGGATCGCTGAAACCCACCCAAAGGAAGTAAGGCTTGTCCTTCGGACGCTGGTCAAAGAACTCGTTCATCTTCGCCGGCACATTGTCCTGCCCGCTTGCATCGACGTAATCAAAGCGATCCTTGAAGGTGGCCATGTGATGTTCATCAAAAACCTGCGCGGATGCCTCAGGGCCACGCCCCGAACCATCGAGATGGTAGGAGCGGCCGCAGCAGCCGACGAAGTAGCCTGCGTCCTTTTTCAAGATTTCCGGGAAGGTGATTTCATCCCTCGGCAGCGGCGACGAAAACCGCGTGATACGGCAAGCCACCGGCGAGCGTCCGGTCATGATGGTGGCGCGTGAGGGCACACACTGCGGCGCACCTGTGAACATGCGGCGGCACATGATCCCTTCGGCGGCCAAGCGGTCGAGGTTCGGCGTTTTCATCTCTGGACGCCCGTAGCAGCCTAGGAAGGGGTAGCTGTGGTCGTCGGAGAGTACGAAAAGGATGTTGGGTGGCGCTGAAAATGACACTTGCGGAATGCCCGATAGGCCAAGTGCGAGAGCCAGCACCGCGTAGCGCATGCTGCTCTGGAAAAGCAGGCGATGAGAAGAAAACACAGAAACGAGGAAGGGCAGAGCGAGACGCATGGTGCTGGAAACGCGTGATGCGCAAGGGTCTTGCCACTCAAAACTGTGACAGGCAGAGAGCGGAAAGTGGTTGATTGCCACCTCATCAGGCGGCACGAAGAATGCTCTGTTTCCTGACATCTTCCGAGGTTGGTGCGGTCCTGACGGACCGGCACGTGGGCTTGGTTAAGCGGCTGTGTGCCGACCGTTGCGGGAGTTTCGTCGCTTCATCTCTCATCCCCCATCGTTTTCGTGTTCTCCAAAAATTACTCTCAGGAATGGTTCTCCAACATCCGTGCTGATCTGCTGGCCGGTCTCGTCGTGGCACTGGCGCTCATCCCGGAGGCGATTGCGTTCTCCATCATCGCCGGAGTGGACCCCAAAGTCGGGCTGTATGCCTCGTTCTGCATTGCGGTGGTGACGGCGTTCTTTGGCGGCCGCCCAGCCATGATTTCCGCCGCCACGGGCGCCATGGCGCTGCTGATGGTCACCCTGGTGAAGGAGCACGGCCTGCAATACCTGCTGGCCGCCACGCTGCTGACGGGGGTGTTTCAAATCATCGCAGGGATCGCACGCATCGGTGATGTGATGCGCTTTGTCTCGAAGTCGGTGATGACGGGCTTTGTCAATGCGCTGGCCATTCTCATCTTCATGGCCCAGCTCCCCGAGTTCAAAGGCGCGGGCATCGCCATGTACGCCATGGTCGCCGGAGCGCTGGCCATCATCTATCTCCTGCCCCGTGTGACGAAAGCGGTGCCGTCACCGCTGGTGGCAATCATCGTGATGACCATCATCGCCATCGTCTTCAAGCTGGATGTGCGGCGTGTGGGCGACCTCGGCGATCTGCCGGATGCGCTCCCCATCTTCCTCTGGCCTCAGGTGTCCTGGTCGCTGGAGACGCTGTGGATCGTGCTGCCCTACTCCGCCGGTCTCGCGTGCGTGGGGCTTCTGGAGTCGCTGCTCACCGCGCAGATCGTCGATGAGATGACGGACACGCCCAGCGACAAAAACCGCGAATGCAGCGGCCAGGGCATCGCCAACATCGTGGCCGGACTCTTCGGCGGCATGGCCGGTTGTGCGATGATCGGCCAGTCCGTCATCAATGTGCGGTCGGGTGGTCGCGGACGGTTGTCCACCTTCGTCGCGGGGCTGTTTCTTCTCATTCTGCTCGTCGTGCTCGGCCCATGGGTGAAGCAGATCCCCATGCCGGCGCTTGTCGCGGTGATGATCATGGTGTCCATCGGCACCTTCTCGTGGGTGTCCTTCAGCAACATGAGCCTGCATCCCAAGTCATCCAGCCTGGTCATGATCTCCACCGTGCTGGTCGTCGTGCTCACGCACAATCTGGCGCTGGGCGTGGGCGTCGGCGTGCTGCTCAGTGCCTTGTCCTTTGCGCGGAAGGTCGCGCATTTCCTGCGGGTCAGCAGCGCCTTGGATGAGGCAGGGGGCTGCCGCACCTACACCATCGTCGGCCAGCTCTTTTTTGCCTCGGCGGCGGGTTTCGTGCGCGAGTTCGACTTCAAAGAGACCGTGGCCAAAGTGCGCCTGGATGTGACGCATGCCCACCTTTGGGATCTCACCGCCGTGGCCTCGCTCGACAAGGTCGTGCTGAAGTTTCGCCGCGAGGGCAAGGAGGTCGAAGTGCTCGGCCTTAATGAAGCCAGCGCCACGATCGTTGACCGGCTTGGCACGCATGACAAGCCGGGCGCCATGGATGACATCCTGACGCACTGAGTAATGAGCAAGGTTTCAGGGTAGAACAGGCCGGGGCTCGATGTCGCTCGGGTTGATCCAGCCGGTTTTCATGGGCTTGCCGCTCATGAACTTCTCATAGAATCCGGCGTTGACTGGGCTGGCGTGTTTGTATCCATCAAAGATGGTGCCCTGGCCGAACATGCGCGGATCGCCCTGCTGCTTGAGTTCGGTGTGGAGTTGCTCACGCATGGCGGTGGCGCGGGGATCGGCGGGGGCGCTCTTCACGAAATCGGGGTCGGACTTGAGATCATAGAATTCGGTTCCGGGGCGCAGGCCGAAGCAGAGCTGCCAGAAGGGATCGGCGGGGTTTTTGCGGTGCGCGTCGAGGATGAAGGTCTTGGTGGCACCGCCGTCGCAGTCCAGATAGCCGGTCTCGGGATTGCCCGCAGGCCAGCGCGTGGGCTCGAGGTTTTCGATGAAGACGCTGTCCTTCGTCACGATGCCTCGGATGGGGTAGCCCCAGTCATGCGGACGGCCAATGTCGGTACGCTCTTTGCCGATGAGCACGTGATCGCGCAAATGCGCGGGCTTGTTGGCAAAGAGATCGGTCAGGCTGTGGCCCGGTGACTCCGCCATGCCGGTGTCTGCCCATTTCAAACCGGCGAGATCGACAAAGGTCGGCGCGAGATCCACGAAGCTCACGAAATCGCTAAGCTTGCGGCCCGGCTGCAGTATCCCCTTCTTCCACATCATCGCCAGCGGCACATGGTTGGCCTGCACGTTGGCATTCCCCTTGCTGCGCGGGAAGGGCATGCCGTGGTCGGCGGTGACGATGACGAGCGTGTTTTCCAGCATACCGCGTTTTTCGAGATCGGCGATCATGCGTCCGAGATGCATGTCGAAATGCTCGACCTCAAAGGCGTAGTCGAGCATGTCATTGCGGATCACGTCATTGTCCGGCCAGTAGGCGGGCACGTGGTCGATGTCCGTGAGCTTCTTGCCGCCTTTGGCGACACCGCTGCCGAATTCATACCCACGATGCGGCTCCACGCTGCCATACCAGAAGCACCAGGGCTTGTCGGCAGGCGCGGCATTGAGGAAGTCGCTGAAATTCGCCGCGTAGTCACAGTTCAGGATGTCAGGCGTCGGTGCCTCGGCCCGGCGTTTGTTGTAGGGCGTCCCTGTCATCTGGCGTGGCTTGCCATTCACATCGTTCGCCACACCGGGGCCCCAGCCTTTGGTGGTGTAGCCCACGTTCCAGCCATGCTCCGCAAGGGCTTCGCCCCAGCCTTTGAACTCCGGCGGGAAATAGCAGATATGATTCGCCGCCTCCTTGAGCTGCCATGAATTGCGCCCCGTGAGGATGCACGCACGTGAAGGCGCGCATTTCGCATTCGGTGTGTAAGCCTGGGTGAAAAGCAGGCCATCCTTGGCTACGCGATCGAAATTCGGCGTCTTCACCCACGGCGTGCCATACGCGCCTGCATGTGCCCCCCAGTCATCGGCGATGGCGAAGAGAATGTTTGGCGGCGACTCGGCGGCAAATGACGAAGCAACGAGAGCGAATGACGAAAGGAGGAGGGTGGTGAGTTTCATGCGAAAGGTTGGGTGAAAGGCGGAGGGCATCAACTGTGTCAGACTCAACGCAGCGTCAGTTGCACATGCTTCAAGTCCATCACCTGAGTGCCAGGCATGGACAGGGCTTCGAGCGTGAGTCTTGCCGGACCTTGCGGCAGCCTGACCGTGCCGAGCTTCAGTGTGGACCATTGGCGATTGCAATAGCGTTCCTTGCCGATTTCATCCCGATGAGGAAGGGGAATGTCCTGGATCGGTGCGGCTGCCACGGTCACTTCCTGTGAGGCGGCACCCACGCCGAGCCGAATCTTGGAGCCCGCGTCCGCCGCAGGGCAGTCGTAGGCGAGTTCGACATCATATTCGCCGGCTTGGGTGACATCGATCTCAAACCACACTTTCGCCTTCGCGTCCGTCCAGTTCGTGAGCCAGTCGTTGGCGAATCCCGGGCCGCTCGCGAAATGCACGGGCTTGTCGTAGTAGGCCTGCGGCGCGTGCAGCTCCACGGGGTTCTGCTCGGTGTGGCCGATGGGCAGCGGGAAACGCTGCAGGCCTTCACTGGAGATGTCGGCAAACCAGGCGTCATATTTCGCGCTCAGCTCCTTCACGATCTCGGGATTCTCCTTGGCGATGTCTTTGTCCTCGCCGGGATCAGTCTCCATGTCATAGAGCTGCCACGGCGTGGCGCTGTCATCGTTCGCCTTGGCCTTGGAGCCGCCAGCCGGGCCTTTGATTTCGCGCACGAGGCGGTGACGCTGCGTGCGCACGGCACCGGGGAACTTGTTCGTTTCGTCGATGGGATTGTGGGTGAAGAGCGTGCGCTCCGGCCACGCAGACACTTTACCTTCCAGCAGGGGCCGCAGACTGATGCCGTCGAGCTTCGGCCCTGCGGGGGCCTGCACGCCGCAGAGGTCGAGCAGCGTGGGCAGCACATCAATGTGCGAGACGATGGGCTTCGCCACATGCGGCTGCCATTTGGCTGCTGGCCAGCGCATGAAGAGAGGCACGCGGCTGCCGCCCTCATGCACGCTGACTTTGCCGCCACGCATGCCGGCGTTGTAGATCTTCACGCCCGCCGTGCCACCGTTGTCCGTCATGAACAGCACGATCGTGTTTTCGGCGAGCTTCAACTCATCGAGTTGCCCCAGCAGGCGGCCCACGTTGTCATCCAGGTTTTCGCACATGCCGTAAAAAGCGGCCACATTGTCTTCAAAACCCTTCGCCTTGAACTTGTCGAAGTACTTGTCCGGCACCTGGTAGGGCGAGTGCGGCGCGTTGTAGGCCAGGTAGCAGAAGAACGGCCCCTGCTGGTTTGTGCGGATGAACTTCATCGCCTCGTCGGTCAGCACGTCACTGATGTAGCCCTTTGTCGCCTCCTTCTTCGAGCCGCGCAGCAGCGTGGCATCAAAGTAGTTGTTCCAGTGGCCGTTGTTGAAGCCGAACACGTCGTCAAAACCCTGCCCCTGCGGAGTGAAGGGAAACTGCTCGCCGTTGTGCCACTTGCCTATGCAGGCACTGCGATACCCCGCGCCTTTCAAAGCCTCCGCCATCGTGACTTCGGAAGGGCGAATCGCCTCGCGGTTGTGCGTGACGCCATGACAACCGGTGCGCAGGGGCCAGCGTCCCGTGAGCAGCGCGGCCCGCGTTGGCGCACAGAAGGAGTTCACATAGTAGCGCTCAAACTGCACGCCATCACCGCCCAGCTTGTCGATGTTCGGCGTCTGCAGATGCGTGTTGCCATGAATCGAGAAATCACCGTACCCCTGATCGTCGGTGATGATGAGCAGGATGTTCGGCTTCCCCGCAGGGGCTTGGGCAAAGGAGAGCTGTGCTGAAAAGGATGAAACGAGACAGAGGGCAATGACAAGAAAGCGTGGCATCGCATGGGAACGATGAATTTGGACATTTCATTCCGCGAACACCTGCGCTGCACGCATGAGCAGTGGATCGGCCGGGAGGATGGACCGCCCGCTGCGGATCACGGCGCGTGCTTCGGCAAGTCGGCTGAGCTGGGCCAGTGCGGTGGCTTTGGCGCAGTAGGCACCCGGCAGGCAGGGATCGAGATCGAGCGCGTTGGACGCCGAGGTCTGTGCTTCCGCGAACCGGTGCAGTTCGATGAGGGCATTCGCGCGGTTCACCCAGGCCTTGGCATAGGCGGCATTGAGGGCGATGGCACGGTCCGCGCTGGCCAGCGCCTCCTCGGGCTGCTTCATGCGTCGCATAAGGATCGCACGATTGTTCCAGGTGATGGCTGCGCCGGGCTGAGCGGCCACAATGGCATCCAGCACGCGACGAGCCTGAGCTGCGGGCAGGAGCTCGATGAAGAGATGCGACGTGCCATCCAGCTCTCCCATACGATTGGATTGATGAGCGAGATCGAAGGCCTCACTGACCCAGGTCAAAGCCTCATCACGAAGGCCGAGACCCATGGCGGCCTGCGCGAGATTGGCTGGCGGGCCGGGTTCATCTGCGGCGAGTTGACGGGCTTTAGTGGCGCAGCGGAAGGCGGCTTCGAACTCACGCCGTTCCATGTGGATGCAGCTTTGAATCTGGTGCGCCTTCCAGTTGGCGGGATTCACGTGCAGCGCGCGTTCAATCTCGGCCTGGGCTTTGCGCGGCTGGCCGAGATTGAGCCAGGTCTGTGCGGCATTGACTAGAGCATCCGCCTGCAGCGGTGAGTCGGGCTCCGTCGTGCGCGGAGGCGGCGTTCCGAGCAGGGAGACAAACATGGCCTCCAGACGTGAAGCAATGACTTGGAAGCTCGCAGGCCGTGCAGCAGGATCAATGGCGAGGCACTCCCGCAGCAGCGCGGCCAGAGGCTCCGGCATACGGTCAGCGGTGCAGAGCTCCGCAGGACGTGCTGCCTGTGGAAAATGACCGAGCACTTCACACAGCAGCGTGACGCCATAGGCATACACGTCTGCCGCGGTGCTGCGGCCCGAGCGGCGTGCGACCATCTCAGGAGCCTTGAAGCCATCGGTGCCGGGGGTGAGTCCAGCAGGACCGGCATCGCCGCCGGAGAGTGAGAGCCCAAAGTCACTGACCTTCGCCACGCCATCGCCGGTGATCAAAACATTGGAGGGTTTCAAGTCGCCATGGATCAGTTGCGCCTCCAACGCGGCGTGCGCCAGTCCGCGCGCCATGCCGAGGCCATGATGCAGGGTGGTGCGCCAATCCGTGCGGCCCTTGTCAATCTCCTCCGCAAGAGTCCGCCCACCGGTGATGTGCTCCATCACAAGGAAGGGAATGCGGTTGTGCATTTCCACGCCGTAAGCGAGCACGAGGTTGGGATGCGGCGTGAGCGCCACGGAGTTCACCGCCTCCGCCACAAACAGCTCACACAGCTCTGGTTCGGTCAAATGCTGCGGCAGCGGGCACTTCAGCGCAGCGAGTGAATCGCCTCGTTCATAAATGTCCGGTCCGAGGCTGCGGCAGAGATACACCAACCCGAAGCCCCCGCGCAGGATTTGGAGCACCTTGTATTTCCCGCCGATGCAGGTGCCGGGCTGAAAGGGCACCCCCTTCAAAAACTGGCACTCACGCTGAAGCTCCTGCAGAACTTCCTCCTCCTCAGGTGAACCGCTGTTAAGACCAAGCAGGTCCGCCAGTCCGCCTGCCGCCAGCGGATCGCCGCGTTCCAGGCGCTCGAGCATCGAGTCGCCCGGTGTCACGGCAGAACCCGCTTCACCTTTATCGATCAATCCGCGTTTCAGAGCGGAAAGCAGATCACGCAAACTGCTCAAATGGGCATCGGATGACATGGTAAATCAAGCGGGCCGGCTGAGCGTGGCAAAGAGATCGCGGATCTCCGCGTCCACTTCGTCGCTGTCCGTCGCATACTGGGCGATCTCCTCACGCAGCAGTCGCTGGTAGGCACGCCGTGCGGTGACGAGGCGGTTGGCGACTTCTTTTTCAGTGAGTCCAAACTCGACCGCCATGTCGCGCTGCGAGGGTGCGGCGACGCCATCGAGAATGGGCAGGAGCATGAAGCGTTTGAAAATGCTGAAATGCGTCTGCTTGCCGGTGGCCTGGCACTCGCCGTCCAGGGCGTCCACCACACGCGCCAGCAGCATGCGGGCCCATGTCTGGGTGAAGGCATCCTCCGGTGTGTGGTGGTCCACGCCGAGGATGGCGGAGCTGCCACCCTCCGCCAGCACCTCGTCTGCGGCGACGAAGCCTCCGGCAGGCCGCCGCTGCTGCGCCTGATCATGCCGGTGCGCATTGGCGGCATAATGCTGAAGGGCGGAAAGCATCAGGCCGCGAAAACGTCCGCGCGCGGTTTCAGCCTTCTCAAACAACTGATGCTGCATGGAGTGCAGAAAGAAGTCCTGCACCAGATCCTCGGCCTTTTCATGGCCAAAGCCACGCCGTGCGAGATAGGCCAGCACCGGCTTTCGATAAAGCTGGTAGAGCGTGCCAAGCACTTCGCTCTTGGTGGACTCATCACCGTCCTTCAGCCGTGCCAGCTGTGACCACCGCGTTTGCGGAAACATCTCGCCCTCGTTGCTCATGCCTGGCAGGCTACGAGGCAAAACGAAAACGGCAAGCCCGCATGGAACCGGGCTTGCCGTTGTGTTTGACGCGACCACTCAGAGAGCAGGCGGCGGCACCGGGTGGACCTCCAGGCGGATGCCGGGCGCTCTGCCGGACTCCTTGTATTCCTTGATGGCCTGTTCCGGCGTGCGCCCGCTGCCAGTTTCACGTGGAGGCTGCGCCTCGATGATGCGCTCCACCAGTTTTTTGGCGGCGTCGAGCTTGTCATCGGCATCCGCTGCTGAGAGCGGAGCATTCAGGGTGACGAGCAGGAGAAGGGCGAGATGGAATGATGTTTTCATGAGGGGAAGAGATGAGTGTGGATGGATGATGAGGCGGTTCAGGCAGGAAGCATGAATGCGCTGGTGGGAGTCGGGCGGGTGGGTTTCCCCGGCAGCCTGACACACCCTTCGTCCGTCCCGGTCACTGCCAGCTGATCCCAAGGATCAGCGGTGGGAGGCAGAGGCAAGCAGGGGCGGCAGGGCTTGGGCAGTTCGGGGACGGGTGCCGGACAGATGGGCAACGGACATAGGGGCAGAGGGCAGACGGGCACTGGCTGGAACCAAATGTCAGCCTGAGCACTCGGCTGAAAGGCGAGTGTGGCCGCGGTGAGGAGGCAGAGATGAAGCAGTGATGTTTTCATGGGGTGGAGATGGTGAAGGGTGGATGGATGTGATGGGTGCTATCCACGGACAGCGGCGACGGCCGTGGCTCCCCGAGGACGAGGCGGTTCTTTGCAGGCTTCCTTGATGCGGTCGGCGAGCGATTGATCAGCGCGTGCTCCGGTGATGGAAGTGACGGCGATCAGGAACAGGATGGATTTGATGAGTTTCGTTTTCATGGGATGCGGATGTTGTTTGTCTTTTGTTGGTTAATTTTGATCGGCAGATTTGCCTCTCTGCAGATGGATTACCGGTCCGTGCGCCAACTCTGCGTGAGGCTTGTAAATAATTTCACTTCGTGTCGCAGACCGTACGGCAATGCACCCCGCAGCAGCGGATTGACGACTGTGCCGCCAGCTATCCAGTTCCTGCTGGTGATCGCTCCTGGCATGTAGACTCGCAGCCTTATTCTGGCTGCGTACTGTGCCGCTGAACCCGTCAGAGACCGGTGTCCCAGACCATCACGGAGAGGTCATGCCCTCCACTCAGAACACGTTTCCCGCAAGGTGTGATGGCGCAGGCATTGATCGACTTGCCCAGTTCATGGCCGCGCAGGCGTTGCCGGATGCAGTTTTTTGGATCGGCACCGACTTCGATGACACAAACTTCCTCGCCAGATCCGGCTGCCGCCCAGTGGCCGCCGGAAGCGAGCTGAAACCCCATGAAATAATCCTCCTTGGAATCGGCCAGGCGGTCGATGATCTTGCCTTCCGTGACATCCATCACGCAGAGCTTGGAACCCGAATGCACGAGGGCTTTCCAGCGCACGGACATAAAGGCGACCGCACTGATCGCGCGCGCGGGAAAGTGGGCTGTCTTGGCCAGTTGCCCGTTGCTGGCATCCCAGATTTTGACCGTGTCTGCACAATCTCCGCCACCCGTGAGCGCCCACGTACCATCCGGTGAGAGAGCCACCGCCGCCACACCGCCATTGAGTGTGTTGCTAAAGAGGCCGCCAAACTTCCGCACATGCACTCCCTTGTCCGTGTCCCACAGCCGCGCGGTGCCGTCGCCACTGCCGGTGATCAACAGTCGTCCGTCCGCCGATGCCGCGAGGCTGAAGATGGTGAAGGAATGCTTGCGCAGGCAATGCACCACCCGGCCGCTCGCCAGGTCCCAAATCCACAACGCACCGCTCTGACCCGCAGCGGCGACGCGCTTTTCATCGCCCAAGAAAATCACGGAAGTGAGAAAGCTGCCATCGGCTTCCAAGCGCGGCAGTTCCTGGCCGGTCTCCAGATTCCAGACACGCACAAAAGAGTTCCAGCCAACGGAGAGCCCGATACGGCCATCACGCGAGATCGCCAAGGCTTCCACATCGTTGTCATGCGCCTTTTTGAAATGAAACCGCAGGCTGCCCTGTGACTTTGCATCAGCTGCGGGAACCGGCTGAACCGCAGTTGCCTGCGGACGCTGCTCCTGGTGGAGATCCTCCAGCGAGCGCAGAAAGGCCTCCCGTTTTTCCTCCACGTCTTCGACTGGCGCGGCTGGCAGATCATCACGCTCGCCGATGCCTGAGCAGGCGATGGCAAAGGTCTCCTGCAACCAGCGCCATGCGCGGTGCCGCTTCGGCTCAGCATTCGTTTTGCAAATTTCCTCGGCAAACACGGACAGCAGCTTGTCCTCGCTGTCGTAGAGCGTTTCGAGCGGCATGTCCGTCTCCAGCATCTGCAGTGCAATGCCGCCCAATTGACCGGCCATCGCTAAAAAACCACGCTCGCCATCTGCGGTGCTTTCCAGCTCCGACACCAGACGTTCGATGCGCCGGCTAACTGCGATCGCCTTGCGCCGGCGGTATTCGCTGCGCGGCTCAAAGGACATCAGCGCATCGCATCGCGGGCAGGCGATGGTGTAATCTTCCAGCAAGCGCCGCGCATTCGCCGGATCCTTCATGGCCGACATGGCACCGATCATGTGCCGCGCACTGAGTTGGTCCGCATTGAGCTGCGTGCTGCTCTGACAGTGCGGGCACTTGATCTGCCATTGTTTGTCGGACATCGGGTGCGGCGGGATGAGGTTCAGAACAGAGCCGCAGCACTCGCAGCAGCAGGTTCAAACATACCACGGATGGCTCATTGCACCACCTGGCTGATTTTCTTCACGATGAAGACCGCCACATCGCCGCGCTCCGGATAGTGCTTTGTGCCATGGACGCCGCTGACGGACACGACCATGCCATCTTTGATCCACGCGAAAGCCTCCGGTGGCAGAAGCACCTGCACGCGCTGCTTTTCTCCGTAGCGCAGCACCCAGCCGGTGGTTTCGCCACCGATGGCCATCCGTTGTTCGAGTGTGCCCATGAGCTGGACTTCAGCAGCTGCTTTGGTGCTGGTGTCAGGTGTGGCCGTCTGGCCCTGAGTCACGGAGCAGAGCAGGCAGGCAAGGAGGAGGGTGGCAAGGATGGAGTGTTTCATAGGAGTGGTGGATCGTTGTGAATGGATTACCGAACCATGGGCCAACTCTGCACCGATCACTAAAATAAATGCGAAACCCCGGTGCCACCCAGCGCTACTCGCCAAACACCTTTTGCAAATCTACCTGGTCGCCGAGGTCGGCGGAAAGCTTCACGAGGCGCGCATACATCTCCTTCTTCAGCGCGGCATGTTCAGGCTTTGCCGCGAGGTCGGTCATCTCCTGCGAATCTTCGGCGAGGTGGTAAAGACGCAGCACTTTGGCCTTCGGATACGCGATGAGCTTCCAGCCGTCGTGGGTGATGGCACGCTGGAGTTCCAGGTAGGCACCATAGACGGAGTCATAGCTGGAATGCTTCTGCGTGCCGTTGAGCAGCGGGCGCAGGCTGTGGAAGAAGACGTGCTGCGGCTTTTCGGCTTCGGCGAGATCGAGCGCAGTGGCCATGACGTCCTGCAGATAGATCGCGTTGTCATTCTTTGCGCCCTTGGCCACGCCGGGTCCGGCGACGATGAAGGGCACGCGCACACTGTGATCATACATGTTCTGTTTGCCGATGAGACCGTGATGGCCCACGGCGAGGCCGTGGTCGGCGGTGAAGAAGATCCAGGTGTTGTCGGCCTGGCCGTTCGCATCAAGCGCATCGAGGATCTTGCCGATCTGCACGTCGAGGTGCGTGATGAGCGCATAGTACTCGCTGCGATGCGTCTTCACGGCGAACTCAGTGCGCGGCATGGGCGCGAGATGTTCGTCGCGCAGCTTCTCAGAGCAGCCGATGTCGTCCTTGTAGGGATACTCGGGGATGAAGTTCTCCGGCACCTTGATGCGGCTGAGCGGATACATGTCCTGAAACTCTTTGGGAGCCTGACGTGGATCATGCGGCGCATTGAAAGCGGAGTAGATGAAGAAAGGTTTCTCCTGCTGCTTCGCGTCATTGAGAAACGTGATCGTGTGATCATTCACGACTTCGCTCCAATGCTTGCCACCTTCCCAAAACCCGCCGAGCGATTTGTCATACGGGCTCCACGCGTCGGTCTGACCGGCGATGGGACGGTTGTAGGAAGTGGGCACCGTCTTCGGCATCCCGGGGCGCACGTCCATGGCCATGTCGAAGACCTTCGTCGCGTCGGTCTGCACGTGCCACTTGCCGGTCATGTAGGTCTTGTAGCCCGCCTTGCTCATCAACTGCGACCAGAGCACGCCGGACTGGCGTTCCTTGTCGGTGGTTTTGTAAACCGCGCCGGCATCCCACACACTGCGACCGGTGTTCAGCATCATGCGGCTGGCCACGCACACCGCGCCGCTCCATGAGCCCATGTTGTAGGCGCGGGTGAAGGTGGTGCCGCGTGCGGCCAGACGGTCGATGTTCGGCGTGTCGATTTCCGTGTGGCCGAAGGCGCGCACGGCCTCATACGTGAAGTCGTCAGCAAACAGGAAGAGGACGTTCGGCTTCGCCGCGTGAAGCGTGACGCTGAGCAGGAGGAGTGTGGTGATGCAACGGAGCATCAAGTGTGAACGTGCCGGAGGGTGCCTTTTGTCAGGGAAGTTGGGCGTGATTGAAGGACACTCGGATTTGCCGCAGAGAGGCGGAGGAGCAGAGGTGGCAGAGATTGAAACAAAAAAAAACTCTGCTACCTCTGCCTCTTTGCCACTCTGCGGCAAAAATTGAATCACCCAGCGTTCCACTGCTCCCTGCTTCGATGTCCAGTCGAACCTACTTCTGCCGCTTCTTCTTCCCGTTCTCACTCTTCCACAGCACAATGTCGGCGAAATCATTGGTGGAGTCCGGCCCTGCCGTGCAACGGCCGCGTTCGATGTCGGCCTTGAGGAGGTCGAGGAGCTGGCTCACGATTTCGGGTTTCGTTTCGAAGAGATTCGTCGTTTCGCCGATGTCGTTCTGCATGTCGTAGAGCTGCCCTTTGGGCGAAGCGGCGGGCATTTGCCTTTCATTGGGCGAGGACCAGCCGCCGGAGCCCTTGGCCAGCGCGAGTTTCCACGGTCCCTGACTATATGCGAAGTGACCGCTGATCGAATGATGAATGACGCCGTGGCGAGTGGAGACAATGGGCAAGCCTTTCATCGCGGGCAGGAAGCTGACACTGTCTTCACAACTGCCCGCTGGCACCGACTGCCCAATGATCTCGGCGGCGGTGGCGAAGAAATCGACGAGACAGATGAGCTGGTCGGATTTAGACCCCGCCGCGATCTGCTCCGGCCAGCGCACGATGAAGGGGATTCGATGTCCGCCGTCCCAGATGTCCGCCTTTGACCCTCGCAGGTTCGCGCTGACCTGATGGCCTTGCTTGGCGAGTTTGTCAATGCCCGCAGCTTTGGAGCAGCCGTTGTCGCTGGTGACAATGACGAGCGTGTTGGCCGCCATGCCGTTGCGCTCCAGCGCCTCCGCTACTGCAACGGCGACATCGTCGGTCTGCATGACAAAGTCACCATAGTCCCCCAGACCGCTTTTGCCCTTCCATTCGGGCGCAGGGACGATGGGCGTATGCGGCGATCCGAGCGGCAGGTAGAGAAAGAACGGCTCCTTTTTGCCTTTGCGTGAGTCGATGAACTCCACCGCCTTGCGTCGCAGGCGTGGCAGCATGTGCACCACCTCGTCGTGCTCGATGACGGTGTCGTTCTCGATGACCGCCTCCATGTCGCGCGCGTGGTGGAAGCCATGGTAAAAATCAAAACCGCGCGTGATCGGCCCGTCGGGGATCTTGGCCCCGACCGGTGGCGTATCGAAGTCCTTGGCTTTGTAGGCCTTGCCGCTCTGCGGATCGAGATACTCGAAATTGAGGTGCCATTTGCCGATGATGGCTGTGTGGTATCCCGCGCTCTTCAAGAAACTCGCCACCGTCGGACGATCCTTCGCGATCAAACTCGGCGCGAAACCCGTGACGACACCTGACTGCAACTTCGTCCGCCAACTGTAGCGCCCCGTCATGACACCGTAACGCGTGGGCGTGCAGACCGATGATCCCGAATGCGCATCCGTGAAGGTCATTCCCTGCGCCGCCAGCCGGTCCACTCCCGGCGTGGCGATCTTCCCATGCGCAGGATTGAGGCAATGCACATCGCCATAGCCCAGGTCATCGCACATCAGGAAGATGATGTTGGGGCGTGCTGCTTCTAGTGAAACGCTCAGAATACAGAGCAAAGCGATAAGGCGGAGCATTGCGTGTGAACGCATAGGAGTGGGCGATTTGTCAGGAAACGCAGGCGACGTATGGTGGGCTGCTTCCGTTATTCAATCACATGATGCCGCGAAAGAACATCTTCGATACGGTAGATGGGTAATAGACCCTTCTGGTTCTCGTCGATCTCATGAGCGGAAAGATAAATCGCTCTCGTTCCTAACTTTTGGCAAAGCTCCACGAACCTCCGAAGGTCAGGGTTCGTAATATCAGACATTGCAAAGCGTCGAAGTAGAAGGTCGAGGAACAACGGTGTCACAGAATAGAAAGTGTATTGGTGGCAAAGCCAGTCCCATAGGCCATCGTTAACGACATCTCCACGCTCATCCTCCGACCATTTTCCCGAAACGTCACTGACTATATCAATAAGCCGAGCATATGATTCCTCGGGCAAGTTCCCTCTGCATGTCGAATATTGTACCCATTCGGCAGAATCAATCGAAGTAGCTGATTCGAACACGACTTCCGACAGTTGCGAAATGGTCGTGCCACCGCCATCCATTTTCGAAGAATCTGGAGTTCCTAGCAATTGATTTAGAGTTCTCATATTCCAAGCGAGCTTCGTTGAAGAACACTAGATAGATTAAACTCAAAGTTGCTTCTTCTGTTTCTTTTTAGCCTTGCCTTTGCCTGAGGCTTGGAACTCGCGGTCGAGTTCGGCAGGGCGGGCGTCTTTGAACTGGTCGAGCGCACCCTGCAGCTTAACTTTGGCGGCGGCGGCATCGGTGGCAAGAGCAACGGATGCGAGATCTCGCGTCTCGGACTCGTCAGTAAACAAGTCGTAGAACTGGCCGGTGCGGTAGAGTTTGAAGCGCTGGTCAAAGGCGTACTCCTTCACGGTCATGTCCTGGCGCTGACGCGGTGAGTACCAGGTGTAGAGCCAGTCGCGGGGAGTGCCGGCGTCTCCTTTGAGCTGGGGCAGAAAGCTCACGCCATCCACGGTCTCGGGCACGGCGACACCTGCGGCAGCGCAGATCGTGGGCAGGAAGTCGGTGCTGCTGACGAGATCCGCACTGACGCGACCTTTTTTAATCACCGCCGGCCAGCTCGCGACCAACGGCACATGCGTGCCGTGAGACGTGGTGGTGCCTTTGCCGCCTTGGTAGTCCGCCCCCTTGAATCGGCTGGTCACCGTCGGGTGCGTACCGTTGTCGCCGAGGAAGAGCAGCAGTGTGTTGTCGCGAATGCCGAGTTCATCCAGCTTCGCGACGACGCGGCCGACCATCTTGTCCATGTAGGCCGTCATGTCAGCGAAGTGCTTCACGCTCTTCTGTTTGGCCTCACTGCTGATCGTCGGGTCGAAGTCCGGGCTGTCCGGCGTCGGCTGGAAGGGATCGTGCGTGAGGATCATCGGGTAGTAGAGAAAGAAGGGCTTCACGTTGCCAGGCGCCCCCGCGCCTGCCCTTCGGGCTGCCTCCGGCAGGCTGTCTCGCTCCGCTCGGCTGTTCTTCGTGATGAAGCTCAGCGCGAAATCATTCACCAGCGTGGGGCCGTACTCGCCCTTGGTGAAGTCCTTCGGCACGCCGTTGTACTCCAAACCCGGATTCGTGTAGCGCGGCGGACGACGCGTCTGCTGCCAGAGGCAGGACTCCTCAAAGCCGAAGTGCTGCGGCGAATCCTCCTCATGCCCGAGCTGCCACTTGCCGCAGATACCGGTGGCATAGCCCGCGTTTTTCATGAGGTGGCCAAAGGTCGTCTCCGAGCGCAGCAGCGTGCCGAAGTTGATGTAGTTGCGCACGTTGTAGCGCCCCGTCATGAGCTGCACGCGCGTGGGAGTGCACAGCGGCTGAACATGGCAGTTTTCAAAGCGCACACCCGTGGCGGCGAGTTTGTCGATGTTCGGTGTCTGATACGATTCCCCGCCGTTAGCCGTGATGCACTCATAGCCGAAGTCATCGACCATGATGAGGATGACATTCGGCTGCGCCGCAAATGACGAATGAAAAAAGACGAATGACGAAAGGATCAGCAGGAGATGCTTCATGTCCGCTCGGAACGAAGCCTGGGGCGCGGATCTTCCGGCGGGATCGTCACGGGTCACATTTCAGTTCGTGCCTCCAGGGTTGCCATCCGGCAGTGCTTCATGTTTGATGCCCCTCATGCGCCTTCCCATCCTCGCACTCCTGCTGTCGTCGTTCTGTCTTCCGGCTGCTTTCGCGGCCACACCGCCAAACGTCATCGTCATCATGGCGGACGACCTCGGCTACGGGGATGTGAGCTGCTATGGGGCGAAGGCCTTGCAGACGCCGAACATCGACCAGCTCGCCGCCGAAGGGCTGCGTTTCACCAGCGGCTACTGCTCCGCCTCCACCTGCACGCCCACGCGCTTTTCATTTCTGACGGGCACCTATGCGTTTCGGCAGAAGGGCACCGGTGTGGCTCCGCCCAACGGCCCCGCCTTGATCCAGCCGGGCACGACCACCATCGCCTCCCTCATGAAACAGGCCGGCTATGCCACGGCGGTGGTCGGCAAGTGGCATCTCGGTCTTGGCAATCCAAAGCCGGACTGGAATGGCGAGCTGAAGCCCGGCCCGCTCGAAATCGGCTTTGATCACTGCCATCTCCTGCCCACCACGAACGACCGTGTGCCGCAGGTTTATGTCAGTGACCATCGGGTGCTGAACCTCGACCCCAAAGACCCGCTCTGGGTGGGCGACAAGCCGCCGTACAAAGATTACCCCACCGGGATCACGCAGCGCAGCACCCTGCGCATGGACTGGACCCACGGGCACAATGGCACGATCCACAATGGCATCGGTCGCATTGGCTTCTACACCGGCGGCATGGCCGCACGCTTCCGCGACGAAGACCTCGCCGACGAATGGGTGAAACGCAGCAACACCTGGATCGAGGCGCACAAGGACGGCCCCTTCTTCCTCTTCTTCGCCGGTCATGACATCCATGTGCCGCGCATGCCGCACGAACGCTTTCAGGGCAAAACAACGCTCGGCTTTCGCGGCGATGCCATTGTAGAGTTCGACTGGTGCGTGGGCGAGCTCATGAAGACACTCGACAGGCTGAAGCTGGCCGAAAACACGCTCATCGTGCTGTGTTCTGACAACGGACCCGTGCTCGACGACGGCTACAAGGACGGTGCGGTGGAAAAGCTCGGCAGCCACCAGCCCGCCGGCCCGTACAGCGGCGGCAAGTACAGCGTGCTCGAAGGCGGCACGCGTACGCCCTTCATCACCCGCTGGAAAGGCCGCGTGCAGCCGGGTGTCTCCGAGGAGGTGGTCTGCACCATTGACCTCGCTTCCAGCCTCGCCGCCCTGACCGGCGTCGCTTTGCCTGAAACCGCCTGCCGTGACAGTTTCAATGTCCTGCCCGCCCTGCTGGGTGAATCCGGTGCCAAGGGCCGTGATCATCTGCTGCAGCAGGACAACAACGGCGCCAGCTTCGGCCTCCGCATGGGCGACTGGAAACTCGTGCGCAGCAAAGCCAAGGGCAAATCACAAGCCATCGTCTCCGTCAAACCCCATCAGTACCCCGCCGGTCTGCACGCACTCTACTTCCTGCCGGACGATCCGGGGGAGGAAAACGATCTCAGCGCCAAGAACCCGGAGAAGACCCAGGAACTCATCGCCAAACTTGATGCACTCATCGCGGCAGATGGCAGCCGGTAGAACATTTTAATTAATGTATCGCCTTCCTGCATCATACCTCGTGCGGACACAAAGCGAATCCCCTCTCCCCGCCGATGATATGGCAATGTCCAAGACGTCCTTGGGGGAGAGGTAAGGGTGAGGGGTCACTCCATGCTGGCGAGGCGTGAGCGTCACCTAAGTGCCCGGAACATACCATTGCCGTCGTGTTTCAGGGGCAGGGAGAGGGAGAGCCGCTTGGGCTGTCCTGGACTTATCGGACACTAAATCATTTGCAATCTTCTATGGCTCCTCCGGTTTCTGCCACGGCGTCGCGCCGCCGACTTGCACATGCATGCGCAGCGCGGTGGACAGTTCCCTGAAAACCTTCGGCGCCTTGCCCATGAGGTTCGTCTTTTCCTGCGGATCGTCTTTGAGATTGTACAGCTCCAGCGGCGTGTAGGGCGTGTTTTGCATGAGCTTCCAGTCGCCACGGATGAGCGCCTCGTAGCTTTTGCCGCCGTAGGCCGGACCGCCTTCGCGGCGCACGAAGTAGAGATCGCGCGGGGTGTCGATGGTTCCTCCGTTGAGAATGGGCACGAGGCTGATCGCATCGAGTTTCGGCGAAGGCTTGGCACTCGCGAGTTCCAGGAAGGTGGGGAAGAGGTCGAAGTTCAGGCCGGAGTAGTCGCTGCGTGAGCCTGCCTTGATGTGCCCGGGCCAGCGCACCATGAACGGCACGCGCAGGCCGCCGTCGTAGTGGCTGGTCTTGCCGTCGCGCCAGGGGTCGTTGTTCTGGGAATGCGGCAGCGAGCCGCCGTTGTCAGAGCCGAAAGCCACGACGGTGTTTTGCTCCAGCCCCAGTTCCTTCAGCACTGCGAGCAGTTGCCCGACTCGATCATCCAGATGCTCCACGAGAGCGACATCCAGCGCGCGCTTTTCAGAAAGCTCCGGTGCACGCGCTTTCACCTTGGCCAGCCAGTCAGCCGGGGGTTCGATGGGGAAATGCGGCGCATTGAAGGCGAGGTAGAGGAAGAAGGGCTGCTTCTCCTTGGCACGCTCACGGAAGTAATCCTTCGCCCAGCCCGCGAAGATGTCCGTCGCATGGCCCTGCGGGTCGATGACCTCTGCATTGCGGCGCATGTAGTTGTGCCCCTGGCGCAGGTGCGTGGTGTAGCTGTCCATCATGTCGCCGAGAAAGCCGTGGAAGAGGTCAAAGCCGCGCTCATTCGGTGTGTTGGGAGATTCGAGACCGAGATGCCATTTCCCAATCACCGCCGTGTGATAGCCGACCTTCTTCAGCTCATTGCCAATCGTCGGCACGCCGGGGGCGAGATAGCCCCACGAGTCCTCCGGTTTCGTGCGAATGACACCGGGAACACCCGCACGATCTGGAAACCGCCCCGTGAGCAACGCCGCTCGCGAAGGCGAGCACACCGTGCAGTTCGCCCGCATGTTTGAAAACAGCATGCCGTCTGCGGCGAGCTTGTCGATGTTCGGCGTATGGCAGTCGGAGGCATGGTAGGTGGAAACATCGCCATAGCCGAGATCGTCGGCGTAAATGATGAGGAAGTTGGGTTTCGCATCGGCGGCGAATGACGAACCCAGCACGAGGAATGACGAAAGGATGAGTGAGAGGGGCTTCATGGCTTGCGAGGTTATTTATTGGCCTTCTTGTTCTTGGCTTTTCTAGGCGCGGGTTCGGGCACAGGGGGCAGGCCGTCGTCGGGCTGGTCCCAGAGGCGGTAGGGGTCATTGAGGCGGCGCATTTCGGCGAGCAGCAGCCCCTCCATTTCCTTCAGCTTGTCTGCATGTTTCGGATCTCCGGCGAGGTTCGTCTGCATCGGGTCGGTTTTGCCGTGCTCCTTCAGGAACTCGTCGGGATTGGCGGCGAGATTGAAGAGCTGCGTCTCATGCACGGTGCCGTTCATGCCGTCATACTTGATCAGCTTCCAGTCGCCCTGCTTCACGCAGCGCATGCCGGGCTTGGTGCCGCCGCAGTACACGCCATACATCACATCGCGCAGGGTGTCTTTTTTGCCTTCGAGCACGGGCTTGAAGCTGAGGCCTTCATTGCTCTCCGGCGCAGGGATGCCGGCGACGTCGCAGAGCGTGGCCACCGTGTCGAGCAGGTAGATGTTTCCTGGCACGCGGGTGCCGGGCTTGATGCCAGGGCCTTTGACGATGAAAGGCACGCGCCAGGTGTGCTCATAGAGGTTTTGTTTGCCCTGCAGGCCATGGCGGCCAATCGCGATGCCGTGATCGGCGGTGTAGAAGATGTAGGTGTTATCGAGCTCGCCCATGGCCTCAAGCTTGGCGAGCACGCGGCCGATCTGGATGTCGATGTTCTCGCTGCACGCGAGATCACGACCGATCTCGTTGCGGATGGTGGCCTCATCGCGGTTCTTCCACACGCCGCTGACGGCCACTTCATCACGCACGCCGGCATCGCCGTTGTTGAAGGGATGCGCGGGCAGGTAGTTCGCAGGCAGCGCGGGCTGCTTGAGGTTCAAGGCAGGCAGCGTGTTGGGATCATCGTGATTGGTGGCGCCGTAATGCTCCAGCAGCTCGGGGCGGCCGTCGCGGGTGTCATGCGGATGCGAAAAACCGAAGTAGATGAGGAAGGGATCAGCATCCTTGGTCGCCTCGCGTTCGGCGAGGTAATTCATGACCTGGTCGCCATGCCAGGTGCTGCCGGTGTCATCCGTGCCGCCGCGTTTTTCGGCATCATGGCGCACGGTGAACTGCTTGTTCGCCCCTTCGTAGGAGTTGCCCTGCTTGCAGGTTCGCATGGTGTCGTAACCGGCGCGGTTGAACACGGCGGCCAGCGTGTTCTGCTCCAGATTCGGCGGGCAGTGATCCTTCGCCAAAGGGCCGATGGGCAGATGCCACACGGTGCGTCCGCTCATGATCATGTGCCGTGAAGGCGTGCATACCGCGCCGCTGAAGGAACCCATGTGCCGCGCGGAATCAAAGACCATGCCCTCCGCCGCGAGCTTGTCGATGTTCGGCGACTGCAGCGGCGACTTCGGGTTGTAGCACTTGAAGTCAAATGGCGACTGGTCATCGACGAGGATGAACAAGATGTTGGGCCGCTTCGCAGGAGCTGCGAATGACGAAACGACAATCAACAAGGACGAAAGGATGAGGGCGAGAGGTTTCATGGTGGTATTACTGAAGCTGGGGTTTGCCGGGAACGAGATTGGCCTGATGTGCTTTCACGGCCTCTTCGATCTGCGCGATCACCTCGGGATGATCTTTGGCGACATTGCGTTTTTCGGAGGGATCGAGCCCCAGATTGAACAGCAGCGGCGGCACATGCGCATCCGCCTTGGGCTGGCCGTAACCGATCTGGGTGCTGAAGTGCGCCTTCCATTCACCGATGCGGCAGGCGAAGAGCTTGTCGCCGCGATAGTAGAAGAACGGGCGCTGCGGCAGCGCTTTGGCTTCATACAGCAGCGGCGAGAGATCCACGCCATCCACGGGCACGTCAGGTTTTTTCGCTCCGGCGAGCGTGAGCGCCGTGGTGAAAAGATCCATCGAATTTGCCAGCTCATGGGTGACGCCCGGCTTGATGCGGCCCGGCTGCCACGCGATGCCCGGCACCCGCATGCCGCCCTCCCAGGTGCTGCCTTTGCCATCCTTCAGCAGTCCGGCGCTGCCGCCCTGATTGCCCATGATGAGCCAGGGGCCGTTGTCGCTGGTGAAGAACACCAGCGTGTTTTCCGCCAGACCCGTTGCGCGCAGCGTGGCCATGATCTGCCCCACGCTCCAGTCCAGCTCCTCCACCGCATCACCAAAAATACCACCACGGCTTTTGCCTTTGAAGTCCGGGGAGGCAAACAGCGGCACATGCGGGAAGGTGTGCGCAAAGTAGAGGAAGAACGGCTTGTCCTTCTTCTCCGTGATGAACTTCACCGCCTCCTCGGTGTAGCGTTTCGTCAGCGTGGTCTGCACCGCCGGCTGCTCGATGATCTTCCCATCGCGGCTCAGGGCCACGTTCCAGCCATCCTCCGGCGGCGTGGGCGAGCCCGAGGACCCCTTGGGCAGACCGGGCCGTCCATCCATGTCATTTGAATACGGCAGCCCAAACTGATGCTCAAAGCCCTGATCCAGCGGACGCGACCCCTCATGAATGCCGAGATGCCATTTGCCGATCTGCGCGGTGGCATAGCCCTTGTCCTTGAGCGCATCGGCAATGGTCACCTCCTCGCTGGGCAGCCCGCCTTCCGAATTCGGAAACAGCACACGCCTGGTCCCGCACATGCCGCTGCGGATTGGATAACGCCCCGTGAGCAGCGCCGCACGGCTCGGCGTGCAGACTTCCGCCGCCACATAGAAATCCGTGAAGCGCAGCCCCTCCGACGCCATGCGGTCCAGGTTGGGCGTGTGGATCGTCGGCGAGCCGTAGCAGCTCAGGTCACCGTAGCCGAGATCGTCGGCGAAGATGATGACCACGTTGGTCGGCGGTGCGGCGCAGAGCGCCGAACTGAAGGACAAGAGACCTAGGGCAAGGCCGAGGCAGGCGGATTTCATGGCTGGGTGTAGATGGTTTCGTGGAGTTGTGTCAGGTGCTTGATGAGGTCAGGCTGCTGATCGGCAAAATTGGTTGTCTCGCCCGGGTCGGAGGTCGGATTGCTGAGGAAGACGGGAATGCGCACCTTGCCACCATCTCCCTTCGTGGTGTCGCGGGCGTTGATGATGAGCTTCCAGTCGCCCTCGCGCACGGCCCAGGAGTCGCCCATCTGCCAGTGCAGCGCATCGTGCGGGCTGGGGGCGGCGGCGGCTTTCAGCACCGGCACGAGGCTGTGGCCGTCGAGCTTCACCTCCGGCGTTTTCACCCCGCACAATTCAGCCAGTGTCGGCATCCAATCGGCGGCGTGGGCCATCTGGCCGCGCACTTCATTCTGCGGCAGTTGGCCCGGCCAGGAAATCATCGCAGGCAGGCGGATGCCGCCCTCAAACAGGCTGAACTTTGCTCCCCGGTACGGCCCCGCGCTGCCACCGCCGAAAAACGCGCGCTCTTCGGTGGAGTGGCCGTTGTCACTCTGAAAGACGATGATCGTGCGCTCGCGCATTCCGAGCTCATCGACTTTGGCGACGAGCTTGCCAAGACGCTCGTCCAGGCTCGCCACAAAGGCGGCGTACAGCCGGCGCGGCATCGGCATGTCCTTGAAGTGCTCCAGCCATTTCGCCTCCCCCTGGTAGGGGTAGTGCGGCATGTTCATGGCGTAGTACATGAAGAAAGGTTTGCTGCGGTGTTTCTCCATGAAGGTGCTTGCTTCAGCCAGCATGAGATCCGGGAAATAATGACCGTCCTCGAAGACTTCCACGCCATTGCGGTGGAGATCGTGGATGTTGGGACCGCTCCAGTAGAAGAAGTGCGAGTAGTTGTCGATGCAGCCGCCCATGTGCCCGAAGCTGTGGTCAAAGCCCTGCGCATTCGGCGTCATCTCCTCATTGTAGCCGAGGTGCCACTTGCCGATGTGCGCCGTGGTGTAGCCAGCGCTCTTGAACATCTCCGCCTGCGTCACTTCCGAGGGCGGCAGTCCCGCCTTCTGCCCGTGCTGCGAGCCCACATTTCCCGGCACGCCCGCACGCACAGGGTAGCGGCCCGTCAGCAGGCAGGCCCGCGATGCAGAGCACACCGGCGCACCCGCATAAAACTGCGTGAAGCGCACGCTCTGCTTCGCCAGCGCATCCGCATGCGGCGTGTGCAGGTCTTTGGCGCCATAGCAGCCGAGATCCACGCTGCCCAGATCATCGGCCATGATGACGATTACATTCGGCTTGTCCGCCGGAGCCTGCGCCGAAAACGACGCCTGCGAAAAGACAAATGAGGCAAGGAGAACTAGGGAACGTCGCATGACAGGTTATTGGGCCGCTTTGGCTTTCTGGGCTTTCTTTTTGACCGCTTTGCGCGAGCCGCGCTGGTCCATCGGCAGCAGCGCTCCGCCACGTGCGTTCATCTCGGCATCGCACAGCGCGCGCATCTCCTTCAAGACCACGGCATGCGCGGGATCAGCGGCGATGTTTTTGAGTTCATCCCGGTCGGTCTCCAAATCATGCAGAAACTCATACGCGGGCTTCTGGTCAAAGTAGCGCGCATACACGTAGCGCTGGCCCCGCACGCCTTCCCACGTGAGCGTGGGCGCGAGGTCGAGGTGCTCGCAGAAGAAATGCTCGCGCCAGGGTTTATCACTGCCCTTCCCTTCGATGAGCGTTGAAAGGCTGCGGCCTTCGTAAGCGTCCGGGCGCTTCACTCCGGCCCAGCCAATGAAGGTGGCGGGCAGATCGACGTTGAGCACGAGATCATCCACCACTCGTCCGCGTTGTTCCTTCGGCAGACGCGGATCATAGACGATCATCGGCACGCGCAGCGATTCCTCATAGTGCGACCACTTGCCCTGAAAGCCACGGTCACCGAGGTAGTAGCCGTTGTCGCCGGAATAGACGATGATGGTGTTGTCCGCCAGCCCGGCCTCCTTCAGCGCGGCAAGCACCCGCGCGATGCCCTTATCGATGCCGCTGATCATGCGGTAATACGCGCGCAGGTTGGTCTCGAACTTCTCCGGCGTGTCGTAGCCCCAGTACCAGCGCTCGCGGTTGATCGAGTCTTTGAGAAACTGTGGCTGCGCCTCGTAGATGGCGGGATCTCCCAGACGCGGCGGTGGGATGGAGCGATCCTCATACATGCCATCGACCGACTGCGGCCACGGATAAAGCCCGATGCCGGGGCGGTGGTCATTGTCCTCGGCATGCGCCGCATTGAACCACAGGTTCAGCGCGAAGGGTTTGTCTTTGGGCTGAGATTTGATGAACTCGATGCCCTTGTCGCACACGAGGTCCGTCTCATGGCGCTTGCTGCCGTCCGGCATCGTTTTGAAATACGGATTGCGACCAATGGCCTCGTACTCGTCATACTGGTCCTGCGGTTTGAAACCTTGGGGCGCAATCATGTGCCACTTGCCAAAGTGGCCGGTGCGGTAGCCTGCCGAGCGCAGCAGCACCGGAAACATGGTGGCCAGCGCCTCCGGCTTCACGGTGGGAATGGCCGTGGACTGCGAGTGAGACCGCGCCCACTGGCCCGTCAACACCACCGCGCGACTGACCCAGCACACAGGCGTGGTGACGTGCGCATTGCTGAAACGAACCCCCTCTGCGGCAAGATGATCCACGGTGGGTGTCTGCACGATGGGATGCCCGGCGCAGCTCTGCGTGTCAAAACGCTGATCGTCGGCAAAGAGAAAGAGGATGTTCGGGCGTGACGGTTCAGCAGCCGAAGACACCGCCACAAGACCCAGGGACAACAAAGCAAAAACACATTTCATGGACCTCTGCGAACGAAGCCAAGGCCGCCAATCTTCCGCCTGAGATCAGGGAATGGGATTCTGCGCAGGCAGACCGTAACTTTTCTCCCACCAGGCCACACGTTCAGCATCGCTCGGCTGGGATTTATTCAGGCGGCCTTTCCAGATGCGCTCGTAATCGAGGCGCTTGGACCGCTGGATGGCACTGAGCGGTGGCTCGGTGGCTGGATCGCCATGCGCACCACGGTCCGGGCTGGTGTAGATCCAGGTGTCCATGGCACTGCGCATGGCTGCCATCGGGTCTGCCACCTTGGGATCCTTGGCGATGTTGTGCAGCCCCTGCGGATCGGCTTTGAGATCGTAGTACTCCAGCTCCTCGCGTCGCGGTGTCAGCCACTGGGCTTGAAATTCATTGAGCTTGCCGTCCTTATTTAGCACGCGCATCAGCGGCATGCCGGGGTAGCTCGCCTCCTTGTAGCCGGACCAGTTCAGGCGTGAGCGGGAGGGCTGGAAATTGCGCACAAAGAGCGCGTCCGGCTCGATCACCGCTCGGATGCGGTCCATCGCATCGCCACAGCGGTCACGTGCGGCAAACAGCATGCTGCGCTCGGGAAATTCACGCCCTAAGATTGCTTTCCCTTCCATCCACGGTGCGGCAGGCAGACCCGCGAGATCGAGCATGGACGGGGCGAGGTCGATGAGGCTGACCAGCCGCTCTTCGACACTGCCAGCGGCCACTCCGGGGCCACGCATGATCAGCGGAACCTGCAGCCCTTCCACACTCAGCCATTGCTTGCCCCAGGGCATCGGCCGGCCGTGATCGGCAAAAAACATGACGATGGTGTTGTCCAGCACGCCTTCCTCCTTGAGCTGATCGAGGATGATTCCGACGCGATGGTCCACCATTTCCACGCTGCGCTCATAGGCATACCAGTCACGGCGCACCAGCGGATGATCGGGATAGTTCGGCGGGATCTGGATCGCCTTCAGCTTCGCTTCGTCATACTGCTCTGGAATGGGAAACGGCCGGTGCGGCTCGGTGATCTGAAACTGCGCGAAAAACGGCTGCCCGGGGGTGCGCTTCCTCCAGTCCTTGCCGTCGTACATTTTCGCCGGGTCGTGGGCGAAGTTGTAGTGCGTCTTGCCTTTGGTGACGACACGCCCGTTGCGAACCGTGTCCGGTGCGGGTGCGTTCGTCACAAACCAGCCCGCCGCGCGCAGCAGGTCCGGCAGGGGCTTGTAGCGCGGAGGAAGCGGCTGCGGATTTTCCACATCATGCGGATGCAGCCCGGTCGTCGTTTGATAGCAGCCGAGGATGAAGGCCGAACGCGACGCACTGCACACCGGGGCCGTGGCGTAGGCCCGCGTGTAGCGCCGGCCCTCAGCGGCCAGCCGATCGAGATTGGGCGTGCTCACCTCCGTCAAGCCATAGGCTCCAGTGTCCGGCGACATGTCATCCGCGATGATCCACACGAAATTCGGCCCCGCTGCCATCGCTGCGGTGTGGAAAATCAGAAGGACAAGGCTGGTGAGAAAAAACTTCATGCTCATAAGTGAACGTGAAGCAGAAGGATTGTTGTCAGCCAGTTGAACTCAAGGTTCAGAGATCCATTTTTGCGCCTTCAGCCAGAACACCAGATCAGCAAACCACGGGTGCTGCGTGCCGATGAGGCCGGTGCCATGGTCGCCGTGCTGATAGAGATGGAGCTCATGAGGGATGCCGTTTTGATGCAACGCAGCGGCATAGAGCTGCGCATGCTCCACGGGCACCAGTTTGTCCTCTGAGGTGTGCCAGAGGAAGCAGGGCGGCAGACCAGCGTGCACCTGGAATTCACTGGAAGTCCTGCGGACGAGTTCGTCGCTCGGCTTCTCGCCGATAAGCATCTTGCGCGAAGTCCCATGCGGCTTGGTGATCATGCTGATGACGGGGTAACAAAGAATGGCAAGATCAGGCCGCGCACTCACGGTGGGTTCACGTCCAAGGATCTCGCCATCCTCAGGGCGGTTGATCAGCGTGGAAGTGAGATGCCCCCCGGCGGAGAAACCCATCACGCCGATACGCTTGGCATCGATCTTCCACTTGTCAGCATTCCCACGGATCTGCCGCATGGCCTCCACCGCATCCTGAAGTTGCGCCGGATAGCGATAGCCCGCACTGCCGAGCCGGTAACGCAGCACAAAAACCGTGAGGCCCTGCTCATTAAGCCAGCGCGCAAACGGCTCCGCCTGCCCCTCATAGATGCCCGAGTAGCTGCCGCCCGGAATGAGCAGCATCGCCGCGCCACTTGCTTTCTCGGGCACGTAAGGAGTGAGCGTCGGGATGTCCTTCGCCGCCGTGCCCAGAGCCCCTGGAGCTCCTCCCGGCCATAGCACGAGGGGCTTCTCAGCCGCTGACAGCGATGAATGGCTGGCGAGCAGCAGGAACGGGAAAATCAGAGTGAAATACTTCATGGCAGAGGGAATGAAACGAGGGAGGAGGCAATTCATGCAAGTCATTCCACCGCCTTCTTTTTCTGCTTCCTGCCGCCTTTGCCCCCGCCTTCGATAGTGCTCTTATATTCCCAGCGCTTCGCCCATTCGGCCAGGTAGGGCTGGTAATCGGGGTGCTCGGTCCAGGACATCGGCCTCGGATCAGCCGGCGTCACCCTGCCTTCGGGATAATCCTTGCCCGCGAAGCTGGCATCGACCGTGGCATTCCAGGCGAGCAGCTCCTGCTTCATCTTCTCAAACAGCTCCGGCTGTTCCTTGCTGAGGTCCTTCGTCTCATTCGTATCCACCTCGAGATCGTAAAGCTGGAAATCGCCTTTCCCGATGTTCTCGGTCAGCAGTTTATAGCGCTGGCCGGTCAGTGCGGCCTTGGTGCCGAAACGGAACGGGATCGACTTCTTTCGTTCTCCGGTCTCACCGGCAAACAACGGCTTCAGGCTGGTGCCATCCACCGGTTTGAGCATGACCTCTTCGGGCAGGCCCACCACATCGGCCACGGTCGGAAACAAATCCATCGTGCAGGCTGCGTGGTTCGTGATGCGTGGCTTGATCACTCCAGGCCATTCGATGATCCCCGGCACGCGCAGACCGCCTTCGAACACGCTGCCCTTGAAGCCCCGCAGGCCGCCCACGGTTTCCGGTTTGATGCCCGGCAGGCCGCCGTTGTCGCTGTTGAAGACCAGCAGCGTGTTGTCGGCGATGCCGAAGTCGCGCAGCTTCTGACGCAATTTTCCCAGGCTGCGGTCCAGCGCGACGAGTTCGCCATAATGATCCTGCGATGCCTTGTCGAGTGCTCCAAACTCCGCCTTGTCAGCCTCCAGCGCCTTGAAGGGGGCGTGCGGTGTGCCATACCAGATCACGGTGAAAAGCGGTTTGTCGGCAGCGTTATGCTTTTCGATGAACTTCAGCGCCTCATCGACCACGATGTCGGAGGAATCGCCCTTGAAGTCGATGATCTCTCCCTGATGCGACATCAGCGGATTCTGATCATAAAAATTCGTCACGGACACCCATTCATCAAAGCCGAAGGCACCGGGGCTGTGTTTATCCGATTTCAGAATCGGTGCGCCGGGACCCTTGAAACCGTCGAGGTGCCACTTGCCGAAGTGTCCCGTCACATAGCCCGCAGCTTTCAGCGCCTGCGCGATGGTCTTCTCCTGAAAGCGCAGCGCATAGCCGTGGCTCAGCACGCCTGCGCGATCAGGGGAACGCCCGGTCAGCACACTCGCCCGCGTCGGCGAGCACACCGGACAGCCCGCATAGAAGCGGTCAAATCGCAGCCCGTTCGCCGCCATCGCGTCGATGTTCGGTGTCTTCAAGACCGGATGCCCGCGGTAGCCAGTCTGTCCCCAGCCCATGTCATCGGCCATGACAAAGATGATGTTGGGCTTTGCCGCGAGTGCGGAGGAAGCAAAAACGAGCAGGACGATGAGGATGCGATGCATGGTTTTGAAAACGATGAATTCGTCCTGTTGTTCCAACAAACGCACCGCAGCGATCATGGATTCACAAACTCCTCGCGCGACAACCGGCCGTCTTGATTCTTGTCGAAATTCTTGAAGCGCTGCTCGGCGTTTTCCTTTTTAGAGAGGCCTTCCGTGTATTCTTCGAGCGTGAGGATGCTGTCGGCATTCTTGTCCCACTTCTTGAAGGCGGCGGCGCGGTCGGGTGCGGGTTTGGCGGGAGCCGTGGGCGGCTTTTTGCGCGGTGCGACCGGCACAGGCGGGGTGGGCACCGGCAGCGTTTTCTGCCAGTCGCGAATGGCGGCTGTCATCGTCGCGACGCGCTCCGGATCGGCGGTCACCAGATCATTCTCCTGCGCACAGTCCTTGCTCAGGTCATAAAGTTCCGTGCGGCTGCCCTCATAGTTCATGACCAGCGAGTGGAATCCCTGGCGCATCGCCAGCTGCGGCCAGTCGGCCGCCTGCGCGTTCGGGCCGCGCCATTCCCAGAACAGCGGCTGCGAGCGCGTGAAGGGCTCGCCTTGAAATGCGGCCAGCACATTCAGCCCGTCGCTTTGATAACCAGCCGGAGTGGCAACGCCCGTGGCGGCGAGCAGCGTGGGCAGCATGTCCACACCGGCGATGACGCTGGTCTTGTCCACCCGCCCCTTCGGCACATGGCCGGGCCAGCGCACGATGAAAGGCACGTTCACGCCGCCCATGTACAGGCTGCGTTTGCGACCGCGCAGTCCACCCGTGGTTCCCACGCTGTGATAGAGTTTGTCGGTCGGGCGCGGCTGCGAATTCTCCGGGCCGTTGTCACTGGAAAAGATGACGATCGTGTTCTCGGCGAGCTTCAGCTCATCCAGCAGCGCCAGCACCCGGCCCACCTGCGCATCGGCACGGGTGACGGCGGAATAGTAGGTGCGCTGCGGCTCGGCCGTGTCGGGATACGGCGCTTTCTGCTCCTCCGTGGCGGCCACGAGATGGTGCGTCTCATGCAGCCAAAAGTTGATGTAGAACGGTTTCTTCTCCACGTCCGCCTGCCTGACAAAACGCAGCACATGCTCCGCTGCGGCAATGGTTTGAAACGACGCGCCCGACTTGTCATGCGCGTCCCCGGCCTGCCGCTCGACGCTTGTGCCTTCAAACACGCTGCGTCCAGGTCCGGTCCATACAGCGGCATCATCATAGCCATACTCAGCAGGCAGCGGGGCATCAATGTCCCTGCCGCCGCCGGAGAGATGCCACTTGCCGTAATGCGCCGTGGCGTAGCCCGCTTCCTTCATGAGGCGCGGCAGCAGCGTGGCCTTCGGGTCCAGCCAGTCCGGCATGCCGCGCGCCACATTTTCCGCATGCCCGGCGAAATGCTGATGCACCAGATGCCGCGCCGGATACTGCCCCGTGACGATGGCCGTGCGGCTGGGCGAACACACCGGATTGCACACGACGAACTGCTGGAAGTCGGTGCCCTCTTTCGCGAGCCGGTCCAGATTCGGAGTCTTCAAATGCGGGTGCCCATGGCAGGCAAGATCGCCCCAGCCCCAGTCGTCGGCGTAAATGAAGAGGATGTTCGGGCGTGGTTCCGCCGCGAATGACGCATTCAGCATGGCGAATGCCGCAACAAGGATGAGACAGATTTTCATGATCAAGCGGGACGGGAGGTGGAAGGGATGGCCGTTCTCTTCGCACGTGGTGCGGAACAGGGTCGGTTTCAGAAGCTATGGATTCGTGGCCGGCCGCCTTTCTGTGCCCGGCGTGAATGGCAGCGGGTCGTTGAGATCGGGAATGCCGTCTCCATCCGCATCGTCGGGCTTCACTCGCGGCCATGCGGGCGGCGGCTGGGCTCGGGTTGCTTTCCAGAGCGCTTGGGCAAATTCGCCGCGCGTCAGGCCGTCCCGGCTGATGAGATTGAAATCGTACCCTGTGCACAGCCTGAGCACCGCATCACGCCATTCCTGGGTCGCAGGCGCATCCGGCAGGAAATCGACTTCACGTCGGGATTGTGGCAGCACTCCGCGTGCGGCGAGGCGGTTGATCGCCACAAACGCAGCATGATCGGCAGGAAGATCACGATACGGCCACAGCAGCATCGGCACTCCTGGCGTGTCACCGCAGAGCGCGCCCTGCACTTCCTCAACCCGCGTGCGATCCCAGGCGAATTCGCGTGGCTGCTTCTGCTGCTGCAAACACAGTGCCGCAAGCGCCGCCGCTGCCTGCCCCAGATGAACGCGCTGATCGTGCAGGCGAATGGCGGAACTCACAATGCTGCTGAAACCGACGTTGCCCTGCGCGCCGATCAGACCGTCCATGGTCTCGGGAATGAGGCTGCGCAGCGGGAAGACACTGCGGTCGCTGAGATTGTGCACGCCGCGACCGGGCTTTTCGTAATGCGTCCACGGGCCGGCATCGCCTTCGCTCTGCAAATAAGCACGGCCGGTGTCATGAAAGTCATAGTGGAACTGCCAGCTGAACAGGCCGTCCGGATAAATGCCCCTGGCAAAGGCTTCCGTCGCCTTTTCCTTGCCGCCTGGGTCCGTGTTCAGGCTGTCCTGCTCCCGCATCATGTAGAGCGCCTTTAGTCGCAGGCCTTCCCGTATGTAGGGCTTCATCGGCAGATGGTCCGGCGTGCCGAACTCGGTGCTCAGATGGTAGCCCCGCAGGCTGTTCGCCTTCTCAGGCGCACGCTCATGCACATAGGTTTGCAAATGGTAAAGCAGCCCGAGCGATTGCGCCTTCACGTCCTCAAACACGATCTGCCGCTGCTCCCGCGTCATCAGCACGAGGTTCTTCATCGCCGCACCGGGCTCGGTGGCCTCCAGGGCTTCCGCCACATGACGTGGCAGCCGCTCCAGCGGATAATCCTGCCCGTGCGAGTAGCAGATCAGCGCGGAGGTGAGGCCGTCCTTGCTCGCAGCGCCTTCCACGATCCGGCGCATGGTCAGGATGGACGACTGGCGTGCCGCGTGCCGGCGATTCGCCGGCCAGGGCGGGATGCCATTGCCTTTGACGGCGTGGTCCCACTTCAAGGCTGCGGCATCCTTCCTGCCAAACGGCGTGGTGCGCAGGTAGCGACGCACATCGTAATGCGGTGGCTCCGGAATCGGCGTCTCGCCCTGGCTTTGCTCCACGATGAGTGTCCAGGTGATCGGGTTCATCTCGTTCGGCGGATTCGCGGACACATCCTCCTGCGCGCTCGGCTCCCCGTACCGCGAGCGCGGATCAGGCCCCACTTCGAAGGCGGCTCCGGAAAGCTGCACCACGTCGCCCCAGTCGGACGCGTCGATCGTGAGCGCTGCGTTCACGCTGAATGCCTCGCCTTGGGCAGGACGAAAGGTCATGCCTGTCACGCGCCGGCCATCATCCGCCTTCAAGGCGGCCACCGGCACGCAGTTCAGCCTCAGTGTCACCTGTCCGCTGGTGATGTATGGCTGCAGCATCTCGCGGAAAATCGTCTCCGCTTCTGCCGGTCGGAAGGTGCTCGGCCCGTGCATGGGCCTGCCAGGCATCGGGTCGCCATACTTGGCGGTGTTGAAGGCCTCGATGCGGTCCATCAGTTCCTTGAACAGGCCGAAACGATGAAACGATCGTTTCATCGGGTTCCAGTCCGCTCCCCAGCCCACCTTGCCCACCCCCTTGTTCTCATCCACGCACACGAGCCCCTGCTCCGTGTACTGCCCGCCGAGCCATTCGCCATCATGCACCACCGTGATCGACTTCACTCCCATCCGCGCTGCTTGAACCGCCGCCGCCCAGCCCGCTTCGGTGCCGCCGACGATGAGCAGATCGGTCTGGATGTGCTCGGCCGCAGCGAGGCCGGCAAGCAGGAATACGAGGAAGAGGGATTTCACTCCATGAGAACGACGATCCAGGGATGATCTCGCGTGTTTCAGTGCCGCACCGCTTTCCGCTGGCAATTCCCGCCATTGTGACGGACAGCAGCGCCATGTCTGACTCCCCCCATCCTTTCGCAGCCCTTGGCATCCCACCGGAGATGATCCGTGGCCTGGAGGAGCTGGGCATCGTCACCCCGACGGCGGTGCAGTCCACAGTCATCCCGTTTCTGCTCAAAGACGGCAGCGATCTCATCGCCCAGGCCCAGACCGGCACCGGCAAGACCGCCGCCTTTGGCCTGCCGCTGCTGACCAAGATGAACCCCAAGCACCGGGACATCCAGGGACTCGTCCTCGCACCCACACGTGAGCTGGCCAAGCAGATCGGCAAGCAGCTTTTCCGCTTCACCAAGTACACCGAAAAAATCTTCATCGAAGTCGTCAGCGGCGGCGACAACATCGACCGCCAGACGGACGCGCTGAAACGCCCCACGCACATCGTCGTCGCCACGCCAGGCCGCCTGCTCGATTTGATCGAACGCGACGCGCTGACGCTCGAATTCGTCCGCTATGTCGTGCTGGACGAGGCGGATGAGATGCTGAGCATGGGCTTCAAGAAGCAGCTCACAGAAATCCTCAAGCTCGCGGCCATGCGCCGCAGCACCTGGCTCTTTTCCGCGACCTTCCCGGCGGGCATCCAGGACCTCATCAAGGGCAGCATGTCCGCCAACCCACACTCGATCCAGATTGATCAGGCCAACGTGGTCAACCGCGACATCGACCACCGCTTTGCCATCTGCAAAGGTGACGGAAAAACCGCCTACATCTTCGACTTCCTTCAGCGCCAGAAGGACCGCCGTGGCATCATCTTCTGCCGCACCAAGGCCGGTGCCATGGAGCTCTATCAGGAACTCGCCGACCTCGGTCTGCCCGTGGATGTGCTCCAGGGCGATCTCATGCAAAAGGAGCGCGACAAAGTCATGCGCGCCTTCAAAAAGCAGCGCGTCCAGTTCGTCGTCGCCACGGACGTGGCCGCACGCGGCATCGACGTGGCAGACCTGTCCTTCGTCATCCACCACCAGCTTCCCGACCAGCTCGAATACTACACCCACCGCAGCGGCAGAACCGCCCGCGCCGGGAAAAAAGGCATGTCACTCGCGCTGATCAACGCCAAGGAAAAATGGCAGATCACCCAGCTGGAGGACAAGCTGAAGGTGCGATTCAGTGAGTTTCGGAGATAGGCCGGATTTAGAGATCGGGTCGCCCTGACGGGATTTGCGCCCGTCAGGGCTCCCACACCACCGGACGTGCGGTTTTCCGCATCCGGCGGTTGGAGACGACGCGGGGTTTATCCCGCGAGGCCAGATCTGCTGGCGTGATCAACCCATATCT
>JAIPJY010000006.1 GCA_021733925.1 Prosthecobacter sp. | reverse complement strand
AAACCTTCCGCTGTTGGCTAAGGTGACAAACTTCTGTCGCTGCTCCGTCGTAGGGGTGTTGGTCCAAGGCATAGACCAACCCATACAGTGTAACCCATGTCCCCGGTCAGCTTGTCACCCATGTGCCCGGTCCGAACCGAGGAGGCCATGGGCGAGATCGGCGGGGCCATCATTGCGATCACCCTCGTAATGGCCGCCGTCTTTGTGCCCGCATCCTTCATGTCAGGCCCCTCGGGCATCTTTTACCAGCAGTTTTCCCTCACAATGGCGATTGCGATCGTGCTGTCAGGCTGCGTCGCACTCACGCTTACCCCTGCGCTGTGTGCCTTGATGTTGAAAAACACGCATCATGCGCCCAAGAGCAACAGCCTGCTGAACCGCTTTTTCGGCCTCTTCAACCGCAGCTACGACAAAATCTCGGGCACTTACAACCGGTGGATCTCCGCGATTGCAGGCAGGCGCACGCTGAGCTGGGGCATCCTCCTCGGCTTCTGTGCCATCATGGTGTTTGCGGGTGGCAGGCTGCCGTCCGGATTCATTCCCAATGAGGATCAGGGAGCGTTTTACGTGGGTGTCACCACTCCGGCAGGCTCTACTTTGGAACGAACCAAGGCGGTGGTGGATGAGATCCAGCACTGCTGTGAGGGGATCCCCGCAATCGCCTCGGTCTCCACTCTGGCCGGCACCAACATCATCACCGATGCCAGCGGCTCAACATACGGCGCCTGTCTGATCAACCTCACCGGGTGGCATGAACGAACCGAGTCCGTCAGGGCCGTGATGGACGAACTTCTCCTCAGGACCAGTCACATCAAAGATGCAGAGATCGAGCTGTTCTCGCCACCCGCCGTGCCTGGATACGGCAACGCGAGCGGCTTCGAACTCCGCCTGCTGGACCGCACAGGAAGCGGCGATTTTAAAAAAATGGAGAGCGTGTCCGCAAAGTTCACCGACGATTTGCAGGCGCGTCCCGAGATCGCGAATGCCTTCACCAGTTTCGACGCCAGCTTTCCGCAATACCTGCTGCATGTGGACAGCGACAGCGCAGCGCAGAAAGGGGTGACGACCAACAATGTGATGAGCACCCTGCAGACCATGCTGGGTGGCAAATACGCCACCAATTTCATCCGCTTTGGCCAGCTCTACAAGGTCATGGTCCAGGTGCTGCCGGAGTACCGTGCACGTCCGGAGGACATCCTGAAACTTCACGTCAAAAACGACCTTGGGGAGATGGTCCAGATCAGCACGTTTGTGGAGCTGGAAAAAGTGTACGGGGTGGATCAGGTCACACGCCACAACATGTTCACCTCGGCTGAGATCAACGGCGAGCCTGCTGCCGGGTTCAGCAGCGGTGCGGCCATCCAGGCCATTCAGGAAACGGCCAATGAAAAACTGCCGAAAGGCTTTGGCATCGACTGGGCCGGTATCACCCGGGATCAGATCCTGGCAGGAAATCAGGCGGTGTTCATCTTCATCATCTGTCTGGCCTTTGTTTATCTGCTGCTCGCCGCCCAGTACGAAAGCTTTCTGCTGCCGATGCCCGTCATCCTTTCACTGCCCACAGGGCTGCTCGGGGCGTTTGTGTTCCTGTTGTGGATGGGTCTTGAAAACAACATCTATGCCCAGGTGTCCATGATCATGCTGATCGGGCTGCTCGGAAAGAATGCCATCCTCGTGGTTGAATTTGCCATCCAACGCCAGCGCGAGGGCCTCACCCCGCTGCAGGCAGCAGTGGAAAGCGCGACCTCACGCCTGCGTCCCATCTTGATGACCTCACTGGCCTTTGTCGCCGGCTTGAGCCCGCTCATGTCGGCTTCAGGAGTGGGTGCGGCTGGCAACCGCACCATCGGTGCCTCGGCGGTCGGTGGCATGATCTTCGGCACCGTGTTTGGCATGCTGATCATTCCAGGACTCTACGTCATTTTTGCCTCCTTCACATCACCCCCAAAACCATCCAAGGAACCGGAACATGCGTGAGACTCTGCATCTGAACTGGCCATTCCTGAGCGCCTGCATTTCGTTCATGACACTGCTGTTTACCAGCTGTGAAGACCTGCGCCGCCATGGCAAGAAAACGGAGCAGGCCCCGGATAAAGCCGCTTCATTCACCGGAGTCAGCCAGTGGCGGAAGCACTTCACCGATCCCAAATTGCAGGCTCTCACGGACAAGGCGCTGAACAACAACCGCGATCTCAAAATTGCGCTCCAGCGCATCGAAATGGCCAAGGCGCAGATCACCGCCGCACGTGGCATGCTGGCCCCCACGGTCTCGGCGGTGGCCGGTGGCGGACTGCGGCGTTTTGGCCTCTACACCATGGACGGTGCCGGCAACAGCACCTCCCCCATCTACGATGGCCGGATTGTCCCCCGGGATCTGCAGGACTACATGGTCGGCCTGCAGTCGAGCTGGGAGATCGATCTCTGGGGAAAACTGCGGAGCAAAAAAGCCTCCGCCTCCGCGCATCTGCTAGCCACGGTGGAGGGCAGGAATCTGGTGCAGACGCAGTTGATAGCCGAACTGGCCACTGCCTACTACGAACTGCTGGCGCTCGACGCTGAGATCATCAACATCAATGAGACCATCAAAATTCAGAGTGATGCGCTTGAGACCGTGCAGACGCAGAAGCAGGCGGGTGCCGCCAATGAACTAGCCGTCCAGCAGTTCGAAGCGCTCTTGTTCAACCTCCAGGGCATGCGGCTGGACACACAGCAGCGCATCGTGGAGCAGGAAGGCGTCATCTGCAGCCTGCTGGGCGATCCTCAGCGGCCCATCGCACGCAGCAGGTCGGCCTTGATGAATTCAAAGCCACCGCAGCTGTCCTCCAGCGTGCCGACTGACATGCTCAAAAACCGCCCCGACATTCGCCGCGCCGAATTCGAGCTGGCAGCTTCAAAAGCCGACGTGAAGGCGGCCAAAGCGGCCTTCCTGCCTTCGGTGTCCATCAATGGTGTGCTGGGACTGCAGGCTTTTCAAAGCAACCTTTTGCTCAACGTCCATTCCGCCACCTATTCAGCACTGGGCGGTCTGGTTGCCCCGCTGATCAATCGCAAGGCCATTCAAGCCGAGTTTGACCACGCCAATGCCTCTCAATTGGAAGCAATCAACACCTATCAGCAATCCATCGTCAATGGCTATGTCGAAGTGCACAATCAGCTCGCATTCATCCGCATCTTAAAGGATCTCCAGACCTTGAAGACCAAGGAGGTCCACCTGCTGAACGAATCCGTTGCCACCGCGACAGATTTGTTTCGCACACGCCGGGCCACTTACATCGAGGTGCTCAATGCGCAGCAAAATGCCCTCAAGGCGCGGCTTCAGCTGATCGGTGTGACCAAGCGGCAGTTTCAGGTGCAGGCCAATCTCTATCGGGCGCTTGGAGGAGGCTGACCGGGACGCCCGCCAATTTCGTGCTTGGCGGAAGACAGGCCTTTTGATAGCCTCGTCTTAATGAACACTGCTCTAGTCATCCGCATCTGTGTCATCACGCTCGTACTTCTGGTCATCGCCTTGATCTGGAACTTCGTGAAAGATGCCGGAGACGGCATGAAGCTCGTGTTTGTGCTGGCGCTGGGCCTGGCAGGCGGCCTTCTGGCCGTGAAGTATCTCATACCCTGGCTGGGAGATATGATGGGAGAGGCGGTTTTCTCTTCCGGTGAGAAGGTGGAGCAGGATCACATGACCAAAGCTGCGGCCCGCATTGCCCAAGGCGACTACCCGGGAGCGATCGAGCATTATGAAAAAATGCTCGATGAGAAGCCGGACGACCCCTTCCCTGTGGCTGAAATCGCCAAGATACATGCCGAACGCCTGCACAATCCCCAGGCGGCTTTGCAAGTACTGGAGGAGCATCTCCAGAGCAAGGACTGGCCGGTGGATGATGCCGCCTTCATCATGTTTCGCATTGCCGACGTGCATCTGACGCACCGCCATGATTTTGAAGCCTCACGCGACATGCTTGAGCAGATCATTGGGAACTTCCCGAACACGCGCCACAGCGCCAATGCGCACCATCGCATGAGTGAACTCGAGCAGTTGCAGTACAAGCTGCTGATGGATCAGCGCACAAAGGCGGGCTCCTCCGGCACCGAGAAGGCGTGATCATTTCAACCCCGGTGGTCGATGCTCGAGAAGCTCCAACTTTGGACCCGGGCAAACCCGCTGATGACGCTCGCGCTCGCGGCCGTCAGCGGCATCCTCGCCACTGAAATAGGATGGCTGCCCACGCAAGGCGGGTGGTTCCTCCCAGTCACCACAGCACTGCTGATAGCGGCGCTGATCACCGGGCGCGCATGGCTGCTGATCCCGGGCTCGGCGCTGGTCTTCGCCTGCATCCACTCAATACGCACCGACGAAACTTTCCGCCACCCGCTGCGCCTTGCCTTGCAGCAGCAGGACAAGCCGGTGCCGGCAACGATTCGCGGCAGCCTGCTGCCCGAATTCGACACCTCGACGGATGAGCGTACCCACGCGCTCTGCACCACGCAGAAGATCGAGATTCCGGCAGCAGGGATCGTGATCGAGCAAACCGCCACGCTGCTGGTGCGACTGCCCAAAGGCGTACGCTTTCCAGGTGCGGGTGTGTATGAACTCCATGGCAGCATCTACCTGCCGCGCACCGCATCCAATCCAGGCACCTTTGATGCGCAGGAGTATTCACTCCGCATGGGGCGCGTGGCCCGTTTTGACATCAACCACTTGCAGCGACTCAGCGGCAGTGGCGAGGCATGGTGGTGCGCCTTTTTGGAGCGGGCGGAACTTTGCAGGCGCTGGATCAGCAGGCAGCTTACCCAGGATCTTGAAGAAGACCCTCAAACCGTCGCCGTCCTCCGTGCCATGGCGCTGGGAATGTCCGCCGAGGCAGATGATGAAATCGAAGATGCGTTTCGCAACAGCGGGACGCTGCATGTGTTTGCGGTCAGCGGCCTCCACGTAGGCCTCCTGGGAGTCATCGTACTGATGTTGCTGCGGCAGACCGGAACACCGCGCGGCATGTCACTCTGGATCGTGATTTTCATCGTGTTTGCGTATGCGTTCGTCACCGGCTGGAGGCCTTCAGCGGCACGGGCGGCATTCATGGTGGCAATCTACCTGAGCGCCACCCTGATGGACCGCGAATCATCTCTGCAAAACAGCCTCGGTGCCGCAGCCCTGCTGCTGCTGGCCACGGACTCGAATCAGTTGTTCATGCCGGGGTTTCAACTGTCGTTCGGCGTGCTGTGGTTCAGTACTCTTGGCGCTGCTCCGCTGCTGAAAAGAATGCTGCCGTTCACCCGGCTCGATCCCTTTCTGCCACCTCAGCTCGCCAGCTGGTCGCAGCGTGCCTCAAGCAAATGCCGGCTGTGGTTCGCGACCACCTTGAGCGTGTCCTTTGCCGCATGGATCGGCAGCTTGCCGTTCATCCTCGGACATTTTCAATCGATCACTCCGGTCGCCGTGATCGCCAACTGCGTGCTCGTACCGCTGTCCTCCCTGTGTCTTGGCGCCACCTGCCTGAGCCTCTGTGCAGCGGCCCTGCATCTGACCGGCGTTCAAATCATCTTCAACAACGTCAGCTGGGCCTTGGCGAAGGCGATGATCGCCAGCGCGATGTGGTTCGCCGGCCTGCCCGGTGCGAATTTTCATTTTCAACCGCACACTTCACACACCCCTGCCCCCGCCGTCTGGCACGTGCTGGAACTTCCCTATGGCGGCGCGGCAAATCATCTGCGCATCGGCAAGACACACTGGCTGTTTGACACGGGCGGTGAAGACAACTTCCGCCGTGTGCTCCGCCCGTATCTGCATTCCAACGGCGTGGATTCGCTCACGGGCGTGTTCCTGAGCCATAACGATGCCGACCACATCGGCGCCACCGGGCAGGTGATCACCACGTTTGACACGCCATTGCTGTTTTGCAGCACTCAGGAGCCAGGGCTGCATGACTCCTCACGCTCCGCACTGCGACTCCTGCTCGATCACCCCCACCCGCCATCGCTGCGAAAACTGCATGCCGATGAACAAGTCACGCTGTCAGATGCCAGGGAATTCAAGATTGAAGCCCAGGTTCTGTATCCGACGCAGCAGGTGCAAAACGACCGTGGAGATGATCGATCAATGGTGCTGATGGTGCACCTCGGCCCCTGGCGCGTGCTGTGGATTAGCGACACCGGCTGGCACGCTGAAAAGGCTCTCTGCTCCAACTCTGTGGATCTGCACTGCGATGTGCTGATCCGCAGCCAGCATGAGGTGGACCTTTCCACGAGTGCAGAATTCCTGCTCAAGACTCACCCGCAGATCATCCTCTGCGGGAGTGATGCGCGTGCCGTCGAAACAACGCTGCCAGATTCACTCATTCAACGGGCCAAAGAACTGAACATCCCGCTGCTCGACTCCTGGAGTACCGGCAGCATTGACCTGCAGTTTCACCAAGACGAACTTCGCATTGTCACCAGTCGCAGCAAGCAGCTTAGGGTGCTGAAGCCGCGATGAAGTAAAAGCACTTCCTCATGTCTACGGATTTGCATCCGGTCGGGTCCCGAGTGTGGCAATGATATCGCCCATCTTGTTGTTGCGGATGACTTCGAGTTTCACTTCGCTGCCGGGTGGCTGAGTGCGGATGATCTGCAGCAAATCTGCCGGAGAGCGGAAGGCCATGCCCTGAAACTTCGTCACCACATCCCCCTGCCGCAGCCCGGCTTCATCCGCAGGCGATTTGTTCCCGATGTCCGTCACCAGGGCCCCACGTCGTGAGGTGCCCCATACGGGATCAATCTCCACAGGTTCGCTGCTGACTTCGAGGCCGAGGTAACCCTTGCCTGTGGTACTGGTGAGACCTGCATTTTGCTTCGCGTTTTCCTTGAGCTTTTCCTCCACCACCGCCTTCGCTTCATTGGATGGAACGGCGAGGCCCACTCCCTGCCAGGCACTCGCGCTCTCCCCCCCCCGATAAATCGCGACGTTGATGCCAATGATCTCGCCACGAATGTTCACCAGCGGACCACCGGAATTTCCAGGATTGATCACTGTATCCGTTTGCAGGTAGTCAAACTGGCTGTCGCTGAGATGGCGGTCACGTGCACTGATGATGCCCTGGGTCACCGTGCCGCTGAGCCCAAAGGGATTGCCCACCGCCAGCACGATCTGCCCCACCCGGGCATCATCTGAGTTGGCAAAACTTAGCGCGGGAAAATCGATGCTTGGGCTTTCGATTTTTAGCAGGGCGATATCCCGATCTTTGTTGAATCCCAGAATGAGCGCCAGATAATTTTTATTGTCGTTCGTGGTGATCTGGATGTCCGCCGCCTGCACGCCTTCAATAACGTGGTAGTTTGTGACCACATGTCCCTCCTTGCTGATGATCACCCCTGAGCCGAGACTGGGCACGATCTGATCAATCGGGCCGACGGCTCCTGAAGAGGAATGCCAGCCCCTCTTCCCGGGGCGCACCGTCTTGGTGGTGACACTGACCACAGAGGGCAGTACCGAGGCGGAAATTTTGGAAAACTCATCATTCAACCGGCTCAGCAGGGGCACCTCATCCGGCGCGATTTTCGGCTTTTTGGGTGGCGTGAGCGCCGCCGGTCCTGGTTTTTCACTCTTCAGCAGGTTGAGAATGCCATAGCCCTCCCGCCCGTGACGCCACCACGCAAACAGCAGCGCAGCCAGCACGAACACGGACAAGGCAAAAAGCAAACGGCGGAGGTTTTCCATGCGGTACCAATGCGCCAACGGCTGCGAACTTCAAAGGTCAAAGTTAAGAGCCTCACTCCCACCGTGGGAATCAGGCCGCCTGCTTCGGACACAGAATGACGAGTTTCTGGCGGGAGATCGGCTGAGGCTCCGCAGGTTCGCTGAGCGCACGGTTCACAGCACTTTTGATCTCCTCGGGTTCAAAAGGTTTCGTCACATAATCGCAGACGCCACGACGCACCGCTGTCACAATATCGCGGGTTTCTGAGCAGGCGGAAACCATCACAAAGCGAGTCTTCGGCGAAGCCTCCCGGGCTTCTCGAATCATATCGAGACCATCGACATCGCCAAGCCGGCGGTCCACCAACGCCACATCTGGGGCCATCTCACGGATCGCGTCCAAGCCGGCACGGCCATTGTCGAACGCCATCACCTCATGCCCCTCTGCCCGGCAAAGGGTGGCAAGAAGCTTCAACACAGGCGGATGATCCTCGATAACAACAATATTTGCCATATTGAATCGAATAGTAGCATCCCGCCATGGATCGGCAAGGTCCATGTAAGAAACTTGTAATGCCTTGCACCCCTGCGCGGCTTCCCATTTGCGTCATGGCGGCAATCCGGCATTCTAACCGCCCGCCATGTCCTCCCCCCTGCTCCGCTACTGCCCAGACCTCTACAACTACCAGCGCCGCGAAACACGCCCCGTCATGGTTGGAAATGTCCAGATCGGTGGCGGTGCGCCCGTGGTGGTGCAGAGCATGCTCACCAGTGACACGCGTGACGCCGAAGCCTGCGTGAAGGAAGCCCTCGGCCTCGCCGAAGCCGGCTGCCAGATCGTCCGCGTCACCGCACAGACACGCGTCATCGCCGAAAACCTTCAGCACATCCGTGATGGCATCCGCGCCGCCGGCTGCGATGTCCCGCTGGTCGCCGACATCCACTTCAAGCCCGACGCTGCCATGGAAGCCGTGAAGTGGGTCGAAAAAGTACGTGTGAACCCCGGCAACTACGCCGACAAGAAAAAGTTCGCCGTCAAAGAATACACCGATGACGAGTACGCCGCAGAAGTGGCCTACATGGAAGAGCAGTTCGTGCCGCTGGTGAAGGACTGCATCCGCTTGGGCCGCGCCATGCGCATCGGCACCAATCATGGCTCCTTGAGCGACCGCATCATGAACCGCCATGGCGATACACCGCTCGGCATGGTCGAAAGCGCCCTCGAATTCGCCCGCATCGCCCGCGGCCAGGGCTATCACAATTTCCTCTTCTCGATGAAGGCCAGCAATCCGAAGGTCATGATCGAGGCCTATCGCCTGCTCGTCGCGCATCTCAATCAACTCGGCTCCGACTGGAACTACCCGATCCACCTCGGCGTCACCGAAGCGGGCGACGGTGAAGACGGCCGCATCAAGAGCGCCATCGGCATCGGCTCACTGCTTGCCGACGGCATCGGCGACACCGTGCGCGTCTCTCTGACCGAAGACGCCATCTTCGAGATCCCCGTGGCTCAGCAGCTCGTGAAGCCCTACAACGAGGGACTCCCCTCGCAGTTCGAGCACATCGCCAACGCCCCTCAGGTCAGCTACGATCCCTTCGACTACGTACGCCGCGAATCAGAAGTGCTCACGATCAACGGCGTCAAAGCCGGCGGCCACGAAACCGTGCCCGTCTTCACCACACGCAAGAAGTGGGACTCCGTCTCTCACAAGATCGACAAACTTGGCGACTACAAACCCGAGGTCGTCATTGAAGACAGTGGCGTCATTGAGATCGACCCGCGCGACGATGCCGCCATCGCCAGTCTCTATGACAGCTCCGAAGCAAAACTCGTCACCATCAAGGACGGACTCAAGCTGCCCGTCATCGCCGCGTATCGCCTTCTCGCCGCCAAACTGCAGCCACGTCATGTGATCCTGCTCAAAGACACCCTGCAGGCCACCGGCAGCGATGACTTCACCCAGAACCTGCTCACCGCCGCCACCAACATCGGCTCACTGCTATGCGATGGCATTGGCGACGCCGTCATCGTAAACGGCGAAGAAGCCCCCGGTCAGGCCCTGCGCATCAGCTACAACATCCTGCAGGCCGCCGGCGTGCGTATTTTCAAGACCGACTACGTCGCCTGCCCGAGCTGCGGACGCACACTCTTCAACCTGCAAACCACCACGCAGAAAATCCGCGCCGCCACAGGTCATCTCAAAGGCGTGCGCATCGCCGTCATGGGCTGCATCGTCAACGGTCCCGGAGAAATGGCCGACGCCGACTTCGGCTACGTCGGCGGCGCTCCCGAGAAGATCAATCTCTACGTTGGCAAGACCGCCGTGAAGTTCAACATCCCCGAAGGAGAAGCCGTCGAGCGCCTCATCGACCTCATCAAGGAACACGACCGCTGGTTTGACGCGCCGCCCGCAATCGTCTGATAGCCTCCGCATTCGACTCAAACGCAAATTCATCCAGCGGCACTTCATCCAGCGCACAAATCAGAATCTCCGACACTTCTGCGGCCTGCATCACCACGTTGTTGAAATCCGGCACTCGGGCGATGTAGCAGAGATCCAGCGTGGGCCAGGTGTAGCCTTGAAACAGGTAGCGGTTGTTGAGCGTGCACAAGTAAGTGTAGGCACTCGCTGGCAGCTCAATGCCCACTTCCTCATGTGTTTCGCGTGCGGCTGCCAACTCGCCGCTTTCTTCAGGCTCAATGACACCTCCGGGCAGACCGAGCAGACCGAAGCCGGGTTCATGCGCACGTCGGATGATGAGAATACGGTGCTGCGCATCAAGGAGCAGCGCCACGGCAGCAGGGATTGGTGTGATGAAATGACGGAAGCCGCAGGCAGCACAGACAAACTCGCGTTCACTTCTCGCGATCCACTCGTCCTTGCCACACTCGCTGCAAAATTTGAAAGGAGATTCAGCCATGGTGCTTTCCCTGCCGCCGATGCGCGCCCCATGCCAGCAGAAACACCAGCACGCAGGCGGCTTTCAGGACAAACAACCACCAGGGCTCCCACCACGCGCCGGTTTGCACCTCAATGAGATCTGAAACACCAAAGCACGCGAAGGCCACCGGCAGCAGCCAGCGCCAGGGTCGCTTCATCCGCAACCGCACCGCCAGCACCAGTGCGATGATGAACCACAGCCCGGCCTCGCCGTAGTTGAACACGGCATGCAGTGAAAGCTGGGCTTCTTCATTCATGCACAAACATTTCCCGCCATTCACTCCCCGGCAAGATCCGTCCACGCGAGAATTCTTACAACGAGTCTTGGCTTGGTTGACATCCTTTGTCAGAATTCACGTTTATTCAGAGCATGAGCACCAACCTCCTCCAATCCTGGCTGCGCCTTCCCAATGGAGAGCGCCATGATCTGATTGGCACCTGCTCCATCGGCCGTGCTCCGGACAATTCCATCCCAGTGGCCGACAGTGAGGTCTCGCGCCGCCACGCCATCATCCAGGCGCAAGGCGAACGCGAATTCTGGCTGGTCGATCTCGGCAGCGCGAACGGCACCTATGTAAACGGCCGCCGCATCTCGCAGTCGGTCCGCCTGCACAATGGGGACATCATCCGCGTCGCCAGCAACGAACTGGAGTTTTCCTCGGAGATACTCAGCGCCATGCACCCTGCCGGCCAGCAGGTCATGGCTTCGACGATGATCCAAATCCGTCAGGCGCAGTGCTGGCTCATGGTGGCGGACATCATCGGCTCCACCCAGCTCTCCCAGACACTCCCCGGTGCGCAGTTTCCACGCATGACCGGCAGCTGGTTCAAGAACTGCCGCCAGATAATCGATGAATGCGGCGGACATATGTCAAAGTACCTTGGTGACGGATTTTTCTGCTACTGGGACGACACCGAGGACAGCGCCATCCAGGTACGCCAGGCCGTGGCCAAGCTCTATGAAGCACAACTCGCGGCGAATCCGCCCTTCCGCCTCGTGCTGCATTTCGGTGCAGTCATGCTCGGCACGGTGCCGACAATGAACGAACTCAATCTGCACGGCCCCGAGGTCAACTTTGTCTTCCGTGTCGAAAAGGTGGCCTCCACACTCAAGCAAACGGTGCTGTTCAGCGAAGCCGCCGTGAAAAAAATGGCGGCGGAGAACGAGGTCAAATTAGCCGGTGAATGTGCCGTGGAAGGTTTCTCGGCACAGTTCAAGTTTTACACACCGAGTCATTGAAGCGATCGGCGCACCCGGATCACTCCAGCGCACTTGCCGTGCCATCAGCCTGCTCCGGCTCAGACGGCAGCATCATCGCCACGGCAGCGGAGGGAATGAAGAGGAAGCCGGCGTAAAGCAGCGCCGTGCGGAAGTCGCCGACCTTCACAAAGATGCCAAAGAACACCGTCCCAGCCGCAGCCACAATGCGGCCAATGTTGTAGCAGAAACCGGAACCGGTGGTGCGCAGCAGCACAGGGAAAAGCGGCGGCAGGCACATGGTGAAAAGGCCAAACACCCCCTGGCAGGCACCAATGGCGGCAAACTGCCACTTCGTGGCCTCCCAGCTCCACACCTGCGAGAAGGAAAGATACATGAAGGCAAAGTAGGCCAGCATCATGCCGACGATGGTGTTGCGATAACCAAACAGCTTCGCGAGGCCTCCCGCAATGTAGTTGCCGATCAGCGATCCAAACATGATCCACATCAGCGCCGTGACGAGCGCAGCATCCTTGCCCGATTTATCGAGCGGGACGATCTCAGCGAGGCTGAGCACGTGCTTCTGCTGCCAGAACAGGTAGGTCCAGTGCGCAGTCAATGACACAGCGCAGATGATCATCACCCGCCACGTCACCCCCCGCACCTCGGGGCTGAACAGCGCGCTGATTTTCGGCACCTCCTGTCCTTTGCGTGCCTCCGTCCACTCTTCGGTCTCCGGCACCGCCTTGCGAATCCACAGCGTGATCAACGCCGGCAGAATGCCGATGAGGAAGATGTAGCGCGGCTCCTGGCCCGCAAGCAGGTAGCCCGCGAAGCAGGCCACCAGCACACCGCAGTTCACCGCGCTTTGCAGCGTGGCCGCGATCCATGGCCGCCATTTCTTCGGCCACGTTTCCGACAGCAGCGATGCTCCCACGGCCCATTCACCACCGATGCCAAGCGCCGCCAGGAAGCGGAAGATCATGAGATGCCACCAGGTCTGCGCAAAGTACGACAGCCCCGTGAAGCAGGCATAAGTCAGAATCGTGAGCGTCAGCGCACGGCTGCGGCCCAGCACATCGCCAATGCGGCCAAAGAACGCCCCGCCGAGCGCCCAGCCAACCAGAAACGCGGCCTGAATGATGGAACCATGCATGCCCACCGTGGGGTCGCTCTCCGGCACCAGCATCAGCTGCGCCACAAAGGCCGTCGCGACCAGCGTGTAAAGATGCATGTCGAGACCGTCAAACATCCAGCCCAGCCATGCGGCGAGCCCGGAACGGCGTTGCTGCGGCGACAGGTCGCGCAGACGAGTGATTTCAGGAGTGGCTGGTTGGCTCATGCGGGCGCGAGTCTTTCGCAGCCCGGCCGGAATGGCAAGCACGGATCACTTGCTCTTCGCCAGCTTGTTGTACTTCTCCACCAGGTCATTGAACTCACGCGTGCGGGCATTGAGCTTGGAGATCGCATCATTGCGCTCATCCACCAGCTGCTTGAGCAGTTCGTTCTGCTTCTCCATCGCGCTGTTCTGCGTGGTGACGACGCTGTTGTGACTTTTGATCGCATCCGCGCCTTTGCCAAACGCCAGCTGCGTCGCCTCCAGCCCTCGCTGCATCTGCATCAGCTCGCGCATGTAGATCGCAATCGTGATGCCGCGCGCCACGGAGTCGGCGGAGAGATTGTTGTACTCGCGGGTCACTTCGACGAGCTTGGCCTCCACTTCGGCACGCAGCTCGGTCAGTCGGGCGATTTCCTTTTCGTACTCGCGCACCCTGCGCTCAGCATCAATGCGCAGGGCATTTTCATCCTTGAGACGTTTCACGAGATCCTGAATGTGGTCGCGCAGGCGTGCCTCGCGCTTCCATTGCACAAGGCAAACGGCGCAGAGCCCCAGCGAGATAAGAACCAGCAGCGTGGTGAGCAGACGCTTCATGGATCAGGGAGCCGGCTTGGCCGCATTCGCGGGTTTGACGTTGAAGGCCACTTTGGTAAAGCCGACCCGCTTGGCGGCATCGAGCACTTTCACGAGATCGGCGTAACGCGTGTTCACATCGGCGCTGATGTACACAGGCGTGGCAGGGTCCTTGCCGAAACGTTCGGCGAGTTTGCGATCAAGCTCCGGCAGCATGATGGCGGCCTTGTCGAAAAACACATCGCCGGTGGCGTTCACGGCGAGATTGATCATGTCAGGCTTGAAGTCAGACTGCGCCGAAGAGGCGACGGGCAGGTTGACCTTGATGGTCTGCTGCTTGCTCATCGTGAGGCTGACCATCATGAAGGAGGCCAGCAGGAAGAACATCACGTCAATGAGCGGGATGATTTCCAGCCGCGTCTTTCGTTCGGGCAATGGCGAATGAAGTTTCACAGTGGGATCAGGCCTTCGGAGTGACTTTGTCAAACCCGTGCTGCACAGCGAGAATCAGCACATTGTTCGCAGCAGCTTCAAGATCGAACTTCAGAGCCGCAAGGCGTGCATGGAAGTAGTTCATCGGCACCAGCGTGCCAATGGCAATGCCGAGACCGGCTGCCGTGGCGATGAGCGCCTCCCCGATGCCCCCGGTGACTTTTTCAACCGCGAGTTCGCTGCTGCCAATGCTGGTGAAGCTTCCCATGATCCCTGTCACAGTGCCAAGCAAACCGAGCAGCGGGGCAAGAGTGACGATGGTGTCCATCGCGCTCAAATACCGGCCCGCATCCCGCAGTTCCTGCCCGGCCGCGACTTCCAGCGCGCCCTGCATGCTGGTGTGGCGGTGATTGAGCCCATGATGAATCATGCGCACCACCGGGTCACTGGATTTTCCCGAAAGTGCGATGGCATGGGCAAGGTCTCCGGCTTCCAGTTTCTCATAGACTTCATCCAGCTGTTTGACGGAGCGTTTGGTGGCAAAGCGCACCCACCAAAAAACTCGCTCCACAAAGATGCAGACAGCCACGACCGTGACCACCGCAATGGGATACATGATGGGACCGCCTTTGTGAAAGAGATCGACGACGACGTTGGCGAGAATGGGCATGGGGAGATTCAAAACTGGCAGAACGGAAATGGAATAGGCCTCAGCGCAGGCGGAAGGTCAGTGGCAGGGTGTAGCGATGCGGCGTCCCCGCAGGCCAGCGCCAGTTTCGGCGCACATGGGAGGCCGCATACTCGTCCAAGGCACTGAAGCCGGTGCTGCCAATGACACTGACACCATCGACCGCCCCCGAAGGACCGACACTGATGCTCAGACGCACGGTCCCCTGCATGCCTGCACTGCGTGCAAAGTCCGGATAGGAGGGCTGGGGAAATTTGCCCTTTCCGCCACTGCCTGCAGTGCCACTGCCACCTGCTGCGCCTGCCTGCGTGGTGTTGGATCGTGTGCCACCACTGCTGGCCACGGGAGCGTTGCGCGGCCGCGATGGCGCTGGAGGTGTCTGTCGGATCACTGGATCGATGGGACGCAGCGCATCCTCGATCTTCGGCGCGGTAGGAACCGCAAAGATATCCTCCATTGTCATCGCCTCGGCGATCTCCGGCAGATCCAGATTTTCCGGCGGCGTCTCGATCGCTTCAGTGATCTCAGTCGGCAGCACCGGCTCGGTTTCAGCAGGCTGATCAGCACTGGCTTCCATCGACATCAGTTCGGCCATGGATGTCTCCACCATCGGCAACTCAATTGCATTATCGAGATCTTCGAGCGTCTTCAGGTGAATCGGCGGCAGATCATCCGCAAACATGCCGATGATACCCACCGTCAGAAAGCTCCCGGTGATGCCCACCATCCAAGAAAGTGTGATGATCACCCGCACAAGGCTGCCACCACGACGCACCACTCTTGCCGTAGGCACGGAAGCAGCTGTTCTAGGCTGTGGAAGGTTGAAGCCCATGGCGGGCAGGGGATTTATCACTGAGGAGGTCATTGCACAAGGCGGGGCGGGAGCGGAGAATGAAACGTAAGCTTGGCATGTCAACTTGCAATTGCGACTCAGTCGCATCATTGTTCGCATATTGCTGCCAATGCTGCGCCAATTGTCCCCGAATGCCTCCTCACTCAGCCCCCAACGAATCCTCCCCTGACGACCGCAATGCCGTCGCCAAAGTCTGGATGAAGCGCGGCATCGCACTGCTCTCAGCCAATAACCCAGCCGTGTTGCCCGATGCCCTGAACTGCTTTGAGCAAGCCCTGGCGATTCGTCGCGAGCTTCCCTTTGAGGAAAGTTCCTGGTTCCGCTGGCTGCTCACCGCCTGCTGGATGAACCGGGGAGACGTTCTGACACGCCTGGGCAATCCAGCAGATCTAGCCGCAGCAGTGAAAAGCTTCGACGAAGCCATCTTTCACCTTCAAAAACTGCCCCTGGAAGAGGACTCGCAGTATCGTGGACGTCTTGCGCTTGCGTGGATGAACCGGTCTCTCGCGCTGCGTGCGCAGGCCACACCTGAAAGTCTGCACGCCGCACTGCTTTCCCTGGATCATTGCAAAACCGTAATCGAGCAGAGCGTGACCGCTAAACTCCCGGTCAATGCCGCTCTGCTGCCTACCTTGCTGATCAACCGCTCCGCTCTGCTGCTGGAAGTCACGCCACCACGCATGCTGGAGGCCATGCAGGTGGCCGAGGAGACCCTGCTTCTGTGCCAGCCCACGGAGCCTCTGAATCTGCAAGGCGCCGAGATTGGTCTGAAGGCACGCCACATCTTCTGCCATGCCGTCGCCATGCTGCTGGAGTCACCCCCGGTGGACACCAGCCGTGCAGACGATTGGATCATTCAAGCCACAGACAAAGTGGACGAAGCGATGCACCTCACCGCCAGATGGGAGAAGCAAGGCATGCCCGACCACTTCAGCGCCTTGCGGCACGAATTGTTTCGCTATGGCTGCAACCTCCTCCTGGCCTACCAGCCCCATTTCATGGCGGAGTTTTTGCTCGATGTGCTCGATCCCGAACAAGGCTCCCCCCTGCTGGCAAAAACGGACGATCTCTATCAGGTGGGCCTTCAATCGTTGGATCTCGCCGCTTCGGAAATGCGACGCCGTGGGCCGCTGGATCTGGGATTGCAAAAAATGGACCGGCTGATCGAGGTGCTGGAGTCCCTCAGCCAGGCGGCAGAGCGGATCAAAAAACGTTCTGCCCTGACAAGCCCATAGCCCGCCCATTCCATTCCTGGCCCCGGACGCTCAGCAGCGCTGACGGCCACTTTTAAATTCTAAGCCAATAGGTTGGTCTTGGAGGTCGATGGGACTTGGCGGCGCAAAAGACGGCAATTTTTGAGCAAAAAGTTTCTATTTTCCAGGGTTGACTCAGATTGAAACTGAGACTTAATCGCAACACTCTAATGAAAACGAATCTCATTAGCATTAACAACCCTTTCTCAAACAGACTTCTCATGCACCAAAAACTCGACTCTCGCTTCCACCTCGCTGCTCTCACGACAGGCTCCAAAACTCTCTCTGTCACCTCGTTGCTGTGTGCCGCAGGCAGTTTGAACGCTCAGACGGCCACCACCAAACCAGCGCCCGAGTCTGAGGAAATCACCGAGATGCCCGAAGTCGTCATTGAAGCGACCGGATCGGTGTACAACCCCTCCCGCCTGCAGTCAGCGAAGTACACGGAGCCGTTGCGTGACATCCCGCAGACAATCACGGTCATTCCCAAGGCAGTGATCGAAGACCGCGGGGCCTTCAGCCTGCGCGACGTGCTGAAAAACACGCCGGGCATCTCCATGCAGGCAGGTGAAGGCGGCGCCGTATCAGGAGACAACCTCTCCATTCGCGGATTCAGCGCACGCAGCGACATCTACCTCGACGGCATACGCGACTACGCCAACTACAACCGCGATCCTTTCAACACGGAGCAGGTCGAGATCACCAAAGGCCCGTCCTCCTCCACCGTCGGTCGTGGCTCCACCGGCGGCTCCATCAACACGGTCAGCAAGATGGCCAATCTGACAGACTCCGTTCTCACCACGGTCAGCGGCGGCTCCAGCAATCTCTACCGCGGCACGGTGGATGTGAACCAAAAGCTCTCCGAGCACACCGCCTTCCGCCTCAACACCATGTACCACAATGCCGACACCCCGGGACGGGACAACGTCTCGTCGGAGCGCTACGGCATCGCTGCATCACTCGGCGTAGGTCTCGGCACCGACACACGGTTCATGCTGAATTATCAGCGGCTGGAGGAAAGCAACATCCCGGACTACGGCCTGCCCTGGATTCCCACCAACGGCACCTTCAGCGGTTCAGGGGCCGCACTCGCCGGCTACGGTAACCAGCCACCGCCAGGGGTGAGCTTCGACACCTTCTACGGCATCCCCGGCGTGGACTATGAAAAAATCCAGACCGACCACTTCACGGCGATCTTTGAACACGATTTCACCAAAAACGTGCGCCTGCGGAATGCGACGCGCTACTCGCGCTCTCACCGCGACTCCGTCAGCACCGCTCCACGCTTCCGTGACGTCGGGGGCGGCGCTGGCAATCAATACACCACGGTGCTGAACCGTCAGTTGCAGCGGCGGCAGCAGTTCACCGAGATGTTTGGCAACCAGACGAATCTGGTCGCTGAGTTCCCCACCGGGCCGATCAAGCACGCGCTGGTCACCGGCATGGAGTTTTATCTCGAGCATCAGCAGAATGCCAACGCGGCCGGCATTGCGACCGTCGGCGATTTGTATGACCCCACCCTCGTTCTTCCTCCAAGCTCTGCACCCCCGGCCGCTACGCAGGACTTCACTGGCGCGACCTACCCTGGCCTGCCGGCCCCGACCGAGGCGTATTTGTACACCTGTTCCGCCTACGTGTTCGACACCATGAAGATCGGCAAGCACTGGGAGATCAGCGCCGGTCTCCGCTATGATCACATGTATGCAACAGTGAGTCTGCCAGGCAACGTCCCCGGTTATGCCAATGCTGACGACCTGTTCAGCTACAAGGCCGCTCTGATCTACAAGCCTGTCAAACAGGGCAGCATTTACTTCGGCTACGGCACTTCGTTCAATCCCACCATCGATGGTGCTTCCGGCGCTGGCCTGGGCCTCACCGCCGCCACATCCACGCTGGATCCCGAACACACCTCCACCTACGAGCTCGGCACCAAGTGGGATGTTCTCAAAGAACGTCTTTCGTTGACGGCCGCCCTCTTCCGCTCCGAGAAAACCAACGCCCGCACCACGGATCCTACCGGCATCACGACTCTGGGCGGCGATCAGGTGGTTCAGGGCATCGAATTCAGCATGACCGGCAACATCACCAAGAACTGGCAGGTCTTCGCGGGTTACGCCATCATGGAGAGCGAGACGAAAGCCTCCGCCGTTGCTGGTGCAATCGGTCAGTCCTTGTCGAATGCTCCGCCCCAAACCTTCAACCTGTGGACGACCTACACACTCCTGGAAAAAACGCAGTTCGGCTTCGGCGCCCAGTATATGGGGCCGCGCACAAGTAACGACTCCGCCACGAATGCCCGAACCGCGCCAAGCTACTGGACGCTGGATGCCATGGTCAGCTACAAGTTCACCGAGAAAGTGAGCCTGCGCCTGAATATCTACAACCTCGCGGATGAACGCTACATCGGCAGCGTCGGCGGTGGACATTTCGTCCCCAGCCCGGGACGTTCCGCCGCACTGACCGCGAGCATTAAGTTCTGATCTTTTTTACCCGCCTCTCATGCTCATCTCCATTCCTGACGTTCTCAGCGCTGAGCAGGTCGCTCATGCACGCCAGCTCCTTGACGCCACCGATTGGGTGGATGGCAAAGGCACCGCCGGTTATCAATCCGCCAAGGCCAAGGACAACATGCAGCTCCCTGAGGACAGCCCCGCCGCACGCGAGCTCGGAGAAATGATCCTCAGCGCCCTGTCAAAAAATTCGCTCTTCCACGCAGCTGCCCTGCCGCAGCGGATTTTCCCGCCGCTGTTCAATCGCTACTCCGGCGGCCAGTCCTTCGGCACCCATGTGGACAATGCCATTCGCATTCACCCGACGGCGCCCGTGCGCATCCGCACAGACCTCAGCGCCACGCTCTTCTTCGCCGGCCCTGAGGAGTATGACGGCGGGGAGCTCTGCATTGAAGACACCTACGGTGTGCAGCGGATCAAGCTGCCCCCCGGCCACATGGTGCTCTACCCTTCCACCAGCCTGCACCACGTCACCCCCGTGACACGCGGGGCCCGCATCTGCTCCTTCTTCTGGCTGCAAAGCATGATCCGTGACAACGGCCAGCGGTCGCTTTTGTTTGATCTCGATCTCGCCATTCAGCGCCTCGGCCGCGATCTCAAAAACAACCCCGTGGCAGATCAAACCGGCGTGCAGCTCACCGGAGTGTATCACAACCTGCTCCGTCAATGGGCGGAGATGTAATCCCCGCCCTTTCTCTGTGAAGCCCACCTTTCATCGCCTCATCTTCTGGGGCCATCTCATCGCAGGCCTCGTAGCCGGCGTGGTCATTCTCTCCATGGCCGTCACCGGCCTCATGATTGCATACGAAGCCCAGCTCCTTGAATGGGCCAATCGCGATCTGCGCGTCACCCCGCCCGCCGCAGGCACCTCCCATCTCGACATCGAAACACTGCTGGCCAAGGTTCACGAAACCAAGCCCGATCTGAATCCCAGCGGCATCACCTGGAAAGCAGACCCGGCCATGCCTGTCACACTTTCCGTCGGCAAAGAGGGCATCTACTTCGCCAATCCCTACACCGGCGAATTTCTCGGTGAAGGCCACCGCGCCTGGCATGACTTCTTCCACGCCGCCACCGACTGGCACCGCTTCCTCACCGGCACCGGCCTTCCCAAAGAAGTGGGCAAAGCCATCACCGGCGCTGGCTGTCTGATCTTCAGCCTTCTGCTCGTCTCCGGCCTCTACCTCTGGTGCCCACGCCACTGGCGCTGGGCCAACGTGCGCGCGGTCATCCTCTTCAACACCAAGCTCAGAGACCGCGCACGCAACTGGAACTGGCACAACGTCTTCGGCTTCTGGAGCGCCCTCCCCCTGCTTTGCATCATCCTCACCGGCCTCATCATGTCCTACGGCTGGGCGAACAATCTGCTCTTCACCCTCACCGGCAGCGAGCCCCCACCACCGCGCGAACGCCCCGCAGGCGGTCCCGGCGGCAAACGCGAAGGCGGACCTACAGCCCCTCCCCCTTCCCTAACCGGCCTCGAACCTCTCCTGGCTCAGGCACGACAGCAGATCCCCGACTGGGCCAGTCTCAGCCTGCGCATGCCGCAGAAACCCGGTGCTCCCTTTCCACTCATGGTGGACCGTGGTGGTCGTGGTCAAGTACAACTGCGCACCATGCTGAATCTCGATGTCACTCAGGCCAAAGTGCTCCCCAGCCCGGACGATTTGCAGCAGCAAAACCTCGGACGCCGCCTGCGCATGTACGCCCGTTTCCTGCACACCGGCGAGCTCTTCGGCCTCATCGGCCAAACCGTGGCAGCCTTATGCACCGTGGCCACCCTGATCCTCATCTGGACCGGCTTCGCCCTTGCCTTTCGCCGCTTCTTCCCCAAACGCGGCCACGCCGCAGCAATGCCTGAGGTCAGCATCTCCACCTCGGAGACAGCTTCATAATTTGGTCCTTGTTAGGTTGGATCAAGACCCTGTGGGGCGCGGAAGTGGTGTTCCGCCCCTGCAGGGACATTCACCCCTCGCCTCACTACCGAATCGGCGAAGCCGGAATGCCCGCACCATTAAAACACTTGGCCACGGGATTGTCCTTCCACGCGTAATTTCGCCCTCGATCTTCGCATCGACTGCCTGCTACTGGCCGTCAGCACCCGGTCGAGGCGGCGGGGATTGGAGAATGAAGCGCAAGAAATGGCTGTTAATTTGCAATTGCGACTCAGTCGCACAAAAAACTTGCGCGTTGGTTCGATCTGCCCACTATCCGCCCGCTCCTGCGATAGAATCTCAGTATCAACCACCTCATGAAGACACTCACTCCTTCCAAATTTCCACTCTCAGGCGGGCCTGCGGTGGCCGCCGCCTCCCTCTTGTTCCTGGCCATCGCCTCACACGCACGTTCCCAAAGCGTGAGCAAACCGAAGCTTGTCACCGAACTGCCAAACGTCGTTATCACCGCAGACGCTCCAGAGGAACCTCAGGTCAAAATTCCCTACCTGCCGCCGGTCGAAGGCACCAAGATTTATGCGGGAAAGCGTGCTTCTATCATTGAACTCAAAGCGCTGCCGGAGGTGATTTCCAACAACTACCGCCAGGCGTTCGCACTAACCCCCGGATTGCTCGTGGCTGAGGAAACCACCCCGCTGGTCAGTCTGGGGTATCGAGGCATCGGCGGACCGGATCGCGCCCAGTTCATGCAGATCCTGCAGGATGGTATTCCCATCAGCGCCGATCCTATCGGCTATCCTGAGGCCTACTGGACACCCCAGTTGGAGTCGGTGCAACGCATCGACTTTCTGCGCGGCGGTGCCTCGCTCCTTTATGGCCCCCAGCCTGCCGGTGCCCTGAACTATGTGACGCTCATGCCGCGTGCCGACAAGCCGCTGGGCGTGCGCCAGCAGTTCATCATGGGCACTGATGATCTCATTTCTTCCTACACCTCCATGGATGGCACGATCGGAAAACTCGGATATCACGGCTATTTTGCCCATCGATCCGCCGATGGTTTCCGACAGGCGAACAGCGACTACGAGACAAATGGTGGCCGGGTGAAACTGGTGTACCAGCAGGATGAAGACACCCGCTGGATCTTCGGTTTGGAAGCCTTTCAGCAGGAAAATGGCGAACCAGGAGGCCTGAGTAGTGCCGGTTATGCCGCCGACCGGAATCAGACGGTGCGTTTCAACGACCGCTTCAAGCTCAGCCGCTACGCGATGAGCATCGAACTGCAGCACCGCATGTCCTCAGACACCGAACTCTGCATCAAAACCTGGGCGGCCTACTATGACCGCTGGAGCCGCAGACAGAATGGCGGTGGTTTTGGCATCGTTCCGGTGGGGGTGACTACCAGCATCGACCGGCAGGAGTTCTACAACTGGGGCATCGAACCACGCATCCGCCATGACTACGAGGCCTGGGGAGGCAAACACACGATCAGCGCAGGCATGCACTTCTACCTGTCGCATTCTCCCACCACCACCAAAACGGGAGCCACCGTCACCTCAAACGACGGACCCATCCTGCGCGACGCGCAGCGTGACATCATCTACGGCGCCGTCTTTGTGGAAAACAAATTCACCTTCGGCCGCCTCACCATCACGCCGGGTTTTCGCATGGAACTCGTGAATCAAGACATGACCCTGCAAAACTTCGCCGTGGGAGCAGTGCCTGAAACCAACAACAGCAAGTTCGACAGTCAGCCGCTCTTTGGCCTGGGTCTGGCCTATGATCTTGGCAGCGAGACCATGCTGTATGCCAACATCTCGCAAAGCTACCGTGCCACCACTTTCTCCCAGTCGCTCATTCCCGCGGCCGGCGGTACGGCAAATGATGCCGCACCCAGCCTCGGCTGGCATTACGAACTCGGCATGCGCGGCACGCCACGCCCCTGGATCACCTGGGACAGCGCCTTCTTCCTGATCGATCTCGACAACAAATTCGGCACCACCGGCACGGCGCTCACCAGCGTCGGACGTTCCATCAACTACGGCTGGGACGGCGCCCTGCAGTTTGATGTCATCGGCGCCCTTGACGCCGCCAACGGCACCCATCGCGGTGATCGCCTCGGCGCATTAAACCTCTATGCGAACGCCTCGCTTCTGGAAGCACGCCTCAGCGGTGGCCCCAACAACGGCGGCACACCGCAGTTTGCCCCGCCCTACATGGTGCGCACGGGTGTCATTTACAGTCGCAAGAGCAAACTCAAGCTCGCCTTCCTCGGCACCCTGATGGCCCGTCATAGCGGCAGCGACACCGCCGCCGCCGGTTTCGACATCCCCGCTTACACCACCTGGGATCTCACCGCAGAAATCCCCGTGACACAAAACCTCAAGCTCATCGGCGGCCTCAACAACGTCTTCGACAAACAGTACTTCGCCCGCGTCAACGCCGGTGGCATCGACCCCGCCTACGGCCGCAATTTCTACGTCGGCGGAAGCCTGACATTCTAACTTTGTTGGTTGGAAGTGTCTCTGTGGGGGCAGATGTGGTGTTTTGCTCTCACAGAGATTTTGCAGCCTTCGCGACACTCGCGTTTCACCAGTGCGGTCGCCGCTTCGAGATTGATGAGCTATAAACCGGCTCAGTCCCCTTCGAGCCACTGTCAATTGGCGGCGGTTCATGAGGCCATGGAAACGACCTCATGCCACGCAATCCTTCACTACTTCCGAAACGGCGAGGCCGGCATGCCCGCTCCGTTGAAAAGCGTGGCCACAGGATTGTCCTTCCACGCGTACCGAATGTGCTTTGGCTCTGCAACGGCCTTGGCTGAAACAACAATAGTTTCACCCTCGATCCTGGCTTCGGCAGACTGCCACTGGCCGTCCGCTCCGGCGACTTCAAAACCGGTGAGATCACCTTTTGCATTCAGACCTTGGGCGTGTTTGAACGTAAGCACGAATGCGCCGTCATTGACCGTAGCCGTATCAATCAGCGGACCACTGATGGCGGGCACATCCTTGTGATATACCGCACCCAGCGCCCACTGCGCCAGCCGGCGTCCCACTTCCTGCTTGTTGGTCGGATGAATGTTCTTGGGATCACCGATGTCGATGGTAATCGCCATCCCGCTGTTGGGGATCGTGCTCAGCGCATGGAGCATCTGCTCGCGCACCTCCGGCCAGCCTTCACCTGGACGGATAAAATTCGGCAGCTGCACCCAGGCAAAGGGAAACTCGTCGCCCCAGCGTGTGCGCCAGTCCTTGGCCAGCAACGTGAGCTGAGCCTGATAAAAGGGCGGCTTGGGACCGTGAGAATTGGCTTCGCCCTGATACCAGACCGCGCCGCGAATCGCATAGGGGATGAGCGGCGAAATCTTGCCGTTGAAAAGGCCGCCCACATTGCCCTTGCGCTTGCGCAGTTCAACTGGATCACGCGGCTTGCGCGGCAATTCGGTGCCCGCAGCTTTGGCCTTCTTCGCCTCCTCAGCCCACTTCGCCACCTGACGCTCGTAAAGTGCCTTCTCCTCGGCTTCATCAACCGCAGCCGCCTCCTTCTTCACCGCTTCAAAGAAAGGCTTCAGCTCAGCGCTCGCCTGCTGCGCCTCAGGACTGATCCAGGATTCGATCGGCGTGCCACCCACCGAGGAATTGATCAGCCCGAGCGGCTGCTTGAACACATCGTAGAGGTTGCGCCCAAAAAAGTACAACGTGGCGGAGAAGTGGCCCACAGACTCAGGAGAGCAGATCACCCACGAGCCTTTGCCTTGGGACTGCGGCGTGTTCGCGGCCGGACTGCTTTCGGTAAACACACGGATCAGCGGCACATTCGCCGCCGCCTTGCTGCCTTCATAGTCATTGGCGCCCTGCACCTGCAAACCCATGTTCGACTGACCCGAACCAAGCCAGACTTCGCCAATGAGCACGTCTTTGATCGTCTTGTCACCAATGGTCAGCGTCTGAGGTTCAGCAGCAACGGTAAGCGGAGCGAGCTTGAGCGACCAATGGCCATTAGCGTCCGCCTTGGCAGTTTTTGTCTGACCAGCAATGGCAACGATCACCTCCTCATTCGCATCCGCCGTGCCCCAGACAGGCACCGGCTTGCCGCTTTGCAGCACCATGTGATCGGAGAAAACCGCGGGCAGCGTGACGGCAGCCTGGGCGGACAAGGAAAGAAGAAGGAATAAGGCGAGTATCTTCATGGCAGGTTGGGATGAGACGAGCCTTGTCAACGTCAGGACCCGCACCATTGCTTCACAAATGTCTGCCGCCCTTTTTGCCGCCGGTCTCGGCGATGTGATCCGTGCCTGCTATCAAAGCGCCAGCTATCGCGTGCTGTGTGAAACCACGCAGCCGGTTCCCGTGCTCATGGCTTCGCACAATCCGTTCTCGATCGAGATCTTCCGCCATCATCGCAATGCGAAACATTTCGTTCTCTACGATCTCGCGCACAAATATGAGGAGTTCCACAATGCAGGTCTGCGCGGGCCGGACATCAGCCGTGCGTTGTTTGACTTTGCGGGCCTGGATTATGCACAGCTCATCCGAGGCGATGCAAACGGGTATGCACCGGTGTTCGACGCACCGGACGATGTCGACTCGAAGGGACACATTGTTTTTCAACCCTTCGCCGGCAATGCCACGTATCGCTCGCTGCCGCCAGAGTTGATCGAAACGACCGTGCAAACGCTGCGAACACTGCCGTTTCCTGTGTTCCTCGTGACTCGCAGCTACCTGCGGACCGGCGGCGGGGGCAAAGCCATTCACGCAGCAGAGAATGCACGCCGTTTCGAAGGCGGCAATGTCACCGTTCTCGACAGCCTGAGCGTGCCAGCGACACTGAACCTCATCAAAAACTGTCGTGCTTACGTCGGCAGCTGGTCCAGCCTGCAGCAGGCGGCATGGCATGAATTCAAACCGGTGGCGGTGTTTTATCCTGAAAACTACCACGATGTCATTCAGCGTACCCAATATGCCTTCGGCATGGATCGTGAGAACACGCTTGGACGCGTGTTTCCGCAGGCGGATGCAGCGGAGCTGGCGGCCTTCCTGCAGCGCTGGTGATCACCCGCCGATGAAACGCCGCAGCACCTCAAAGTGACCGGCGGCAGATGCGACCGGGGCATCATAATCCTCGTGACGCATTTTATACGGCACATTGATTGGTGTGATGAATGGCACCCGGCTGATTCTGGAGAAGACCATGCCGTGGTATCGACCCGTCATCACCAGCCGTGATGCAGCAATGCACCGAAACGCCGTCACCGGGTCTGCAGTGATGATCCTGGATTCGGGGAAACGCTGCGCCGCTTCTTCCAGCATCCGGCCATCATCAACCTTCGCCCCCATGCTCAGCCATGTCACCGGAATGCCGCTCGCCGCAAACTGGCGCAAGTAGTGGTTGGTGAGCACGTCGTGCAGATTGACCTGACCTGCGGGTACGATGGTCACGCCGTCTGGCTGGTCCTGCTCCCGCTCACCCGCCGGATGAAAAAGATACGCAGCATCAGGAAAGAACTGAGCATCGGTTCTGCCGCTGATCTCGCATGCAATGCGCACACATTCGCGTGAACGCAGCGTGATGAAGGATGCCCGTTGCAGATACGGCACCCATGGTTTGTGCGACCGCGCATAAGCGGCTTCGCGCTGCGCTTGAAACTGAAATCCGCAGGACAGAAATCCCCACGGAATGCCACGCTCGATGGCCGCGTCCATGTAAAACCGCATGCAGCGGAAATGGTGTGATTCGCTCTCCTCGGGCTCCGCTCCTGAATTGTGCACCACACCGCCGCCACCAATCACGATCATGTCCAGATTGTCAGGCAGGCTGCGTGGCAGGTCAGAATTGTAGAACTCCAGCTCATGCGCTGGCAGCTGCTCCGCAAACACGAGCGGATACGTGTCATCACCGATATTGCCATAACCCGACGCACCCACAAAAGCGATTTTCATGCGCAGGAACTATAACACAGGATCGGCCGGGAACGACAGTTCCATTAATGCTTGGTACCGGAAAAATCATCGCGGGCGCAATTCTGCTTGTTTTATTTAACCTTTTGGTTAACAATGTATCCGGTAGCAAACCACACACCCATGAAATCAAATCTGCTTCTCATCACCCTGTCCATCCTCTCCTCGGTGCTCACCACCTCCGCCGGTGAACCATCCAAACTCTACACCGGCTCTGCGGAGTTTGAGAAAATGAAAACACTGGCCGGCGACTGGCAGGCCAAGGCGGACATGGGCCAGGGTCCAATGACAGTCACCACGCAATATCGCGTCATCGCCGGCGGTAGCGCACTGGAGGAGCGCATGTTCCCCAACACACCCAAGGAAATGGTCACCCTCTACCATGAGAAGGACGGCAAACTGGTGCTCACGCATTACTGCATGCTGTGCAACCGGCCCAGCATGACCCTCGTGAAGTCAGATGCCAAATCCCTCACCTTCGACCTCGCCAGGGACAGCGAGATCAAAGTGGACACGGAGAAGCACATGCACTCCGCCGTCATCACCTTCGTCGATGCCGATCATGTGACGCAGAACTGGACCCTGTTCGACAAGGGCAAGGCCCAGCAGGATCATCCCTTCCAATTTGAGCGCGTGAAGTAAGCCCGCTTGCCAGCCCGGCACGCAGCATCCACTCGTTTCTCCATGAGACGCGCCCCCCAGCCTCTGCTCCTTGATCTTGTCTTCTCTGCACTCTCCGATGCCACCCGGCGCGGACTGCTAACTCGCTTGATCGAGGGTGAGGCCACGGTCGGGACTCTCGCAGAGCCTTTGCAGATGTCCCTCCCGGCCGTCTCCAAGCATCTGCGCGTGCTGGAGGATGCAGGATTGCTCAAGCGCCGGATCGAAGGTCGCACCCATTACATCACCGCCAATCCCAAACCCCTCCGCGAAGCCGTGAACTGGATCGAACGCCACCGCCAGATGTGGGAAGGCAGCTTCGACAGACTCGCCGCTCTCGTGGAGCAGGCAGAGCCATCCGCCAAGGAAACCAGCAAACCCAAAAAATCATGAACACTCTCGTTGCCGAACAAACTCTCAAGCTCACCCGCCGCTTCAAAGCACCTCGCGAACGCGTCTTTGCCGCCTTCTCCAGCGCCGAAGCCATCCAGCAATGGTTTGGCTGCGGTCCTCCCCACGTCATCGAATGCAGCGCCGACTTCCGCGTGGGTGGCAGCTACCGCACCAGATCGTACAATCCAGAAACCTCCACAGCCATTTCTGCCGTGGGTGTTTACCGTGAGATCACACCGCCCTCGAAAATCGTTTACACCTGGAAATGGGAAAACGACGAAGACTGGGCAGACTGCGAGTCGCTTGTCACCTTCGAGTTCAACGTCGTCGGCGACGAAACCGAACTGCATCTCACACAGACCGGATTCCCCAGCGACGACAGCTGCCAGAAGCACACCTACGGCTGGACAGGCTGCCTCGAAAAACTGGATGCCGTGCTCGCCGGAGCCCCCGTGCCGGCTTTCAAGGCCTGCTGCTAAACTGCCGGCGTTGAGTTTCCTGCCGCCGCCTCGCCTGCCGCGGAGCGGCGGCGGCCAGCAGTTCCTGAAACTGCTGCGCCACGGTCTCCCAGCGGAAGGCCTCACCGCGCACGTACGCCAGTCCTTCTGCGGCAAGTCGGCTGCGTGCGGCCTTGCTTTGATAAAGAGTCTGCAATCCGGCCACAAACGGTGCCTCATCAACAAGTGCCCCGGTGGTGTTGATCTCAGGATTGATGAGCGTGCGTGAACATGGGATTTTAACCGCAGGCTTGGCCCACTCACCCAGCGCAGAGGAATCGGGCACAATTTGCGGAATGCCGCAGGCCATGCCTTCCATGGTGGTGAGCCCCCAGCCTTCGCCAAGCGTGGTGGTCATCTGCACGTCGAGACACGTGTAAATGTACTTCAGCCTGCTGGCTTCCTGCAAATCGCGAATGTCTTCCGCGCCGGTGAGGATCAGGCGGTCAGCGACGCCATAGTAGGCCGCCACTCGTCGCAAATCCCAACCCGTGTCCTTTTGAGCGCAGTGCAGCAGCAGATGCGCATTGGTGATGCTGTGCTGCTTGACCCAGGCAGCGAAAATCTGGATCGTCAGATCAAGCCGTTTGCGCGGCTGGTTGCGGTTGACGTTGCCCACGATGAAAGCATCGGGCGGAACAGCGAGCCCAAGTTGCCGCCGTGCCTCACGACAGTCCGACGGCTGGAACACTCCGGCATCAATGCCGTGCGGAATGACATGGCGCTGCCCCCTGAAACCTGCCAGCACGGCAGCACGATGGCCGAAGTCCGTGTACCAGACAGCCGCATGCAGAGGGTTCAGTTCAGCCATCGCTCCACCGTCGAGGTTGCCGCCGTCAACGGGCATGTAACCAATGATCGGCACCCCGGCGGGCGCGTTTCTGGCAAATTGCGCAACGTTCCACCAGTCGTTGTTGATGACGACCACGGTGGGATCGAACTCAGTGCACAGATTCTGGAAACGGTTCATGCCCCACATGTCACCGTCCTGCCTCGCAGGCATGACTCGGTAAGGCAGATCATGTGCAGCGCCTTCGTAATTCACGCCGGAGACAATGACCTCCCAATCATTCCGCAGATGATCCAGCACCGCATGCGTGACAGTGGCAAAACCAGTGGGAACAAGTGCATCGCCCACCCACAGCAGTCTGGGCTTGCCGCTGGAAGAATGACGCAGAGATGATGCCTCGTGTATGGAAGACTCCACGTTGCGGCCGACGAAGCTTGCCGATACACCACTGGCCATCACCATCCTCGGTGAATCCGTCGTCTGGCTCAAACCGGTGAAGGCTTGGGATCCCGCATGGCCAAGCACTTTGACCGCCGTTTTATTTTGCATCAGAATCCGCTTTTTCTGCCCCTCAGGCTTAAGTCCGGAAACTGCCCGATGCTTCGGCGCAGCCTCATTTTTCAAACCCATTTTTTCCTCAGATCTGGCCGCCTTGAACTGGGTTGCCCCCACCAAAACTTTGCTGCGGGCATTGGTCGATCTATCTGGCAGTTCAGCAGTCTGGGATCGCGAGTTCGGATTCATAGGGATAAGAGGGAATAATAGATTCAGTCAGTCATTCATTCATTCATTGCTGTCGTTCACAACACAATCAGGCAGCCGAGCGCGCAACTCTGCTGAGACGGAGCTGTCTATCGCATATTTTGCACCACCAATGCGCAGATAAATCAGATGCTTGCAGGCAGCAAGGTAAGGGATTGCTTCGCTGGTGATCATCGGACTTTCCATGATATCTAAATTGGTAAGCGTCTCGATGGTGGCCAGAACACCAAGTGCATCCACCGGCAAGGCAAGACCACGGAGGTTCACATTTGAAACTGTGCCGACTTCACGAATCTGCGAGGTCAATATCTCCAGCCCGGATTCATCAGGGATTGGCTTCGGAGAAAAGCACACACGCCAGATGGTAAACGGGCCTGCGGGCAGGGCATCGGCCTGATAAATATCAGACTCTTCCCCCATCGACCTTTTAGGGTTTGAAGGCGTTTGGACGTTCACGAATCCGCTGTGTTCAAATACCCACAGTGCCAGTTTTAACTGCGCCGCATCCGGACTGGCTGGCACTGGCTGCGAAATTGCAGCAGGCACTGGTGGTGGCAATGGAGGGCTCACGACCTCGTTTTCCAGCCTGTCTTGTTTCTGCTTGGGGAGCCAGCCTGATTGCCACACAAAAGTTGCCCCCGTTCCCAGCAGCATCACCACACCCGCCATCCAGACCATTTGGCGTTTGGAACGCACCAATGGCTTCATCCGAATCGTGTCAGCATTGGAGTGTACGTTGACTGGCTCCCCCATGGCTTTCACCACTTCACTCCGGGACGGCCGCCGGAAATTTTTCCAGTTGTCGCTGTTTTTGAAAAGTTTTTCCAGAACCTGCGTCATGTCACTCACGTGCTGGTAGCGTTTCTCCGGGTTGTTTTGCATCGCCTTGCTGACGACTGCGTCGATGCCCTTGTCCGCACCGGATCGGATCGAGGGCGGCTCCCACACTCCCTTGGGAACATGCCCCGTGAAGAGTTCATAGATCATCACACCCAGCGAATAGATGTCCGCCCGATGATCGATGCTCCTGCTCTGATCAAGTGCCTCAGGCGCGATGTAGTCGGGCGTGTCGATCGTCATGCCTGTGGCGGTATAATCACCAATTTGCTGGCCCATGACCTTCGCCAGGCCAAAATCCGCCACCTTCACATTGCCACGCTCATCGACGAGAATGTTCGCCGGCTTGATGTCACGATGCACGATGCCGTGTTCGTGCGCAAACTGCAGCGCCTCGCATACCTGGGTGATGATTTTGAGTATCTGTCGGGGCTCGGGTGGCGCACGCTTGAGCAGGTGCTGCAAATCCATGCCGGAAACGAACTCCATGGCGTAGTACATCTGGCCGTCAGGTGTTTCACCAAAGTCATGCACGGCGATGATGTGCGGATGATTCAACTGCGCGAGTGCATGGGCCTCGCGTTTGAAGCGTTCGGCAAAGCTCTCCTTGTTCCGATGCACCCGGGGCAGCAGTTTCACCGCCACCGTGCGGTTGAGGCTCTTCTGCACCGCCTTGTACACCGCACCCATGCCACCCCGCTCGATAAACTGCAGAAACTTGTAGCCTGGAATCAACGCATCCAGCTCCTCCGTCGATGGCGGTACAAAAGGTTCAAAATGAACGGCATCCACCCCATGGTCATTCGCCTGCTGCATGCCTATGATTTAAGAACAAGGAGGCACTTTAGCAAGACCCTAGACAGCACAGGACAAAATAATCACTAGAATCCCCTTCAGGCCGCCTGATACGCCGCCAGCAACTGCTCCACACTGCGCTCCCAGTTCAATTCCTGAGTCAGTCGCGCATGCCCGGCAGCACCCAGCGTTTGGCGGCAGGCCTCATCATCGAGGAGCTCAAGGATGGCATCCCCCAGCTTCTCGGCGGAGTTTTCCATGACATAAACCGCGCTCTCACCCGCTGAGAAACGACCCTCAACCGTGCCGAACATAACCATCGGTTTGGCAAAGGCCATGTATTCCAGCACCTTGTTCATGGTGCAGTGGTCGTTGTAGGCGTTGATCGGGTCGCAGGCGACGCCGAGGTCGATGGTGCGCAAAGCGCGGCACAGAAACTCGTCACTGACACGGCCAGGCATGCAGACGTGATCCTGCAGGCCAAGACCGTCTCGCAAAACAAGCAGTTCAGCATGCTCAGGCCCTGACCCCATGAGCAAAAACTGCACATCCGTGCGCCTGCGGGTTTGGATGATGTGCGCAGCCGCACGCACGAGGAAATCCACTCCATCCGCGCTGCCCATGACACCGATGTAACCCACCAGATGCCGCTTCCCGGCACGCAATGCCTCATCCGCAATCGCAGCCGTGTTCATTCGGCTCGGGGCCGTGCGCACCACGAAGGCACGGTCTTCATGCAGCTTCCCTCGCTGTTTGACCGCGCTCAGCACGCTCTGATTGGTGGCGATCACCACATCCGCCAGCGCAAGCGTGCAACGCTCGGCGATTCGCACCGCCCAATACATCAGCCCACGCCTGCCAAATTTCGCCTCGAACATTTCCGGCCACAGATCATGCACATCAAAGATGACCTTCACCCTGCCAAACAGTTTGAACGGCAGCGCCACGAGGAACAGTAAATCCGGCGGATTGCAGAGGTGAATGACATCGAAGCCGCCGCGCCGCCACGCTTTGACGGCACACCAAAACTCCCCCCACAAAGCCGAAGCGTACTCCGTGATGAATCCACCCAGCGATCCGGCCTCGCCACTGATCCAATGGCGATAAATTTGAATGCCTTCGAGCACTTCCTCCGGCTGCGTGTAACCACGCATCTGCGGACAGATGACCGTGACCTCGTGCCCCGCATCACGCAGGGCACAGGCCTCCTGCCACACGCGCCGGTCGAAGGGAACAGGAAGGTTCTCAACGAGGATAAGGACGCGCATAAGCGGCGAAAATTACGCTCCTGCGGCAGCACGCTGCTCTTTGGAGAGCCACTCGATTTTCAAGACCTTGCCCTCTTTGCCTCCGCCACCAAAGATATCTCCCGTGTCCTTGAGGGTCACAAAAATGATGAAGCCGAAGAGCATCAAGGCACAGGCGGTTTGAACGTATTCGAGAATCCTGCCCTGCGCCGGCTTGCGGCGGATCGCCTCGGCAATGGCCATGGTGATATGCCCGCCATCGAGCACCGGGAAGGGCATCATGTTGAGGATGGCCAGATTGATGTTGAAGACGACACTGAACCACAGCACCAGACGCCAGCCGTCCGGGTGCTCGAACAGCTTGTAATAGAGACGGCCCACTCCGACCGGGCCGCTCATATGCGCCGGACTGAGATCGGACTTCGGTGAAACCAGTTTGGACACCAGATTGCCCATATGCCGCACGGCATCGCTGATCTGCTCCCAAGGTGTGATCTTGCTGGGAATGCGCTTGCCTTCCACATCCCAGCCGATGCCGACCATGGGGTATTCCTGATGGTCTTCCGTGACCTCCTTGAGATTGTTCTTGTCCGGGATGCGCGGCAGCACAGGGATTTGGATGACCTTGCCCTCGCGTTCGATGTCCAGCACAAGGGTCTTGCCGGGCGTGGCTTTGATGTAATCGCTGAGGTACCCCATGCTGCGCACAGGCTTGCCGTCAGCACGCAGCACCAGATCATCTGCTTTGATCCCCGCTTCTTCCGCCGGACTATTTTTGTTAACACTTCCAACCACGGGTGTCATCTGGCCTTCCAGGCCGATGGAACGAAGTTCGGGCCGTTTGAAAATCGAGCTCCCCCAGGAAACCGGCTCGGCCTTTTTATCGCTTTTGGGCCAGGCCTTGGGATCCACGTTAAACTTCAGCACCCCTTCCCCGGGACGCTCCACCTCAAAGGCAATCGTGTCACCTTCGCTGGCCACCACGCCCCAGCGCACACTGTCCACCAGCCCCTCGAAGCGCTTCACCGGCTGACCATCCACCTGAAGGACTTTGTCCCCGGGAAGAAGGCCCGCTTTTTGAGCCGGACTGTCCTTGGCGACGTAGCCGACGATCGATGTGGTGTGGGATTCACTCTCCGGCTTGCCCACAACCCAGACGGCCACGGCAAACACACAGGCGAGCATGAAGCTGAACAGCGGCCCCGCAAAAGCGACGATGGCTTTGTCCAGCGGCGTGATCGGCGGCAGCACTTCCTGGCTCGTCTCACCTTCGAGTCCACCCATCGGCGCCATTTGCGGCAGGGCCACAAAACCACCCGCAGGTATGCTGCCGAGGCCGTACTCGACGCCGTTGATGGTCTTTTTCCACAGCGGCTTGCCAAACCAGATGTAGAACTTTTCAACCTTCAGCCCACGCCAGCGTGCCGCCAGGAAATGGCCCCACTCGTGAACCACAATCATGAGGTTGAATACGAGAATCACCTCCAGAATGAGGATGATAAAACGAAGGATTTCACCGAAGAAACCGAGAGAGGAAAGCCATGCCATAAAGGAGGAAGGAAAAAATCAGGCGGGGCGCGGCGGAATTGCCGGAGCACCGAATGACCAGACGCGAAAGCTAACACCCCCCCATGGCTGGTGCAAATGGTGCGGGTAAGTTTGTGGTGGGGCTGATTTGCGAAATATTTGCCATCCGCCTTCCTCAGACGTATCCAAATACCGTTCCATGATGCTAATCCGCGCCTCCCTCTTCCTGCTCATCCCTTGGATGATGATCTCTTGCCGTACCGCCAAAAGCGTGGTCGCAGCTGTTAATGTCAAACCCACTAGTTTCCTCCCACATGCCAGTGAGCTAAAGGAAAACCGTAAACGCTCACCCTTCATCGGCAACTGGTGGAGCACCGACAAGAAAGTTCTGGCCGCTGCGGAGCAGGTGAAGTCGATCTACATCGCCCCGGTGGTTTCCGATGAATTGCGGCCCATGCTCCAAAAGTTCGCCCTGATGGAGTTCAGCAACAAACGGCGCGATGGCAAGATGAAGAGCCTTCTTGGCTATGCCCAGAAAAAATTTGTCGGTGCTTTCAAGTCGAACAAAAAATCACGCTTCACCGTCGTGGACGAGCCCTCCAAGGAGGCCATGACTTTGAAGCTGTCCATCATCGAATGGGAGCCAAACACCTACTCGGGGCTTGCCGTGCGGGAGGCCGTGGATCTGGTGACTCTCCCCATGATTGGCGGTAGTTTACTTGGCAAACCTTCGCGCGGAATGATCGCCATTCAGGGCGTCCTCACCGAGCCCAAGACCGGCAAGTCCTTCTTCGAGTTCGCCGACAAAGAAGAGGCCAAATCATTGTTCTTCTTCTTCCCACAGGAACTGTTCCCTACCGGTCAGGCCAAGTTCGCCATTCGTGAATGGGCACGTCAATTTGAAAAGCTCATGAACTCACCGCCTGACAAGCAGATCAGAGACAGTATGCCCTTCCAGATCATTGGATTCTAAGATTACTGAAGTTTTCCGGGACAGTCGGCCCATAAAATTCAGAACCACTCTATCAGGGCGGAATTATAGCCCTGAAGCGTGGTCGTTTACTCGTTGCCAGGGGGGAGGATTTGGTGCGCTATTCCTGCTCGCACTCCCGCTCACCATGAAATTGCCCTCGCTTCACCCTCTCGTGGTTCTTCTCGTCGGTCTTTCGCTGACTCTCACTGCCTGCCAGTATCCCAACCATGCCTATGCCTACGATGATTTGGGCAGACCTGTCGGTTATGGCTTCTTCAGACACCAAAGTACGACAGGTAACAGCCCTCTGGGCGCTCTCTCCTGCAGCGTACTCGGCTCCAACCGCGACCATTACTACTACGTGATCCGCGGCACGGACGCCGGATCCCGCTACTACTCCGCCCGTCCGTACTTCTCCAGTACCAGCCCCCGCTACACCAGTTCAACCAGCCGCCATCCAATCTACCCGATATCGTATCAACGTCATCCGTACTACTCGAACTACCTGTACAGCAGTCCGTATTACAATCGCAGTTCTTCGTCCATCTACAGCAACACCAATCGCCCATGGGGCGGCGGCTATGGCTTTGGCCAGCCCTTCAACTGGGGCAGCGGCATGGGCCTCGGATCGCGCTGGTTCTGAGCCCCGTTTATGACCGCTCACAACAACCTGCGCTGGCAACAGCGCAGGTTTTTAATGCAGCTCAAAGATGCCTTCGATCTCGACGGCAATGTTTCCCGGCAGTGAACCCATGCCCACGGCGCTGCGTGCGCCAATGCCGCAGTCCTCGCCCCAGATCTGGCCAAACAATTCGCTGCACCCGTTGATGACCTTCGGATGATCGCCGAAGTCCGAGGTGCAGTTGACCATGCCGAGCAGCTTCACCACACGTTTCACGCGGTCCAGGCTTCCCAGTTCACTTTTCAAGGTTGCCAGCAGGGCGAGTCCGGTCTGCTTCGCAGCGGCATTTCCCGCTTCAAGATCGAGATCTGCACCGACCCTGCCTGTCAGATACTTTCCATCGCCAAGATAAGGCCCGTGACCCGAGACGTAGGCCATGTTTCCGACGATCACGACCGGCTTGTAAACACCCCCGCGCGGTGGTGAAGTTGGAAGTGTGAGACTGAGGGCGACGAGTTGTTGTTCGGCATTCATGGCAGTAAGATCAGGAGACAAAATCAAGCATCGTCAAACAGACGCCGGTTCTTCCAAAAGTAGCTGAAACCAGACACCAGCGTCAGCAGTGTGGTGAAAGAGAGCAGTGCCAAAGCCACGATTCGCTCCACTTCCGGATTCGCAGTAAAGACCGGGTGCGTGATGCCAAAGATCGGCTCGACCGATGCCTGACGCATCATGAAATAGATCACCGTCAGGATCTGCCACAGCATCTTGTGCTTCCCCAGTTTTTCCGCAGACAGCACCGCGCCCTGTCCTGCCGCCACCAGCCGGATCCCGGTCACGAAAAACTCACGCGCCAGAATCACTATGGTGATCCACGCCGGGATCCGTGCCGCTTCGGCAAAGTTCTTGTCGGAGCTCAGCAGGATAAAAGCTGCGGCGATCAGGATCTTGTCCGCCAGCGGATCAAACAACTTGCCAAAGTTGGTCACAATTCCCCGCGCCCGCGCGATCTTCCCGTCAAAATAGTCGGTGGCCGAGGCAATGCCGAAGATGATCAGCGCCAGCGAAATCGTGTTCGACCAGGGGATGTAAAAGCACACCACAAAAACACCCGTCAGGATCAGACGTGAGAGAGTGAGTTTGTTCGGCAGGTTCATGCGGTGGCTGGTTTCTCTGTCTAGCGATGGAATCCCCCTGCTGTCAATGACGGTCCTGCATCGAAAGAACTTTGCCCATTCATTTACGCCTCCGGGGGCTTCTTCAGCGTGGGCTCGCCTTTCAACCATCCCAGCGATGCCAGGAACTTATCCGTGGCCAGCAGTGTCTCGTAGTAAAACTGCATCTTGCCTCCCTTCCCAGGATTGAAGAAACCGTGGCCCTGCCCCTCATAAAAGTTCGCTTCACAGCGCACGCCCGCCTTTTCCATGTTGGCCTTGAACCGCTCCACGACAGCCACGGGAATCAGTTTGTCCTGCGTGCCAAGGAAGATGATCGCTGGCGGATCATCGGCGCTGATGTTGTGCGCCGGGGAATACTCTTTGAAGCGTTCGCCCACCCTGGCATATCCCCAGCCCTGATCCGGCCCGTTGTCGAAGACCGGATTGAACAAAGCCAGCGCATTCGCCTTCGGCGAAATTTTCACATCGTCCTGCGGATCATCCAGTCCTTCCACCATGCCCACAAACGCCGCCAGATGCCCGCCCGCGCTGCCACCCCCGGCACCAATCCGATTCGGATCAATGCCCAGCTCCCCCGCATGACCTCGCACCCAGCGCATCGCTGACTTCGCATCATGCACGCAATCAATGGGCGGTCCCTTGTCCCCCTTGGCAATCAACCGGTACTCCACCTGGATGCACACCATGCCCCGCGTCGCCAGATACTCGCTGTGCTGGGTAAACTGAGTCGGCCCTCCGCCCACCCACCCACCACCATGGAAAAACACCATCGCCGGCCGCTGATCCGAAGCCTTCCAGTCCGGCGGATTGACAACAGTGAGCTTCAGTTCACGATCACCCGCCTTCTTATAGATGTGCGTGATCGGTTCTCCGGCAGACAGTGTAAGAGCCAGGAAGAGCAGGAACAAAAAGGAACGAGACATCATAAAGGGAACATGAACGCAGGAGTTCATGTTCGCTACAACGCGGCTTATTAATGCAATTTGCAAAAGAAACGGAATGGCGGTCAATCTCACCTGGTATGAATATCCTCTCCGATCCCGCTCTGCTCTGGCTTCTCGGCGGCACCCTGGGACTCCTCATCTTCGCTTCAGTCATCGGCTGGGTGCTGGCCAAACGCGCTTCATCCGACGCCGCCAGGATAACGGTGGCAAATATGAACGCACGCACCAAAGCCTGGTGGGCCATGGTGGCCGTTTTTGCCGGGGCGCTGGCCTTGGGACCGGTGGGCACGGCCGTGATGTTTTTCTTCTGTTCGTTCATGGCCCTGCGCGAGTTCATCACCCTCACGCCGACGAAACCGGCAGACCACCGCACGCTGTTCTGGGTCTTCTTCATCATCACGCCGCTGCACTACTACTTTCTGGCGACCCAGTGGTACAACATGTTCCTCATTCTGATCCCGGTCTATGCCTTCCTGTTTGTACCGATGCGCTCAGTACTGGCGGGCGACTGCGAGAACTTCCTGGAACGCACCGCGAAAATTCAGTGGGGCCTCATGATCTGCGTTTACTGCATCAGCTATGCGCCCGCGATTCTCTGGCTGGATCTTCCTTCCTGGCCGCATCAGCGGGCCAAACTGCTTTTCTGGTTCATCACAATCGTCGAAATGAGCGATGTGATGCAGTACGTGTGGGGCAAAATCTGCGGCAAACACAAGATCGCCCCCACCGTCAGCCCCAGCAAAACATGGGAAGGCTTTCTTGGCGGCGGACTCACGACCACAGCCCTCGGCGCCGCCCTGTGGTGGGCCACGCCGTTTTCACCCCTGCAAGCCGCAGTCATGGCCGCCTTGGTCGTGGTCATGGGCTTCGTCGGCGGACTCGTCATGTCAGCCATCAAGCGTGATCGAGGCGTGAAGGACTGGGGTGGCGCCATCGCCGGCCACGGCGGTTTTATGGATCGGCTCGACTCGCTTGCCTTCGCCGCCCCGGTGTTTTTCCATGCGACGGGCTATTTCTTTGGCCGTTGAAGCCGGAAAGCCTTGGTGGATGAGCTTCGTACACCATCCCCATGCTTTTCCGTGCCTTCATCGTTTCTGCTGCTCTGACCGCCACCGCATCCGCGGCGACGAAGCTCGACTTCAACCGCGACATCCGTCCCATTCTCAGTGACAACTGCTTCGCCTGCCACGGCTTGGACGCGAAGAAACGGAAAGCCGATCTGCGCCTCGATATCCCAGAAGTCGCGCTCAAAGCCATCGAAGGCGTCTTTCCCATCAAGCCCGGCAGCCCCGAGTCCAGCTCCATCATCCAGCGCATCCTCACCAAGGACGAGGATGAGCTGATGCCACCACCCGACTCGAACAAGCACATCACCCCCGCCCAGGCGGAAATTCTGCAGCGCTGGATCAAAGAAGGCGCGGAGTTCAAAAAACACTGGGCCTTCGAACCACCCGTCAAAGCGACTCCGCCCTCCGTCAAAGGCCCCATCCAAAACGGCATCGATGCCTTCATCCAGGACCGCTTGGCCAAGGAAGGCCTGTCCCCCTCGCCCACAGCTTCCAAGGAAACCCTCATCCGCCGCGTCACGCTCGATCTGACCGGCCTGCCGCCTACTCTGGCCGAAATCGATGCCTTCATCGCCGACACCTCACCTGATGCGTATGAAAAAGTCGTCGCCCGCCTGCTGAAATCCGAACGCTACGGCGAGCACATGGGCCGCTACTGGCTGGATGCCGCGCGCTACGCCGACACCCACGGCCTCCACCTCGACAACGAACGCAGCATGTGGCCTTACCGCGACTGGGTGGTGCGCGCCTTCAATGCCAACCTGCCCTACGACCAGTTCACCATCTGGCAGCTTGCGGGTGATCTCCTTCCCAATGCCACGGTCGATCAGCAGATCGCGTCCGGCTTCAATCGCTGCAACGTCACCACCAGTGAAGGCGGCAGCATCAATGAAGAGTTCATCTTCCGCTACGCCGTGGATCGTGCCGACTCGACGGTGGCGGTCTGGATGGGTCTCACCGCCGGCTGCGCCGTGTGCCATGATCACAAGTTCGACCCCATCTCACAGAAGGAATTCTACTCGCTCTACGCCTTCTTCAACAGCACCGCCGATCCCGCCATGGATGGCAACATTCTCCTCACCCCGCCGATCCTCCGGCTGAGCACCGCCGATCAAAAAAAGCAGCTCGCAGAGCTGGATCAAAAGATGTCCGCCACACAGGCCAAGATCCGTGCGGCGATCCAGACCCTGAACTACACCGACCCCGCCACACAAACCCCGCCACCACCGATACAGAACAGCGAACTCGTCTGGTTTGAAGATGCCTTTCCCGTGAAGGCAGACTTTTCCGGTGAACCGACACAGCTCATCACCAAGGACAAGGGCCCGGTCTTCAGCGGCACCACCTCGTTGAAACGCACCGCCACAGGTGTGGCTCAGGACTTCTTTGCGACCGGCGCGAAATTTGACATCCCGCCAAACGGCAAGCTCAGCGTCCAGTGCTACATCGACCCCGCAAATCCGCCCAAGGCCATCATGCTGCAGTTCCACACCGCCGGCTGGAACCACCGCGCCGTCTGGGGTCAGGAGGGTGCCATCCCCTTCGGCCAGGTGCGCACACCAGAGAAAGTACAAATGGGTGAACTGCCCAAAGCCGGCGAGTGGGTGAAGCTCGAAGTGCCCGCAGAACGGCTGGGCCTCAAGCCCGGCATCAAGGTCAGCGGCTATGCCTTCACCCAGTTCGGCGGCACCGTTTACTGGGATCGGCTCGCCATGACCTCCCGCGTCGATCCCGCCAAAGATCCGCAGTGGTCATGGAGCAAATGGATCGAAAAAAATCAGGGCAAGCGCGTCGCCGAACTGCCCAACGATCTGCAGACTCTCGTGCGTGGCAAAAAGCCCGCTGAATGGCCCGAGAAAGAGGCCACACGCCTCAAGGAGTGGTGGTTTGAAAACGAGTATCAGGGAGCACGCAGCCTGGTGGAAGGTGCCCGTGGCGAAAGGCTCGCGCTGGAGTCTCAAAAGAAGACGCTCGATGACGTCATCCCCGCCACCTTCATCATGGCCGACCTGCCGGAAAAACGTGACAGCTTCGTGATGGAACGCGGCCAGTATGACAAACCCAAAGATCAGGTCAAACGTGGCACCCCGGCGATCTTCCCCCCTCTCCCCGCACAAGCCGACTACACCCGCCTCGATCTCGCCAAATGGCTCGTCACCCCGCAGCATCCTCTCACCGCCCGCGTCGAAGTGAACCGTCTGTGGCAGCAGTTTTTCGGCACCGGTCTCGTGAAGACCAGCAACGATTTCGGCTCCCAAGGCGAACCACCCAGCCACCCCGAACTCCTCGACTGGCTGGCCGTGAACTTCCGCGAAAGCGGCTGGGACATGAAAGCCTTCGTGCGCATGATCGTCACCTCCCACACCTACCGGCAGGACGCTCAATGCTCCGACGTCGTGATCCAAAAAGACCCCGAAAACCGCCTGCTCGCCCGTGGCCCGCGCTTCCGCCTTGATGCCGAGGCCGTGCGTGATCAGGCCTTGTTCGTGTCCGGTCTGCTCAGCCCCAAAATCGGCGGCAAAGGCGTGAAGCCCTATCAACCCGAGAACATCTGGGAACCCGTCGGCTTCGGTGGCAGCAACACCCGCAACTACATCCAGGACCACGGCGAATCCCTCTACCGCCGCAGCCTCTACACCTTCTGGAAGCGCACCGCCCCGCCGCCGAACATGACCTCGTTCGACGCCCCCAATCGCGAGAGCTACTGCCTGCGCCGCGAACGCAGCAACACCCCGCTGCAGGCCCTCACCCTCATGAACGACATCCAGTTCTTCGAAGCCTCACGCAATTTCGCCCAGCACGTCATGCAAACCCAGTCGAGCACCGACGCCCGCATCACCGCCCTCTTTCGCACCGCCACCGGCCGCTACCCCAGTGCTCAGGAAGCCGAGATCATCCGCCAGGACTTCGACAAGCAACTCGCCGCCTACACCGCCAAGCCCGAAGAAGCCAAAAAAGCCATCACCTACGGCGAATCCAAGCCCGACGAAAAACTCAACCCCGCCGAACTCGCCGCCTGGACCATGGTCGCCAACCTCGTCCTCAACCTCGACGAAGTAGTGACCAAGGGCTGAGTTTGATTCAATAGACGTCCCCCCATGCGAACACCGCCCCCACCATCAGCGCCCGTCGATCTAATGGGCAGCTGTCGCAGCTTCGGGGAATATGGCCCGGTTTACCAGGTCACCGGCAAGGTCAGCGGGCACAAAGTGCATGTCGTCGTCATGGAGACAGGAGAAGAACTCGATTACCCCATCGAACAAGCTGCCCAAGATCCTGTGGCACTGTGAACGGCAAGGTTGGCATTTAATTTCGCCACACTCCAGCTCCAACGGAGCTGCGGATTATAGCCCAGGGTCAGCCGAGCTTTGGCGAGGCGACCCTGGGTTGCCATGCATCAGACCGGGAAGCAAATCCAGCATTCCGCCGCACCCCAGGCCCACCAGCAGCGTCTTCAAAACGCTCCGCCGCTCATCCGCCGTGACCAGACATCGTTCCCAAAATCTTCAAAACTTACGATCAGCACCCTGCGCCATTCACGCCGATAATCAAAGGCGCAACGCCTTGAGAAATGAAAGTGAACTCCCTCACTCAAACTCCGTCTCCCGATCCGCCGAAGAAAAGCAGATCACCATCTCCGCATCCGTGTCATCCAGCGCACGCGCATTGTGCCACTGACCGGCAGGAATGGAGATCGTATCCCCCGGATTAAGCACATACTTCTGATCCCCAAGACTGTGCTCCAACCTGCCCTTGAGCAGATGCAAAATTTCATCACAGTTCGGGTGCCGATGACGCGGGTTCGTCTGCCCCGCCGGAATGATCACATGCCCCAGGGTCATCGTGGTTGAATTCCCCATCTCACGCGAGGCCAGCCACGTCAGTTTTCCCCAGGGCTGATCGATCAAAATACCTTCGGAAAACGTGCGAATAGGAGTTCCATTCATGATGCCTGTCATGATTCCCATGACGCGCTGTTTGGCGACTGATTTCTGAGTTCTGTCAGCGAGGTAAGTTGTTTGTAAAGCAATGCTTAGAGCTTTGCGTACAGTTATTGAAACTCTATCGTGACAGCGTTCGCAGTTTTGAAAGCCCAACGCACCCTGTCATGCACCCCGCTTCACTCACCTCCCGGTTCTCGATCTCCTCATCCGGCCTGCTGTCGAAACTCCGGGTAGTGGGCCTCTTGGGACTGATGGGAATCTCAGGAATGGCGATGGATCTGCCCGCCTATCGCAGCCTGTTCGTCGATCAATCCCTGCGTCCAGATGCCCGCTCTCTCGCCGCCTTCGACCTCTCCATTTTGAACCCCAAAGCGGAGCTCGACATGGAGCCCGGTCATGCGCTGGGGAATCACTACTTCGCGCTGCTCGACGTCGCTCATTTCCGCACTGGAACGCGTGCTGCCATGAAAACCGCAGAACGTCAGGTGTCCTCCACACCTTCCGCTTCCGACCAGCACATCCGCATCGTCGATCCCACGGACCCCCAATGGATCTCCTGGGTCGTCGAAGCCCTCGCCGATCCAGCAGCGAAAAAAGGTTTCGACGGCTTCGTCCTGAGCTTCGGCAAAGAAGCAACCACACCAGCAGCACGCACCGCCGTTCTCTCTCTCGCCGCCACCCTGCACCAGCGTTATCCCGACAAGCATCTCCTCCTCGATCTCCGTCTCGGCCTCGGCGTTGAAGCCGTTCACGTCGCCAATGGTTTCCTCGCCCTCGGCGTTTACACCCGCGAAGGCAGAAACGGCGTGGCGGACTGGACCTCCATCGCGGAAACACAGCGCCTCACACGCCTCATTCGCACCGTTCAGATGCAGGGCATGCACGTCTTTGCTGTGGAATATGCCTCCGCCGATGACCTCTCCGCCTGCCGCGAGGCCGCCCAGCGTCTCACCGCCTTGGGCGCCGTCCCGTTCATCACCACTCCCGCGCTGAACGGAGTCAATCTGGGACCCTTGGAGGAAGTTTCCCGCCGCGTGCTTGTGCTGCATGGCTGGGATGAAAAACACGTCGGCGAAAAATCCGCCCCCGCTGCCTCCACCCTCACCTCACGCCTCCTGCGTCAGTCCTTGGAATGGCTGGGCTGCCAACTCGACTTTCGCAATGCCAATGGCGCCGACTTCCTGCCGGAAGACCATGACTTCGCCGCTGTCATTCTCGACTCCAGCCTGGTCCTCAGTGCGGATCAGCAGCGCATGCTGGCCGCCTGGCTGCCCTCCCTGCGTTCCCGCAAAATTCCGCTGCTCCTCACCGGCATGCCTTGGACGGACAATGCAGCACGCCATCTCGCCATGCAGCATCTCGGTCTCGGTGGCAGCGCCAGGCCCGCCACACGCCTCGTCAGAACGAACGTGGTTTCCATGGATTCCTCCCTGCTGAGTGTGAACACGAAGATCACCTCGCGCTCGCTCGGCTTTCTCGATCTCGAAGCCCCCGCAAACTCCCACATCGTGCTGGGCCTGCATGGTCAGGATGCCATGGGCTCTCAGCATCACTTCGATCAGGCCTTCCTCACCACCTGGGGCGGTGCCTGGATTGACCCAGCTGCTCAGGCCGCCACCTCACAGCTCGACCTTCCTGCCTTCCTCACCCAGTGGCTCGGGGCCGACCGCAGCCTCCCGGTGCCAGACACCACCACTCGCACGGGCCGCCGGGTGTTTTACAGCCACATCGACAGCACCGGTTTCTCCACCCCTTCCACACTTCCCGGCTTCCCGCTGTGCGCCGAAGTCATGCGCGACCGCATTCTGGGCCGCAATCTTCTGCCCGTCACCGTTTCCGTTTGTGAGGCCGAAATGCGTGCCTGGCTGCCCGGGCAGAAGACCGGCGAAGCCGCACGGCTCGAGCACGTCGCCCGAAGCATATTCGAAATGCTGCAGGTTCAGGTCGCTTCGAACTCTTTTTCACGTCCCACCCAATGGACCCCCGGCATCGACATCTCCAGCAAGCTCAATGACCGCGCCAAAACCACCCGTCACGACATGGAGCGCGAGATCGCCGGCTCCATGAGCTACATCCATCGCCGCCTGCTGCCGCTGGGCAAGGAAGTGAACCTCATGCTCTGGCCCGCCAATGCCACTCCCTCATCCGAGGCTCTGAGCTACTGCCGCTCCATGCGCGTTGAGAGCCTTCCCGCGACATCAAACATTGATCCCATCTCCAGCCCCTCAGGCTCTCGCAATTCCATCCGCATGGAGCCGCTCGCCCTGCGCTGCAGCTTTGCGGATGTTCGCACCGAGGCAGGCGTCGCTTCACTCGAAAAAACCTTCGCCGCCTGCTCCGGCGAGCCGCTGCATGCCATGACCGCCGCCGCATATGCCGCGAGCGTGCGCGATGCGCGGCACACCCGCATCCTGCGTGCCGCAGCGGGTCATTGGATCATTCTGAACGCCGGTGACTGCCGCACCCTGCGCCTGCCCGCGACCGCCGGCCTGCCTGACATGGCACACTGCCAGGGCGTTTCAGGCTACAATGTGCATCAGGGCCAGCTCTACATCCACACCCTGGGCTATGCGCGCACCGAACTCGTGCTCACCAAAAACAAACCTTCGCAGCACATTCATCTCACAGAAAGCAGCACCGCGGTTTCGTTCTTTGAGCTCACCCCAGGCCGCGCCACCTTCCAGGTGCGCGATCTGCGTCCCGTGGAAATCGTTCTGGGTGGTTTCGAACCCCGCGGCCAATGCGCCTATCTCGAAAATGGCCGCCCTTACACCTCGCACGCAGACGCTCAGGGCATCGTTCATCTCGAAGTCGCCTGCCGCTCCACTGTCTCACTCCAGTCCCTGCCGCCCGCCACGCACGCGGCCATGCGCTGATCACATCTTCTTTTCCGAGCCCCCATGTCACGCAGCTCCCGCCAGGCTTCCCTCCTCATTTTTTCCTACACCATGCTCGCCGTCGCCTGGGGCTGGCGCCTGCACGCGAACGATCCGGCCACCCCCAAGGAAAATCCGCTTCTTAGCGCCACACGCACCTCCATCGCCTCCAGCCTCGCGCAAGCCCCCGGCCATCTGCAGCAGCCTGCCGTGTTTCAGCTCGCGATGCTCCCGGATCGTGAATTGGAAGCGCTGCACTCCTGGCAAAAGGAGGCGCCTGAGCAGCGGATGCGTCAGCTCACCGTGCAGCAGGGCCCGCTCCATACCCCCTGCCCACTGAACACCGCTCTTCTGTTTATTGAACTCACCCGTGCCGACGCACCGCTCATCGATGACAGCCGCCTCCTTGTCGCCGCCTCGGGCGACCGCCTCGAAGAACCCTGCAAAATCGAAGCACTCGAACTGCTCGCGTCTCAGGCCATGGCGAACAACGAGCGCACTCTCGCCGTCGAAATCCATGAACGTGTGTGCGAATCCCCCGCCGCCACGTGGCAGAATGTGCTGAACCTCACCGAAGCAGCCCGCATCGCACGGCGTCCAGCAGCCGCCCTGCGTGTCGTGAATGATTGGCTCGGTGATTCACCTCCGCGCCTCAATGACGCTCAACGCGAAGACGCACTCGATCTCCAGATCTCCCTCCTGCTCGAAGGCACCCGCTACGCCGAAGCCAGCCGTATCGCCCTCGATTCGCTGCGTGCATTGAAGCCCGCAGAAACCATCCCATCTCGCCTCTTGCAACGAGCTGTCCTTGCCACACGAGCCGCACATGAATCCGCCGAACTGCTGCCCTGGATCGAGCGCCAGCTTCGCACCTGCACCGACCATCAGCTCTCGCTGCAAGCTCTTGCTTCAGCAACAGCCATCGACACCGAGTATCGCCGCTGGCTCAACGAAGGCGCCAGCATCGCCGATCTCAATCATCTGACCAGCATCGCCTGCGATCTGTACTTCCGCCTCGCCGCCATCGGTGAAACCCGGGTGCTGGCCCGTTTGCACGCACTGGCGACACAGAGTGGTCGCGGCAAAGAGCTCACTGAGGTCCTTGCCAGACTGCAAAGCCGCTTCTCCCCCGTGCAGCTGGCGCAGGTGCTTGCAGACGGCGACGCACCTGCTGCGGCTCGTGCACTGCTCGCCCCTCACCTCCTGTCCTCTCCTGATGACCGCGCAGGCTGGCGTCTGCTCACACAGATCGACATCATCCTGCGTGGAGAATCCTCCGCCCCCATGCTGTGGGAGGGTTTTCTCAAACGCTTCCCTGATGATGTCTCCGCCTTGCAGCAGCTCGCCAGGTTCCAAGTTTCTTCTTCGCAGCCTGCCCAGGCTCTGCGCACATTGCAGTCCATTCCCGCCGGCCAGCTCGATGAGGCCACGCTGCGTCTCATTGCCGCTCTCGCCATCCAGCTCGATGACATTCCCGCCGCCCATCGTGCGCAGCAGCTCCTCGTTGAGTCTTCACCCCATCCCGCTGTCAGCGATGTCCTCGCTCTCGCCACCACCACTCTTCAGCATGCAGATGGGGTCGCAGCCCATGCGGCTTTGACAGAGGCTGTCGCCAAACTTCCCACCGGAACCGAATTCCACAAAGCCCTCGCGGCCACACCCAGCACGGCCGAAGCCACCCACTTCAGCACAGCGGCCAAGGCCGAGTGAAGACCGCAGTTGATTCGCAGCGCAGCGGCATCACGTTCGCGGCATGAATCCCCGTCACGCTTTCCTGCTTCTTCTGCTCATCCTCACCACCGCAGGTTGCAGCTCACTGCCACGTGATGAATACGCCCGCCGCAAAGTTTACGAGAGCCGTTTGCGCAGCCTCGAATTCCCCGTCAGCCGTGCGCGCCTCTACAAAACCCTGCGTCCCGCTTCACCCGCCTCCCCCACCGGCCAGACTGGTTCCGGACTGCTCACCGGCAGCGAGTTTTACCGGTTAGACGATATCTTCGTCGTCGAAATCTCCGTCGTGTACAAGGCCGTGACGGGTATCGACGACTACCTCAATCCAGCTCCCACCATTCGTGGCCAGGTCCGCTCCATTCTCGATGCCTCTCGCAGCATCGAAAACTTCATGGACCGCGGCACCCCGGAGCATCCAGCCGACATCATTCAAAAAGCACGCATCCTGAAACGCCCGGTGATGCGCTACAATTGAGACTTGCTAAACAGACTGACTTCCTTGTCTTGAAGGCCAACGGCCTTCCGTAATATAGCCCAGGGGTGCCGAGCTTTAGCGAGTGCTCCCCTGGGTTCCCGTAGCCAGTCCGGTAAGCAAACCCAGAACCCCTCCACACGACGCCGGGTACCAGCAGCGTCTGCTCCGCCCTTGCGCCGCAGGTAGCTATGCCTGTGTCCAGCCCCATGGCCTCCGTCTCCAGATTTCCATTCACTTCTGTCTATTGCACCAGTGACTATAATCCGGTCTCACCCGTGCTTCTTGATGATCTGAATAAAATCCGGCAGATACTCCTTCGCCTTCTTCTCACCCACCCCGCGAATCTTCAACCCCGCCTCAATCGTCTTCGGCTTCAGTCGCGTCATAAACTCCAGCGTCTGATTGCTGAAAATAATATAAGGTGGCACGCCCTCGGCCTCCGCCACGGCAGTGCGGTGCCGCTTGAGCTTCTCAAACAGCGCATCATCAAACCCAAGCTCTCGCGCAGCCAGCTCTTCGTTCAGCGCCGTCTTACCCTTCGGCTTCGTCACCGGCGCCTGCATTGAAGGCCAGCGCATCTTCACATTCTCACCCCTTTTCATCACCTGCGCACCGCGTGAGGTCAGCGTGACTTTCGGATACTCGCCTCCACTGGTCTCGATGAGCCCGAGCTTTTCAATTTCAGCAAACAGCGGATGCAGCGCATGCGTGCCCACATCCTTCAGCAGCCCATAGGTCGTGAGCTGGTCATGCCCCGCGTCCACGATCTCCTTCGACTTGCTGCCCACCAGCATCTGAATGATGCGCCCTTTCCCAAAACGCCCCTCCCAAGTGCCATCCGCATGTTTGGTGGACATGCGGGCGATGCCGCTCAACGCCTGCCTTAGCATGGTGACTTCATCCGCCCCTCCTTCACGCGGCGGCTGCACCCCTTCAGCCCGGCACACATCGCAGCTGCCACACGGCGTGCTTTCGCTCTCGCCAAAGTAGTGCAGGATCTGCTCTTGGCGGCAGGCCTTGTCGTCATAGCAGAGCTCGACCATTGCCTTGAGCTTCGAGCGGTCGCGGCGGTCTTTTTCACGCAGCGCCTCCAGATCAAATTTCAAATCTCGCGTCAGCACATTCGGCTGCAGCAGCCGTGTGCCACGGATGCGTTTGCCTGGAATGTCAAAACGCTCGATGCAGTCGTTGCGCACGAGATAACTCAGCGCCGATCCAATCGCCATGCTGTTCTTCGCACCAGCGCGACTTGTAATGTCATCAATCGACGCCTGCACCTCATGGTTGGAGTCCGCCGCATTCAGCAGCGTCTGATACACATTGCGGATGATGTCCACACTGGGGTTGTTCCCATCGATGAAAAATTCCTGCGTCTTGGTGTCCGCAAAATTGAAGAACAGATCGCACTGCGAAGGCTCGCCATCACGTCCCGCACGGCCCGCCTCCTGGTAGTAGGCCTCCACACTGCCGGGCACATCAAAGTGCACGACAAACCGCACGTCTGAGCGGTCGATGCCCATGCCAAAAGCGTTCGTCGCCACGGCCACATCAGCCTTCTTCGTGATGAACTTCGTCTGCCGCGACTCACGCTCCTTGTCATCGAGTCCCCCATGGTATTCGATCACCTTAATCTTCCACGAACGCAGCTCCTCGCCGACCTCCTCCACCCGTTTGCGCGTGGAGCAGTAGATGATGCCGGTCTTGAACTGCGTAATGATCTGCTTCAGCCGGTCATACTTGTCCGAGTTCGATTTCGTATGCGCGATGTTCAGACTCAGGTTCGGCCGCTCAAAGCCACGGATCGTCACAAACGGATCTCGGAGCGCCAGCGTCTGCAAAATATCGTCCCGCACCTCCGGCGTGGCCGTGGCGGTCAAAGCAACAACCTGCGGCCGGTCCAGCTGCGCCAGCGCCTCCCCAAGCCGCATGTAATCAGGACGAAAATCATGCCCCCATTGCGAGAGACAGTGCGCTTCATCCACCGCCACCAACGCAATCTGCACCTGCCGCAGTGCATTTGTAAACGCACGGCTGCGAAAGCGCTCCGGCGCGACATAGACCAGCTTGTAATCCCCACGCCGCAACGCGTCGATGCGCTCCTGCTGCTCGCCCATCGAGATCGAGCTGTTGATCAGCGTGGCAGGAATGCCGCGCCGCTCCAGCGCATCCACCTGATCCTTCATCAACGCAATCAGCGGACTCACCACCACCGTCACACCATCCATCACCATCGCGGGAAGCTGGTAGCACAGCGATTTGCCACCACCTGTCGGCATGATCACCATCGTATCACGCCCGCTCAGGATGCTCGCCATCACCGTTTCCTGACCATCCAGAAACTCGCGAAAACCAAAATACTTCTGCAACGCCATCTTGGCGTCGTGAATGGGTGTGGAGGCTGCAGTTGGAAGAAGATCGGACACGGACATCCCATCATGGATGCAAGAAGGAATGGCCGCAAGAACCCTCAAACATTAACCGCCTAGCAATTCCCGACTCACTCAGCTTTTTCGCGCCTCTTTGCGGCCATTCAATGCTCATCCTTCTTCAAAGTGCTCTTCGGCTTCAGCGAGGGCGCAAAGCCGTACTTGTCATTCGCCTGACGCAGGCATTCCACGATATTGTTCTCTTCAAACTCCAGCGCGCTCTCCAGCCCGAGTCCGCTGGTCTTGGGCAGTTTGTCCGCTTTGCGCTCACGCACCATCATGAGCGTGCGGGCGAGTTCCGCGCCCGGTTTGTCGGGAAAGGTGGCCCAATACGCCGGTTTGAGGCAGGGGATGTCGAGCGGATCCCGCGTGATCATCTCCAGGTGATAATCAATCTGCGGATTGTACTTCTCAAACAAGGCAAACATCCGCGGCAGATCCAGGATTCCCTCTCCCAGCGGCACTTCGGCCAGCAAAAAACCCGTCGGCGTCTCCTGCACCGCCATGTCCTTGATATGCGTGGTCACCGCAAAGGGCGCGAGCGCTTCAACGACCGTCATCGGATCTTCCAGCAAAGCGATGCTGTTGCCCGTATCGACACACGCACCCATGTGCGGACTGCTCAAACGCCCCAGCACCTCCGCAAGCTCCGCCGAATGGAAATCCTTGTGATTCTCAATGCCAATCTTCACCTTCTGCCGCCGCGCCACCGGCTCCGCAAGCTGCATGGACTTAAAGGCCCCATCCTTCCAGTGCCTGAAATCCTCCACGCTGGAAAACAGCTCATAGCGCCGGCCACCAGTCGCCGAACGAAAAATCGTCGCCCCCGCCTCCTTCGCGATGCGCACCTCCTGCTCAAAGCGCCCCACATCATTCTCGTTCTTGGGCAAGGTGATGCTGCCCTCCAGCTTCATCCCGTAGGCTTCACAGGTGGCGCGCACCTTCCCGGCAAACTCACTCGTCCAACCACTCACGAGAGTCTGCAACCCGCCCACACCCAGACCCCGCACATGATCCAGCACATCCAGCGCATGCTCAAAAGGCGGATACTTGATGTTCGAGTACTTCCCATGCCAGCGCTTCCGGTACGAATGGATCACGATCCCCATCCTCTTCCCCTGCAAAGCGGCTGGAAGCAGGGAGGAAGTGGCTGCAGCGGCAGCAGAGGTCATGAAAAGGCGGCGGTTCATCCTAACAAGGGAACGCGGGTGAAGAATAAATCATTCCCCCACTTCAGCAGCAATCTTCCTGCCTGAACAACGATGCGGGTATTTAAATTTGGAAGGACGGCAAGCAATCCGCTGGTGCATTGGGTCAGGTGTGCGAAAGCAGATTCAAAGTTGCAGCGATCGAAGATCTTAGGTTTTCGGAAAAAGACGTCCCCCAACCACACCTCCAAGCGGTGCGGTGAACAGGGGCGTCAGAAGAACCAGCCTATCCACAAGGTGATCATTTTTCCACTCAACACTCGAAAGATAGAACAAGAGGAATAATGCATAAGCGACGAAGGCCGCCAAGCCAGGGCGGCAACTCCAACGCCATAGGCTTGCCGTCAAGGCCGCGATGAAGAAGGTGCTTCCATAAACAAGCCCCAGTCCCCATGGATTACTTAAAATTGAAATCATCCTATATCCTGACTGATGCATGTGTCGGGAGATCTGGTCGAAACCTAGAAGCCCGACAGCGGCCAGGACTACAAACCATAAAATCAGACCAAACAAAAGAGAACTGCCCGCCGTGATAAGAAAACAGAACAACCCATGAATTCTCGTCCAATTAGCGCGAGATGGAGAACTCATGTGAGTCACTGGGTTACCTCACCACCCCGCCCACCCACTCCGGCTGCCTCTTCGCCAAACACTCAGAAAGCCAGCGTACCAGATCCGCCACAGAGTCATGCTTCTTCCGCAACGTGTTGAGTGCCCCCCAGTCGAGTGTTGGGCGCGACGTGGGCAGCGTGATCTTCTGTATACGAAGAAGATGATGCACCGCCTCAAACTCGGCCGCGCTCATGGCGCGGATCTCCTTGGCTGAAGGAAGGTCATCCAGCACGGTGAGCGGAATGCCCAGGCTGCTGATGCCGACGCCAAACTGATGTCCAAGGCTGCGCAGCGCATCGACAAGCGCCTCATCATTCAGTCCTTCCGCGATCACGATCTCACTCTGCAGCGTCCACCGCGTGGCGCTCAGCGCCTGGAAAAAGTCGGAGCTGAAGGTGTCGGGCGCGACGCTGAGCTTGAGCTGCACACCAGCCAAGCCCACTTCGGGCCCACCGAGGTGACGCCGTAGGTCGAGCATTCCGGCGTCAAATCGCGGCGCATCATCGCTGCCGGTGTCGAGATCCCAGTCGGCCACCACCAGATCAGGAATATCCCACTCACCCTCCATGCTCGGCGTGCCGCTGTTGTTTCGGTTGAGCAGGAAGGGATAGCGCGAGCGCAGCAGACAGAGCCGCTCATAAATCGCGACCATGCGCAGATAGCGCGACCAGCATTGGTCGCTCTCGCCAATCTCGCTGTCGAACAACCCCTGCCGGGCGACTCCATTTGTGCCGGACACCGTTTTTTTCTGCCGCTGGTAGTACCCCTGCCCCTGATCCACCTTCGCAATGGGCGAAGTGGGATCGTAGCTGAGGATGGAAAAATGATAGCGCAGCGTGGCGTCGCTGTAGCCCTCGCCGAGGCGCAACCGCACAAGGCGGATGAGTTCAGTGCCCTTGATCGAATCCGCAGGATCATGCGGTAAGATTTCGGGCAGCAGTAGTCGCAGTTGTTCGCGTAGGTTCATCCTTGGTGCTGTGGTACAGCATGGCTGCGAAGCAGTTGTTTCGTCAACAACAGAAACGCATCAGCCACGGCGCTCCTCACGAATGACATATCGGGTGCGCCGGCTGTTCAACCAGCGCACGCCAAACATGTCCATCGTCGCGCGCAGCGCCCGGTTGCCAAAGCCATACTTGCTCACGCCATGGATGCGTGCGCGGTGGTTCACCGGCATTTCGGTCACGCGCCAGCCCATGTTGCGGATCAGGGCGGGAATGAAGCGGTGCATGCCGTTGAAGAGCAGCAGGGCCTCGCGGCAGTCGCGGCGCATCACCTTGAGTGTGCAGCCCGTGTCGCGCACGTGATCCCCCACAAAGCGGGAGCGCACAAAATTGGCGATGCGGCTCTGCAGACGCTTGAAAGTCGTGTCCTTGCGCTTCGCGCGGTAGCCGCAGACGAGATCATATCCCTCTCCCTCATCCAGCTTCGCAATCATCGCCGGAATGTCCGCAGGATCGTTTTGCAGATCACCATCCAGCGTGACAATCACATCCCCCAGTGCGGCATAAATACCGGCGTGCATGGCCGCGCTCTGGCCGCTGTTCTTTTCAAACACGATCACTCGCACCCGCTCGCCACGCTGCACTCGGGCCAGCGTCTGATCCTTCGAACCATCATCCACCAGCACCAGCTCGTAATCGCGCCCACCCAGGACCTTGTCGATCTGCTCCTGCATCTCCACGACATTGTCCTCCTCATTATAGAGCGGCACGACGACAGATATGGCAGGTGAGGATGGCATGGAGGCGAAAAGGGCGTCAAAAGTCGGGCGCTCGATAATCGTGGCAAGCGAAGATTTTCAACCAGCGCACCTCATTCCCGGCATGCATGACCCGGGCCACGGAGAGCAGTTCGATGCGCTGAAACCTGTTCTTGAGCGATTCAGGCAGGCCGCTCGCTCCCCTTTCCTCCGTGATAAAAATCGCGCTGCGCCCGGTAAAAGAGCGCAGATCGCTGGCTGGCGACTGCACCGTCCCCGCCATGCCAAGATAGTAATCGAGCTCAACCGCGAGCGGCCAGTCACCCGCGAGGACGAACCACGACCCAGCCCCACCCGCCTGCTCCAGCACGCCGGAAACGACCCTCGCGCTCTCTCGCCAGCCACGCATGCTTTTGGACGGATCGGCCGTTACATGGGTGTAGTCGGTCACGGCGCTGTCATTGCCTGAGAATCGCCATGTCAGCCCCAGCGTTCGCGGCAGGTCCGTTTGCAGCAAAAAGGCGCTTTGCAGTGCGGCGAGCACGAGGGTGACGGTGCGCAGGCTGATCTTCTTCTCGATCACCGCCGTGCGAGCCACCGTGCTGCGATGCGCCAGCAGCACCGCCGCAAAGAGCATCCACACCACGCCTCCCGTGTCCGGCCAGCTCTCATGCGGGCCATAGAAAAAGTCGATCCCCGCCAGCGGCAGCAGCATCGCCATGGGCAGACCGCGATGGGACTGCAGCATGGCACTCGAGAATCCCGCACGCACTGCCACCACGAAAAGCACGAGCAGCAAAGGCGAGGCGAGCACGATCCAGCGCATCAGATTCGGAATCACCCGCCACTCTGGCAGCCAGCGCCCTTCTGCAAACGCCGGCCAGCCATGCCCACCCTGCCAGACCAGCCAGCACAGCACCACCACCGACCATGCAGCCAAAATCCCCCTGAATCCCGATCCATGCAGATGATGCCGCAGTCCCTTGGACAGCCCAAAGACGCACACCACCGCCGCCATCATGGCAAACCCTGGCGGTTGCACCAGCGCCGTCCCCGCCACGCACGCCGCAGCCCACCACCACGCCCGGTGCTTCGGATCCGCCTGCCGCAAGGCATCACGCACACACAGCGCCGCTGCTGGCACCAGCACGCAGGCAAACGTCGCCGGAGTCAGTGTGACAGCGGCAAGATTGAAAGCAGGCAGCACATTCACGATCACCACCGCCCAGCCCGCGATCTGCTCATCAAACAGGTCACGCGCAAGCCGCCACACCAGCAGCGATGCTCCCAGCGCAAGCAGCGGCGCAAAGAATCGCACCCCAAATTCACCCGCTCCGCCGATCAGCATCCCCAGCCTGGCAAACAGCGGCACCAGCGGTCCGATCTCAAAAAAATCGCCCCACTGCCCATGTTTGACGCGGAAAACCGCCAGCGCCTCATCCGGCGCGAGTTCCAGCGTCGGCAGCAGCGCCCAGCGCCAGAGCGTGAGCAGGCCCAGGGCGGCAAAGAGAAAGCGCTGGCGCTGCATGGTGGTTGAGCGCATTGAATAGAGAACGCTGCCGACAAGTCAAAGTGTCGTCACCAACTCGCCCACTCTTATGAAACGTCTCTTCCTGCTCCCTCTGCTTCTCGCATCCGTGCTGCGTGCCGAGGATGCCCAGCCAAAAACCGCCGAGGAAATCATTCGCATCGTTCAGAACAGCTACGCTCTGCAAAACTACAAGATGACCGGCGAACTGCGTGACGACAACTCAGGCAGGTCTGAGCCAATGACCCTCACCATGCAAGACAGAGTCATGCGCTTCCTGTTTAAAAACCCGCCTCCAGAAATCGTCCACCTGGACATGAACACCTCTCCCGCCACGCTGTATCAGGTCCGCGCCGGCGGATCCTCCGTGGTGCCGAACGCCCAGCATGGCAACAAGGTGCGCGGCATGGAGTTCAACTACGAAGACCTCTCCCTCGGCTTCCTCTACTGGCCGCGTCCCCAGCTCATGGGCGAAGACCGTGTCAGCGGCCAGAAATGCTGGATCGTCCGTGTGACCAACCCCAGCAGCCAGGGCCCCTACTACGTGGTGGATCTCTGGGTCCATCAGGGCAGCGGCGGCGCTGCGAAAATGGCAGCCTTTAATCGCAGCAGCAAGGTGGTGAAACGTTACCAGGTGACGAAGGTGCAGAAAGTGGAAGGCGCGACGACGCTGAAGGAGCTGCGCATCGAGTCCATCAATCCCGCCAACGACTCAGTCATCGGCCGCACCTACATGAAGCTCGATGATCCAGTGAAGAATAATTAACCCAGAGCATCTGGCAGGAGAAAAAGGAGCACCTGTCCTTTTCGTCGTCTCCACCCCTGCACCCGACCGCCATGAAACAGATCATCCTCGCCACGCTGCTGCTCACTCCATGTTTGCATGCCGCAGCGGCACAGCCAAAAACCGCTGAGGAAATTCTGCATCTCGTGCGCCAGAGCTACGCCAGTCAGAATCAAACCCTGCAGGGCGAACTCCGTGACGATTCCACGGGCCGCACCGAGCCACTGGAACTCACCATGGGAAATCAGGTCATGAATTTCCAGTTCACCAACCCACCACCCGAAGCCATCCGTCTGGATTTCAACTCCTCTCCCGCCAAGCTCTATCAAGTGAGCAACGGCAAAACCAAACAGGTTCCGTCCAGCCAGCTCGGCAGCCAGGTTCGCGGCATGGACTTGAATTATGAAGATCTCTCCCTCGGCTTTCTCTACTGGCCAAAGCCGCAGCTCATGGGTGAGTCCCGTGTCAGCGGGCAGAAGTGCTGGATCGTGCGCGTCATGAACCCCGGCAAGACCGGCCCCTACTATGCCGTGGACATCTACGTGCATCAGGCCAGCGGTGGTGCAGCGAAAATGGCAGCCTATGACCGCAGCAGCAAAATCATCAAACGCTACGAAGTCACCAAGATCCAGAAAGTGAATGGCACGGACGCTTTAAAAGAACTACGGTTCGAAACTCTCGATCCCGCCAGCGGCAAAGTCCAAGGCCGCACCTACATGAAGATGAACAAACCAGCGAAACCTTAACGCGCAGCATGCAACCGCCGCGCAAATTCACTCCCCATCCCTTCGCCTATCATCAGGAGCTGGACGTCCGCATCGAAAGCCTCACCAACGAGGGCGCAGGAGTCGCCCGTGTCGATGGCTGGGTCGTCTTCGTTCCATTCACGCTCGCCGGAGAGCTCGTGAAGTGTCGCGTCTTCCGCAACCACAAGAACTACAGCGAGGCCGACTTCGTCTCTGTCATCGAGCCCTCACCGAACCGCGTCACACCGCAGTGCCCCTTGTTCAGCCAATGCGGCGGCTGCCAGTACCAGCACCTCTCCTATGAAGAGCAGTTGCTCTCAAAACAACGCCAGGTGGCCGAACTGCTCAAGCACATGGCCAGGATCGAGCATCCCGTCTCTCCGGTGATCCCCTCACCCGTTCAATACGGCTACCGCTCCAAAATCACCCCTCACTTTCAGCGCCCCAAGGAGGGCGGCATCGGTGCCATCGGCTTCCTCCGCGCCCGCACCCGCAATGCCATGGTCGATGTCGAGCAATGCCCCATCGCCATGCCAGAGCTCAACGCGCAGCTCGCCAACGTGCGCGAGCACGCCCGTGCAAACTCCGCCGAATTCAAAAACGGTGCCACCCTGCTCATGCGTGCCGCCAGCAACGGCGTCCTCACCCGGCCCGATGAAATCGCCATCGAGGAAGTGGACGGCGTCCGCTTCGAATTTCAGGCCGGCGACTTCTTCCAGAACAATCCCTTCATCCTGCCCAAGTTCGTCCGCCACGCTATCGACGAAGCCAAAGCCACCGGTGCCAAGCATCTCGTCGATGCCTACTGCGGCAGCGGCCTCTTCGCCATCAGCGCCGCGCGCGACTTCGAAAGCGTCATCGGCGTCGAGATTTCCGAAACCGCCGTTAAAAAAGCCGCGCACAACGCCGAGATCAATTCCCTCACCAACTGCCGTTTCATCGCCGCCGATGCCCAGCACGTTTTCAAAGACGTCCCGCATGCCGGAGCCGACACCGTGGTGATCATCGATCCCCCTCGCGCTGGCAGCAGCCCCGAGTTCCTGCAGCAGCTCTTCGCCTTCGGCCCCAAGGGCGTCGTCTACATCTCCTGCAATCCCGCCACCCAGATGCGCGACCTCGTCCTCTTCACCGAAGCCGGCTTCAAACTCGGCACCGTCCAGCCCTTCGATCTCTTCCCGCAGACCAAGCATCTCGAATGCGTCATGACCCTGAGCCGCGATATGCTCTAGTCGTAGCTCGGTATTCCGATACCGAGAACGCTCCGCCGCAGCCTTAAACTCCGCACCACCCCCAGCCCTCGTCCGGCCATCAGAATGAACCGTTTCGAATTCGCCACCGCCTCAGTCGTAGCTCGGTATTCCGATACCGAGAACGCTCCGCCGCTGCCTTAAACTCCGCACCACCCCCAGTCCTCGTCCGGCCATCAGAATGAACCGCTTCGAATTCGCCACCGCCCAGCGCATCATCTTCGGCCGCGGCGTCTTCCGCGAACTCCCCGACCTCTGCCTCAGCTTCGGCCAGCGCACCCTCCTCATCACCGGCAGCCGCCCCCAGCAATGGGAATCGCGACTTCCTCATGCAGGCATCCACTCCATTCACGGCGAACCCACCGTTGAAGACATCGAAACCGGCGTCGCACTCGCCAAGCAGCACGCGGCAGATGTCATCGTCGCCATCGGCGGCGGCAGCGTGGTCGATGCCGGCAAAGCCATCGCCGCCATGAGCACCCAGCCCGGCGATTTGATGCGCTACATCGAAGTCATCGGCGCAGGCAAACCCCTCGACTCCTCCCCCCTCCCCTACATCGCCGTCCCCACCACCGCCGGCACCGGAGCCGAAGCCACACGCAACGCAGTCATCGCCAGCACCGAGCACCGCGTCAAAGCCAGCCTGCGCCACATCTCCATGCTCCCGCGCATTGCCTTGATCGATCCCGAACTCGCCGCCGATGTCCCGCCATCCGTCACCGCCGCCAGCGGCATGGATGCTCTAACCCAGTGCCTCGAAGCCTTCGTCTGCTCCCGCGCGCAACCCATGACCGACGCCCTCTGCCTCGATGGCATCCAGCGCGCCGTCCGCTCCCTCGAACGCGCCTTTGAAAACGGCCACGACCTCGACGCCCGTGAAGACATGGCCCTCTGCGCCCTCAACAGCGGCATCGCCCTCGCCAACGCCGGACTCGGCGCCGTCCATGGCTTCGCCGCCCCCATCGGCGGCATGTTTCACGCCCCACACGGTGCCGTCTGCGCCGCCCTCCTCGCCCCCGTCTGGGAAGCGAACTCCGCCCGCGTTCAAGACCGCACCAAGTTCGCTCAAGTCGATTCCATCCTCGGCACCGATGCCGTGTCCTATCTCCACGCCCTCACCGCACGCCTCCACATCCCCAAACTCAGCCAGTGGGGCATCACAGACGCCGACCTCCCCGAGATCGCCCAAAAAGCCGCCGCCGCCAGCAGCATGAAAGCCAACCCCGTGCCTCTCACACACGACGAGCTGCTCCATATTTTACGCTCCGCTCTGTAGCATCCGCGTCCGCGCCAGCGTCCCCGGAGTGCGATGCTTCAGCACCGCTTTCGCAGGCTCGACCACTCACTCCGGCTGAAAATCATCCTCCACCTTCAACCGCTCCGTCTTGAACCGCTCAATCGCCCTCACCATCGCCGGTGCGGTCTCCCTCTCAAACCACGCCGCCGAGCACCACGGATAATCTCGCGCCACCTGCACAAGCCCATGCTTCACCGCGTTGTTGTGCGTGTAATTCAATCTCGCAAAATACGACGTCTGCTTCGTGAGCAGTGTCTCCCAGTAATTGTGCCACACCTTGCGCTCTGGCGTGCCATCCAGCTTGTTCACCCATCTTGCCAGCGGCCCATGCAACGCACGCACCATAGCTCGCAGTGAATCGGCACCCTCCACATCCGGCGGGGTCTTGGCGATAAAATGATAGTGATTGGAAAATATCGCCCATGCTTCGAGCCTCCAGCCATACTCACGAGTGATCGTCAACAAGCCACGTTGCAGCACTTCGAGCCGGGCAGGATCACGAAAATGATGCTGTTTGAGATGCGTGGCCGCAGTGACGAAGTAGATCCCGCTGGCATCCAGCAGGTGCGTGGGTGCGTGCGGCCAGGGCGGTGGCTGATCCGGTCGGCGGGGCATGCGCGGATGATGTGCTTGAGGAGTATGCGAGACAAGAATGATTTGTCAGCTGTGGGTGCGGCGCAAGCGGCGCTAAAGCTCCGCACTCCGCGGACGCTTCGCGAATATCGGGCACCATCGCGTGGAGTTGACCACGCTTCATCACGAGTCACTATAGCCCCACCATGAAATCCTTCCGCCTCAAACGCCTCTTCAACGCCAGGTCCAACCGCTGCTTCGATGTCGCCATCGATCACGGCTTCTTCAATCAAGCGGGCTTCATCAACGGCATCGAAGACATGCGCAAAGTCGTGAAGACCCTCGTCGAAGCCGCGCCGGACGCCATTCAGCTCACGCTCGGCATGGCGCGGCATCTGCAGGAGATCCCCGGCCGCGAAAAGCCCAGCCTCGTGCTTCGCACCGATGTGGCAAACATCTACGGCAAGACCCTCCCGGAAAACCGCCGCTTCAGCCTCGTGATCGAGGACTGCATGCTTCAGGCCGTGCGCTACGACGCCGCCTGCGTCTGCGTGAACCTCTTCCAGATCCCCGGTGCCCCCGAAGTGCACGCCGAGTGCGTCGCCAACATTCTCAAACTCAAGCCCCAGGCCGACTACTACGGCATGCCCATGATGGTCGAGCCGCTGGTGTTTCAGCCAAACGAAATCGCCGGCGGTTACATGGTCAACGGCGATGAACCCACCATCACCAATCTCGTACGTCAGGCCGTCGAACTCGGCGCGGACATCATCAAGGCCGATCCGACGGACGACGTCAGCCGCTACCACAAAGTCATCGAAGCCGCCTCCGGCATTCCCGTCCTCGTGCGCGGCGGCGGCCGTGTCAGCGACCGTGAAATCCTCGAACGCACCCAGGGCCTCCTCCAGCAGGGTGCCTCAGGCATCGTCTATGGCCGCAACGTCATCCAGCATCCCAATCCCAAAGGCATCACCCGCGCCTTGATGTCCATGGTCCACGACGGCGCCAGCGTCGAAGACGCCCTGGCCATGGTGTAGCACAACCGTCCCGGTTGCTCTGTTCTCCGCCTTAGCACAACCATCCCGGTTGCTCTGACCTCCGGCGTAGCGCAACCGTCCCGGTTGCTCTGTTCTCCGGCTGTAGCGCAACCGTCCCGGTTGCTCTGTTCTCCGCCTTAGCACAACCATCCCGGTTGCCCGTCACCGCCCGCTTGCACTGCACCACCAAAAAGAAAGCCGGGGCCGCTTTCGCAAACCCCGGCCCCGCTCGTTGTTGGTTGCGGTAGTTATTTGATGTCGCCGGCGAAGCCAGCGTCATTGAGGGCGGCGGTCAGTTCCGCTTTGGTGAACTCGCCCTCGACAGTGAATGAGGTGGACTTGGCGACGATGTCGCTCTTCGTGATGCCAGGAATGGTCTTCACCGCATTAGCCACGGCGGTCTCGCACTTCTTGCAGCAGAGATGCACACCGGAAACGGTGGCCTTGGTCATTTTGGCTTCTGGTTTCGTGCTCGCCGTTGACTTGCTGGCGGACTTGGAAGGTTCACCACCTTCGATCTTGCCGAAGTATCCTGCAGCAATGATCGCCTCCGCAGCTTTCATCGCATCACCCTTCTTCTTCGAGGTGATGGTCACCGTCGTGCTTTTTTCAGGCACGTCGATGGTGACACCTTCGCCGATCGATCCGGCTTTGGTGATTCCCTTCGCGCAGCTGCCGCAGCAGTTGTGCACGCCGGTCATGGTGATGGTGGTCTCAGCATGCACGGAGGCGGTGAGAGCAAGAACAGAAAGCAGAGTGATTAATTTCATAAGCGAACACTGAGACGATACGACAAGTCGGTTTCTTTGCACAATTTAATTTTTAACGTCGAATCGCTGTCATGAATCCGCGCGCAATGATGGTGTCATGATACCCACCCGGCGTGAATCCCGCCTCTTCGAGCATCTCCGCGTACTCACTCGTGCTGTAGCATTTCCCCTGCGTGGAATGCATCAGCAGGCACGAATACTCCGCCACATGCAGCGGCCCCGTTTTGTCCGCATTGATGAACGCATCATGAATGATCAGCAGTCCGTCCGCAGGCAGCGCCGCATGTGAAACAGCCAGCAGCTTCTTCACTTCCGGCACACCCCAGTCATGCAGCACATTGGAAAACAGATGCACATCGCAGCCCGCAGGCATGCCATCAAACATGTTGCCCGTCGCCACGCTCACGCGCTCCGCACACCCACGCTCTTCAATCAATTTGCCCGCGATGCGGTCCACCGGCGCCTGATCAAATGCGATGGCCTTCATGTGCGTATGCTGCGCGGTGATCCCACACGCATAAATTCCCGACCCCGCACCAATGTCGAGCAAACAGGCACGCCCGGCGAGGTCCAGCTTCTTCGCCAGCGCCTGCGAAAGCAGCACCCCGCGACAGTCCATCGCCGCCGTGAACTTCCTCGCAAAGTCCTCCTGCTCCATCGCCTTGTGCCAGTCAAACGCCGCCTTGTCACCACTCCACCCCGCCGGCTTGTCCGTCCTCAGCACTTCCAAAAAATCGCGCGCAATGGGCCGGTCATGCAGCGACGCATAATACGGCCGCACATCCCACACCGGCCCCGCGCACAAAAACTCACGCGTCACCTCCGTCGCCTGAAACACACCGCCCACATTTCTCACCCAGCCATTCGCCGCGAACAGTGTCATCATCGTATCCGCCGGCCGCTCCGTGAAACCAAAGTGCTCACAGATACCCGCCAGCGATGACGGATTCACCGACAGCCACGTAAAAAAATCCACACTCAACGCCGCCGTCACCATGTCCGCCCCATAGAGACAGTCACGATAGCGGTAGATGTTCAGCGGATCAGTGGCAGGCGCGGAGGTGAGGTCATGCATCATGGTGCCGCATGATGAAGGCGGCGCACATCGGCGGCAAAACCTGATTTCACTTTTTCTTCTCTTCTTCCACCATGTTCGCGGTAATGAATAGAAACCTTGTCAAATGATCTGAGGGCTGCGCGCCCAAGACGACAGTCTGCCCGTCCCATATGCTCACCCCGGTGGAGATGCGTCTGTTCTCCTCATCAACCGTGATGATGAGTTCAATCGTGTTCCCATCTGCACCAATCGTTGATTCCACCGTCACTTCAAGACCACCCGTCGTGTCCGGCAGCTTGTACTTCTTCGATTTGCCATCCAGCCTCAAAATTTCGAGCTTCACAGGGGAACGGGCGATCTTCTTCATCACAGTCTGAAACTGATCCCCTGAAAAGATAGCCGCCATAGTGAACTGTCGCAAAATCTCTCCCTCTGGTGGCGACGCTGCACGGAGCAATAGCGTCGGGTCCGTGACCACGGCTGGCTTTGGAGCATCGGGCAGGGGCGGCACCCACTCTTTCATCAGCTCCAAAAAATCCCCCTTCATCTCGACCACCTTCACATTGACGACCACACGCTTCTTCACCGCACCAAGCCACATTTCGATAAGCTCAAGATTTGGCTTGGTATTGCGCACGGTAATTTTTCCATCTCTGAGCACTGCTGAGGCGTTTTTTTCGAATGAAATGCCTGCGGCTTTGAGCACCTCCATCGGCGGCTTGTCATTTGGAAAGCCGTGAGGAACACGGTAAACGCGCTGGCTCCATTCGTTCGCGGCTTTGTCGGGCAGGTCGATTCCGGCACCTGACGGCAGCATCGTCGCGGTCGACTCAAAACTGATCGCCTTCTGTCCGGTCGGATTCAGCGCTTCGGCCATAATGAGTACAGTGATATATTTTTTCGAAGTTCGAAGATGTACCACGAGAGTCTCCCCGCTCGCCAGTTCCGCCTGTGCGGACGCTGTGTAGAATTCCACGCGGTTCCAATCCGGCTTGTCGCCCTTTTGCGGCAGCCACGGATGGGCTCCATCTGGATCAACACCCAGATCCACTTTTGCCGCGACCAGCGCTTTGCCATCCCCCACCAAATTGGCGGCCAGCTTGATGCTCGGCCCGATGAGTTTGAGAGCATTCTTGCTATTCGCTTCTGTTAGCTTCTCCGGAAACAACTCCTGCGTAACTTCAGCGATGGCCTCCTGCCCTAGTTTTCCGGTGGTGCTTGGCAGTGTTGCCAGGTCGATGCCCTTCTTCTGCGACACCTGCCGCCATAGTTCCTTGGCTTCATCAGGTTTTAAAATGTCTCCGTGCGTCTCAAAATAATTGTCTGCCTGAATAAGTTTGCATTGAAAGTGCACCAGGGGTGTCCGCTTGTTCAGCCGATCTACGATGGCTTCGATCTGATCAAGCGCACCCCTGTGATGCCGCACGATCAGTTGTGAGGCCGTTGGATTGTATAGAGCACTGGCCCCTTCCGGAAAAGGAATGCCCCGATCCTCCAGCAGTTCACGTGCGGTTTTTCCGATGACTGCAGTTGTTGCCGCCTTCCCTGCCGCAAAGGGATCTGACGACGTCGCCCCCATGCTCAAAAAGTCCGGTGCCACCTTGTACGCCCGTGTGTACATTCGACCATCATCCGCCTTGGTCTTTACCGGCTCCTTTGCCGCCGCAGTAGCCACTCCAAACGACGCGGCAATTAACGGTGCAACGACCGCAAACACAAGGCACCCCAGTACAAACAGCGCCCCAAGCTTCTTCCTCACACCCCGCGCCTCCATCAGCGCCACCAGCCGCACTTTAAGCCTCTTCGCAGGCCGTGAATAAGCAATCGCCATCACACACTCATGCTGCGGCATTGATCGGTCAGCCCACTCCAGCAGAAAGTCCGCATAGGCTGTATGCTCACGCTCCGCCCCAACAGCCGCAGCATCACACGCCTCCTCACGCGCCCGCGCATATTCCTCCACCAGCGCATGCACAAACGGGTTCCACCACAGAAACGCGCGGACCATGTTTTGCAGCAGCACGACCAAGGTGTCATGACAGCGCAGATGCTCCGCCTCATGCCGCAAAAGCCAGCGCCACTGCCGGGCTGAAAGTTTTTCAAACGCGGACGCAGGGACAGCGATCACCGGAAAAAACCAGCCCGCCACACAAGGCGTGCTTGCGCCGTCAAACACCCTCACGCACGCCAGCGTCCTGGAACCGTAGCGCAGCGGAGATAGCCAACCGAAGGTTGCCCGAAGGGTGAGCGAAGCGAAGCAGTGCGCCGGTCCTCCGGCGCTTTCGAGCGCCCCTGATTCTCCGCAAAACTTCACCGTACCGCTCCACTCCAAAACCCTGCCATGAAGAAATTTCATCTCGTCGCACGTGAGCCGTCTAAGCCCCCACGCCCAGCGCTGCACGCGAACACTTTGGTACAACAATCGCAGCCATAAAACCGCAGTCACCAGCCAGAACAACCAGCGCCCCAACCTCACCGTCTCATCCATATCCCAGCTTCGCTTCTGAGCCGCGACATTCTTCATAGACATGCTCGCTGGTGCCACACTCACGCGCCAGTCCGCCTTGAACGTCTCCCGCATCGGCGTCCACACCGGCACCTCCTCCTTCGGCGGAAACAAATCCTCCATCGAAATATGAAACGGACTGTACAGACACATCAGCACCGCCAGATTCGCCAGAATGCAGCGCCGCAGCGCATCACGAATAACAAAGCGCACCAGCAGCCATGCCGCCGCGCCAATCGCAAGACTGTGCACCACGAAATTCAGCACGCCTATAGTGTCAGCACTCATGACTCCTCCCCCTTCTTCCCCGTGCTGTTGCGGACATACCTGCGCAGTTCCGCCAGCTCCTCCTCGCTGATATCACCGCTTTCCACCAAACAGCGCACCAGCGCCAGATTGCTCCCGCCAAAAAACCGCTGCTTTAAATCCGCCAGCACACTCGTCCGCCCACGCTGCTCCGGCACCGCAGGCTCATAGGCATGGCTCCGGCTGGAATCATCCCGGCTGATCCACCCTTTCGCCTCCAGCCGCGTCAGCTGCGTTTGCAGCGTGTTGCGCGTGACAGGTTCACTGCGTCCCTGATTTACAGCCTCCAGCAGTTCCAACACGCTGCTCGGATGCTTTTTCCAAAGAATGTCCATCAGCGCCTGTTCGGCGGCAGACAACGGCGGGAGTGATTTTTTGGCCATATTTCGCGAGTTTGCCGACAAATGTCGGACTTGTCGAGCCTAAACTCCGACACATGTAGGATGTCACCTCACACACAATACCGATGATGAATTCCTTCCACCCTGTGCGTTGACTTGCCTCCCATCTCCTGACAGCATCGCCCCGCCATGTCCACTCCCGCACCCAAAATCACCACCACTCACTGGCTCATCATCATCATCGCCAGCATTGGCTTCTTGTTTGACACCTATGAGCTCCTGATGACGCCTCTCGTGGCAGCTCCGGCCATCGCCGAACTGCTCAAGCTCCCGATGAACAACCCCATCGTGACCACCTGGGTGGGCAATCTGCTCTGGATCGCCGCGCTGTGCGGCGGCGTGTTTGGTCTCCTCGGCGGCTGGCTTGTCGATCAATTCGGCCGCAAGAAGATCATGGCCGCGAGCATCTTCCTCTACTCGTTCTCGCCATTCTGCGCGGCTTACGCGACCTCGCTGGAGATGTTCGTCTTTTTCCGCAGCACCACCTTCATCGGCGTGTGCGTCGAGTTTGTGGCCGCCATCACCTGGCTGGCGGAAGTGTTCTCAGATAAAAAGCAGAAGGAAAAATGGATGGGCATCACCCAGGCCTTTGCCTCGCTGGGCGGTGTTTTCGTCACGCTGGTCAGTGTCTGGATCGCCAAGCATGGCGTGGATCTGCCGCACATCGGCCTGCCAGCTGGTCTCGGATCAAATGATCCCTCCACCTGGCGCTACCTGCTCATGACGGGCATCCTTCCTGCCATCCCCATCGCGCTGCTGCTGCCGTTTGTGCCGGAATCGAAGGTGTGGAAGGACAAGAAAGCCGCAGGCACGCTCAAGCGCCCCAGCTTTGCCGCTCTCTTTGCACCCGAGCTGCGCCGCGTCACACTGGTGACCGCAGCCCTGTCCGCCTGCGCCTACGGCATCGCCTTCGGTGCCTTGCAGGTCACCGTTGCGCGTGTGACGCCCGGCTTGCCAGAACTCCGCACAGAGGCCAAGGCCCTGGCCCCGCTCCGCAAAGCCGGTGAAGACCTCAACAAGCAGCTCAATGCGCTGTCAGCCACAGATCCGGCCCGCAAGGATCTCGTCGCTCAGATCAAGGCCAACTTCGGCCAGCAGAAGCCTCTCAACGACAAGGTCAAGGAGATGGCCAACACCGTGCAGTTCAGTCAGGAAATGGGTGGCCTCGTGGGCCGAATCTCCCTCGCCATCCTGCTCATCGTCGGCATCAGCCGCGTCGCCTTGTTGAAGATCTTCCAGATTCCCGCCCTCATCATCCTGCCCCTCACCTACTTCTATTACTTCGAGCAGGGCGGCAGCGCCTTCCTCTGGGCCTATGCCATCTGCGGCCTCCTCACCGTCGCCCAGTTCAGCTACTTCGGTGAATACCTCCCCAAGGTCTTCCCCATGCATCTGCGCGGCACCGGCGGCAGCTTCGCCACGAATGTCGGCGGTCGCATGATCGGCACCAGCATGGCCTTCGTGACCACCAATCTCGTCGCCCCCATGCTCGCCGGCACCGGCCCCATGCTTCCCTCTCACGTGGCCAAAGCCGCAGGCATCGTCGCCTCCTGCATCGTGGTGCTCAGCTTCGCACTCGGCTTCCTCCTGCCAGAACCGAAGGCTGAAGAAGCTTGAGCCGAGAGAGTCTGCGTCATGGCGGCGTACTCCTGCCGCCATGATCCGCTCACTCCTCACTCTCTTCGCCTGCCTCGCCACCTTCACGCTCCATGCGGAGGATCCAAACGACGGCAAGCTGCGCATCATCGTCTTTGGCGCCCATCCCGATGATGCCGAATACAAGACCGCAGGCACAGCCGTCAAATGGGCACGGCTGGGCCATCATGTGAAACTCGTCTCCGTCACGAATGGAGACATCGGCCACTGGAAAGAAGCGGGCGGGCCGCTGGCACAGCGCCGCGCCGCAGAAGTAGCGGCCTGCGCCAAAAAGCTCGGCGTGACTTCTCAGGTGCTCGACATTCACGACGGCGAGCTGCTGCCTTCACTGGAAAATCGAAAGCTCATCACCCGCGTCATTCGCGAGTGGAAGGCGGACATCGTCATCGCACACCGCCCTTGGGATTACCATCCCGACCACCGCTATGTCGGCGTGCTTCTGCAAGACGCCGCCTTCATGGTCACCGTCCCCTTCATCGTTCCTGACGTGCCTTATTTGAAAAAGAACCCCGTCTTCCTCTATTCCAGCGACGGCTTTCAAAAGCCCTACCCCTTCACGCCTGACATCGCCGTGAGCGTGGATGGTTCATTCGACCAAAAACTCGACGGCCTCCACGAGCTCACCTCCCAGGCCTACGAAGGCGGTGCCAGCGGCTCCGCCGAATACGTCGCAAAAGACGTCCCGCCTGCCACGGATGAAGTGGCCCGCCGCGCCTGGCTCAAACGCCGCTGGGGCGCCCGCCAAGGCAGCGAAGCCGAGAAGTACCGCGACCTGCTGGTCAAGCTCTACGGCGAAGAAAAAGGCAGGGCCGTGAAATACGCCGAGACCTTCGAAGTCTGCGAATACGGCCGCCGCCCCAGCGCCGCCGAGATCAAACAGCTTTTCCCGTTTTACGATCAGAAGTAATGCCCGTTCACCAAATTTCTGAAGTTTCCTTCGCATCGCATTTCCACTGAGTCCCTCTTTAATAAAACCGTTTTCGAATCCATCTCAGCCCTGAAAGGGCTGGGGACTCAGCCCAGGGTCAGCCGAGCCTCAGCGAGGCGACCCTGGGTAGTGTCATCAAAAGCCAGGAAGCAAACCCAGCACTCCGCCGCACTCAGCTTCCACCAGCAGCGTCCACAACAAGCCCCGAAGCATGCCTGCTTCACAGGAATTTCTTTCACTCCAAATCTACGACGGCGAGCCTGAACGCGCGCCATTCATTATCCCTTCCTCTCACTTCAGCGCCTTGAAACGGACTTGCAGTTTTTTGAGTGCCTCCTTGTTGTCGGCGCTTTTGCGTTCCAGTTCACGCAAAAGCGTCGCTGCACGCATTTTATCTCCTGCGTTCATCAGGTCTTCGGCATGGTTGGCCAGATCATTGAGCTGAGGTGAGAGCCCGGTTGCTGCGGCAGTCAGCGATGCCTTGCCAGGACTCCCCCGGGCATGACCGCCATAAATGTTGTCAACCTTCAGCCACGTGGCTTCGGTACCATCCTCGGAAAAAGCCAGCCAGAACAAGGCGTTGTTTTCGCCGCCAGCTTCCAACACACGTCGATTGGCCACAACCGCATCCACCTTCTGCACGATCCAGGCATCCTTCTTCGCGCCCACTTCAAGTTCCTTCCCGTTCCAGCGCATCTTGAGTTCCGCCTGCTGATTCCTTCCCACCCAAACGACATTCTGAATGTCCTGCGGAAAATTTTTCACCGGTTTGATGGCAGTCCCTGCCTCAGCCTTGAACTCCACCATTTCACTGATGTTGACCGGCGTGATGAGCTTTAAGTCGTCGCTCACAAAATACCATGCCGCGCGGGTGTCGCTGAAAACGAGCTGGAAGACCCCGACATCAACAAAGGCATGCTCCTTGTACGGATTCTGATTCATGCCATTCCCCGTCACCGGGAAGATGTCTTTACCATCGTACCGCAGGTGCTTGAGCGAGTTGGTGCCACGCAGATCCCAAAGCACATTGGTGATGGAAGCAGCAAATTTCTCCACCTCAGGCCATTCCTTTTGCTGGCCTTGTGCAAGGCTGGCGAAGACGAAGAGGGACAGAAAAATAGCATGCAGCGCTCTCATGGGAGACGATTCTGGCATTCCTGACGAGGTCTGGCAATCTTCACAGCATCTGCGCATAAAAAAAACAGCAGTAAAACGTCTGGCTGTCATCGAACAGGGTGTCCGTTCTGTCACTCCCGTCCTTTTTGTCCTTCGGATAAGACGCTATTCCTTCGTTGGCCGCTTCATGCGTACGCCCTGCCCTCTCCAAAGCCACGGCGGCATTTGCAGTGGCAAACCTCCCGGAAACGGCTATGAACACGGCCCACTCATCCGTACGACCATGCAACCGACGCCCGCAGCCCCAGAACATTCCGAGTCCGAACTCCTCCAATTCCGCCGCGAAAAACTCGACGGACTGGTGAAGGCCGGACTCGACCCCTTCGGCGGTCGCTTTGACACCACCCATCAGCCCGGCGCGCTGAAAGAACAGATGAAGTCCAACTTCGAAGAACTTCAGGTGAACGTCGCTGGCCGCGTGCTCTCCCGCCGCGAGATGGGCAAGGCCACCTTCTTTGACATCGGCGACATCTCCGGCCGCATGCAGTGCTACCTGAGCAAAGGCGACGTCGGCGACGAAGCCTACGTCCAGTTCAATCAGCTCATCGACATCGGCGACTTCGTCGGCGTGGAAGGCTTCACCTTCATCACCAAGCGCGGCGAAAACTCCATCCACGTCAAAAAACTCACCCCCCTCTCCAAGGCCCTGCGCCCCCTGCCTGACAAATGGCACGGCGTCACCGACAAGGAGATCAAGTACCGCCAGCGCTACCTCGACCTCATTTCCAATGACCGCAGCCGCGAGATCTTCGTGACCCGCAGCAAGATGGTCGCCGCCATCCGCAGCTACATGCAGGAGCGCGGTTTCCTCGAAGTCGAAACACCCATGATGCAGGACGTCCCCGGTGGCGCCGCAGCCAAGCCCTTCGAGACCTTCTTCCACGCGCTCGACCAGCAGATGTTCCTGCGCATCGCGCCCGAGCTCTATTTGAAGCGCCTCCTCGTCGCCGGGTTCACGCAGATTTTTGAATTGAACCGCAACTTCCGCAACGAAGGCCTCAGCCGTCGTCACAATCCCGAGTTCACCATGCTCGAAGCCTACTGGGCCTACGCCGACTTCGAGAAGATGGCCGACCTCGTCGAAGGCATGATCTGCCACCTCGCCGAAAACTTCTGCGGCGGTCTCAAGATCGAGCACAAGGACGAAGAAGGCACCGTCACCAAATCCATTGACCTCTCCCGTCCATGGAAGCGCACTCGCTACACCGACCTCCTCAAAGGCGTCGATCCAAAATGGTACGAGTACACTCCCGAGGAACGCAAAGCCCGCGCCAAGGAACTCGGCGTCGAAATCGGAGCCAACTTCGAAGACTACGAAGTCACCCAGCACGTCTTCGAGCGCCTCATCGAAGCCAAGCAGTTCGATCCCCTCTACGTCACCCACTGCCCGAAAGAACTCGTGCCCCTGGCCAAACAAAACGCCACAGACGACTCCATCGTCGACGTCTATGAACTCATCATCAACGGCCAGGAAATCAGCCCCGGTTACTCCGAACTGAACAACCCCATCGTCCAGCGCGAGCGCCTGGAGCATCAGGCCGGTGAAGAAACGCAAAAAATCGACGAAGAGTTCATCCTCGCCCTCGAACACGGCATGCCCCCCGCCGGCGGCATCGGCATCGGCATCGACCGCCTCATCATGATGCTCACCGGCGCCGAAAGCATCCGCGACGTCATCCTCTTCCCCCAGCTAAAGCGGAAGGATTAAATTCCTCCATTCGCAACCCGCCACAAAAGCCCCCGCCACACCAATGCGGAGGAAAACTCGCGCCAGCGTCCCCGGAACCGGAGCGCAGCGGAGGTAGACAGCCGCAGGCTGCCCGAAGGGTGAGCGCAGCGAATCAATGCGGTGCTTCAGCACCGCTCTCGCCGCACCCACAGCCAACAAGCTTCCCAATAACCACCTTCCCCCACATCACCTCCTCATGTCGAGCAGCCTCTCCCCAGTGCCAAGGCACAACCACGCAAGGTCCAACGCGTCAGCCTAATTCCCCAATAAATCATCTGGCGGTCCAGCCCATGCCCCGTCAAAGTATCAGGCATGCGAAAATTCGTCATCCTTCTTCTTACGGCGACCACCATCTCGCTCTGGTCAGCCACCCCTCAATCCCCGACAACTCTCAAGCCCAAGGCGGCTGACGAAGAAGAGATTCCCAAGGAGGCCGAGGCTGCGGTAAAGGCCCTGAAAAAATTCCTGGCGACCACCACAGTGGAGGAGCGCCTGCGCTGCACGCGGACGCCATGAAGCCGCTCATGGAACGTTACTACAAACAAGCCCCCGTGGGACCTGTGATCGTGGATCGCATTCAGTTCGTGAGACAGGACCCGAATCCTGCAGGGGGTGCTGGACGCCACTGCATCTTGAACCTGGAAAGCAAAGCGTGGAAATTTTCGGTACCAGTGTTGCTGGAAGAGAAACCAGATGGCTTCAAGGTGGACTGGCTGCCCTTCGTGGAGTTCAAAGACCGGCTGCTGGAAAAATTCTGCCAGACCTACCAAAAAGAGCCCGTGCGCTTTCATGTGGGAATCCAGCGCCAGCACTACTTTGAGGACGGGGTCCCCGACCTTGCCCTCAAGGACTGCTTCCGCATCGAACCTGCGCCTCCCAACTCTTTTCAGGGCCACGCATTCCTTGAGAAAGACACCGCTTTTGCCAAGGAATTGCGCACAAGCATTCCGTGGGAAACCCATATCTGGGCCGTCGTGGAACTGGAATGGAAAAAGCTGGGCTCTCAGCAGTGGGTGGAACTGAAGGCGGTTCCGCAAATGAACTGGCACTCATTGCCTGCGGACCCTCGGCCCGTCCCATCCAAGCAGTAGCCCTGTTCAGACGAGGGAGGAAAAAACAAAAGGGATCACGCCGAAGCAGCCTCCATGATGATGAAGACTTGCCCCATGGACTGAGATCCCTGTCTTGAAGGCCAAAGGCCTTCCGCATCATAGCGAAGGGATGCCGAGCGATAGCGAGTGCTTCCCTGGTAAACACGCCGTCAACATCCGGGAAGCAAACGCAGCGCATTCTACGCGCACCGCGCTCACCAGCAGCGTCTTCAACGCACCACCGCTGCTGCCTGTATTACCAACGCTCCAAAACCACCACCCGTGCGCTCAACCGAAGCTACTCCAAACATCACTTCTTCACCGTCGTGCCCGCATCCAGAAACTCAATCGCCTTCTTCAGCCACTCCCCTTTCGGCGGCTGATGCCCTTGCCCCGGCACATTCATCAACTCCACCGCCTTAAATCCTTCCTTCTTGAACCCGTTTTCAAACACGGCGCTCGTGTTCTTGAGATTGAAGTCCTTCTCTCCCGTCACCAGCACATAGCGGCACTCCGCCTTGGCCAGCGCGGCGATCTCCTCATGCGGAATATACCGCGCCTCAAACACCTCGGTCTTGTCGAGAGTGACGATGTCCGTGTAAAAATTGGTGCCCATGAACGCAATGGTGCCGGTGAACATGTCCGCATACGTCACCCCAAGCATGCTGGCCACACGACCACCGCCGGAGAAGCCCGACACATAGACGCGCTTGTCATCGATGTCGTAAAGCTCCCGCATGTTGTCATTGGCATCCACCGCCATGCGCATCCGGGCGAAGACTTCGCGGTTGTTCCCGGAATTGTGCGCTCCCACAAAGATCAGCTTCTTCTCAGCCAGCACCGCCTCCCACTCAGGCGAGATGGAAGGAGCATTGCTCGGACTCACCCAGATGAAAAGTCCATGCGGATCCCCCTTCTTGTACTTCTTCGGCACAATGATGTCGAACTTCTCCAGGCTCACGTCATACGGCGGCGGTGTCTCCGCCGCATGCATGCGCATCTTGATCTGCGCATTGTCAGACACCTCCGGCGAGACTTTAAAGGAGATGGGCGAACGCACGCCAGGCTTGATGACAACATCAGCAGCAAAGCTGAGCGCGGTCAGAAGTGGAAGGATCAGGAGAAACCGGAACATGGGCCGATCAAAGCGGCTTCGCTCGCGGCTGTCGATGCTGAAATCATGCAATCTCGCTGCCAGCCAAGTCGTTCAGGGGCGCATGAAGCACCTGCTCGGCCTCTTCCTCCTCACCCTCTCCCTGCGTGCCGCAGACCGTGCACCGAACATCGTCTTCATCCTCGCCGATGACCTCGGCTACACCGACGTCGCCTGCTTCGGCTCCAAATACTACGAGACCCCCAACATCGACAAACTGGCCGCCCAAGGCATGAAGCTGACCCGCTTTCACCAGTGTCAAAACTGCCAGCCCACCCGCGCCGCCCTGATGAGCGGACAGTACGCCCCACGCACCGGCATCTACACCGTCGGCGGCATCGGGCGTTTTGAGTGGGAGTCACGCCCTCTGCGCCCGGTGGACAATGCTGAGAATCTCCCTCTGGAGAAAATCACCATCGCTCAAACCATGAAGCAGGCCGGCTACGCCACCGGCATGTTCGGCAAGTGGCACCTCGGACAAAGCGGTGAATACCACCCCGGACAACGCGGCTTTGACGAAGCCATCGTCTCCATGGGCAAGCACTTCGATTTCAAAACGCAGCCACCGGTCGAGTACCCAAAAGGCGAATACCTCGCCGACTTCCTAACCGACAAAGCCGTCGATTTCATCCACCGCCACAAAGACGCCCCCTTCTTCCTCTACCTCCCTCATTTCGGTGTTCATTCCCCGCACGATGCCAAAGATGAAATCACCGCCCGCTTCAAAGACAAGCCCCCCGTCGGCGGCCATCACAGCCCGGTCTACGCAGCCATGATCGCCAGCGTGGACGAAAGCGTCGGCCGCGTCATGGCCACACTCGACGAACTCAAACTCGCCGACAACACCGTCCTCATTTTTACCAGCGACAACGGCGGCGTCGGTGGCTACGCCCGCGAAGGCATCAAAAAAGGCGGCGACATCACCGACAACGCCCCGCTCCGAAGCGGCAAAGGCAGCCTCTATGAAGGCGGCACCCGCGTCCCCTTCATCGTCCGCTGGCCCGGTGTCACCAAGCCCGGCTCCAGCAGCGACGTCCCCACCATCCACGTGGACATGTACCCCACCTTTGCCGACATCGGCAAAGCAGCACCACCCGCAAATCAGCCCCTCGATGGCGAGAGCCTCGTCCCCATCTTTCGCGATGCCACAGCCAGCTTGAAACGCGACGCGATCTACCAGCACTTCCCCGGTTATCTCGGCGCAGGCGAAGGCACCTGGCGCACCACCCCCGTCGGCCTCATCGAAGCAGGCGACTGGAAGCTCATGGAGTTCTTCGAAGACGGCCGTCTCGAATTGTACAACCTCAAGGACGACATCGGCGAGCAAAAGAACCTCGCCACCGAGCAGCCTGAAAAAGCCAAAGAACTCCACGCAAAAATGATCGCTTGGCGCGAAGCCATCAAAGCCCCGATGCCCACGAAAAACGAGCCAAAGACCTCCGCAGCACCCAAGAAAAAGGGCAAAGGCAAAAAGAAGAAAGCGAAGTGAGCCCGCTCACTTTTTCCTCGCCAGATACACAAACGCCGGCGGCACATTGCCCCACACGATGCGGCTGGTCTCCACGCCATGCGTCATCTCATGCAGCAGCGCACGAAACTGCCTGCCACCGGGCAGCTTGTGAAAACCCCAGTAGGCAAAGGTGGCAAAGCACCCGCCCGGGGCCAGATGCGGCAGCACATTGTTCAAAATAGCCTCCTGCAATCCGCGCGGAAAAGCCGTCCACGGCAGGCCGCTCACGATCGTATCAAATTTTTCTCCCTCAGGCAGCACCTGGCTGAAATCAAACTCCTGCGCTCCCGCGCATTCAAAGCGCATCTTCGGAAACCGTGGCCGCAGTTGCTGCACAAAGGTGTCGATCAGCTCAATGCCCACATAATCCGCATCATGCGGCATCGCATCAGCAATGGCTCCGGTAAAAGCACCTGTGCCAGGTCCAAGCTCGAGAATGCGTTTGGACTGCCAGACTCCCGCAGACTCCATCATGCGCTCTGCCAGCGCCGTACTGGAGGGCGCCACCGCACCGATGGTCTTCCAGTTATGACGCAGTTCTTTGACGAAGGTGACGGCAGACATTCGGGGCCGATGTTAACGAGTACCAGTCAAGGCGCGAGAGCTTTTGCAGGCCAATGGACTGCATGACCGCGATTTATTTGGAAATCTCCGCCGCAATCCGCAGCCGACACTCCTCCGCCGCTTGAGTGTACGGATGCCCCGCTCCCAGGCTCTTCCTAAATCCCGCCCCGGCACGCTCCATCAAAACCAGCGCTTCCTGATACCTGGACTGCGCCTCGATGCACAAAGCCAGATTGAAACAGCTCAAAAAAACATCCGCATGCTTCGCTCCCAGCACTTTCTCACGAAGTGCCAGTACAGCGCGATGCTCCTTCTCCGCCTCCGCATGGCGCTCCTGCTCCTGAAGCACCGCCGCCAGATTGTTCCGGCTCGCCAGGGTCTTGGGATGCTTCACACCGAGCAGCCGCTCTCGCAGCGCCAGCACCGCCCGGTGCTCTTTTTCAGCCTCGGCATGCCTGCCTTGGTCATTCAGCGCCGTCGCCAGGTTGTTGCGGCTGTCCAGCGTGTCCGAATGCTCTGCTCCGACCACCCGCTGCCGCACAGCCAGCACAGCTCGGTACTCACGCACCGCTTCGCCATGCCGCCCCTGTTCCTGCAGCGAGGCCGCCAGATTGTTCCGGCTCAGCAGCGTGTCAGGATGTTCTTTGCCGAGCACCTGCTGGCGAATGACCAGCACCGCACGGTTTTCTTTTTCCGCCTCGGCATACTTGCCCTGCTCAGCCAGCGTGGCTGCCAGATCACTCCGACTGACCAAGGTGTCCGGATGTTCTTTGCCAAACACCTCATGGCAGGTGGAAACAATCTCACGCATTTTTGCCTCCGCCTCGACCAGCCTCCCCTGGGCAGACATGGCCGCAGCACTTTGATAATGCTGATGCAGAGCGAGCAACCGCCCCGTCTCCTGCTCCACATCCGCCTTCTGCGACTGGGCTCTCAATCCAGCCCACGGCAGCAGGCCGACAGCTGACATCACCAAGTATAGGCGCATTTCATGCATGAGCGTGGCAGGATAATGCTGATGGGGGGAGGGTGAAGCAAGACTAAAATCCGGTCAGACCGCGCTCTCACAGATGAAATTGACTAATGCAGAACTTCTAAACTTTGAACACCTCCCGGGCGCCCGAATCCAATAAGGGGACTGTCAGCTTGCTGACTCAAAGACAACAACCACCCATGAAAACCCGCTTCCGTACCCTTTGTCTCTCCGCCTTTTGTGCATCCACAGCGCTGCTTCTCACCCAGTGCGCCAGCCCCAGAACTGAGACAGTCCGCGCCGCCAGCCCTACCCCGACTGGAGGAGTCACGGTGAAAGCTTTGGGTGACACCACGGTCGCTACCCGCAGGCTCATTCACCATCCGCTCACTAACAAAGACATCGGCAAGGTCTATGAGGAAATCACCCTCGTGTCACCGCGCGGCACCTCCGTCCAAGAACGCGTCATCGTGCGCGCACTGCCGAAACTCGAGACCAACGTCGTCACCAAGTGAGGCACAGCGGGCGCTTGTCCCGCTGACCACCAAGTTTTGACCGCCGCAGGCTGTGTGCTTGACGTGTGTGGTGCTTTGCACCGAGACTTCGCTCCACACACGCCATGCCTTACCTCCTCGACGCGATCGTCATCCTCGGTTACTTCGCCCTGATCATCAGCATCGGTCTGTCGCAGCGCAGCAAAAGCGGCAGCATGGAAGGCTTCACGCTGGGCGATCGTCAAATCGCGTGGTGGGCCGTCCTCGCCTCCATCCTCGCCGCAGAGATCAGCGCTGGCACATTCTTCGGCGCTCCCGGCGAAGGCTACGCCCTGCGCAACTACACCTACATCCAGCTCATGGCGGGCTACCTCCTCGCCCGCGTTGTCGTCAGCGCCGTTTTCATCCCGGCCTACTACCGCCATGGCGTCGTCAGCGTGTATGAATTCCTTGAGGCACGCTTCGGCCCCAAGACACGCCGCCGCGCCTCCGCCGTCTTCCTCGTCACACGCCTCCTGGCCAGCGGCTCTCGTCTCTGGGTCCCCACCGTGCTCCTCGTCCTTGGTTGGAGGGTCTTTATCAATCCCGCCATCACACCCATGGACGAGTTCTGGCTCTATGCCGCCGCCTTGGTCGCCATCACCGTGCTGACATCCATTTACACCGCCCTCGGCGGCATTCGCGCCGTGATCTGGACCGATGTCATTCAAGTCGTCATTCTCTTTTCCGCCCTCGGCTTTGCTCTCTGGCATCTGCTTGAACACACCGGCGGCTGGTCCGCATTAAACGCCGCCATTTTGAAACCCGCCGTCATTGACTGGGGCAGACCGGACCCGCATTACTCCGGTGCCTGGGGCTGGATCAAAGGCATCCTCGAAACCGAATACACCATGTGGACGGCCTTCCTCGGCTCCACCTTCGTCACCCTCGCCACCCATGGCACGGACCAGGACATGGTGCAGCGCATGCTCACCGCCAAGAACAAACGCCAGAGCGGAGTCGCCACCATTCTTTCCGGCATCGCCGACATCCCCGTCAATTTCATGGTGCTCAGCATCGGCATCCTCCTCTTCGTCTTTTACCAGCAGCATCCCGAGATCCTCCTGCCAAAGAACGTCAAAGGCACACCCGACAGCAGCCAGGTGTTTCCGTTTTTCATCCTCACCTCCATGCCCTCAGGCCTGCGTGGCCTCGTCGTCGCAGGTGTTCTCGCCACCGCCATGGGCTCGCTCAGCACCGCCCTCAATTCCCTCGCCACCAGCTACGTGCGCGACTTCCACTTCCGCTGGTTCGGCGAGCCCGACACCGAAAAAGGCAAGGTCCGCATCTTGCGCTTTGGCACCGTCCTCTTCGCCGTCCTGCTCATCACCGTCGCGCTCGGCACCGCGTGGGTGAAGGCGCACAATCCCTCGCTGCGCATCATCCCCATCATTCTCGGCGTCTTCGGCTACACCTACGGCTCCCTGCTCGGCGTCTTCATGGTCGGACTCTTCACCAACACCCGTGGCAACGATTTCGGCAACGGCATCGCCATGCTCGCCGGCTTCATCGTCGTCGGCTACCTCAGCGGCCTCGACAAAGGCCTCATGGCCTCCCTCGGCATGCAAGGCGGCATTCCCCGTCCTGATTGGATGGTCGAGATCGAGTTCCCCTGGCGCATCCTCTTCGGCACCATCGTCACCTTCACCATCGCCATGTGCTTCAAGACCCCCGAGGCCAAGCTCGGCCACTCCAAAGTCGTTCAAGCCGGCACCTGAGCCTTGCTTCAATAGCGATTCCCAAAACTCATTTCCGAATCCAGCTGGCGATGGCTTGATATGGACTGCGGTCGCGTAGCGAGGAACGAGCGCAGCTACCGCTTTCCGCTGGCAGGACTGCTTACAGATACCACGAGACATTCGAAAGCGACCGGTGCCGAAAACGCCACAAAAAAAAGCGCGGACCGTTTCCAGTCCGCGCCTTTCTTGATTCATTGACGATCCCTCTAGCGGCACCGCCTTCCACCACCTCTTACGAGTAGCTCGCCTGCTGGCCCTTGATATCGCGCTTCTTGATCCACGGCATCAGGTTGCGGAGGCGCGCACCGGTCTTCTCGATCGGGTGCTTCTCGCCGTCCTTGAGCAGCTTGTTGAACTTCTTGTAGCCGGTCTTCGTCTCGCGGATCCACTCCTTGGCAAACTTGCCGGACTGGATGTCCTTGAGGGCTTCCTTCATGCGCTTCTTCACCGACTTGTCGATGATTTTCGGACCCACCTTCACGTCGCCCCACTTGGCGGTTTCGGAGATGGAGAAACGCATGCCAGCGATGCCGGACTCGTTCATCAGATCGACGATGAGCTTCAATTCGTGCAAGCACTCGAAGTAGGCCATCTCAGGAGCGTAGCCAGCTTCCACCAGCACTTCAAAGCCGGCCTGCACCAGCGCGCTGGCGCCGCCGCAAAGCACGGTCTGCTCGCCGAAGAGATCGGTTTCGGTTTCTTCCTTGAAAGTCGTTTCGAGCACACCGCCACGGGTGCCGCCGATGCCGTGCGCCCAGGCAAGAGCGATCTTCTTCGCCTGCTTGTCAGCGTTCTGATAGATGGCGATGAGGGCGGGGACGCCTTTGCCTTCGGTGTACTGGCGGCGCACGATGTGGCCGGGGCCTTTCGGCGCGACCATGATCACGTTCACGTCCGTTGGAACGGTGATCGTCTTGAAGTGAATGGCGAAGCCGTGGCTGAACAGCAGGGTCTTGCCCTTGGTCAGGTGTGGCTTGATGTCCTTGTCGAAAACATCAGCGATTTTGGTGTCCGGCACGGCCACGAAGATCACATCAGCTTTCTTCACGGCTTCAGCAGTGTCATAGACCTTGAGGCCCTTTTCTTCAGCCACCGCGCGGCTCTTGCTGCCGGGGTAGAGGCCGATGATCACATTGACGCCGCTCTCTTTAAGGTTCAGGGCGTGGGCGTGGCCTTGGGAGCCGAAGCCGATCACAGCACAGGTCTTGCCTTTGAGCGGTGCAAGGCTGGCGTCTTTTTCAGTATAGATTTTCGCGGGCATATAGGTTCTGGTTTGAAGGGCGGCGACAGTGCTTCAAGGGGGGGGCGGGGTCAAACGGCTTTTTCCCGGCCCGCCAAGGCTGTCATTGACCACCTCCGGGCACTGGGTAGTCTCCGCGCCTCCAATTATGAAACCCACCATCGCCCTGCTTTGCGCCGCGCTTACGGCTGCAACCCTCACTCAAGCCCAGGAAGTCAAACCCGCTCAGCCGGCCGAAACTCCCTCCTCCCCCGCCCTCCCCATGGACAAAGTCAGCTACTTCATCGGAAAAAACGTCGGTGCCTCCATCCTCAAGCAGCAGGAGAAAATTGACCTCAAGGATTTCGCCGAAGGCGTCAAAGACGCTCTCACCTCCAAGAAAAGCTCCAGCTACTCCATGGGCACCGGCCTCGGCCAGCAGTTCGCCAGCGAAGGCATCCCGATTGATGTCGATAAGCTCATCGCCGGCATCACACAAACCGTGCAGCCCGATTCTGCCAAGCCCGCCTACACCGAAGAAGAACTGACTGCGGCCATGGCCTCCTTCGAGATCTTCATGAAGGCCAAGGCTGAAGCCAACATGACGCCAGAACAACGCGCCGAGCAGGCAGCCGTGAAGCAAAAAATGGAAGCCGCCAAGGAAGAAGGTGTCAAATTTCTCGCCACCAACGGCAAGCGCAAGGAAGTCACCACCACCAAGAGCGGCCTCCAGTATGAAGTCCTCAAGGCTGGCGACGGACCCAAGCCCGCAATCACGGACTCCGTGAGCGTGCACTACCACGGCACCCTCGTGAACGGCACCGTCTTCGACAGCTCCGTCGAGCGCAACATGCCAGCCACCTTCGGTTTGCAGCAAGTCATCAAAGGCTGGACCGAAGCTCTCCAGCTCATGCCAGTCGGCTCCAAGTGGCGCTTGGTCATCCCCTCAGATCTCGCCTATGGCGAGAGCGGCAGCCCAAGCGGTGAAATCGGACCTGGCGTGCCTCTCATCTTCGAAGTCGAACTCCTCGGCATCGTGAAGTAATCACTCCCTTCACCATTGAATCACTCAGGGCAGGTCTTCGGACCTGCCCTTTTTCATGGTCATCGGCTCCCGGAGGGAGCAGAGAAATTAGCCGGTGGTGGAGCGAAACCGCGCAGCGGTGCAGCGGGAACCACCGGACCAAGCACGCGACGTGATCACGTTCAATGTCGCCTGCCGGAGGTAGGCGAGAAGCCTTCCATCACCCAGCGTTCACAAGGTGTCTGCACACAGCTCCCGCAAAACTCGATTTGAACTCACGTCCATCGCCTTGTCTTCAGCAAGAACATCCCCCTTTCTCCCCCCCTCACACCTCCTCACTCAGAAATCTGCGACCGTCCATTCACTGCGGTTCAATCCAGCACATCCCTGTTCCCGCCAGCTTTCAGACACCCCGAATTTTGCGATGGCTAGCCAAACCCATCCCTGATATGGCCTTGTCCCATGTCTGAGTCCTCCATTCCCACCCCCACGCCTTCAGCACGCCTGCTGTCCCTGGACGCCCTCCGCGGCTTCGACATGTGCTGGATTCTCGGACTCGCGGCGCTGACCGAAAAAGTGCTCCAGCGCACCTTCCCATCTTCCCCCATCGTCACCACCATCGCAGCGCAGTTCGACCACGTGCCCTGGGCCGGATTCCACTTCTTTGATCTCATCTTCCCACTCTTCCTCTTTCTCGCCGGAGTCTCACTCGCCATCGCGGTGCCTCGGCGCGTGGCGCGGGATGGCCAAGGCGCGACCATCCGCCACCTGCTCGCACGCGCGGTGATCTTGGTGGCCCTGGGCATCATTTATTCCGGCGGCGTAAAAAACGGCTGGGATCAAATCCGCTGGCTCGGCGTCCTCCAGCGCATCGGCATCGCCTCAGCAGCAGCAGGTTTGCTTTCGCTGTTTCTAAACACGCGCGGCTTGATCATAACGACGGTCATCCTGCTCATCGGCTACTTCCTCCTGCTGTGCTTTGTCCCGGTGCCTCGTGTAGGTGCGGGAAACTTTGCCGAAGGCATGAACCTCACCAACTACCTCGACAGCCTCTGGCTGCCAGGCCGCAAATACGATGGCGACCACGATCCCGAAGGCATCCTCAGCACCCTCCCCGCCATCGCCACAGCTCTTCTCGGCCTGCTGGCAGGCAAATGGATCACCGGCGCCTCATCACCCCTGCGCAAATCGACCGCCCTGATCGCCACCGGCCTCCTCCTGCTCGCCCTCGGCTGGGCATGGCATCCCTTCTTCCCCGTCATCAAAAAACTCTGGACCTCCAGCTTCGTCCTCGTCGCCGCCGGATGGAGCGCCATCCTCCTCGGACTCTTTTATGGCATCGTCGATGGCCTCCGCTGGCGTCGCGGCCTCGCCCCCTTCCTCTGGGTGGGTGCCAATCCCATCGCACTCTATCTCTGCTCAGGCTTCGGCTTCTTCCGCCTCATCAGCGAACGCCTCGCCACCGCACCCCCACCGCCCTACGACTGGCTGCCCTCGGCCCTGACCTTCGCCCTCATGCTCGCCACCGCCCAGTGGCTGCATCGTCGTCAAATCTTCCTCAAAGTCTGAAGTACGACAGACACTCCTTGTCGATCAACGCTCACCCATCACCCAGAGCCGACGAACAAGAATGCCCATCGTTCTTCATGGACTTCCTCCTGCCCGGCGGCGTCCAGATGAACCATTGAGTATTATATAATACCATCGTGTCGCGCGCTCAATTCGCTGGATGTGGTGGCGGTCTCCTGTCTTGAAGGCCAACGGCCTTCCGTAACATAGCCCAGGGGTGCCGAGCTTTGGCGAGTGCTCCCCTGGGTCCTGGCATCAGCATCGGGAAGCAAACCCAACGGTCCGTCACACACTTCGTCCACCAGCAGCGTCTGCAAAGAGCTCCGCCACACAGTTGCCCCATGATCACACATCGCTCCTAGACCACCCAAACCCAGTGACCGCCCTTCCTGTCTGCCTTTATCTTTTACAAACTGTCGGTCGCACTCTGTGCGCAAATCTGTTTCCCAAATCACCAGTCTCATCCTTCACCGGCAGCAGCAAATGCAACTCCGCAAAACCACGATAAAACTCCATCGCAGGGCGTGAAGAATCCACCTCATGCTCCGCCGCCATCTGCACAAACAACCCACCGATTTCGTCGAGCTTGCTCTTCCAGTTCTCCAGCTTGATCCGCGCACAAGGACCACCCGGCACTTCAACCACGGGCAGCCCCGTCACGCGCTCCTCCAGTTCTCCATCCGAGACAAGACCCGCACAATACTCCATGCCCGCCTCCGTCGTACAAATCAGGCCATAGGCCTTCCGCCCCTTGATGGCACGTTTCAACTCGATCTCCTGCCACGCCGCACGGATGCCCTCCGGAAAGGACTGCGCCTTCACCGTGATCAGCCGCAGCGGCACCTGCTGGATGACGGTGGATTTCATCGGGGTGTGCTGGCGGTATGGTATCGTTTCACCTTGGGCTCTTCCTGGCCTCGTCCACCGCTTTCAAGCCGGAGCGGCACCGGGCCGTCTTCTTTGACTTGAATGGTGGCATGCTCGTGCATCACGCCATTGCCCTTGAGGGTCATCTCCAGGACCACAGTGAAACCATCCTGCTTGTCATACGCACAAAAGGATTCCCACGAACCCACCTGATCATCACCATTAAACACCAGGAATGGACGGAAACCCATTCCACCTCCAAGTGCCACATCTTGCATCCCCAGCCAGACGCACACCAGTCCATCACCATCGGGGTTCCCACCTTCGTTCCAAAACACAAACCGCCGGATCTCTTTCCCACCCACGCGCGCCATCAGCTCTGTCTTGAAAACAGTGCTGCTATCTTTGGCGAGCCACTTCAATCCGACCGGCTGCCCGGCATCATCATATTGAACCTCGGGATAACGGTCTGTTTGATGAAGATCGCTGGCAATCACATCACGGGTCAGAAAGACAACATCCGACCCCATGGTGACACATCTCCCGCCCACATCAGCCGCAGGAAGAATGTTGATCATCAGACCCAGAAGACATGGCAGGAGGGATTTCATGCGGGCATTTTAGACCTCAACCTCATCTGGTGGCAAGGCCATCGTGGTCCTCGCAGCGCACAGCTCGAAGCAGCGCGCCGCCCGCTCCGGCAATTGACAATTCTCAGTTTTCAGTTCTCAGTTTACAAGACTCAGCACCTCGTCCTTCGAGGTGCTCAGCGCGAAGAATGAGCGCCATGCCCGCGCGCTCCCATCCCCTACTTCCCGCTCGCCCACTTCACCGCATTGATGAGGATCTGCTGATACGGCTTCAGATCATGCACCCGCTGATCATGCCCCAGCGCGATCCCAACGACCTTCGCCTTCGCATGCTCCGTGATCCACACACTCGGATGCCCCGCCTTGTACTTGTCACTCGGGCTCGTCTCCGCCAGCACCGTGATCTTGGCCGTCCCCTCAGGAATCTTATCCGGCTCCGCATTCACATAGTACAGCTCGTCCTCAACCGTGAAGCTCGCCGGCACACCCGCCATGATCGGATGATCCGCCTTCACCGCCTTCACCTCAAACGGATGGATCTTGTCATGCCCTCGCGCACCACCACCGACGATCTGCGCATTCAGCTCAGGCCATCCGCCAAACCCATACCACGTACCAGGATGCAGCATGATGATCCCCTTGCCTGCCGCCGCGAAATCAAACAGCGCCTTGCGATACACCGCCGTGTCAAAAAACTTCCGGTTCACACTGATCACCGCCACATCCGCATTCGCAAGCTCAGCCGCAGCCTGATCACGATCCTCCGTGTAGTGCACCGTAAACCCGGCCGCCTTCAGCGTCGCCACATCCGTCTCGCCAAAGAACTTCGCGAAGTTGTGCGATGACCCGCCACCAATGACCAGCACCTTCGTCTTCCCAGCCTCCCACTTCACCGGCGTCACAGCCACTAGCGGCCCGTCTCCCTTGCCGCCTTCTTTGGGCCCGGCTTCCACCACAGCGCCCGAATATCTGGCATTTCCTTCCCAGGCTTTAGGACGGCTCCATGGAAGTTTGTTGGAATTGGCCTGCCCCCCGGCAGCCGTCTCGCCTTGTTTCACCGTCTCGGCGCTCGCGGTGATCGCCACCGTGCAGGGCGTGACGATGCTGCCGCTGGTCTCCAGCGTGATCTTCTTCAGCGCGCCTTTCTTCTTCAAGTTGATCGCGAAATAACGAAGCTGGCCGCGCCGGGTGAAGTCGCCCGCATCATCACTCAGCGGCACTTCGGCCTTGCCGATGTAGTCGGCGAAGTGCTCGCCATTTTTGAGCACGATGCTTTCCTTGTCGCCGTCAGCGAATTCAACCTGCACCGTCATCGCGGGCTGCCCGAGAGCCTTATCACCGCCGAAAGGCCAGCCCCAGCCAGCGACCCCGCCAAGGAAGTGCAGGCTGACGGCAGTGGCGCTCGTGGCGATCTCAACCTTCTCAGGGAAGTTCTCGGCCACCGTGCCTTTGCCACCACCTTTGAGCGCGATGAGGCTCGCGCCCGTTTGCGATTTCTCAGGGTCCATCACGAAAAACGGCACGCCATTCACAGTGACATTTCCAAACTTGTGCAGCGTCACCGTCTGGTCCTTCGCATCTTCCTTCGCGAAGATTCCGGCGCGGCTGTCAGCGTTGTAGGCGGTGCGCAGATCAATCACCCGGAACTTCTGCTCCCCACCGCAGATGAAGGCCAGGATGTCCCTCAGCGTCTCCGCACCCAGCGCATCCAGTCCATCCGGCATGAGGCTGCGTCGTGTATTCTCCCGCGTGGCGATGTCGTCCTTCTTGATTTCAAAATCACCCACCTGATTGCGCAGCGTCAGGCTCGCCTGATTCTCCGTGATGATCACCCCCGCCTGCGTCTCACCCTTCTTCGTGGTGATGTTCCAGGCCCAGAAGCTCGGATCCACCTCACGATTCGGATCCACGATATGCACCAGCAGCTCCGCCGGACCATGCGCCCCCATGCCCGTGAGCTGCGGCCCCACATCACGCAGCCCCAGATCTCCCAGCTTGTGACACACAGCACAGGCTGCAGCAAACATCGCCTTGCCCTTCACCGCGTCTCCCGGCTTCTCCACCTCCGGCGTCAGCTGCGCCAGAAGCTCATTCTTCGCCTTCGCATTCGGGTTCAGCTTTTCGATCATCGCATTCGCCCGCTTCGCCACCTGCTTGTTCGGATGCGTCCGCAGCCGTGCAATATTCCCCGGCCCAATCTCCTTCGGATCAATCTTCCCCTCCTGAATCGCCCCCAGCAGCGCCAGCGACGCCTCAGGCCTCTTCAAGATCGCATCAAAGGCTTGGGTACGTAGTTCGGGCTTCAGCCCGTTCAGGTTCCCCACCAGCTCCGTGACACTCCCCTTCTCATCCATCGCCCCAATGATCGCAGCCTGAAGCGCCCCCGGCGAATCCGACCGGCTCAAAGCCCCAACCACCAAAGCACTCGCCTCGCCACCAATACCGATCAATGCCTTGGCCGCCGTAATGCGATCACCCATAGCCGCAGCCTTGTCCTCCAGCTTCGCCGTCAGACGTGCAATCTGCCCTTTCACCTCAGCGGACAGCACCCCCGCCCTGTCCCACTTCACCACCAGCGGCAACGCCGCCGCCGCCAGCGCAGGCTGCGCCAGCAGCTTTTTCAACGCACCCGTCAACTCCGGCGTAAGCGCAGGCGCTTCATTCAACTGCTGCGCGATGCCTCCGAGGATGGCGATCTTGATCGCATCTGCTTTCGAATCAGCACTGGCACAGGCAGCCACCAGTTTGTCGGCATTCGCCGGGAGTGCGGATGGCAGCAAGGCGGTGACAAACACCTCGGCATCTTTCATCGAAGCATTGGCCAGTACACTTTCAATGCATGGGAATGCTTGGTCGACACAGGCAGCGATGACCGCAGAGCGCGTCCAATCATTGTCCGCAGAAGCAAACACCTTCATCGCTTCAGTCACGACTTTGGAAGTTCCTGTTGTTTTGAGCCCGGCTTCAATCGTTAGATAAAGCTCTTCTGGCTGCATTTTCGTTCCAAATGTTCCCAAGCCATCAATGAGGACGTCCTTCTCCAGCGTCTTTGTATCGGATGGACGAAGTGCATGTACGACTCGGGCAAGGGCCATGTGCTGAGCCTCTTCTTGCGGAGTAAGCCTGCGGTTATGGGCGTTCATCATCGCTATGAGTCCTAATTTTCGAGTTTTGGCTTCAGCGTAAGTCAGTTTCGACTCCAGAAGCCGAAATGCTGTCTCTTTCGCTGGGCCAGAGGGTGATGTGCCAATGAACTCAAGAAGTTGATCCGTGTTTTTCTGACTGAGATCGACCACCTCCACCTTCGTCGCCTGCTTGTGCTGCACCTTCCAAATGCGCCCAAAATAATGATCACGGTCCGGCCGCACCGCCGCATTCGCCGGCCCATGAATCGGCCCACGTGTGTCGTTATGAATCACCGCCTGATTATAAAAATCCACGACATACAGCGCACCATCCGGCCCCACGCGATTTTCAATCGGCCTGAACCACAAATCCTTGCTCCGAATAAACTCCGTCTTCTCACTCCCTGCTTCACGATGCGCCTTGTAAGTAACACCGTCTTTCTCCACGAAGAAGTGGCTCACAATGTTCAGCGTCGGTTCGGTGGTGAAGTAGCTGTAATTCCACTTCGCCGGCCACGCACCGCCTTCATAAATGGCGCAACCTGCCGCAGCCGTATAGCTCCCCACCTGATCGATCTGCACATACGCCTGCTCCGGCCATGACATCAGCGGATACGTCGGCTCCTTCGGCAGCATGCCATTCGTACCCATCACCCCAGGCAGCTTGCCCTTCGCCAGCACATACTCCGGCAGCACCACATGCAGGAAATGATTCCCGCTCGTCGGCTGCGTAAAAAACACCTGCCCGTCCGTGGTGATATCCAGTCCCCAGGTATTCCCACCGCGTGATGCATACTGCTCAAACGCGCTGCCATCCGGCTTGAACCGCACCACACCGCTGCCATCCGTCCCAAAATCCAGCTTCCCATCCGGAGAGGTCACATGCCCCGCGCTGTACCCATGCGTGGCATACACCCACCCATCCAGACCCCAGCGCAGGTTGTTGATCACCGCATGCGTGTCTCCCGTTCCAAGCCCCGTGTAAAGCTTCGTGCGCTTGTCGGCAGTCTCATCACCATCCGTGTCTTCCAGAAACCAGATATCCGGCGCCGCACAGGCAATGACCCCGTTCTTATAAAAACAAAAGCTCGTCACCAGTTCCAGCTTGTCCGCAAACACATGCTTCTTGTCCATCACCCCATCGCCATTCGTGTCAGACAAAATCGAAATGCGGTCGATGGGATCACGATCATACTTTTTCGTCCATGAGCCGCTGTCCTTCCACTTCTCCACATTCAGCTCACGCCGCCCGTTCGGATACTCCGGCGTCTCACACACCCACAGCCGCCCCTTCTCGTCCCAGTCCACATTCATGACCTTGTTGATCAGCGGTTCGCTGGCCACCAGCGAGATGTCAAACTTCGGATGCACCTCCAGCTTCTCCGCCGCCTTCTCCGGCCGCGTAGGCCCACCCTCGACATACCGCAGATTGTCCCCCAGCTCCTCCGGCTTGCACAGCTCATCCACATTCTCCCTCTTCCCCGCCCACGCGATCCCCCTCAGCAGCAGCGCCCGGAAATTCAGCCGGCTGAAGTTCGCATAGTAGTGCCCCGGAATGCTGACAAACGAGCGATAGTTGTCCTTCTCATAAGTCCAGACCTGCGGCTGAATGTCATAGATGCTGACCTCCTTGCCCCCCTTGGTAATTTCAGCGGCGCGCTTGGCAGCCTTTTCATTCCGCACCCCAGCCGGCTTCGGCGTATAAGCCCCGGCCAAAATATGGCACTCCGGCAGTACATCCATGTCGTAGTAAATTTCGTCATCCATTGCGAAATTCGACACATCTAAGGTGATCGGATTCTCATGGTCCGTGAAGTACAAATGCATCGGCCCCTCCCGCCATTTCGTCTGCCCATGGTGCCAGGACCCGCCAATGATGCCCTTGAACCAGTCATGGTCTTTGGAAACAGACGCAGCGTGGATCGTCACAATGCCACCCCCGCGCGCCAAATACTCCAGCAAGTCCTTCCGCTCCTGCCCGATTTTGATGTCACCCCCGTTGTCCAGATGCAGAATAAGCACATCCGTTGCATCCAGCTGCTCCTTGGAGGGAAAGGCATCCCCACCAGTCGCCTTGGCACCACGCTCATTCAGCAGCGGCACCCAATCCCGCAGAAAGGAAGGATGATCATGCGCCCCCGGCCCATGCGACTTCGGCCCAGAATGGATAAAGACCCGCAGCGGCTCCGCCGCGAAAGACGAGTGCGGAATGACGCAGGACGCTGCAAGCGCGAGAATGAAAAGGAAGCGTTTCATGGTTGGTGCGATGGTAGGCAGAACCAACGCACGATGTGAAGCCCGTTTTCCCACGGCCCACTATCAGAAATGCACATGCCTCCGGCACCAGCAAAAACAAAGGGCACGACTCTCGTCGTGCCCTTCGGTGGAAATTCAAAGCAAGTTGTCGCTTACTTCGGCTGATCTGCCGGAGCAGGAGCAGGTGTCGGAGCTGGCGTCGCCGCAGGAGCCGGTGCAGGCGCGGCTGGGGGAGTCGGAGTTGCCGCTGGGGCTTTGGCCGGCGCAGGAGCAGCGGCTTTGGGTGCTTCAGGGGCCTTGGCAGGCTCTGTCTTTGCAGGAGCAGGGGTGGCAGGAGCGTCTTTCTTCGCATCAGCCTTGGGGGCCTCAGCTGCCTTGGCTGGTTCACCCGGCTTGGCTTCATCCGCTTTGATAGCTTCCTGGATTTTCTCCATGATCTTGGCCTTAGCCTGCTCATCCTCAGTCATCGCGGCAGGGGCTGCGGCCTCAGGCTTGGCATCGCCAAAGAGCGACGGGGCCTTGGTTCCGGTCTGGTGGCGGCTCACGAGCACGGCCAGCAGAATGGTGAGAGCAAAAAGAAAGATGGCCAGATAAACCGTGAACTTCTGCAGCACGTTCGTGGTTTGCGCACCCCAGACCTGGCTGGCGGCGGCGTCGCCGAAGGAGGCACCAAGGCCTTCCTGACGGGGGCGCTGCATAAGCACGACGAGAATGAGCAGAAGGCAGACGATGACTTCGACTACGGTAAGAATTCCAATGAAGATGTCCATAAAAGGGGCGCGAATATGGGGGGACTTCCCAGCTTGGCAAGGGGGAGTTCCAGTTTGCACAGCCGGGCCAGGGCGCTTTCGGGCCCGATCCGCCCCCCCTTTACAGTGCGTTTACAGACGCGGAACGCCTTCTAAACCACCATGGCGGCATGAAGACGATTCTTTGTGCCCTTTTCCTCGCCACGCCCTTGTTTGCGCAGAATTCCCGCCCACCGGCGTGGATTTCCCCCAATACCCGCATTATTCACTCTCAGCCGGTCCAGGTGACCCAGGTCGATGCCCACATCGACATCGCCGATCAAATCGCCACGACCACCCTCGACATCGCCCTGCGCAATCCAACCGGCCGCCCGCAGGAGTCCGAACTGCTCGTCCCGGTGCCCAGTGGAGCAGTGCTGAAGGCCTTTACCTTTGAGGGCGGCAATTCCGAGGGCACGGCCAAGCTGCTGCCACGTGAGGAAGCTCGACGCATCTACGACAGCATCGTGGCACAGACGCGCGATCCGGCGCTGCTGGAGTTTGTCGGCAACGCCGTCGTGAAATCGAGCGTGTTCCCGGTCCCGGCCAACGGCACCCAGAAAGTGCGCGTGACCTATGAGCAACTGCTCGAAGCCGACGGCGCACGGCTCGACTACGTCCTGCCGCGCTCGGAAGCGGTGGAATATTCGGTGCCGTGGAAGCTCTCCATGCGCATCCATTCCACCACACGCATCGCCTCGCTCTATTCCCCGAGCCACGAGATCTCTGCCAAACAGCCCAATGGCAACACCGCCACCCTCTCCTGCGAGACCAAGGACCCGGGGGCTTTCCGGGTGTCGCTCCTGCGCGACACGAAGGACGAAATGACCGCCTCGCTGCTTGCCTACCCCGATCCGAAGATCGGCGGCGGCTACTTCCTCGTCATGATCGCCCCGCCCAAGCCCAAAGCGGATGCGAAACCGATCCTGCGCGAGGTCACCCTCGTCATCGACCGCAGCGGCAGCATGGCAGGGCCAAAGCTCGATCAGGTGAAAGCAGCTGCATTACAGGTCATTGAAGGCCTGAACGACGGCGAGGGCTTCAATCTCATCGTTTATAATGAGGCAGTTGAGATGTTCGCCGCGCAGCCGGTGATCAAAACCCCTGAGACCACCAAGCAGGTCCGCGACTACATCAGCGCGCTGCGGGTGAGCGGCGGCACGAACATCCATGATTCCATCGTCGAGGCGCTGCGCCAGAAGCCGCTCGCAGGCATGCTGCCCATCGTGCTGTTCCTCACCGACGGCCTGCCCACCATCGGCCAGACCTCCGAGAAAGCGATCCGTGAGACCGTGGCCAAGGGGAATCCGCATCAGCGCCGAGTGTTCACCTTCGGCGTCGGCGTGGATGTCAACACGCCGCTGCTTGCACGAATCGCCCGCGAAACCCGCGCCAGCGCGGAGTTTGTTCTGCCAAAGGAGGATGTGGAGGTCAAGGTGGGCCGTGTATTTGACCGCCTGCGCGGTCCACTTCTCACGAAACCGGCCGTGCGGGCGGATGATCCAAGCCGTGTGAGTGATCTCATCCCCTCTCCCCTGCCCGATGTGTTTGAGGGAGAACAGATTCTCCTGTCCGGCACCTATCGCGGCGAGTCCCCGCTGCATTTCCAGCTCACGGGGGCTGCTGCCGAGGGCGAGCGGAAGTTCGACTTCACTTTCAACCTCGACAAGGCGAGCACCGCAAACGCCTTTGTCGCCCGGCTGTGGGCCAGCAATAAGATCGCCGTGCTCAGCGAGGCGATCCGTGATCTCGGTGCCGATGGTGCAACAGGTGGCACGACGGAGCTGGTGAATGAAATTGTGCGTCTCTCGACGCAGTTTGGCATTCTCACCGAGTACACCGCCTTCCTGGCTGAAGAGGGCACCTCCCTCGCCGCCGCGCCCGCCAATGCCAGCAGGGCCGCCGACAACTACAGCGACAAGGCGATGAAGATGCGCAGTGGTGTCGGCTCCGTCTCTCAGGAGGGCAATTTGCAAAAAGCCGCCGAATCCAAGCAGCTCAACGTCCGCAATCGTTTCCTCGATGACAAAATGCAGGCCATCGAGATCACCAGCGTGCAGCAATGCCAGGCCGGAGCCTTTTTTAACAAGGACAATCGCTGGACGGATGCCAGCGCCGCCAAGAGCGAACGCGCACCAGAACGCACCATTGAGATCGGCAGCGCAGAATTTGGTCGCTTGGTCGATGAACTCGCCGCCGACAACCGCCAGGGCCTGCTCGCACTGCGTGGCGAACTGCTGCTGCAGCACCGCGGCCAGTTGGTCCTCATCCGCTGAAGTTTCTCCCGTCAACTCATCCACAAACACATCCATGAAAACACAGCATATCCTCATCGCCACGGCCTTGTCCGCGTGCCTCGCCATCGCCAAAGATGCTCAACCACCCGCCCCCGTGGCGGAAATCGCCAAAGTCGAAACCGCCACAGACACCCCGCTGGTGCAGATCGCCGTGCTGCTGGACACCAGCGGCAGCATGAACGGCCTCATCGAGCAGGCGAAAACCCAGCTCTGGAAATTGGTGAATGAATTCATCACCGCGAAACAGGACGGCAAAACACCGATCGTGCAGGTGGCGCTGTATGAATATGGCAAATCTTCGCTGCGGGCGGAAGAGAACTGGATTCGCCAGATCCAGCCGCTCACCCGTGATCTCGACAAAGTGTCCGAGGACCTCTTCGCCCTGACGACGAATGGCGGTGACGAATACTGCGGTGCGGTGATTCAGCGCGCGACGAAAGACCTCGCCTGGGACGCGAATCCCAAGGTGTACAAGGCGATCTTCATCGCTGGCAATGAACCCTTTAACCAAGGACCGGTGGATTCCAAAAAAAGCTGCCAGAATGCCATCGCCAAGGGCATCATCGTGAACACCATCCATTGTGGAGGCGAGTCCCAGGGCATTGCCGAGCACTGGAACCAAGGTGCCCTGCTCGCGGACGGCAAATACCTCGTGATCGACCAGAACCAGGCCATCGTTCACATCGAAGCGCCGCAGGACAAGGAGATCGTGAAGCTCAACGAAGAGCTGAACAAGACCTACGTCTCCTACGGCAAGGATGCACCAATGGCCAAGGCACGCCAGGTTGCTCAGGATGGCAACGCAGCCGCCAAGGCCGAATCCGGCGCTCAGGTTCAACGCATCATCAGCAAAGCCAGCGCAAATTATTGCAACACCGGCTGGGATTTGGTGGATGCCTGCAAGGAGAAGGACTTCGACATCACCAAGGTCAAGGAAGCCGACCTGCCTGAAGAGATGAGGAAGATGAGCGTCGAAGAGCGCAAAGCCTACCTCGAGAAGAAAATCGCAGAACGGGCGGAGATCCAAAAACAAGTGCTGGCCCTGAACAAGGACCGTGAGGCCTATGTTGCAACACAACGCAAAGAGTCCGCCAAGACCGACACCCTCGACGCCGCCATGACCAAGGCCCTGCGGTCCCAGGCGGAGAAAAAAGGCATCGCGTGGGAGAAATGAACCTTTAAACTTCGCCATGCCCGCCACCATCCTCGTTGTTGAAGACGACGCCGCGATCCGTCGCGGCGTCCTGGATGCGCTCAAGTTCGCCGGCCACACCACGCTGGAGGCGGGCGATGGCGAGAAAGGCATGAAACTGGCCCTGAGTTCCACCTTCGACCTCATGCTGCTCGATCTGGTGCTGCCCCATGCGAGCGGCTTTGACATCCTGAAAGCCCTGCGCCGAGAGCGCCCCGGCACGCCGGTGATCATCCTCTCGGCACGCGGTGAGGAGAATGACCGTGTGCGCGGCCTGCGGCTGGGGGCGGATGACTACGTGGTGAAACCGTTCAGCGTGCGGGAACTGCTCGCCCGTGTCGAGGCGGTGCTGCGCCGTGCGCCCGAACGCCAGCCGGTGAGTGAAACGCTCACGATCACAGCAGCGACGATTGATTTCGGGAAGAGCGTGGCAAATTTTGACAATGGTGAAAGCGCGGAGCTTTCCGAGCGCGAGCGAGACGTGCTGCGCTACCTTGCACTGAATCGTGGCAGGCCTGTTTCTCGCGAGGAGCTGCTGCAGCGGGTCTGGCACATTGAAAACCAACAGACAGAAACTCGCACGGTGGACATGCACATTGCCAATCTTCGCCACAAACTGCGAGATGACGCCGAGTCACCACGTGTGATCGTCACCATACGCGGCAAAGGCTACCAGCTTGCCTGATTTCAAACCCCATGCGCAAACCGCTGCACATCTGGATCACCTTCATCGCCTGCCTCGGGCTGCTGCTCGCGGCGATGGCGTGGGTGAGCTGGCACACGCTAGCTTTGGAAGGTGAGCGAGAAACGGCAGCGCGTGAGGCGGACCAGCAGGAGCGCGTGCGGCTGGCGTTGTGGCGGCTCGATTTCCAGGCGAGTGCGCTCATGATTCGCGAAAATGCACGCCCACCCTATGATTTTCGTCCGTTCCATTCGCCGGAAGGGCTGGTCAACAAAGCCTATGACAATGTGGCGAAGGGGGAGGTGCTGGTGCCATCGCCGCTGCTCGCCGAAGTGCCGGAGCATGTGATGCTGTATTTCCAGATGGATTCACGCGGCCAGGTTTTGTCCCCACAGGTACCGCAAAACGACGAGCGCACCCTGGCGCTGGCGCAGTTCATCAATGCGGATGATCTCACGCGCAGTGAGCAACGCTTGAGCGGGTTGCGCGAACTGCTCGCCAAACCGATGAAAGTGATCGCTCCACAGGCCCAGCGTCGGCAGAGCACAGGTGCGTCACCCACTGCACCTGCACCGGGAACCGTGCTCAATCGCCAGCTTCTCGCTGAGATGGCCTGCGTGGCCCGCTTTGATTTTGACGATTCAAAAGATGCCGAGGCCAAAGATGCCAATCAGCCACGCAATCCGGCCTGGAACACCCAGCAGGGCCAGGTGGCGACCCAGCAGATGGTGCTGAGCACCACGGAGAATTTCTCGCGCAATCGCGCGGTCAACCTGCAGGCGGAGGAGGCCATGAAACAGCAGCCTCAGATCAAGATGAAGGAAGGATCCAACTCGCTGGCCTATTCCAAGGAAAAGGCGGCTGAGCCAAAGCCGTCACCGGCGAAGGCTTTGAAAAAGGAATCCGCGAAACCGGCAGACAGAAGCAGTGGGTCCGGCTTCGTCGCTTCCTCTACACCGGCTGCAAAGTCGATGGATGACAAGCAAATGTTGTCTCGGCAGCAAACTCTGACGCTGGCTCCTGCACCCGCACCGGCTCCCGCACCGATGGCTTTGGAACCGATGGACGGTGGTGCTGCACGCTCGTTGGGCAATGTGTCTTCCGCCGCCGCTCCTTCCAGCGCACCACCACAACCGCCACCCAAAAACACGCCAACCGCGAACAGTTCGCGACCCTTTCAGGGAGTGTGGCTCGGCAGCAATCTCATGCTCACCCGCGAAGCCTTCGTGGATGGTGTGCGCATGGTGCAGGGAGTGTGGCTGGACTGGCCTGCACTGCGTGAATCCCTGCTGCGTGAGATCACGGATCTGTTTCCAGATGCGAAGCTGCAACCTGCAGCGAATGCCACCGCAGGCACACGCCCGAATGATGATCCGCTGCGCTTCGCCGCACTGCCGGTGCGGCTGGTGCCAGGAGCCATTCAGCTGCCACCGTTGCCGTTCTGGACGCCACTGCGCAGATCTCTGGGCATCGCTCTTGCATGTGTCGCACTCGCCGGGGTGGCTGTGGGACTGGTACTTTTCGGCACCGTGGCGCTAAGCGAGCGCCGCGCCGACTTCGTCTCCGCTGTGACGCATGAGCTGCGCACACCGCTGACCACGTTTCGTCTTTACTCCGAGATGCTGGCGGATGGCATGGTGACCGATGAAGCGCAGCGCAAGACCTATCTCGACACGTTGACCGGAGAAGCAAGCCGTCTGAGCCATCTCGTCGAAAATGTGCTCGCCTATGCGAGGCTTGAGCGTGGCAGTGCAAAGGCGAGAGCCGAGAACATCACGATTGGTGAGCTGCTGGACCGCATTCTGCCACGCCTGCAGCAACGCGCCGATGACTGCGGCATGACGGTACACGTGCAAGCCACGGAAACAGACCGCAAAACTGAGCTGCACGTAGACGCTGCAGCGGTGGAGCAGATTCTTTTCAATCTCGTGGACAACGCCTGCAAATACGCCGCTCCGCGTGCGGCAGAGCCGGTGATTCATGTGGAGGCGGACACGAGCGGCAAGTTTGCCATGCTGCGAGTGCGTGACCACGGCGGCGGCATCTCACGCAGCGAGCAGCGGCGGATTTTCCACCCTTTTCACAAAAGCGCAGATCAGGCAGCGCACTCGGCGCCGGGTGTCGGGCTGGGACTCGCCTTATGCCGCAGACTTGCCACGGCGCTAGGAGGCGCGATCACGCTGGATTCCACGCACAAGGATGGCGCGTGTTTCATGCTGCGTCTGCCAAAGTGATCAGCGCTCTCCCGCGAGAGTGACAGCCCCCGTGAGGATGACATTACCCGCATCATCACGGATTTCACCGCTGACCTGTCCGAGGGTGTCCAGCACTCCCTGCAGTGCGCCGCTGAGGTGAAGCGACTGACCGGGCGTGATGCTGCCGAGAATTTTGATCTGGCGCACCGCGGTGAGGCGGAGGTTTTTAAGAGGGGCTTCGCCGGGTCGGGTTTGAAGGAGAATGCCGCCCAACTGGGCCAGGGCCTCAATCATCAGCACACCGGGCATGAGAGGGGCGCCGGGAAAATGGCCATGGAGAAATTCTTCATCCCCCTTGAGCTTCCAAACGGCTTTGGCGGAGGCACCAGGAATAAGTTCAACAAGTTCGTCGATAAAGCGAAACTCTGAACCGTGCGGCAGGGAGGAAAGCGCTTGAATTAGGTCGGCGGAGGATGGCATGTTGCGGTCTTATTCACGATTCACCCCCAGAGCAAACACCAAGATGCGCGCCAGCGCCGATGTTCTATCGTGTGCTCATCCAGATTTGGCATGTCGTCGTGCTGCTGCTGAGCATGGTCTATTGGGCCGTCGGCGGCTTGTTGTTTGTGCTGGCAGGTGCTGCGCTGGTGCCGGTACTGCCTGTGGAAAAATCACGGGCTCTGGGCCAGTGGCTATTGAGTGTGGCCTTCCGAGTCTTCCTAGCCTTCCTCCGGGCCTGTGGTGTGTATGAGTGTGAATACATTGGCTTCGAAGCGCTTCACGATGTCAAAGGCGGGCTGATTATCGCGCCCAATCACCCGGCGCTTTGGGATGCCGTCTTCGTCCTGTCAAAAATCCACGGCCTGCGCTGCATTTTGAAGGCGTCCTTGATGCACAATCCGTTTCTACGTGGTGCCGCCAAACTGGCGGGCTTTATCCCAAATAAACCCGCGCATAAAATGCTGCAGCATTCCATCGAAGCGCTGCGCCAGGGCGACCGGCTGTTGTTTTTCCCGGAAGGAACACGCACGCGGAAGCTGGAAAACTGCATCAACACCCTTCAGGGCGGCCTTGGCATCATCGCCACCCAGTCGAGCGCGCCGGTGTGGCCGCTGTTCATCGAAACCAACAGTGATTACCTCTCCAAGGGCTGGCCGCTGTGGCATCTGCCGGATAAAAAAATCCGCATGCGCATCACGCTTGGCGAGCCGCTGGCCAGCCCGCCGGATGAAAGCGCTGCGGAATTCACCATGCGCTTACGCGAGGTGTTTCTGGCTGCGCTGGGCAACAATCCGAAAGCTTGATGGGAGGGCTGATTTGCAGCGTTATCCTTGCATGCGCCCGCTGCTCTTTCTCCTGACTTTCGTCACCTGCCTCCACGCTGCGCCGAACATACTATTCATCGTCGCGGATGACCAGAGACCGGATACGATCCATGCGCTCGGCAACGGGGTCATCGACACGCCCAATCTCGACCGCCTCGTCGCTCGCGGCACTACTTTCACCCGTGCCTATGCGGGCTATCCCATCTGCCATGTGAGCCGTGCGCAGATCCTCACCGGCAACCTGGCCTTCAAAGCGCTGCCGAAGTATCCCGGAGGTGCGATTGATCCCTCTCTTGCAACCCTCGGCGGCACGCTGCAAAAGGCTGGCTATCACACCTGCTACTCGGGGAAATGGCACAACGACGGCCATCCCAAACAGCGCGGCTACACCACCACGAGCGGTCTGTATTCCAGCGGCGGCGGCAAGAGCGTCACGCAGCCGGACATCGATGATCGCGGCCGCCCGCTCACAGGGTATCGAGGCTGGACTTTCAAGGATGACAACAACCAGGCCGAACTTGGCAAAGGGGTCGGTCTCCAGCCCGACAACAGCCGCCACATTGCGGATGGTGCCATTCATGCGATTCAGGCGGCACCAGTGGGCAAGCCGCTCTTCCTGCATGTGAACTTCGCTTTTCCTCACGATCCGCGTCAGTGGCCTGCGGGCATGAAGGATCGCTACGCAGCCTCGAAAATGCCGCTGCCGTCCAATTTCGCGCCGCAGCATCCCTTTGACCATGGCAACATCAGCGGTCGTGATGAACTGCTGCTGCCGACGCCGCGCATCCGCAGTGAAGTGCGCGAGGAACTGGCCATTTACTATGCCATGATCACGGATCTCGACGCGCAACTGGGCCGCATCCTCGATGCGCTGCCAGCACCCGACGACACGATCATCATTTTCACCAGCGACCAGGGCCTCGCGCTGGGCAGCCACGGCCTGCTGGGCAAACAGAACGAGTATGAGCACAGCATCCGCAGCCCGCTGATCATCTGCGGCCCCGGCCTGCCGAAAAACGAGCGCAGCGCCGCACTCGCCAATCTCAACGACCTCTTCCCCACGCTCTGCGAGCTCACTGGCATCGCGGTCCCTCCCACCGTGCAGTCGAAGAGCCTCGCGCCGCTCCTGCGGCATCAAGCCGACCGCGTGCATGATTTTGTCACCGGTGTTTTCACCGACACGCAGCGCATGATCTGCGATGAGCGCTGGAAATTGGTGCTCTACCCCAAGGCGGGCCGCGAGCAGCTCTTCGATCTGCAGTCCGACCCCAACGAGCTGCACGATCTCAGCGCCGATCCCGCGCATCAAGCGACGAAGAGTGAAATGGCCGCCCGTCTGCTAAGCTGGCGGCGGAAGAACGGCGACCCGGACCTGTAGAGAATGAGCGCCCGCGCTTGGATGAAATGGCTGCGCCGCCGCCGTTCACTCCACCTGCCATGAAACCTCTTTGCCTCGCGCTCCTTTTTATTGCCCCATTTCTTTATGCCCAAAGTCCGGCCCCGGTGGTCAAACCTGCCGCCAAGGCGAAAGCACCCGATGCGGTGGATCAGATGGCCATTCTGCTCAAACCGACGCGCATCCAGCCATACAAGAAGATCGCTGACAAGGAGTTGCAATTGCACATCTTCGAGCCGGAAGGTTTCAAGGCTGGCGACAGCCGTGCCTGCTACCTGATCATTCATGGCGGCGGCTGGACAGGCGGCAATCCGCAGCGCATGTACCCCTTTGCAGCGCATTATGCGAAGCTCGGCCTCGTCGGCATCAGCATGCAGTACCGGCTTCACAGCAAGAAGACAGGCGTGAGTGTTTTCGACTGTGTGAAGGACGCACGGTCCGCTGTGCGCTACATCCGTGCGCATGCTGCGAAATTGGGCATCGATCCGCAAAAAATAATCGTCAGCGGAGGGTCTGCCGGTGGTCACCTCGCGGCCGCTACTGCCCTCTTTGAGAATGTGAACGAAGACAGCGACGACCTCAAAATCTCGCCGATTCCAAACGCCCTGGTGCTGCTCTTTCCCGTCATTGACACCTCCAAGGAAGGTTACGGCAATGAGAAAATCGGCGACCGATGGCAGGAACTGTCCCCTCTTCATCATGTGCAACCTGGTGTCCCGCCAACACTCATCTTCCATGGCACAGGCGACACCGTCACGCCTTTCGCCGGAGCCAAGGCCTTCCATGAAGCCATGCTGAAGGCGGGCAACCGCTGCGAACTCGACGTCAACGAGGGAGGAGCCCACGGCTACCTCATGAGAAACAAGGCCCTCTATGATGACACCATGCAGAAGACGGATGTGTTTCTGAAGTCGCTCGGGCTGCTGAACTGATCATTCCTCGATCCACACCGGCGTCCCCACCGGCACGAGGTTAAATAGCTCGGTCACTTCACGGTTCCGCAGGCGTATGCAACCGTGGCTGGCGGGGCGGCCGATGCTGTTTTCATCGTTGGTGCCGTGGATGTAAATGTAGCGCTGGAAGGTGTTCTGATTGCGCGGCTCGGTGCCATGCAGCCAGAGGATGCGCGTGAGCACGAGATCGGATTTTGTTTCCATTCCGGGAGCCCAGTGGCCGACGGGCTGGCGTGCTTTAAAAATGGTTCCGCTGTCCGCGCCTTCGCCATGTTTTTCCTTCACCACAAAGCGGCCCAGCGGAGTCTTGTTGCTTCCTTCTGTGAAGCCGATGCCAAATTTCGACGTGCTGCATGACCACTCGCGAAGAAGGCGCATGTCATCGAACAAGCGCAGCCGCTGCGTGCCTATGCTGACTTCGAGATGTGGATGGGTAAGGGTCATGGGGTGAAGATTCATCCAATGGTGTGTGACTGCACGCGAGATCTACGTTTCATCGTTCCAGCAGGTCGATTGGCAGAATTCAAAACGCATTTGACAAAATAGACCGATTGGTCTATTTATTCCAAAATCATGAGCGAACGAACGACCAAAGAACGCATTCTCGACGCAGCCGAAGGGCTGATGCTCGAGAAGAGCTTTCATTCGGTCGGGCTGACGGAGATTCTTGAGGCCGTGAAAGTGCCCAAGGGTTCGTTTTATCACCATTTCAAATCCAAGGAGCAGTTTGGCGTGGAAATGCTGAGGCACTACGTCGCTGATGCCACGGCTTACAAAACGCAGTTGCTGCTCTCCGCCACACCTGAGCCCGATCCACTGCGCCGGCTGCTCAGCTTTTTCGAAGGCACAATCTGCCGTGTTCTCGAAACCAAGGGTAAATGCCCCTGCCTCGTGCTCAAACTGGCTGCTGAAGTGGCTGACATGAGTGAACCGATGCGTGAGGTGCTTGCTGCAGGAAATCGCGAGTCGATCCACATTCTGGAGCAGGTGCTGCAGGAAGGGATCGAGAAAAAGAAGATCGCCAAAACTGTGCGCCCTGCCGAAATGGCGATCATTATTCACGACTTGTGGAATGGAGCCATGCAGCGTTCGGCTATCAGCCGTGACGCCACCCCTCCGCGCGATGCCCTGAATTTTGTCCGCACATTGTTGACGCCCTGATCGCTTTTGGCCCGTAAACAAACCGACCGGTCTATTTTTTAACCCTGCTACTCCTATGAAACCCATCGCCCTCACTACCGAAACCTTCGACTCTACCCTCTCCAGCACTGACCAGCCCGTCCTTGTGGACTTCTGGGCCGAGTGGTGCGGCCCCTGCAAAATGATGTCGCCCATCCTCGACCAGCTTGCCACCGAGCAGGCAGGGCGAGCCACCATCGCGAAGGTGGACGTTGATGCCTTTCCCGATCTCCAGGCCCGCTTCGGCATCCGCGCGATCCCCACGCTCATCGTCTTCAAAAACGGCCAACCCGTGAACACGATCACCGGAGTGAAAAGCAAAGGTTTCCTCGAAGCTGCGCTGGCAGCCTGATCTCCCATCAATCACTCAAAACAAAAGCATCCCCACTCCCATGTCCATCGACCTCACCCAACGTCCCCCACGCAGCCCACGCGTCCGCCTCGGCGGCTACGTCCTCCTGCCCCGCATGCTCGACAAATGCCGTGCTGAAATCGCGGGCAAGAACGGCGAGTATCACTACAACTGCCCGCTGGATCAGCGGTTCCTCAGTTTCACAGGCATCGACCATGAGGCCCTGAAAGCCGAAGCGGCCAAGGGCCTGGGTGACTCCGACATGTTCGCGTGGATCGAGAAGAGCGCCCTGCACAAACGCACCGACTACGAGATCGCCCACTGGAGCGAATTCCGTGAAGCTGCCGTGCCTAGCGATAACGAAAGCCGCGAGTACATCAGCGCTCAAATCGCCAAAGCCGGCGGGGCAGCGCGTGAAGACATTGGCACGTGGTTCGATTTTCTCGATTTCGACGACCACGTCTCCTTCGGCGGCAAAGCTTAACTCAATCTCCCCAACTCACTCCCAAAAATCCCACTCCCATGCAAACCTCATTCCAAAACAAAGTTGTCCTCATCACCGGAGCCACCAGTGGCATCGGAAAAGTCAGTGCTCTCGCCTTTGGCAAAGCCGGGGCCAAAGTCGTCGTCAGCGGCCGCCGTGAAGCGGAAGGCCAGGCGGTTGTTTCCGAAATCAAAGCTGCTGGCGGCGAAGCCACATTCGTGAAAGCGGACGTCGCAGTAGAGGCGGATGTCGCGGCGCTGGTGGCGAAGACGGTGGTGGCGTATGGCCGCATCGACGTTGCTTTTAACAACGCGGGCGTTGAGCTTACCGGCCCGATTGTGGATGCCACGGAGGCCGACTACCGCCGGGTCTTTGACATCAACGTCTGGGGTGTGATTGCCTCCATGAAGCATGAAATTCCTGTGATGCTGAGGCAGGGCAGTGGCGTCATCATCAACACCAGCAGCGCCGCTGGACAGGTCGGCATGGCGGGTGCGAGCGTCTATGTGGCGAGCAAGCATGCTGTGGAAGGGCTGACCAAAGCGGCGGCGCTGGAGTACGCCAAGCAGGGCATCCGCGTGAATGCCGTGGCACCGGCAGCCATCGAGACGGACATGGTCACTCGCTTCACCGGTGGTGGCAGCGAAGAGGCGCTCAACTACATGCATAACATGCACCCCGTGGGCCGCATGGGGCGCGCGGAGGAGATCGCCAATCCGGTGCTGTTCCTGGCCAGTGATGCTGCGTCGTTTATGACGGGGACTTCGCTGCAGGTGGATGGTGGGTACCTCGCTCAGTAACATCCGTGCGTCATGACCTCGCTCGAAACCATCCGCGAAATGTACCGCGCCATGCGCGCGGGCGATGACGCCGCCTTCACCGCGCTCTGCACCGACGACCTTGTCTGGCAGCAGAGCGCGGGTTTCCCCGGCGGCTCCACCTGGCACGGGGCCGCAGCTGTGATTGAGAATGTTTTCCGTGCCAATGCCAGACGCTGGACGGGCTTCGCCTTCACGGAAGATGAAATATTCGCGACCGATGATCGAGTTGTCGTCCTTGGACACTACAGCGGCACTTCCCCTGCTACGGGTAAAGCCATGCGCGCTGCTGTCGCCCACATCTATGATTTGAGAGACGGCCAAATCGCCCGTTTTCGCATGTTTGCCGATACGCACCTGATGTGGGAGGCGATGAGTAGCGATCAGTAAGGGGGCAACATGCGACGGAAGCCGTGCAGGATCACGATCACAAGAAAGAACAGGTTTCGCATCGGAACGGCAGGCCAGAAAAATCGAGGAGCACGGCCATTATTCGCTGCCAGCGCATCTGCTAGTCGACGGATGTGATTCACTGAGCGCGGCCAGTCGCAAATGCCGTCGATCCATCCACGCGGGATGCCTGCCTCTCCGGTTTCGGCACCGCAGATGGCTCCTGTGATCGCCGCCACGGTGTCCGTATCGCCGCCGCACTGGATTACTGAGCGAACGGCTGTTTCAAAGTCACCGCGATGCCGCAGCCATGCAAACAGTGCCACCGCCACGGTGTTGGGGGCAAAGCCGCTTACGCCGTAGCTGCAGCCGATTTCCAGTGCGTAGTCCTGTACGCTTTTCTGGGTGCTTACTGCCTCCTTCAATGCCGCAAAGCGCGTTTTCATCTCGTCGCTGACGATGAGTTTTTCCAAGGCGGGCAGAATCTCATGCGTGGGTAGGTTCGACGCCGCCATGGAAGCAGCCTCTGCGACCAGAAGGGCGGATTCTTCCGCGCGCGGGTCGGTGTGCGTCAGACGGCAAGCGGCGAGTGCAAATTCCTGACGCTGAGCTGCGTCATCGCCATACACCACGCCGATGATCGCGCTGCGCATGGCGGCGCCATTGCCTGCCGAACGAACCCCGGCTTTCCCCGCAGGGAATCCGATCCACAGCCGCAGGATGGCCTTTGCTGTGCTCAAACCGACGCCTGCGGGCAACGCCAGGAGCCACCAGCGCAGCTTCCAGCCGAATGCGCGTTGCATGGATGCGGGTTTTTTTCTGTGCTCGATCAGCGTGGCACCAAGCAACAGCGTATGCTCCGTGTCATCGCTGAACATGCCGCGCCCGAAAATGAAGCGATGATGCACACCGAGCTTCATCGCAAGGACACGTTTGCGGGACAGTCTTTCGGCAGGCAGCCCAAGCGCATCTCCCACAGCCGTGCCGAGCAGGCAGCCGAGGATGGCATTCTTTTGCGATGACGAGTTCATGGCAGCTCTGCGTTGAGATACTCCTGCATTCGAGGGTTCCACTTTTCCGCGAAAACGCCGTGATACCATGGCGAACGAATTTGCCATGTGATGACCAGCACGGTGACAGGCAGTTGTACCAGCATGGGCGAAAGGAAATCCAGTGTGCCGAAGACAAGGTGTACGCCGACATTGAGCACGAACGCCACCGCCCACAGCAACTCCCAGCGCCGCCATACCAGGAAGACATTGCAGAAGAGGAAGAAGTGCAACAGCGCTGCTGGGACGATCCATCCGAGTGGAAATGACTGGCTGATGAGCCACCCTGACAGGACCGCTCCGAGCAGGAGAATCACCGCGTCGAACCACGACAGGCGGAAACCGCAAGTTCGGCTTTGGGATGGGTTGGGATTCATGGGGGCTTTGGGCTATTGAATCAGGGCTTCGTAGCGCTGCCGGTCTGCCGCCGCGAAGCAGCAGAAGATGATTTGTTTTAGAGAAGACGGTTTGCTGATGAAGTCGCGCACCGCTTCCACGGCGATCTGCGTCGCCTGATCTGCCGGGAAGCGGTAAACGCCGGTGGAAATGCAGGGTAAGGCGATGCTTGCCAGTTGGTGCTCTGCGGTAATTCGCAGGGAGTTGGCATAGCAGGAGCGCAGCTTCTCGCGCTCTGCATTTTTGCCGCCATTCCAGACGGGGCCGACGGTGTGAATGATGTGACGGGCTTTGAGGTTGTAGCCTCGGGTGATTTTGGCCTCGCCGGTGCGACAGCCGTTGAGCAGGCGGCATTCGGCCAGCAGCTCTTTGCCTGCGGCACGATGAATGGCTCCGTCCACGCCTCCACCGCCGAGGAGGGAGGAATTGGCCGCATTGACGATGGCATCGACGTCGAGGGTGGTGATGTCGGCTTGGAGGGCTTTGAGGATGGAGTTCATGGTTTAGATTGGAATCTCCATCCACGGACGCAGTTTTTGCTGGTTGTGATAGTTGGCGATCCGCTGTGTAAGCTCGGCGTAGGTGTCTGTTGTTTGAATCCGATCAAGATAGCGATTTTGTCCAGCCACGGCATCAAGGTCAAAAGCCCAATACTGGCTCATGAGTGGGTTGATGAAGAGCTTGGAACCTTGTGTGCGATCCATGGCGTGAATGTCGCCAAACTGGCCTTTTGCGGCACTGACGATACTGCTGTTCACGATGCTGGCACGACGTGGCATCCGTTCATGAACATACTCCACCGCCTGCGCGTATTTTTGCATCTCTGGCATGTCCCAAAGAAGGCTCCATGTTCCCAAGTGCCCCTGACGCACAGACAACGCTGCTGCATTTTCGAGAAAATGAGCATGGCAGACGCCATGATAGGCATCTACTCCAAAGCCAAGGCAGACGACGAATTTACGAATGGATTTTGGAAGCGCGTTTGCCGCAGCGAGTGAGGCAACATCTTCCTGAGGGGTGCCCAGACCACATTCGTCGCCCCGCATTAAAATATCGGTGCCGCCATCCATGAGAATGAGGGTGTCAAAGGCGAGGCTTTCGGCCAGCCAGTTATAAGCAGCACTCACGCTGCGAACACCGCCTGGCTGAATCGCGTGGACTGGCGTGTCATAGCCCTGAGATTCCAACCATTGGGCCAGATAACGTTCTGGAAAGTAGCTCACTGATCCCGAGGTGTTGCCACGAACCACCGCGATCTCTGGCATGGGACGATCTTCACAATGGGACAGGTCTGCAAACGACCAATTTGCAAGATGAACCGTTTTCCCCTGATCTCTGAGCCAGAAATAAAGGGGCAAGCCTGCAAAAACATCGAAGCCGCCGCCAGCGCCTGCAATAAGAACGGTCTGCGAAGACTCGAGCTTTTCAAAGAATGGAAGTTTCATGATGTCATCTTTTGATCGGTTTTGCCAAACCATTGAGTGACTTCAATATGACCGACGATGTGCCGATTGAACTCTTCCAGTTCTTCCGCAGGCACCCAGAGTTCTCGATGTACGGCACCCCCTACGACTTGCTCCTGAAAGCGGCTCGAATATTCGGCTTCGACCTCGAAGCGTGTGACGTAACCCGAACCCGAGGCGGGCACGTTCCAGTCACGGGCGATCTGAATTGCGTAATCCTCATTCATCACAGGATAGAAGATCGGCTGGTCCAGCAAACGCGGTGGAAAGGCTTTCCAGCCGGAGTCTTCGATCAGTTTCAATTCCTTGGGGCCGACAGGGCGATAGAGAGTGGTGGTGTTCATCTTAAATCGTAAACTACGGCTGCGATGCCTCGGTGACTGAGACGGGAGAGAATGAGAGGTTCGATACGCTCCCAAGAGCCTCCCGCCAAACCAGAGCCGATGCGTGGCATGTGAACACTTGCTCCCAGTTGCAAAGCTTCATGGCCCACTCGACCCAAGGCTCGATCAACCGCTTCATAGCGAATTGGAGGGAGCTTGCCATGTCCGCGTATTCCTTGCTGGCCGATCATGTTCGCTACCACTGTTGTTTCGCTCACGCGAACAAACTGCACCTCACCGAGGGCAAATGGAGACGAACCTTCCATGCCGTCACGATGCCATTGGCGATATTGCATTTCTGGCTGCGGCCAACGTTCTGACAGTGCCAGAACAAACCCAGCTCCCCAGTGGCCGATGTCATTGCAAATGTGTGCAATGATGACATGTCTCCAGGTGGGCGGCCGCGTGGCATCTCCTACGGTGTAGTGGATGGGTTTAATCTGGCTCATGGAAATTGAATGAAGTCCGCCGGCACATGATCCACGAGCCAGACGCCGTTGGTGCTGAGGTAAAAGGGGTGGCCCGCCTGAAGCATCTCTGCCGCTTGGATGGTGAGGAGAACGGGCTTCCCATGTCGAGCGCCGACTTCCATCGTCATCTTCGTGTCCACGGCCAGGTGGACATGGTGACGCTGCATTTTCAGGAGTCCTTGAACACGTATGCTTTCGAGAAAGCGCGTCGCGGTGCCGTGGTAGAGGATTGGAGGCGGTTCCTTTGGCTCATAGTTCAAATCCACCTCCACGGAATGTCCCTGACTGGCGCGGATGAGCGTGCCATCGGCGCTGAACTCGAAGCGTTTTTTGGCGTTGGTGGAGACGACGTGGTCAAGCTCTCCACGAGTGATGTTGCGCCGGGCTTTTGCGCAGCCGGCCAGCAAATCTTCCACACTCACCCAGCCAGAGGCGTCGAGGGTGATGTGGGCGGTTTCAGGTTGATGCCGCAGGACGAGACTGAGAAACTTGCTGGTACGGATGGTTTGTTCGGGGGTCATTTGAATTCTAAATTGAGGAGTTCGCGTGATGCCAGCCAATCGGCGGGAATGCCATCGCGGCCAGTGGCCAGGGAGACGAGGCTGCCGACAATGGCGCAGTTCGTATCCATATCGCCATGGACTGAAACCGCCGCCCAGAGAGCTTCTGCATAGTCATTCGGATGCCGGCACGCGCACCAAAGGCAGAACGGAACGGTGTCAGATGAGATCACTTGTGAGCCATTGCCAAGAATGAGGGCGACTGTTTTCGGCGAAAGCTCAAGAGGCAGTGTCAGTGCTTTTTTGATGCGCCAGTATGTTTCTGTTTGAGGAAGATTGGCGAGCACAAACCTGATCATCTCATGTCCCTGCGGCTTGGTTGCATCGTACTGCGTGACCATCCATGCGGCGGCGAGAGCCACGGCTATCGCGCCTGTCTGACCATCCTCATGTGAATGGGTTACCTTGGCCGAATCTCTGGCATTCGAAATTAGAAGCTGGAGGTCGTCCGAAAAGTAAGCTCCAATCGGTGCGGCCCGCATGGCACCGCCGTTGCCGCAGGATCCTTCGCCATCAAAGACCCGACCTGCCGCCTCCTTCCATGGTACGCCTTCACCAATGGCCTGCAAGATTCCACGCGCGGTGCCGCCGTAGCCACGGTCAGGTTCTTTGGTGTATTGCTTGGCAAACTCCAGGGCAAGCAAGTCGGGAACAATGCCTCCGTGTTCTTGCAAGCTGCGCATAATCGCGAGTGCCATCACGGTATCATCTGTGAAGAACCAGGGCGGTGGAGGAATGAAGCGTCCATCCAAGCGCTGGTCAGCGATGACTGTAGTTACAAAGAAGAAGCTCTGCCCAAATGCATCTCCAACAGAAAGACCGTCAAGCGAGAGCAAGGCACGCTGGAGGCGCTGGTCGTGATCCATGTGATTGTTGCGATTCACCAGAGAGAAAGGCTCCGTTCAAACTTGGCAAACAGCTCCCTCAGATCCTTCTGGCGCGGAAGAGCCAGACGCCATTCGGCAGGGATGGCATCAAGACCATAGACCACACCCGCCAAACCTCCGGCGACACAGCCGGTGGTGTCGGTGTCGTCACCGAGATTCACGGTTTTGAGAACACAGTCGGAAAAATTGTCGGTGGTGAGGAGGCACCAAAGAGAGGCTGTGAGTGTCTCCATGACATAGCCGCCCGAATGGATGTGAATCTCAGGCTGGGAGGCCAAATCGGGACGCAGTAGGTCTCTAAAAGTGCCAAGCTCCTCGTTGTCCGAATAAAGCTGCTGGAAGATCTGCTGTGCCTTTTGAAGAGCTGTTTGAGGTGTTGCTTCCTGCATAAGTTCGCGGACTACGAGCCCGTGGAAAACACAGGCCATCTGGGAACGCACATGGCCGTGAGTGATGGCTGAAGCCTGCGCGATACGGCTGATGAAAGTGATTTCATCCTGGTGGAGATTGGCAAGCGCCACGGGCAGGATGCGCATGAGCGAGCCATTGCCGTTGTCGTACGGTTCACGGCCTCCTGCCTCGATAGCCGGGATGCCGTGACGGATGCGAAGCAAAGACTGACGGGTGGCATTGCCAATGTCGAAGACAAGTCCATGTGCGGCCCAGTGTCCAAGTTCGAACCATTGCAGGAAGCGTTCGCCCATGTCTTGAAGGTCGAAGCCTTTCTCGACCAGGCTTTCGGCGGAGCAGAGTAGCAAGGAGCCATCGTCACTCCAAGTGCCGGCGGGCTGGCCGTGCGTGCCATGGCCACGCATTCCGATCACAGGGTCGAGCTTGCGTTTCTCACGCGATGCGAATTCGACGGGGACGCCGAGGGCATCTCCGACGAGTGAGCCGTAGAGGCCGCCAAGGATGTGTTTTTCTTGAGTCATAAGTCGATGCCAACTGCAAGTGCTGCGGTGTTTGAATGAGGCCGATAGATCTGCTCGCTGGGTGTTTGCAGCCCCTTGAAGCCTTCCTTCAAATACTCCCGTTGCTCGATCACGAAGGGCGTGATGTCTTCAATGCTGAGAAGCTCATTCTGGCCGAATCGACGCAGCGTCTCTCCACGCAGTCCGAGTTGAACAGCACGTCTTTCAAGACAACGTCCGTTCGGGTCATGGTCCGGGTCCCACTGAAGGCGGACGTCGGATTGCACGACGGCGTCCTGCCACTTTTCGTGACTGGCATGGTGGCTGGCAGAGAATGTTGAAGCGACCGAAGCCACAAGAACCTCGTCCAAGAAGGAGCGCTTCAGGCGTACCGCCAAAATGTGCTCCTGACCTTCTTTGGATGCCCATCCGGAGCGGTACATCATCCATAGAAAGTTGGGCTTGATCCAGCTCATTCGTCAAAAGCTGAACTCGCCACCAAAGCGCTGATGCTCGACAGCATAACGTGCAATCGAGGGACGATAGGCTTGATAGACGATGATCGATTCGGCATCGAACTGCGCCATGATGTGGCGGCCTGATTGTGGCCAATCCGGCGCCTGCTCGGCATAGGGTCTGATTTGCAAAGTGATTTTCATATCTCGAAAAGGAATCCTTTTTTCTTGAGGCGTTCATACCGCACGGGATCGAAGCGGAAGAGCTGGGCGGGGCGGTGGGGGCCTTCGCGGTGTTGTTCTTTGAGGGGGATGAGGAGGTCGTAGCTGAGGACTTTTTTGCGAAAGTTGCGCTTGTCGATGTCGGTGCCGAGGACACTCTCATAGAGGCGCTGGAGCTGGGTGAGGGTGAACTTGGGGGGGAGGAGCTCGAAGCCGACGGGCTGGTAGGTGAGCTTGCCGCGGAGGCGGGACAGGGCGGCGGCGAAGATCTCGGAGTGGTCGAAGGCGAGCGGGGGGATGTCTGAAACGGGGAACCAGCGGGCTTCGGCGGCGTCTGTGGAGGCGGCGGTGGTGTGGTCGGCGGGTTTGGTCAGGGCGTAGTAGGCGACGCTGACGACGCGCTCGCGGGGGTCGCGGTTGACGGTGCCGAAGGTGTAGAGCTGCTCGAGGAAGAGGTCTTTGAGGCCGGTTTCTTCTTCCAGCTCGCGGCGGGCGGCGGTGTCGAGCGTTTCCTCGACACGGACGAAGCCGCCGGGGAGGGCCCAGTGGTCTTTGAAGGGAGCGAGGCCGCGGCGGATGAGGAGGACCTGGAGGGCTGCTTCGCTGCTGTCGAAGCCAAAGACGACGCAGTCCACGGTGAGGGCGGCTCTTGGGTATTCGTAGGTGTGTTTCACACACGAAGTAAAGTGTATTTTTCACACGAAGTCAAGGTGGGAGTTTTTTTGGAGGGAGTATGAGCGGAGACGGTTTGACTCGCGGGGTGTGGCGGAGTGAGGATCTTCCGGAACCGGCTGCTGCGAAGCCGCGAAGCGAACCCGGGACTAAAATACGAAGAGTCGGAGCCGGAACCGGACGGGCTGAAGCTCGTACTACATACGGGGACGCTGAGGCAGGGGGCGGAGTTACTTGAGGCTTTAAGCCGGAAACTTGATGCGGGGCCTTTTTGCTGGAGGAGGAGGAATATTGGGGGGAGCGGGGGCGCAAGGGTGTGGCGGGGTGTTTTGATCGAGGACGAGTTCGAGTAGGAGGACGAGAACGATTTTGTGGGGAGGAGGTGATAGGGTGGCACGACTGCGAGGCGTGTGGCGGGGTGGTTTGATCGAGGGCGAGTAGGAGAACGAGGACGATTTTGAGGGGGGAGACGAGGGGCACCGCTTGGTCCCTTTACCGGGCCTTGCATCCGGCGGGCGAGGCTTTACTATCGCGGCCCCTTTGAACCAACCCATCGTTAGTAGATTACCATGAGCACCCTGAAGAATGTCGCGATCGTCGGAGCCACAGGCGCTGTGGGCGCGGAGATGATCCGTTGCCTGGAAGAGCGCAAGTTTCCCGTCGGCCAGCTTACCCTCCTTGCCTCCGCACGCAGCGCGGGGAAGAAGCTGAAGTTCAAGGGCGAGGACATCACGATTCAGGAGCTGACACCGGATTCGTTCCAGGGCATCGACATCGCGCTGTTCAGCGCCGGTGGCGGCATCTCGCGTGATTTTGCCCCGCATGCGGTGAAAGCCGGTGCTGTGGTGGTGGACAATTCTTCCTACTTCCGTCAGGACCCGAATGTCCCGCTGGTAGTGCCGGAAATCAACGCTGCCGACGTGAAGTCGCACAAGGGCATCCTCGCGAACCCGAACTGTACGACGGCGATCTCGCTGATGGCGCTGTATCCGCTGCATCAGGCGTTTGGCGTGAAGCGCATCTTTGCCTCCAGCTACCAGGCTGTGTCCGGCACGGGAGCGCAGGCGATCGAGGAACTGGCGAACCAGTCGCGTGAGTGGGCCAGTCAAAATCGTGCCTGGGATGCGGCGAAGCTGGACAGCAAGCCGCACGTGTATCCGCACCAGATCGCCTTCAATGCGATCCCGCATGTGGATTCCTTCCTGGATTCTGGTTACACCAAGGAAGAGATGAAGATGGAGAACGAGGGGCGCAAGATCATGCACCACGACAAGTTTCGTGCGTCCGTGACCTGCGTGCGCATCCCGGTCTTCCGTGCGCACAGCATCGCCATCAGTGCTGAGTTTGAAAAGCCGATCACTGTTGAAGCTGCACGCGAGGTGCTCAGCAAAGCTCCGGGTCTGGATGTGCTCGACGATCCTGCCGCCAAGCAGTACCCGCTGGCGCTGGACATCGCAGGCCGTGACAACTGTGCTGTCGGCCGCATCCGTATGGACTGCGCGCTGGACAATGGCCTGGCCTTCTGGGTCGTGGGTGATCAGCTCCTCAAAGGGGCGGCGCTGAACGCGGTGCAGATCGCCGAGTGCCTGTTGTAAATATGTCCACTTGGGGGTGGGGTTTCATCCCTGCCTCAGGCCGGGAAAAAGAGGTGGCTTACAACTTTCTTACAAGTTGCTCACAAGCTGCTGACTCAATTCTTTTCACCTGTGAGAAACTAGCATCAGATCAACGGAACGCGGCATCGGCCCGGACTTCTTGATCGGACATTTCTTCTGTGTGGGTTATCCTTCTGGCTGTTGGAAACACCTGTGTATCACCGGGGCGGACTCAAAAGGTTCGCCCCGGTTCTTTTTATGGTTTTTATAACTTTTAGGTGACCGGATAAATCGCGAGGCTAAATTATACGCCTCGCGCATGCTCCAACGCCGCTCCACAATCCTGTTCATCATTCTGGTGATCCTGCCACTGGCTCTGCTGGCGTGGCTGGGAACCTATCTCATTCGCGATGCGGAGAAGCGCACCGACGCCTCCATGCAGGCCATTCTGGCTGAGCGCCTTAGCTCCGCTGATCAGCACCTCCTGCATGACATGAGGCAGCTTACCGACCGGCTCGATGCGTGGGGCGCGCAAAGCACAGGTTCCGCCCGTCTGATGTCCCAACGGCTGGCCACGCACCCCTGGATCGCCCAGACCTGGTCTGTGACCGGAGATGGCGAAACTGTGCCTATCGAGTCCTTTGAAGGCCTGGCCGGATATCAGCCGGGGAAGATTTTCGATGCCAAAGCACGCATCCAAGGGATTCTGGAATCCACGAGGAATCCCGACAGCATGCCGCCATTTGTCTCCGTCCTGGAGGATGGCGGCCCGCCGTTTCAGCGTATCTATATTCCAGGCAAGCTTTCAGCCATGCAGCAGCGGTCCTCGCAGTGGATGACGTACATCAAGATGTTCGGCTACCACATTGACGACCGGCCGGTGCAGTCTGAGGCACCCATGTCCTGGAGCGGCTGGCATGTGGGGGATTCTGTTTTCATGTACTGGCACCGTTTTGCCGACGGCAGCCTGAGTTGTGCCCTGTTGAACCCGCAGATGCTGATGAACTCCCTCTTTCAACGCCTGCCGCAGCCCGGAATGGCCATCCCTCCCGGCCGCATGATGCTGACCACGGTCAAAGGCATCCCCCTGCACGAATGGGGCAAGAGACTGCCCGGTTCTGAACGGCTTCCGGCTGCTCACCGCGCCTGTTCGGAGCCGCTGTCACAGTGGGAGATGGCCTACACGCCAGCGAATGAGGAATTCCCAAAGCCCTACCTCTTTCCGATCCTGCTCGGTGTGAGTTCCGGCATCGTACTCGTCTTTGTGGTCGGCTGGCTCTATTTCCATGAGAGCGCCAGTGAAATCCGCGTGGCGCAGCAGCGCGTGACTTTCGTCAATCAGATCTCTCATGAGCTGAAGACGCCGCTGACGAACATCCGCCTCTATGCTGAAATGGCGTCCCATCGTGCGGAGTCGCAAGGCGATACCATCGCGAAGCGCCAGCTCGGTGTCGTGGAGGCTGAAACCTGCCGCCTTGACCGCCTGATCCAAAACGTACTCAACTACGCCCGCCAGCAGCGTGACAAGCTTACTATTCAGCCCAAGCTGCTCGCACTGGATCAAACGGTGTCGCGCATTGCGGAATTTTGGAAGCCGCTGCTGGAGACCAAGGGGTTTGAAATCGTCACCACCCTGAACGGGCCAGAGACCGTCCTGGCCGACCCCGATGCGATCGAACAGATCCTCGGCAATCTCATTTCCAACGTCGATAAATACGCCAACGCCGGCAAGTGGATCGCGATCCGCACGGAGCATGACGAGCGCAACACCCGCATCATTGTGGAAGATCACGGCCCCGGCATCCCTTCCGGCAAACGCCGCACGGTATTCGAGCCCTTTGAACGCCTCCGCTCCGACCTTTCCGAAGGTGTCAGTGGAACTGGCATCGGATTGACCATCTCGCGCGAACTGGCACAATTGCATGGCGGTTCGCTCACGGTGTGTCCTAATTACCGCGACGGCGCACGTTTCATTCTCACCCTCCCCAACCAGTCATGACCAAAATACTCATCGCCGAAGACGACGACCACACGCGCGATGCGCTGCGCGAAGTGCTCACCATGGAAGGCTACACAGTCATCCCCGCCAGCGACGGCCTGCAGGCCGTGGATTTTTTCCGTGCGGAGAATCCCGACTTCGTCTGCCTGGATGTCATGATGCCCGGCCTCAACGGCTATGAGGTCTGCAAGCAGATCCGCCGTCAGGATGAAAAAGTGCCCATCCTTTTCCTCACGGCCAAAGCGGAGGAAATCGACACGGTCCTGGGCCTCGAACTCGGAGCCGACGATTATATGACGAAGCCCTTTGGTGTGAAGGAGATCATTGCCCGCATCCGCGCCATTCTGCGCCGCACAGCGTCACGTGGCGGCGGCAGGACGGATGATGATTTCACCATGGACGACCTGCGCATCGTCCCCACGGAACTGCGCGCCTATCGCGACAAGATCGAACTCGCCCTCAGCCCGCGCGATGTCAAAGTGCTGCGACTGCTTTATGAGCGCCGGGGCAAGGTGATCGACCGCAACACCCTCGCCGACGAAGTCTGGGGCGTGGATTACTTCCCGGAAAGCCGTGCGCTGGACCAGCATATCTCGCAGCTCCGCAAACGCATCGAAAAAGACCCGGCTCAGCCGCGAATCATTCGCACTGTGCACGGAGCGGGCTATCGCTTTGAATGACAGATGATTTCGACTGCGTAGAATGATGCTTCCATTCGTCATTTCGCATTCCTCATCCGTCATTCTCTCCCATGCTCACCTTCGACGCCCACCTCGACCTCAGTCTCAACGCCCTCGGCGGTTTCAATCGCGACCTGCGCCTCTCCGTGCAGGAGATTCGCCGTCGTGAGGCGGGCATGACCGGCAAAGGCCGTGCCCGCGGCACCACCGCCTTCCCTGACATGCGGCGTGGCAGGGTCGGCATCTGCGTGGCAACGCAGCTTGCGGGTTGCATGCCGGGGCCATCTCCCATCGCGGGGTGGATGTCTGCGGAGCAGGCCTGGGCGGAAACGCAAGGGCAGCTCTCGTGGTATCGCGCCATGGAGGAAGCTGGCGAGATGCGCCAGATCACCAATTTGCGTGAGCTCGATGAGATCGTGGCGCTTTGGAATAACACCTCGATCCCTGATGACGAAAAAGCGATTGGCTACATCCTCAGCCTCGAAGGTGCGGACTCCATACGAAGTGTGGGGCATCTTGAAAAAGCGTGGGAGCAGGGACTGCGAGCGATGGGGCCGGCGCACTATGGCATCTGTCGGTACGCTCTGGGTCATGACAAGGTCGGTCCCCTGCCCGCTGGCGGCAAAGAACTGATCCAGGAAATGGATCGGCTGGGCATGATTTTGGATGTGACCCACCTCAGTGACGAATGCTTCTGGCAGGCGCTCGATATTCATCAGGGTACTGTCTGGGCCAGCCACAGCAACTGCCGTGCTCTTGTTCCTGATCCGCGTCAGTTTTCCGATGACCAGCTCAAAGCCCTCATCGAACGCGGTGGTGTCGTTGGCGCAGCTCTTGATGCCTGGATGATGATCCCTGGCTGGGTTCGTGGCAAAACGACGCCGCAGGAAGCGGGCCTCAAACTCGAAGTCATCTGCGACCACATTGACCACGTCTGCCAGCTCGCAGGCAATGCTTTGCACAGCGGCATCGGCACCGATCTGGACGGCGGCTACGGCACCGAGCAGACGCCTGAGGATCTCGACACCATCGCCGATCTCTCCTGCATCCCCGCCATGCTCAAAAAGCGCGGCTACAAAGACGAGGACATCGCCAACATCATGCACGGCAACTATCTGCGCCTGCTGCGTGAGGCCTGGACGGAATGATGGAGTGAGGCTGCCTCAGCCGCACCGGATTTGCTTCACGCCCGGCACCAGCTCTTCGACCGTGAATTTCACTGGCAGGAACTGCTCGATCAGCGCCATGTTGGTTTGTGTGTGGTCGCTGATGGCCAGTGTGTGAAACACACCGCTGCCTGCCAGCGCCATGGGAAGCAGCAGTTGATCTGCCAGGTGAGCGCCCACGGGCGCGGACGAGGCCAGGTAGCTGCGCAGACTTTTTGCCGCACCTGTCGCCACGGCCTCAGACGATTTGCCCTGCTGCGCGATACCGCTGGTGATTTCACAGACGTTGGCAAACCGGGCGCCGAGGAGGATCGCATTGCCAGGGCCGGTGCTGTCATTGGCGTAGCGCAGTTCGATCTGACCGGACGGCCATTCCAGCAAGTGGGAGGCCGTGGTGATTTCGCGTTCGGCGATGTCACGATGCAGATGCGCATGGATGACGCGGCCGAACGTCTCCAGGGCATCGCCGCGCTCAATGAGCTTGAGCTTCTTCCATTTCTTGATGGGATTGATTTCTGCCGTGATGACGCCGCCGCCTGCCTGCATGAATCCATGACGCTCCAGCGTGGCGGTGGCCTTCACGCCCATGCTTTGAATCACTGGCAGATAGCACTGCTCGATGAATTCGAACGGAGGAGCCATGGGGTTGTGCGTGCCACCTTCGATGCGCAGCGTGCTCGAAGCTTCAGCATGCAGCAGTGCGGGCAGCAGGGTCTGTAGAACGAGGGTCGTGCTGCCGCCGGAGCCGATGGCAAAGGAGTAGTCGCCTCCCACGACTTTCCCAGGATGGAACACGAGCTCCACGGATCCGAGTTCAGCGCCATCGATGCTCGCATCGCACACTTCTGCCGCCGCTTTCACGCAGGTTAGATGCTGGCGCATCAGCCCCGGCTTCAGCCGCTTGCCACGGATGTTCGTCATCCGAAATGGAAGCCCGGTGACGAGTGACATGGACAGAGAGGAGCGCAGCAGCTGCCCGCCGCCGGACTCGCCGGAGATTTGGAGGATGGGGGTGGATTTGGTCATTGCGGAAAAAAGAGGGGCGGATAGGCTCAGCCCATGTCCATCGGAGCAGTCACCATTGAGCAAAGGCGCGCGGCGGACCGCAAGCGCGTTGCTGAATACCTCCAGAGCCAAAAGCCCATTGATCGCGCCGACTGGCTGGCACAAATCAGGGTGTTTGAATCGGCGGGTAGGGATACAGCATCGGCACTGCCTTTCTGGAAACGGCTATGGCGCAGGAATTGAAGCTGGTGGATCTGCCGCAGGGCTTTGGCCAGACGCGGGGCTCTGAACATGAAGTATGGCTTGCGGATGCAGGCATGCGAGTGATCAAGGCCACTCACTCCGGCGAGTTCGGGCGGAAATTTGGTCCTGCTCGATTCGCCACGCAGGAGGAATATTTGGAACGAATCGGCCTCATCAATGAGGAGTTCGCCCTCGACTGGCAGATCGAAGGAGTCTGTGGTGCGGGCAGATCTCTGCGTGTGGTCACCTCCCAGCCAGTCTTCACCGGCAAGCCTCCGTCCTTGATGGAAATTCGTCAGTTCATGTGTGGACATGGTTTTGTTTTTCATCGCACACGTTTTGGTGACGCCTGGTTTCGAAAGGAAGACGGGCTGCTGGTATCAGATGCGGAGCCGAAGAACGCAGTGGTGACTACTCAAGGAATCATGCCGTTTGATTTTCTCATCGCGAAGCCTGCGCCAGAGTTGCTGGCGCAGGCCGGGATTCGATAAGCTCAATCATCCGCCTCCGCCGCGTCTTTGATGACGAAGCGGGCTTTGAGTTTGCACACCTGCTGGGCCAGACTGGCGGCTTCGACGCTGCGGAGGACTTCTTTGAAATCCTTGTAGGCGTTTGGGGCTTCGTCGATCGGGTACTGGCGGGCGTTGTAGAGGATGTCGTGGGTTTCGAAGTCGGCATCGACGCTCTTTTGATCGAGTGTACGAGCAGCGGCTTTGCGGCCCATGCAGCGACCAGCGCCATGGTTCACGCTGTAGCAGCTTTTCACGGCATCGGGTTTTGCCACCATGATCACGGAACCGTCGCGCGGATTTCCCGGCAGCAGGATTGGGTGACCGGTGGCGGCGAAGGGGGTGTCCTTGAGGGCGTGGTGGCCACCTGGAAAGGCACGCGTGGCGCCTTTGCGGTGAACCCAGGCGAGCTGGTTGTCCACGACTTCCTGACGGGCGATGTTGTGGCTGATGAAGTACACGAGGTTTCCTATTGTTCCTGGCAGCACTTCCTGGAAGGCCTCCAGCACGAGGGCGTTGATGAGCATGTGGTTCACGGTGGCGAAGTTTGCCCCGAGAGCCATGTCATCGAGATACGTGTCCGCCTCGGGAGTACCGAGTGGTGCATAGACGAGCTGCTTGTCATCAGCAGGAAAGGACAGACCCCAGGTGCGGAAGAAGCCTTCCAGCGCCTTGAACTGACGCTGCGCCAGGATGTTGCCGAACCCACGCGATCCGCAGTGGCTGAGGAAGGCGACATGATTGTCCTGCAGGCCGAAGGCTTCGGCTGTCTGACGCATCGCTGGATCATCGGCAAGCTGCACCACCTCGCATTCACCGAAGTGGTTTCCACCACCGTAGGAGCCGAGCTGCATCATCTTGTTTTCAAATCCGGCGAAGCCGTTGAACGAGCGCATCTTGTCCAGGCGCTCATTCAGCGTGGAGACGTTTCCATCGTGGCCGAGGTGAGCGCTGTCTTCGCAGCGGAGCGCCCACTCCGGCGGGATGCCGAGTGCTTCGCACACGCTCTTGCTAGCGCCTTCGGTGCACACCTGCACACCGAGATCGGCGGATACACGACGCGATTTTTTCGCTTCGCGCTGACCGCGACCCGCGCCTGTCGGAGTGCGTAGCAAGATGGCGTCGATGAGCTGACGACGGATCGTTTTGTCCACGATCGCCTCGGCAGGGATGTTCATCTGCAGCAGCGACATGGAGCACTTGATGTCCACACCCACAGGGCCTGGATAGATGTGTGTTGGCGAAACCATCACGCAGCCCACCGGGGCACCGTAACCGGCATGCGCGTCGGGATTGAGGACGAGATCGGTCACGCCTGGAGCGGAGCGCGAGTTGAGAGCCTGATCGATGCAGGTTTGGTCAAAGCCGGAACGAATCGCTTCCGTACCGATCACGGTGATCGGTTTACCCGCGTTGTTGCGGGCTGGCAGGATGGCTTCGGCTTCGTTGGTGATGTGGAATTGGGATGTCATGGTTGTATAGAATTGGCGGTGACGACAAGGGATTGATGAAACGTTCTCTGCTCTACCAGGCTGAGCTACGGTCCCGTGAAATTGGATGGGTGGGACCGGTGGGATTCGAACCCACGACAGGAGGGGGAATAGCCATGTAGTTCCATCGGCATTCGTCACCATTTGAGGTGATTAGTTTATGAAAGGAGATGGCGACAAGGGTGGAGAGACTTCTCCGCATTGCTGCGGGGCGGGATTTGCACCCGCTGGTTTCGATGTAGTCCGCTCCGGCATTCGCCAAAGGTTGTTGTTAAGATTGAAAGAGGTGACGGCGACAAGGAGGTGAGAAACGTGTCCAATTGCTCTACCATTGAGCTACTGCCATGCTTGCGCATGAGAGGCAGGGCTCGAACCTGCGGCCGACTGGTTAAATGTAGTTCCTCGGGGCATTCGCCATCATTGAAAAGGGGGGATGGAGCCTGGTGACAAGTTTCGGAGAGACGTGACAGTTGGAAATGTAGTCCGCTCCAGCATTCACCAGGCTCCAAAGTTTGAGTTAAAGGGGTGTTTTCTCGATTTCGCCGATCCAGTGGGTGCTGCTGAGTTCGCCACGAGCAAAGGCGGCGATCACGTTGAACACCGCATCAGAGAAACCTCCGATGTTGAGGATGTCCTCGCGCTCCTGGGCCTGCGTTGTCGCGTATGGCTGGATGTCCAGGCACACGAGGCGAGCTTTTGGGTTCCGCTGCTTGAACTTCGTCCACTCGCTCATGGTGCGCGTCGCCGAGCCACCGAAGTGACCGTAGTGCGGCGAGTCGAGCCACGACTCGTTGTCGGAGACGAAGATCACCAGATCTGCCTGCACCTTGCGGGCATTGAGATCGATGAGCACGGCGCTGCAGTTCGTTCCACCGCAAGGCAGAGACGCGAGCTTCTGCGCGTTCGTCATCACGGAATCACGGGGATTCAGGGATACACGAACCACGTTGTTCTCGAAAGGAAGCACTTCGGCATCACGGTTCTGACGGAGGAAAGCGGCGGCCACCAGGGCGGCCACGTCGATGCAGCGCACCTTGCTCGTGGCGCCCTTGCGGACACCCGTCACAGCGGAGTGCATCGACCCGGACACCTCCGGAGCCACGACCACCTTCCCAGCCACCACCGGCACGTTGGAAACCGAGATCTCCATCGCATCCTGCAGCGCCTCCTTCACCACGTGCGGCACATCCGCGCCGACGTTGTGATAAGCGGCCATGAGCTGGTAAGGGAACACTTTGGCACGGCGCACCTGATCTTCGTGGCGCAGACGGCTGGCCACCAAGCGTGTGATCTCCTGGATGGAGAACACGCCATGACGGGCGAAGGTGTTCAGAATCATGCGCGTCATCTGCCATGGGGCGCGACGAGCGATGGCCTGCCACTGCTCCGCCGTCAAAGGCAGAGCGGTGAGCATCTGGAAAGGCACGTCCGGCGGATCTCCCGCAGGATCGGCTTTCCATGCCTCGAACTCGCGCACGATGCGTGGCAGCGCCGAGGCGTCGTGCTTGCGACCAATGAGGTAGCCATAGAGGGCCTCGCGGCTTTTCGTGGCAGGGTGCGGGTGCACCATTTTCACGATGTCTGCCAGCGATGGCGACTGACCCACGTCCGCGCGGAAGATGGCTTCGTCCGAACGGGTCTCGAACCAGCGGCGCACGAGGCGCTTTGGCAGGGACCCGAGCGACTTACGACCCGTCACGCCGGAGCGCAGGATCTGCACGAAGTTGCGCAGCATCTTGGCGTCGTCGATCACGCGATCAAAGATCAGCTCCAGGCGTTCGGCATCGCGGGCGGCCAGGACGGTGCACAGGAGTGCGGGCACGTCCTTCATGAGACCCTTCTGGCGGCAGTAAAGCGCCGTGCGAGCGATGAAGTCCGTCGGAACTTTCTCACACAGCTTCAGCACCTGCTGGAGCTGGTCTTCCGCCGTGGCGTAAAAAGTGCGGTTCAGGCAACCCGTGGCCGCAAACTGCGCCAGCGCATGACGTGGAGCGAGCTGATAGGCCAGGCCACCGGCTTCATTGAAGCTGTCAGCTTTCGGAGCCAGAGCGCTGCGGAGGGTCGAGAAAAGTGTTTTGCTAGCCATGGTGTTGGGTTGGGTTCGTTGTTTGGTTGTGCCAATACCTAATGCTAGGGCCGTGCCAAGTGCTCCAAACCTGGGTGTCCGAATGACGCTGGAAGCCTTATGGAATAAGGGCTGCGTGAATTTTAAAGATTATTTTTCGGGCCGAAAAGCGGTTTATTTAATCCTCATTTTATCTCCAATGGGAGATTGATTTATCTTTTGGGCTAATCTATTGAATTGATAGCTTAATGAGCGCTTCCGTCAGTTGCTTTACGTCTGTGTTAGGCCAACTTCATGAGTGATGCAGCCCCCAGTTCCAACCCAGGAAAAACCCACGCAGCGCAGCCAGGACAAGGCAGCGGTGGGTGGCTTGCGGATGCCACAGCACTCCTTGCAACAAGCGTTGGAGATGGCACGACGGAACCTTGGTCACTCGATGCCCTCGGTGATCGACAGGTTGCGGATCAAGCCTTGATCGAACCGTGGATCGCAACGCATGGTCTTTGTCTTGCTCCCAACACGTTTCAACAACTGCTGCTTGGGGGCACCGAGCATGACGTTGAGTTTGTTGAAAGGCCCGTGTCGCACGTCCGCCGTGTCACGAAGCCGACGGATGAGGCCCGAGGTGTGGGTTACGGCTACACGCCGGTGGTTGAGGGCGGACTGAGGCTGGGGCCTGCAAGCTTGGGAGAATATCTGCGCCGCCTGATGCTGCTGAACGAGGTGTTTCCCGATGTGGCCATGGCTTTGGAGGGATTCATCCGCACACCGCAAAGGCTGGAGGTGGTGACGCTGCAGGAGTATGTGCCGGGACGGTTGCTGGGAGACATCGCGACAGAGGTAGGCGGTCATGAGGTGAGGCGGCTGATTGAGGGCTGGTTCACGCGGCGGGGCTTTGCAAAGCTGTATCTGAGCAATCAGCCCGGGCCTTCGCATGCGTGGTATCGAGAGGAGGACAACACGGCGGTGTTTGATGCCAAGCCTGCGAACCTTCTGGAGTGGGCGGGTTCTCTCCGTCCCATTGATGTGAATCCTGTACACCCCGCAGGCGCATTGCTTCGAGCCATTCGAGCCGCGCTTTGATTTTTCCAGTTCTCGTCATGAAACCCATCATCACCTTCGGATTCCTCGGTTCGAACTTGGACCGCGCCTCAGGACCGGAAAGATGGTCGAAATGGCGGCCTACGGTGGCGATGTGCCAGCAGGAGGATTTGGTTATTTCACGGCTGGAACTGCTGGCAGAACCAAAGTTTGCGGATCTGGCGCAGCAGGTGAAGGCAGACATCGAGAAGGTGTCGCCAGAAACGACGGTGGTGGTGCATGAGTTTCCGCTGAACGATCCGTGGGATTTGCAGGAGGTGTATGAGAGGCTCTACGACTTCGTGCGCGAATACGCCTTCGATCCAGAGAAGGCGGACTACCTGATCCATCTCACCACGGGGACGCATGTGGCGCAGATCTGCTGGTTCCTGCTCAATGAGGCGAATTTCATTCCGGCACGGCTGCTGCAAACTTCGCCGTCACGTGAAGGCGGGCGTGATGCGAGCGCGGCAGGACGCTATGAGATCATTGACCTCGACCTCTCGAAGTATGACCGGCTTTCCACCCGCTTTGCGCAGGAGCAGGAGCGTACGCTGGATTTTCTGAAGAGCGGCATTGCGACGAAGAGCAAGGGCTTCAACAAGCTCATTGAGCAGATCGAGCTGGTGGCTGTGAACTCCAAAGCACCCATCTTGATCATGGGACCGACGGGTGCGGGCAAATCCATGCTGGCCAGTCGCATCTACGATCTGCGACGTTCGCGCGCAGGTCTCGGCGGCAGGTTTGTGGAAGTGAACTGCGCCACGCTGCGCGGGGACCACGCGATGTCAGCGCTCTTTGGTCACAAACGCGGGTCCTTCACGGGCGCACAGTCGGACCGGCCTGGACTGCTCAAGGAGGCCGACAAGGGTTTGATCTTCCTCGATGAAATCGGTGAACTCGGTCTCGACGAGCAGGCAATGCTGCTGCGGGCGCTTGAAGATAAGACCTTCCTGCCAATGGGCAGCGACAAAGCGGTGCAGAGCGATTTCGAACTCATCGCGGGGACGAATCGCGATCTGCGCACGCAGGTCGCGACTGGCAAATTTCGCGATGACTTGCTCGCGCGAATCAATCTGTGGACCTTCACACTGCCGAGCCTCGCCGAGCGCCGTGAGGACATCGCCGCGAACCTGGATTTTGAGCTGGAGCGCTTTGCGAAAGCGCATCGCCGGCAGGTGCGCATGAACAAAGAAGCCCGCGAGGCCTTCCTCAAATTTGCCCGCAGTCCCGAGGCGAAATGGAGTGCCAATTTTCGGGATCTGAATGCGGCGGTAACACGCATGGCCACGCTGGCCCCCCGAGGCAGGATCACTGTGGCGTGTGTGGAGACGGAAGCTGCACGACTGCACGAAGGCTGGCGGGATACTGGTGCCCGGGCGTCAAACTCGGAACACGCCGTGCTCACCGAGGCGCAGAGAGCGGCCCTGGACCCCTTTGATCTGGCTCAGCTCGACTTTGTTTTGCAAGTGTGCAGGGAAAGCAAAACGCTCTCGGATGCTGGGCGCAAACTCTTCGCTGTCTCGCGTGCCAAGCGCTCGAAGATGAATGACGCGGACCGGCTGAAGAAGTATCTGGCCCGATTTAAACTGAGCTGGGATCAGTTGATGAAGTGATGACTCGGCTTACCGCAGTTCCTGCGGCTCGCGTGATTTCAGAACTTCGTACTTTGTCAGTTCTCGCCACTGGCCTTTTTGCAGGTTTCCCAGCACGAGCATGCCGATCTTCACGCGGACGAGTCGGAGGACTTCAATATTGAAGGCTTCGAGCAGGCGGCGGATGTGGCGGTTGCGGCCTTCATCGAGGACGACTTCCAGCCAGATGTTCTTTTCGCCAGCGCGGAGGACTTTGATGACTTTGGCGGAGAGGTGATCGCCCTGCTCCTCGTCAACGACGCCTTGACGGATCAGCGCCAGGCGCTTCTCATCGAGGGTGCCGCTGATTTGAACGTGGTAGGTTTTGTCGAGATGCGTGTCGGGATTGGTGATGGTGTCTGCCCAGGCGTTGTCATTGGTGAAGAGCAGCATGCCTTCGCTGGCCTTGTCCAGGCGGCCAACAGGGGAGAGATGCGGCAGCTTTGAATTTTCAAAGCAGGAGAACACGGTCTCGCGGCCGAGTTCGTCCGAGGCGCTGGTGACGAGACCGCGCGGCTTGTTGAGCATGACGTAGAGGCGTGGTGCCTGATTGATGCTGACGTCATCCATGATGATGACGTCCTTTTTGAGGATCACGGGGAACTCGGGGTTCTTCCGCACGACGAGGTTTACCTTCACCTTGCCCATGCGAATCAGCTCAGTGGCACGGCTGCGCGAGCAGAAGCCGAGCTTTGACATGGCGCGGGCGAGGCCGGTGCGGGTGGGGGGAGGCTGGGGAGGCATGGAGGCAGAATTAGCGCAGGTGTGATGACTCTGCCGGTGGAATCTGCTGGCGAATCAGCCTGAACAGAGCGAAGCAGACAATAACTGCTGCGACGCCTTCGTTTGCAAACATAGAACTTCATGATTTCACGACGCGCAACTGAGCTGATCTTGCCGATGCTTGCCTGCCTCCTGATGGTGTCTCCGACATGCGGTGCAACGATTGATGCCATCACCTTTGCAGCCGAGCCGGGAAAACTGTTTCTGCCTGCGAACGAAGCGCTCGACGAACTGAAATGGCCGGTGGGTCGGGATGAAACGGGCAGGATCTTCCTGCTGAATGAACTGGAAGTGCGGACAGGAACGCTGCGCACCCTGACAGACGGCACCGAACTGGTGAGCACCGATCTTCTGACTGAAGCCGGAGCGCAGGTGTCGCTGCCGGATGAAGAGGGCCGGGTGAGGATCGGTGGATGGTTTCGTGGCTTTATGTTGAAGGTCGAGGCGCAACGAGTAGTGGTCAGTCTCAAGCGACAGCTGCTCCAAGGATGGCAGGGCGACCGCCTGGTGGTGCAAACACACATCAGTTCCGGCCGAGATGGGCGAACGCCCGCAGGTGAATTCCGGGCAGGACCGTTCCGAACTGCGATGCATTATTCAACCCTGTATCACAATGCACCGATGCCGTGGAGCGTGCAGATCAACGGTAACATCTTCATTCACGGCTTCACGAGCGTTCCCAATTACCCTGCCTCGCATGGGTGCATTCGAGTACCACTGACGGACGGCAATCCGGCAAAATTCTTCTTCGAGTGGGTGCTCAACGGCACACCGGTGAGTGTCACCAAGGATTAAAGCTCAGGACCGCGGCTTCAAATCGCGCTCGATATCCTCGCGATCGACACGATTGCGCGCCTTGATTTTGTGATCGCGCTTGTTGCGGCGTTCGACGGTCATCTGGCGCTTTTTGCGCTGTTTGCGCAGCTTGGCGATTTCGTCCTCCAGCTTCAAATAGCCTTCGTAACGCTCTGCATCCAGGGTTCCGGCCTCCACGGCGGTGCGGATCGCGCAGCCGGCATCGGTGCCGTGCTTGCAGTCATGATATTTGCACCGCCCGGCGAGTTCTTCGATGTCGGCAAAGCGTTCGCGCAGCGTGGTTTCATTCGTCCACATCTGCACCTCTTTGATGCCGGGGTTGTCGATGAGGATGCCGCCCTTGTCGAGCACGAGCAGTTCACGTGCGGTGGTGGTGTGGCGGCCTTTGCCGGTGACTTCGTTCACGTCATCCACCCACTGCCAGTCTTCACCGAGCAGCAGATTGACGAACGCGGACTTGCCGACGCCGCTGGAGCCGATCACGGCCACGCTCTGGCCGCGCTTGAGGTAGTCCTTGAGCACCTTGAGCCCCTTGCGCTTCTTCACGCTGGTCACATGCACGTCGGCATCGGCATTCAGCGCCCGGATCGCCTCGGCAGCTTCCTGATTCTGCTTGTCGGGATAAAGGTCGGCCTTGTTCACCAGCACGACCGCCTTGGCACCACTGCGGGCGATGAGGGTAAAATAACGCTCCATGCGGCGGAGGCTGTAGTCCGGGCCGGCATCGGTGACTACGATGACCGCATTCACATTCGCGGCGATCACCTGCTCTTCGGCGCTGAAGCCGGAAGCTTTGCGTGAGAAGCAGGTCTGGCGCGGCAGGCGGGCGCGAATGATGTTGTCGCCGTTCTCACCGCCGACTTCCAGCGCCACCCAGTCGCCCACGGCAGGCAGTTCGGCATCAGTTTCAGCATCGTGATAAACTTTGCCGCCCAGGATGACCTCAAACTCATCGAAGCCGTTGGTGCCGTCTTCGAGCAGCGCGCCATAGCTGATCTTGTTGTCACGGATCAGGCGCGCAGGTTTCCAGCCCTGCTCGCGATACGGCTCGAAGTGCTTCGCGAAGAACTCGTTCCAGCCGAGATCGATGAGACTTAGCGACGCCATTGGTACATCCAGCGTTCAGAAATGACCTTCTTCTCGTCTTTCAACTCCATCATGATCTCCAGCAGATTGGTGGTCTCGGGGATGTCGAGCTTGAAGAAGGCACGCCAGCCGCCGGTCTCACTGTTGCGCATCACGCGCTTGTCCAGGATCTTGGCTTCGCCGGCACTTAGAACGACATCGATGTCGGGAGTCCAGTCCTTGGGTTTGGCCGCTCCATTTTCCGCGCCTTTGGCAAAATCAACGACGTAAAGATGATCGTCTGAGTCCATCACAAAGCCACGCCGTGTGCTGATAACCCTGCACAGCGCCCCCGGCAGATGCTGATCGAGCCAGTGCAGCTTGTACTCGACTTTGAGGGGCTCAGCAGGCGTGGCGGGCAAGTTATCCGGTCTCCACATCGCCACGATGTTGTCCCAGGTTTCTTCGCCGCTGGACAGCTCGACGAGTGTCACCGCGCCTTTGCCAAATCCGCTGACCGGTTCCACCCACACTGCCGGACGGCGATGGTAGTTGGCCTCGAGGTCCTGGAAGTTGTTGAAGTCACGGTCACGTTCCGCGAGGCCGAAGCCCTTGAGATTGTCTGTTTCGAAAATGCTCAATCGCAGGTCGCGACTGACATCCAGCGGTCGCCAGATCGACGGTCCGTCTTTAATCTCAACCTGCAAACCGTCCGAATCATGCACCTCGGGCCGGAAATCATAGGGTTTGGGATGCGAGTTCTCGCCGAACCAGAACATGCTGGAGAACGGTGCGATGCCCAGCATCTTCACCGGCTTGCGCAGATGCAGCGTGGCCTTGATTCTCATCTCAGTGCTGATTCCGGGGGTGGATTCAAATTCATATGCACCGGTGATGCTCGGGCCGTTGAGAAGCGCGAGCAGCTTAAACGATTTCTCTCCGGCCTTCGGCTGCTGAAACCAGAAATGGGTGAAATCGGGGAACTCCTCCGGTGCGCCGCCGATGGTGTTTACCGCCACGCCACGTGCGGAGATGCCGTAACCGAGCTGAGTCGTCACTGCACGGTAGTAGCTGGCTCCCATGAAGACCATGAACTCAAAGGGGTGTTTCACCAAGGAGTCAGGAGCCAGCACGCGGAAGCCGGCGTAGCCCACCGGATTCCTGGCTTCCGCGGGTACTTTGAGGTCGCCATATTCAAAATTAGCGCGGTCAAATGGCACATTGACGGTCTGGGGCTCCTTGATGTTGTAGAAGACGACGGGCTTTTTAAACATCCAGCCCGGATGAAAGAACTCGATACGGAAGGTGTCGCCCAATTCGGCAAACAGGGCCTTGTCACGTAGAAAGCGAATCTGCCGGTGGCCGTCGTACTTCAGCCCTTCGAAAAACGGATCCAGATTCTGCGTCGGTGCCTGATAGGGCTGCAGCGCCAGTTGTGCGGCCACTTTTTCGAGATCAGCAAAACCCTTGACCGATTCCAAGGCGACTTGAGCCAGGCTCGGCGACGCGGAAAAGACCAGAGCAGCAAACGGGAGAATGAATTTCATGCAGGAGGGGTGCGCTAGGATGCAGCACAGAGGGAGCCAGTCAACCGGTGTAGAAGGAAGCTCTTGCCAAAGCGGTGGTCTGGCGTTGCATCTTCACCGCATGCCCCCTGCCCCCACCGCGAAGCTGCTGCCAGTCGTACTTTTCAATGGTGCCTACATGCTCGCAGCCATCCTAGGAGCCATCATTCAAGGCAACAGTGAGTTTATTTTCTACATTGTGGTCATGCTCATCCTGATGGGGGTCATGGGTGCCGTGCATCGTCGAGTGCGGCTCACGACACCTCTTCTCTGGGCCTTTTCGGTGTGGGGTTTCGCCCACATGGCTGGGGGACTGTGCCCCCTGCCCTCCGGCTGGCCTTACAATGGCGACCAAGCGGTGCTCTACAGCTGGTGGATCGTCCCGCAGTGGCTGAAATACGACCAAATCGTCCATGCCTACGGCTTTGGCGTCACCACCTGGCTCTGCTGGCACCTTTTGAGCAGGGCCCTGCGTCAGCCGGATGGCAGCGCCGTGCGGCCGACGTTTGGCATGCTCACTGTGTGTGCGGCGGGCGGCATGGGCTTCGGCGCGCTGAACGAGGTGATCGAGTTCATCGCTGTGCTGACGATCCCCAACACCAACGTCGGCGGCTACGAAAATACCGGCTGGGACCTCGTTGCCAATCTCATTGGGGCCTCCCTCGCAGCGGTGATCATCCGCTGTCGCAGCCAGGTCACTTGCTGATCTTGAGCCAGCGAAACTCCAGCGCGCCCGCTTTTTCACCTTCGGGACCTCCGGAGTCACCGCCCAGGCCGAAGGTCTGCTTTTCCTCGGCGATGCAGGGATGGCTCGCTGTAAAGGTCTTGCCGTCGATGGTGGCGGTGATGGTTTCGCCTTTGAATTCAATCCTCACGTGATGCCATTCTCCCACGGCCAGGATGTTGGGTTGCTTGAGGAGGTGCAGGTGCTCGCCCATCTTTGGATGGGCCAGGATGCGCAGCGTGTCCGTGCCCATGACAAGGTGGACGATATGCCCGCGCTCCTGCGAACCGTTGAAGATGATGCCGGCAAACGTCGCCTTGCCTTCCAGCCGGAAGTCGCATTCGACGATGGCGTCCTTCAGCGGCAATTTGCGCATCTTCACCGGTCCGTGGCGGCGAGGCCCGGATTCATAACCGCGCAGCACACCGTCCTTCGCCGTCCAGGTGCCGAGGCCCCAAAACCAGTCTTTGGAGAGTTCGGTGGTGAAGGATTCTTCGAGCAGGGTCTGCGGTTCCGCGCTCTGGATGTCACCGCAGAGGACGCCGAGCAGTGCAAAGAGAGCGGAGATCCAATGCAATCCGCTCATGGCTTCGCCTCACCGCTGATCTTGAGATTGCGCACTTTCACGGACTTCCCTGCGGCCAGCCAGCTCCGGGACTTCGGCGTGGCGAGGTAGGCGTGCTGGGCCTTCAGTTCCTGGCCGTCGAGAATGGCGGCCATCTGATCGCCCTGCCATTCGACGCGCAGCTTGTGCCATTCGTTGGGCTTCACGGTCATCGGCAGCGTGGCAATGGTGTGAGAGGGCTTCGCTGAATCTTCGGCGATGCTCAGACTCGTGGCATTGACGACCACACGGCCCACATGCTTGTCTGAATCACATCCCACCAGGAACGAGCCCGGGCCTTCGATCAAGAACTCCACCTCGATGGTGGCACTGGCGAGGCCCACTTTGTGATGAAGCACCGGGATGTGCTTCTGCTCCGGCAGATCCAGCACGCTGAGGACGCCGCCTTCGGGTGTCCATTTGCCTTTGGCAATGCTGAAACTGGAGTCCAGCGGTACTTTGAAATCTGGCGTGGCAAGGACCGGTAGGACGTGATCGTGCAGCAGCGGCTTGGTTTCCTGGGCCAGCGCGGCTGAAGCGAGGGTGAGTGCGAGGGAAGCGGCGAGAAAAGGACGGAGATTCATGGTGTGGACAGTACAGCTCAAGACGGAGCTATTCAGGAGCAAACGCCATTCACCACATTTTCTAGCGGCTCATTGCGCACTGCGGCGAGAGCAATGCGGGCGGAGGTGCTGCGCATTTCGATCTTGCTTTCAACGCTGCAAAAGGCGGCATGGCAGGTGGCGATGAGGTTCGGCGTGGCGGCTTCCTCGGTAGTGCGCAGGGGTTCGTCCTCGACGACATCAAGACCAGCTCCGGCGATGCGACTTTCGCGCAGAGCCGCAAGGATGGCAGTCTTCTTGATGACGGCACCGCGTGCGGTATTCACGACAAAGGCGGAGGGTTTGAGCATGGCGAGTTCACGCTCGGCAATGAGGTGACGTGTTTCTTCGTTCAATGGGCAGTGCAACGAGAGGACGTCGGTTTGCGCGAGGAGTTCATCAAGCGTGCGCACGCGGGTGATACCGACAGCTTTGTCGGCGCCATTGGGAAGGTAGGGATCGTGGAAGATAACGCGGAAGCCGAGGGCTTTGGCACGGAGGGCCGTTGCGGTGCCGATACGGCCAAGACCGATGACGCCGAAAGTAAGGGTACTAAGGCGGCGGAGTTTCGGTGTGACGCGGATGTTCCAGCCAAGCTGCTTGGCTTCGGCATCCAGCGGCATGATTTGCCGGCACAGCGCCATGGCGAGCGCGATGGCATGGTCGGCGACTTCTTCGGTGCCGTAATCCGGCACGTTGCATACCGCGATGCCACGCTCACGTGCGGCAGCGACGTCCACGCTGTCGAAGCCGACACCGTTGCGGATGATGGCGCGGCAGTTCTGAAGTTTTGCGATGCCCTGGGCTGTGAGTGGCATGTTGTGCCAGATGATGATGGCGTTTGCGCGGCAGACCTCGTCGGTCAAATCGGCGTCAGTTTCGCAAAGGGTGCGTGTGACGTGCGCGGCAGCGCCGATGATCTGACGTTCGATGGTGGACTCGGGATCACCCTGCGGCGAGGTGGTCCAGTCAATGATGGCAATGTGAGGCTGAGACATGTGGAAATGAGAAAAGAGGCTATGCGATAATATCTTTGATGACATGACCGTGCACGTCGGTGAGGCGACGATTAATGCCGTTGTTGTAAAAGGATAATTTTTCGTGATCAATGCCGAGCTGGTGCAGTGCGGTGGCGTGAAGATCGTAGCAGTAGGCGGGATTCTCCGCCGCCTTGGAACCTAGATCATCGGTGCTGCCATACGCCGTGCCGCCTTGAATTCCGCCACCGGCCATCCAGGCGGTGAATGCGCCGGGATTGTGGTCGCGCCCCTTGCCCTGTGCCGCAGGCTGGCGTCCAAACTCGCTGGTGCAGATGACGAGGGTGCTGTCGAGCATGCCACGTGATTTCAGATCGCGCAGCAGAGCCGCAGCACCGGTGTCGAGCACCTGCCCCCAGTAGCCGTGGTCGCGCACGAGGTCTTCATGGCTGTCCCAGTTGGGGCGGATTTTTTTAGCCGTGGTGTTTTCTGCACCACAGTAGATCTGCACGAAACGCACCCCGCGCTCCACAAGCCGACGCGCGAGAAGGCACTGCCGGCCAAAGGGGCCGATGTCTTCGTGATCGAGCTGGTAGAGCTGCTTGGTGACATCCGTTTCACCACGAAGATCGGTGACTTCAGGAGCGCTGAGTTGCAGGCGTGCCGCGAGTTCATAGGCGGCAATGCGAGCTTCGAGCTCGGTGTTGCCGGCGCGTTCGGCGGCATGGGCGCGGTTGAGGGTTTGCAGAAAGTCGCGGCTCGTCTGCTCGGTGTCGCCACGCAGTTGCGCGAAGCTTTTGGGCGGAAACAGATCGGCGATGGGCGGCTTTTCAGCATCGGTCTGCAAGGTCGTGCCTTGATGCACGGCGGGAAGAAAGCCCGCGCCCCAGTTGATCACGCCACCTGGTGGCAGGCCGCGCTGATCAGGCAGCACGACGAACGCGGGCAGGTTCTCGCTCTCACTGCCGAGGCCATAGGTGACCCATGCGCCCATGCTCGGAAAGCCGGGCAGGATGAAGCCGGTGTTGGCCATGAACATGGCAGGGCCATGCAACGCGCTCTTGCTCTGCATCGAGTGAATGAAGGCCATGTCATCGACGCAGGTCGCGAGCTGCGGGAAGAGATCGCTGATCCAGCGTCCGCACTGGCCATGCTGACGAAACGGCCAGTAGCTGCCCTGGCAGTTGCCGGGCTTGGAGGCGAAGAACTGCAATTTGCCATCGGGATCGAAGGGTTTGCCGCTGCGCTTCGCCAGCTCAGGCTTGTAGTCCCATGAGTCCACATGGCTGAGGCCGCCGGGGCAGAAAATCTGAATCACTGCACGCGCCTTGGCCAGCAAGGGAGGTCGCTTGGCCGAGAGTGGATTGGTGGCGGCCCGAGTGTCCTGCTCCAGCAAGGAAGCGAGTGCGATGCTGCCGAAACCGCCGCCGATTTTTTCAAGGAAGTCGCGGCGTGAGGAGCTGGAGATATGAGTGCTCATGGGGGTGTGAGTTAGCGAATCCAAATACCTTTGCCGGTGCCCCCTTTGGGCGTGGTCTTTGGGTAGTCAGGATTGGGCTTCAGTTCGATGACGTGGACGACCTGATCGATGGGCAAATCGGTCCCTGCCCCGTGCTGGCGAACGCCGGAGACACTCAGGCTGCGCACGGTGCAGTCGAGATCAGGGGAGAAGATTTCGGTCCAGGTGGCCGGGTCGTCTGACTTGTGTTTGTAGGTCTGCGATTTCGGGCCGAGTTCGATGAGGTGATAGTCTGCGGTGAATGGAAAATTGAGTTTCACGTCGCGGATTATCAGGCCATCGGTGTTGGCATGGATCTGGATGCTGCCGGGGCGGTTGAAGGTGAGGTTTTCGAAGACGATGCTGCGCAGCGAGCCGATGCCGACGCTGGCGTCTTTGTCGCGTCCCACTTCGAGGTTAGGCTGGTCGTAGAGCTTGAAGTCGCGGATGTCGGCGATGCCGCGCACGGTGATGTCATGGATGGGACAGTCGAGTGTGGTGCCGTCGCTGAAGCGCTTCACGCCGGGGAGGAGTCGGATGGAATTTGCCGACGGGACACCATCCGGCGCCCCACGTACGTCCTCGATGATGATGTGATGAATGGCCCCAAAGCTGGGCGCGTAGTTTTTCCATTCCCAGGCGTTCAGAGCGACGGTGTCATCGTGCGAAACACCGCTCACGCGACGGATGAGACCATGGCTCGCTGGAGCGTTCACATGCACGCCGTCGCGTCCGTGACGATCCAGTGTGACGCCATCGATGGTAAATTCGCTGACGTTGGCCAGGTGCACGGCGAAGGCTCGACTCTGGCGCACGGTGATGTTTCGCACGATCACATGACGCACGTTGTGAAGAAGGATGACGCCATGCGTTCCGGGCACGGGATCTTTCTTTGAAGATAAACCACGGTGGTTGCCATTGCTGTCCTTCACGCCGTTCGCCAACGTCGTCCAGATGCCGCCTTCGATGGAGATGTCGGTGTCGGGTTTTGCGTCTTCAGGCACAGGTTGGTCCGCGAAGCCGACAATGTGCTCATTGCGCACCATGCAGGTGTTGGAGCCGGGTTTCAGGCGAATCTCAGCAGTCGGATCAGCACTGAGTTTCTGTCCAGATTTCAAGACGAGTGGGCCATCGAGGTAATAGGGCTTCGCTTGCGCCGAAATATGCAACGAGCCTTGGGCGTCGAGCGTCGCCTGCATGGCCTGCGTCCACACTTCGGCGGTAACGTTGCTCGTTTCGACTTTACCGGAGGCGTCTGGCCATTTCTCGGTCCAGGTTTCGGTGCGTACGAGATGCTGCCACGCGCTCAGAGGTTTCTCCTCGGCATGCAGCATGAGCAGCGGCGCGAGCAGCAGGGCGGTGAGGAGGGTGTGTTTCACGCTCATACGTTTTGTCTCCGGTTCGTTTGATTTGACGGTCACGCCTTCTCCCAAGGCGTGCGGAGCTTGGGTTTCTCGGTGAGGAACTCCAGGCCAGGGCGCAGTTTGCCGTCCTTGGTGAAGTAAGGATGAAACCCCTGGCCGTTGATGCCATTGCCATCGTAACGGTCACGACGCGTGGAGATGGCGAGGCCTTCACGCAAGGCCCACCCCATCCAGCCGAAGCCGGCATCGCTGAGCAAGGTGGTGTAATACTTCGCCACCTCGGCGCGAGTGGCATCATCCAGGCAGCCGGGAATGGTTTCGTTCACAAGCAAGGGTTTGCCGTGAGTCTGGCGCAGCGACTGATAAGAGGAGATGAGTTTTTCCAGGTCTAAACGGTCGCGCACATATGGATGGGCGCAAAGCACGTCCATGAGCGGCGCGAAGGTTTCGATATTGCCCGTTCTGCCTAGATTACCGTTCATGGTGCCGATGGTGATGGGCTGCTGGACGCCGCAAGTACGCACGGTGGCGGCAATCTGGCTGAGCCAGGCGAACTCGCGCTTGTTCGGATCGCTATTCAAGTCGTGAGCCTGGGGCTCGTTGCAGAGATCCCAAATGAGGATGCAATCATCCTTGGCGAGTGGTGTGACGAGCGCCTTCACATAATCCGATGGCTGGCTCCATCCAGGCTTTATGTTTTCAAAATAGGTGCCGCCATAGTCGAACTTGGAATCGTGCCAGCGATTGAAGAGGCAGGGCATGACCTTCATGCCGTTCTCGGCGATCGCCGCGACGGCATCCATGAAATTCGCAGTGACCTTTTCAGGATCGCGCATCCACGCCGTGTATTCGATCCACAGCCGAATGCAGTTGGCGTGAACCTGCTTCGCCAGTGCCACTTCCTCGCGCATCCTGGCACCGTCATAAAACCACCACGCATCCTCAATCCTCGCCGCCCATGAGGGAATGATGCTGAACCCTCGCAGCCAGCCGTAACTGTCGTATACGTGGAGCTTCGGCTTTGATTCGACGGTTGTCTGTGCCGCAATAGGTCGTGGCAGTGCGGCACCAAGCGTGGCGCCCGTGAGGGTTTGGATGACTTGTCGGCGGTTCATGGCTGGCGCTGGCGGATTAATGCTTCAGTCGAGGTAAACAAACTCGTTCGTGTTGATGAGCATGCGGCAGAGGGCAAAGAGGCCTTGCTCGGCGACGAGGTGGGTGGCGGCGCTTTGTTCTTCAGCCTTCGGCTCTCTTTGAAGGCATAGCAGGAAGGCCCGTCTAATGGCGGCTGCGCGTGAATCGGTTTCGTTTTCGATGCGGGTGACGAGGTTCGCGCCCTGCTGCAGCATGAATTCGTTGTTGCTCAGCGTGAGCGCCTGCAATGCGGTGGTGGTTTGCGCCCGGGCCGGGGTGAGATTGGCGGGATCAGGGCAGTCGAGCGTGGACATGAACTGATGCGGCGTGGTGCGCACCACGAAGCGGTAGATGCTGCGGCGCAGCAGTTCGGGTTTGTCGGGCGTGATGTAGTCGTAGATGGGCGCATAGGCCTCGGTGAAATTGAAATCACGGTAGCCAGGGCCGCCCATGGCGGGGTTCAAGGTGCCTGCGACACTCAGCACTGCATCATGCACTGACTCGGCATCCAGGCGGCGCGGGTTCTGCCGCCAGACCAGACGATTTTGCGCATCCAAACGGCTTGCCGCGTTATTGTTGGAAGCAGACTGCTGCTGATACGCGGCGCTCATCACGATGAGCTTGTGCAGGTGCTTCATCGACCAGCCGCTTTGCAGCAGCTCATTGGCCAGCCAGTCGAGCAGTTCAGGATGCGATGGCTTGTCGCCGCCGAGACCGAAGTCGCTGGGAGTGGTGACGATGCCCTGGCCGAAATGATGATGCCAGAGCCGGTTCACGAGCACACGGCGGGTGAGCGGATTTTCGGGATGGGTGATCCACTCAGCAAGCATGCGACGGCGCTGCCCCTCGGGCATGGCGTTCGTGCCAAAATCCATGCTGGCGTGGCGAGCCCAGGCGAAGGCTCCGGGCTGCACTTCCTGCTGTGGGTCTTCGGGATTGCCACGCCGCTGCACCTGAATTGCAGGCGGCTGTGCTTCACTGATGATGGCATAGACTTTGGCCGGTTCAGGCAGGGCTTTGAGCGTAGTGTCAAGTTGAGTGGCCTGAGCCCGCAGCTGTTTCAACTTCTCCTGCTCAGTGGCGGTGAGCCTGCTGTGCTCCATTTCAGGCACCAGCCGTGCATCACCAAGGAATAGCAGATCGCTGCTGATGCCATCACCGCCATCGGTGGCGATGAGTGTGAGCGTTTTCGCCTTCGCCGGAATGGCAATGTCGAGATGCACGAACTCATCCTTGCGCATCTTGAGCTTCTGAAACTTGCGCTCAGAATCGACAAGCACGGTGAAGTCTGCGCGTGAGGCTGCGGCACCTGCATCAGCGCCAAAGCCGAGCGCGGCGGTGAAATGCATCATGCCCATGCCGCTGCTCTGGCGAATCTTCGCGAGATCAAAGGTGATGCCGCTGTTGGCGTGCAGGCCGAGAATGGAATGATTTTTCTCTGCATAATCCACCCCGTCGATCTTCGTACTGCGCTGAGCATTCAGCGGGCCGTTGCGAATTGTGTCCCAGGTGTGGCCGCTGGTGGCGGGTAGTCCTTTGACCTCCTGCTTGGCAGCCACGAGCACTGGATTCCGGCCATCCGGCACAAAGACCCACGAGACAAAACGATCCGTGTCTTTCACCTCGGCGGGCCACTCGATGCGCTGCAGCCGGTTTGTCTTGATGTCGCGATGGTAGCCGAGTTTGCCGGTCGTCAGATTGCCGGTGCGCAGGTCAATGCCACGACCTTTGACACCACCGCCCACCATGTCGGCAAGATTGAGACCATCGCCGGCCAGTTTCGCGATCTGGGCACGCGCGGCTGCCAGTTCCTGGGTAAGGCGTGCTTTTTCACCAGCAATGCGTTTTGCTTCCGCGCTGTCCACCTCACGATCTCCGCGCTTCGCTCCGGCAAAAACGGCCCACAGCCGGTAATACTCCTCCTGTTTGACGGGGTCGAGCTTGTGATCGTGGCAGCGTGCGCAGTTGACCGTGATGGCCATGGTCGAGGTCATGACCTGCGTGACCATGTCATCGAGATCTCCTGCACGGGCGGCACGTCTGAGCATGTCGCTTTTGGTTTCCACCTGTCCGACATAGTCCCATGGCCCGGCGGCGAGAAATCCGGTGGCGATGACGGCCTGCGGATCATTCGGTGCGATGACATCGCCCGCGATCTGCTGGCGGATGAACTGGTCGTAGGGCTTGTCCGTGTTGAGCGATTCGATGACGTAGTCGCGATAATGCCATGCATTAGGGCGAAGTTGATCACGCTCAAAGCCATGGGTGTCGGCGTAGTGGGCGATGTCGAGCCAGTGTCGCGCCCAGCGCTCGCCGTAGTGGGTGGAGCGCAGCAGTTCATCCACCAGCTTTTCATAGGCCTTGGGATCGGCATCCTTCACAAACTGCTCCACACGCTCAGGTGTCGGGGGCAGGCCGACGAGATCAAAGCTCAAACGGCGGATCAAGGTGCGCCGGTCCGCCGCTGGTGACATCACGAGGTTTTTCTCCGCGAGCTTCGCGTTGATCAGCGAGTCGATGGAGGCGTCTTTGACCGCTCGCACCGGCTGCACGGACCAATACTGGAGGCGTTTGTCCACGGCGGCAGCTTTGTCAGCGGCGTTTTCAGGCCACACGGCACCCGCTTGAATCCATGCCTGAATCAAAGCGATCTGCGCCGGTGAAAGTGGCTCACCCTTCGGTGGCATGCGTTCTTCGTCATCGGTGGATTTGATTCTTTGCAGCAGCAGACTTTTGGTGGTGTCACCTGCCGCGATGGCCAGACCTTCATGACCGCCTTTGAATGCAAAGATTTTGGCATCGAGACGCAGCTCGCCCTTCTGCTTCTTTGCGCCGTGGCACTCAACGCAGTGCTTTTGCAGCAGCGGGCGGATGTCCTGGTCGAAATCAACAGCCAGGGCCGGAACGGCAACCAGGAGGATGAAGAGCGTGGTTTTCATCGTTTGGTTTTCGCTTTGGTGGCCAGATCGAGCGCCGCCTCGTCCAGGTGGTGTTTCATCGCCTTGGCTGCGGCGTTGGCATCATGCGCGGCGATCGCATTTAAGATGGCGGCATGATGGTCGATGGCGCGCTGCCTGCCGACGTTGCCAATCGTCACCTGGCGGCTTTCACGCCCCAAGTCCGCCAGCGATTCGAGCATGAGTTTCAAGATCTCGTTTCCCGCGATACGAGCCAGCGTGCGGTGAAAGTCGATGTCCGCCTCGACGGCTTCGTCGTGGGTTTCAGCCACCAGCAGGCGCTCATGAATGCCACGCAACTGCTTCACATCCGGGGCCTTGGCCTTTACGGCGGCCTGACGTGCGATCTCCGGCTCGATGGCGGCACGGGCCTCACTCAACTGGCGCAACCGTTCCGGCAGCTCAGGAAGCAGGATCGACAAGGAACCGCTCAGCGGCTTGTGCAGCCGGTTCACCGCCCGGATGCCGCTGCCATGGCGGATTTCCAGCAGGCCCTGCAGTTCGAGCCTCTTTGTTGCCTCACGCAGCACCGTGCGGCTCACGCCGAGACGCTCGGCCATGAGCCGTTCCGGTGGTAGTTTGCCATCGCCAGTATCGACCTCATCACGCAACTGACGCGCGAGGCGCGAGCAGACCTGCTCAACAAGCGAAGGGGTGGGTTTAAGCGGGGTAATCGTCATGCAATTGGTAGGAGGTCATACCAATTACGAAGTGGATGCCAAATTCTTTCGTGACGACTTTCCAAGTGGCGGCAGGCAGCATTCTCACCGCCAAAGCACTTGCGGCTTGAGCACCCGCCTGAACGCGGGACAGTGGGCCGGACGAATCCCTGACCGCTGCACATGCCTTTCCGTGACACATTGCTGAATCTCGCCATCACTTGCGTGCTGGTGCTGATCATCGTGCTCGTGGCGATTCTGCTGAAGGAAAGCCGGCCTTCGCCGTTGCAGGCGTTGCCTGTGGCGGTGGCCCAGGTGCCCATGGGGCAGGTGCGGTCCGCAACCGGCCGTGTGCCGCTGCCGGAATACAAAATTTTCCCCAAGTCCAAGCTGGTCGAAAGCCGCGCCAACGAGGCGGACACACTGCGCATCAAGGTGAGCGACACGGAAGACGAGCACATTTTTGTGCTCTACTTCGTCGATGCACCGGACATTTCACTGACCCATCCGCAACGCGTGCAGGAGCAAGCGCGTTACTTTGGCGTCAGCAGCCAGCACGTCATCGAGGAGGGGCAGCGGGCGGCTCAGTATGTGACGCAGTTGCTCAAGCAGCAGCCTTTCACGGTGATGACACGCTGGGAGGAGGTGCCGGGACTCAGCCGGTACTACGCGCTGATTCTGGTGGAAATCAGCCCCGGCAAACAGGTGTATCTGGCAGACCTGCTGGTGCAGCAGGGCTTTGCACGCGTGGCGGGTGTGACTTCGAGCCTGCCTGCGGATTCACGTTCCATCAATGACTACGCACTGGAGCTGCAGGAGCTGCGGCGGCGGGCCCAGCAGAGCAAGGCGGGCATCTGGGCGGCTTCAAAGCTCTGAATCCCCGTCCGAAAGTCTGGCATTGATGAATCATGATGCGTTGATACGATGGCATCACCTTGGCTTCCGTCCTTAAATCACTCAGTCTCATTGCCGACCCCACGCGGGTGCGGCTGCTTTTGCTGCTCAAGCAGGAAGAGCTGAGCGTAGCGGAGCTGCAGGAGGTGCTGTCACTGCCGCAGTCCAACATCTCCGCCCAGCTTGCCAAATTGAAGGCGGCAGGGCTGGTAAGCGACCGCCGCAGTGGCAAGAACCGGCTGTATCAGCTCGATGAGCCTGCTGCCAAGGATCAGCCGACCCATGAGCATTTTCTCGCGCTGCTGGAAGCGGCGGGAGCTGAACTGCGTGAGGTGACCAAGGACGCTGAAGCACTGCAAATCGTGCTGCGCAAACGGGTGCAAACGGCGAAGGCCTACTTCGACGCGCTGGCGGGCAAGTTTGGCCGTCACTACATTCCCGGTCGTTCGTGGAAGGGTCTGGGCGAGACTTTGCTCAAGCTCATGCCGCCGCTGGTCATTGCCGATCTCGGCGCAGGCGAGGGCACGCTTTCGCAACTACTCGCCGAACGGGCTAAAAAAGTGATCGCCGTCGATAACAGCGAGAAGATGGTGGCTTACGGCGCGGAGCTGGCGCAGAAGCATGGTTTTGCGAACCTTGAATTTCGTCTCGGTGACATTGAAGCACCACCGATCCCGCCGATGAGTGTGGATCTGGTCTTCCTCAGCCAGGCGCTGCATCATGCGCAGAATCCGGAGAAGGCGCTCAAAGCCGCGCTGACCATCCTGAGACCGGGCGGTCGCATCGTGGTGCTGGATCTCCTCAAACATCAGTTTGAGCAGGCGCGTGATCTCTATGCGGATGTCTGGCTCGGCTTTTCTGAGAGCGACTTGCACGACATGCTCAGCCGCGCCGGATTCAAAAAAATCGAGACGAGCGTGGTGCACCGCGAAAGCAAAAGCCCGCATTTTCAGACGATCCTGGCGCTGGCCGAGAAGGAAAATCGGCTCACGGCTTCGGGACACTGGTCGGGGTCTTGACGCGCGGTGCAGGAACCGTCAGGCCGTTTTGCAGGAACGTGAGACCGTTGATCTGCTGCTTGTCATTCCGCGTAAAGACGAGTGCGGCCTTCACCGCATCGTATTCGAAGCGATCGGGCGCCGTCTCAAAGACAGGCAGTGCTGGCTGTCCATCTATCTGAGCAAACAGAGTGTCGGCCTGCACGGTGATGGCGAGCGCCTTCGAACCCATCAGATCATACTTTCCCACATAGGGCTGCAGCTCTTTGGCGGATCGCAGTTGATACTCCGGCGGCGCAGTGCTGCTGCGCTTGGCGGTGAGTTCGTTGCCGTTTTGAAACAGCGTCAGTGACTGGATTTCACCTTCACGCCGATTGAAGGCGATCTCCGCGGCGACGACTTTGTTAAAGAAACGATCCGTTGCCTTGGCAGAGACTGGAAGAAACGGCTGTCCGGTCAGCCTCACGTATATCTGACCGTCACGCAGCAGCACAGTGAAGCGGAAGTCGCGGTCGAGATCATAGACGCCCGGATACTGCTTCATCAAATCTGCAGGAAGGGTGATTTCTTTCTGCGTCGCGGGATCCACCGGCTTGACCTCGGATGTGCGGGCGATGACCTGGCCGCCGGCGATGGAGTTGTTGTTGATCAGAACCACGCGCACGATTCCTTTCGCAGGGATCACCTGCAGTCCGGAGCAAAAACCACCAGTGCCGCCGTCATGGTGCAGGGTCGCTTCACCCTCAAACTTTCCCATCAGCACCCCCAGACCGATCTGCCCGCCCTGGGAGGGTGCGTCAGCCTGCGGCTGCAGCGCGAGCGCAAAGGCCTCCTTCAATGAAGTCCTGTCAGGGTGTAGCAGTGCCTCGCCGAATGTCATCATGTCCGCCGCCGTACTCCGCAGGGCCCCACAACCTGCCATCGAGATAAAATGCCAAGGCTTTGTCTCCTTATCCCCATCATGCGGTGTGGCAAGCCGGAGTCTGGCCGGAGGCTGAACGGCGGTGTCCTGCATGCCAAGCGGCTTGCAGATTTTTTCCACCACCGCCTGATCCCATGACATGTGATAAACCTCTCCCAGCAGATGCCCGAGCAGCCCCGCGCCGAGGTTTGAGTAGCTTAAGGTGAAAAGCCCCTCGCCATCGAGCTTGGCGCCAGCCAGATAGTTCAGCAGCAGCTTTTCATCATAGCTGGCATAGGGGTCCTCCTCCAAGGCACCCGCCACGGCATTGTCCGGTAAGCGTGGCAAGCCGCTGGTGTGGGTGGCCAGCTGCTTCAGTGTGATCGCCGCGACGCGGGGGTCCGTAAACTTCACCTTGCCGGCCAGCAGGCTGCCGAGCGTCGCATCCAGCGTCACTTTCTTCTCCACCACCGCCTGCGCCAGCAGCAGTCCCGTAAATACCTTGGTGATGAAGCCTATCTCGAAAACCAGTTTCTCCGGCGGCAGGTCTCCTGCTTCGGGTGCCGAGCCGACGATGGCAAATTTCACATCGTCGCCCATGCCTTCCCCCGTGACGATGCACCCGGCTTTGAGGTGCTTGCCGAACTGCGCAGCGGCATCTGCCAGCGGGCGGGCTTGAACGGAGTTCACGGCCATGACCAGACCCAGCAGCACCCAGGAAATGAATTTCATGCCCACAAGGCTACAAAACTCCTCTGCAAACTGCAAGGCGTCTCGTTGACGTGATGCGCTTTCCCGCCTCCAATGCCCTTCTGTGAAAGACACTCTGGAAGACATCGAAAACTTCATCATCGACGTGGTGATCAACAATCGCCGTGGCATCCGCGCTTCGTTGCTGCGGGTCGTCTTCCGTGGACTTTCCGGCATCTATTCAGCGGTGGTGCGGACACGGCTCTATTTGTACCGCCATCGCTACATCCATGACCACCATCTGGGCGTGCCGGTCATCAGCGTGGGCAATCTCACCGTCGGCGGCACCGGCAAAACACCGGTGGTGGAAATGCTGGCGAAAGCCCTGCATGAGCATGGCCGCCGCGTGTGCATTCTGAGCCGGGGCTACAAGAGCAAGCGGCAGAAGAAACTGCCGTTCTCAAAAAAATTGGCGGCACGATTTGGCTTCATTCCCAAACCGCCTGAACCCCTGCCCCGCATCGTCTCCGATGGTGAGAACGTGCTGCTCGATTCGCACAATGCAGGCGACGAACCTTTCATGCTGGCGAAGAACTGCCCCGGCATCCCTGTCGTGGTGGATAAAAACCGTGTGAAGGCCGGAGCGCATGCAATTCAGCGCTTCGGCGCCGATGTGCTTGTGCTGGATGACGGTCTGCAATACCTCAAGCTCAAGCACCGCCACGACATTGTGCTGATCGACAAAACGGCGGTGTTTGGCAACAACGGCTACATGCTGCCGCGAGGCACGCTGCGCGAGCCGCCGCGCAGCCTGCGCCGAGCCAGCTACATTTTCATCACGAAGTCCGATGGCGACAGCGAGGACGTGGTCAAGCAGATCCGCCGCTACAACCGCGCCGCCGAGATCATCGAGTGTCGCCATCGTGCGATGCATTACGAAAACATTCATACCGGCGAGCGCCTGCCGATCGACGGATTACGCGATCAATTTGTGGGCGCGCTTTCCGGCATCGCCGTACCGGAGAGTTTTGAAAATGGCCTGCGCAAACTCGGTGCCAAGGTCGAAGTCATCGCCCGATTCGCGGATCATCATCGTTTTCGCGGACCAGAGTTGAAAAATTTCGTCGAGCGCTGCGTGCGGCGTGACGTGCATTGCATGGTCACTACCGAGAAGGATTTTGTGCGCTTTCCGAAACTGCCCGTCGCCGACATTCCATTCTATTTCATGCGCGTGGAGATCGAGATCATCCGTGGCCGGGACATCTTCGACAAAATGGTACGTCTCATCGCCGAACCGCGCCGGGTTCCGGCAGGAGTGCTGCCGGCAGATTTCATGGAGTCCTCGTAATGAGCACGGAAAATCCAGCCATGGCCGCAGTGCGTGTTCACAAGGTGAGTACTGCTGGCGGCACCAGCGAAGTCGGTGATGTCACCGCCCGTGAGGAGCCGCTCGAAATCCGCGTCGAAGGCCGTTCCGTGGCCGTGGTGATGCGCACGCCGGGTCATGATGAAGAACTCGCCGCCGGTTTTCTCGTCAGCGAAGGCGTGGTGCAGCGGCCGCGTGACATTCTCGAAGTCTCGCAATGTCCCAGCACCAACAACAAGCATGGCAACATCGTCGATGTGCTGCTCGGCGGAGCGGTGGTGAACTGGGACTCGCTGACACGTCATGTCTTCAGCGCCTCCAGCTGCGGGCTCTGTGGCAAGACGAGCATCGAGAGCGTGTTTCAGCAATTTCCCGCTGTGAAGGGAGACTGGCAGGTCTCGCCCAAACTGATCGCCAGCCTGCCGGACAAGCTGCGTGCTGCCCAGGAAACCTTTGCCAAAACAGGCGGACTGCATGCGAGCGGTTTATATGATCTTGAAGGCAATCTGGTCGTACTCCGTGAGGATGTGGGACGCCACAACGCGCTCGATAAAATCCTTGGCTATGCTTTGCAACGCGACCTGCTGCCGTTGGATCGGCACATCCTGCTGGTGAGTGGCCGGGTGTCGTTTGAGATCATTCAAAAGGCGCTGGCAGGTGGCATCGCGCTTGTCGCGGCCATTTCCGCGCCCAGCAGTCTCGCCGTCGATTTCGCACAGGAGGCAGGTCAGACGCTCATCGGCTTTCTGCGCGGTGAAACGATGAATGTTTACACCCATCCACGACGTGTGGAGATGTCATCATGAAACCGGTTCAACTCATCGTCTTCATCATCTGGGGGGCGCTTTGCGGCTCGCTCTGCCTTTATGCCGTCATGCTGAATGTCATGAGCTTCGCTCCCACTCATGGTGACCCGAAGTCATTGGGGCAGATCATCGCTCTTGCCGCTGGCAGTGCGGCGGTCCTGAGCTTTTTCCTGCGCAAACTGCTGCTCGGCGGTTTTATCACAGGAGCACTTAGTCTGGATGATCCGGCGCATCGTGGACGCTTTATCGCAGGCAATGTCGTGGTCTTTGCGCTGAGCGAGGGCGTTGGCGTGCTGGGATTCGTCAATGGCATTCTCTCGAACGGCAAAGGAGACGCCTGGCTGCCCTACATCGGCCTCGCATTCATTCTGATGCTGCTGCACATCCCGCTGCCTTCCCGTTTCAAGCCTGCTGCATGAACGGCTACTTTGACTACAACGCCACCACGCCGCTGCATCCCGCCGCACGTGATGCGTGGCTGCGGGCAAGCGAGAAGCATTGGCACAATCCATCGAGCCTGTATCGCGATGCCGGGCTGACGAGCCAACAGCTGGAGTCTGCACGTGAACGACTGGGTGACCTGATCGGTGCGGAGGCTGAACGCATTGTATTCACCTCGGGTGCCACGGAGTCGAACAACGCCTTGTTTGCCTCGCTGCCAGCAGACGCCCTCGTTGTAATCTCCGCCATCGAGCATCCAAGTGTGCGTGAAGCAGTACGGGGTCGGAACGCGGTGGAACTGCCAGTGAATGCGAGCGGTGTTGTTGAAGTTGAAGAGCTGAAGCAACTCATCACTTCCAAACGTCCCGCACTCGTCTCCGTGATGGCGGCGAACAATGAAAGCGGTGCGTTGCAGCCCTGGCGTGAACTGGCCGCGCTCTGCCGAGAGCATGGCGTGCTGTTTCATACGGACGCCGCGCAATGGCTCGGCAAGCTCGACGCCGCAGACCTCGGCGACTGCGATTACATCACCGGCAGCGCGCACAAATTTGGCGGCAACAAGGGCTGCGGATTCCTGGTGCTGCCCAAAGAGGATTCGCGGCTCGGCTTCATCCGAGGCGGTCCGCAGGAAAACGGACGGCGTGCGGGCACAGAAAACTATCCGGCTATTGAGGCCATGGTGACCGCTTTGGAGGCGATCACGCCGCGTTTAAGCGAAATCCAACACACGCAAAGCAAGCTGCGTGATGGCTTCATCACTGAGATGCGCGCGCGATTCGAACCACTGCGAGTGATCAGCGAATCTGCGCCACGACTTTGGAACACCGTGCTCATGGTGATGCCGGAGCATGACAATCTGAAATGGCTCACGCGACTGTCGCGTCGCGGCTTCAGCATCTCCACAGGTTCGGCCTGCAGTTCGGGCAAGGAGGGTTCTTCAGTCGTGGTGACAGCACTTGGCGCCAGTGCGGAAGAGCTGAAGCGAGTCGTGCGCATCAGCGGCGGTTGGGAAACGACGGAGGCAGACTGGCAAGCGCTCGCCGCCTCGTTCGTTGAGGTGTTTGAGGAGCTGAACCGAGGTGGCAAACCGCAGTAGAGGCCTCACGTTCCGGGACGTGGGCGGATCAGCAGCACAAGTACGAGCGAGAACACGCAGACCATCGCGAAAACGCCGAAGATGACGTTGAGCGGCACGTGCATGTCACTCATCCTGCCAAAGCCCCAGTCGGCCACTCCGCCGCACATCATGCTGACGAAGTTCATGAGGCCATAGCCGGTGGCGCGCATGTGAGGCCTCACGATCTGGCTGAGGATCGGCATGTTGTTGCAGTCAAAGAAACCCCAGCCGACGCCAAACAAGATTAGCGAGGCGATGGCGAGCCCGAAGGAGTTCAAGGCGGGTGCGTTCCCCACGCCAAACATGGCGGGCACGATGAGCATCATGCCAATGGCGCTGACGTAGATGCGGCCACGTTCACTGCGCCGCATCCAGCGGTCTGCCAGCCAGCCGCCGAGAATCGCGGAGAACAGCGCCGCCCCCTGCCAGTAGAGTGCGGCGGACACGCCAGCCTTGCCCTGGCTGATGTTGAAGGCCTTTTGCAGGATCGCCGGCATCCAGTCGCGCACAACCCATGCGGCGAGCGCGGGCAGAGTGAAGTAGAAGACGAGCAGGATGAAATTGCGATTGCAGAGCAGCTCTCCAAGAGCGCCGCCGCGCGCGGTGGGGCTCAGCGCCTCCTGCGTGTCTGCCTGACGTGGCACATCGCGCAGCAGGAGCAGCAGCGGGATGGCATAGAGAATGCCAGCCAGTCCGGTGAAGTCGAACATGAAGCGCCAGCCAAGCTCCGGCGTATCTGCCACGAATCCCGCAAAGCCGCCGACCATCACGCCGCAGTAGATGCCCATCTGATGCACCCCAATGGCGCGCGAACGCGTCCCGGCCGTGTGGTAGTCGGCGATCAAGGCCAGCGCAGCAGGAATGTAAAACGCCTCGCTGATGCCCATGAGCGTGCGCGCCCAGTACAGTTCGTTGAAGCTGCTCACATGCCCGGTGAGCCAGGTGATGAGCGACCACACGAACAAGCTGCCGCAGATCGTCAGCTTGCGGCTGAAGCGGTCCGCGATGTACCCGCCGATGGGGCTGCAGATGGCATAGACCCATTTGAATGACGCGAGCATGTGTCCCCAGTTTTCCTCGCTGCCGATGTCCTTGATGTCACCCATCACGGAGACCTTCATCGAGGCGATCATCTGCCGGTCCAGGTAGTTCAGCAGCGCCACGGGAAAGAGCAGCCCTACGATCAGCCAGGCTCGGCGCATGAGGGGAGATGGAGTGTCAGCTTGGGTCGGAGACAAAGACATCCGCCCATTAACCACAGGGCAACACGGGCGAAAAGCCTGAATTCATGCTTCGTCTTGACCGGTGCATGATCTAAAATGCACGGACAAACCGGCTCGCCTCGTCACAATGAAATCCTGCCGGGCTAATTCGGTAGGCGTCGCTCGATTCGAAGCCATTCCCAACCCACCAACCTTCTGCTGCTATGAAACCTTTCATGCTGTGCCTTTGTTTGCTGCCTCTGACCTCCGCTCCGGCCGATGAAGTCCGTCTGGAATGGATGCCGCAGGGATTCTACGCCAAGACCCATTATCATGTGCCCAAGGTGTGCCGGTTTTTACCTGAGAAGCCCGCTCAGATCGTCAAGTCTCCCGAAGGACTCGTGAATCCCCAGTATGTTTTGCTGGAGACGGGCCCGAAGAGCGGGCGTACTTTTCTGGGACTCATTCTCGACCAACGCTCCCCGAAAGAAGCGCGGTTGTGGCTGGATGCGAATGGCGACGGAGATCTGACCAATGATCCGAAGGTGAAATGGGAATTCTCGGTCCGCAGTTCCGGAATCGGTGAGATCATCTCCTGGCATGGGGAGGCCATGGCGCAGATCAAATACCCGGAGGCCACGCAGGACATGGGCCTTTATTTTTATCGCAACGGTTCTTCCAGCGGGCCGGGCTCACTCATTTACCGGCGCGACTATGGCCGCTCTGGAAAAATCTCAATCGGGGGGCAGGAGCTGGCTGTCTTTTTGAGTGATGACTCGACCACAGGCGAATTCACCGCCGAGCATTCCAAGCTGTGCATCGACGTGAATTCAGACCACCACATCAATCCCAGAACCGAGCTCTTTCTATTTATGAAGCCCCTAGTGCTGCAAGGCTCGGTGTATGAAGCGAAAAACCTCGCGCCCGACGGCTCCCGCTTTGAAATCATTCGCTCCGACAAGACTCCGGAGCAGATGCGCCTTGGAGAGAATCGTCTGGCGGCAGTCAAAGTGGCCGAGCAGCGCAAGGCGCAGGAGGCAGATCTTGGCAAACCGGCCCCTTCCTTTGAGGCCAAAACCATCGCTGGTAAAACGGTGCGTTTCCCGGACGATTACAAAGGCAAACTGGTATTGCTGGACTTCTGGGCCACCTGGTGCGGCCCGTGCCTGCATGAACTGCCGGAACTCACCCGGGTGCACGAGGATTTTGCCGCCTACGACTTCACCGTGCTCGGCATCAGCCTGGACCATGATGAAGATGTGGCCAGTCTGCCTGAGTTTGTGAAATCAAAAAAGATCAGCTGGCCGCAGATCTGCGACGGCGGGAGCTGGCAGGGAGACATCGTGAAACAATACGGCGTGCATGGCATTCCCTCCTGCTGGCTCATCGACGGCAACACCGGCCTCGTCGTCGCCACTTCAGTGGATCTGCGTGGTGAAGCCCTGCGAGGAACCGTGGCTCGCGCGCTGGTGAAATTGGGCAAAAATGTTCCCAAGGATATGGTCCCTGCCGCCGGCATTCCGCTGGCGGTGAAAACCCCGGCGGACGACACCTCGCCGAGTCCGCTCGTGACTCGCACACGGGCACTGGCCGCTGAAGACGGACTGACTTCCGCAGAAGCTTTCCAGGCACTGCTTGATCACCCCACCGCCGCCGCAGTTAAACTGGAACCGCCTGCGAGTGCGCCCCTGCGCGGACGAGAGATCGCCAAACGCGCCGCAGAGGCCCATGTGCGAGTGGGGTGGGTGTATCAATGCACAAAATGCAATCGCTGGCACACCAATCTGGCAGGCGGCTATGCTATCGCACCAGACGTCGTCGTCACGGCGCGTCACGTCGTCGCTGCGCCGGTGGCGATGAAGCCTGGAACTGGCCATCCTGTGGTCGTCCGAGGAGAGAGCGACGTGCTAAACATTGAAGCCGTGCTCCTCGCAGACGAAACCGGAGACACCGCCGTCATCCGCGTTTCAGCCAAGGATCTCAAACCACTGGCTTTGAGCCGCGACGTGCAGGTGGGCGATACCGCGTACTGCTTCAGTGATCCCCGCGATGTGATCGGTCACTTCAGTTCCGGTCTGGTGAACCGGCTCCATTCTCCCGCCATTCCGGGCAAACCGGCCAGTCCATTCCAGCAGCGCATCGACGTCAGCGCAGACTGGGCGCCGGGCAGCAGTGGCTCCGCCATTCTCGACGAGTATGGCAACGTGATCGGCCACGTGGCCCGCATCCGGCCGCTGTATGGTGCTTCCCGGCTTGCGGAGCCCGCTGGCAGGTCATCTGCAGCACCTACGGTCATGACCTTGAACGAGGCGGTACCTGCCTCCGTGGTACTTTCACTGATCGAAAAGAAGCCCCAATGACTCACGCTTCTTCCAATCGGTAACCAATGCCCGGTTCGTTCACGATGCGTGGGCCAGTTGTGCCGAGTTTTTTGCGCAGGTGATTGATGTGAACGCGCAGGCCTTCGCTCGGATCGCTGGTCTGTCCGGCCCATACCTGCTTGATGATCTGATTTTGAGTGACGATGCGCCCTGCATGCTCGGCCAGCACCTTAAGCAGTGCGAACTCGGTGGGCGTAAGTTTGAGAGGTGCATCATCAAGCGAAGCCTCGTGATGCAGCAGATCCAGCTTCAAGGCACCGGCAACAATCTCGGCGCTCTGGCGCGTAAAACGGCGGCGCTGAATGACCGTGAGACGGGCGAGCAGTTCGGCGGTGCCGAAGGGCTTTGTCACATAATCATCCGCACCGTTTTCCAGGGCCTCGACCTTGATGGTTTCCTGATCACGCACGCTGAGGATGAGCACGGGCACGTCGCTCCACTCGCGAAGCCGCTTCAGCACCTCAATGCCGTTCAGGCCAGGCAGTCCAAGGTCAAGCAGCACCACATCGGGACGATGAAATGCGGCCTCCTGCAGGCCGAGCTGGCCTTCGGCAGCCTCACAGACCTCGTAGCCGCGTGACTCCAGCACCATGCGCAGCAGACGGCGCATCTGATGTTCGTCGTCGATGATGAGGGCCTTGCTCATGCGGCGCTGCGAGTTTTCACGGGAAGGTGCAGCACGAATTCGGCTCCACCGGTGGGATGAGTATGCGCTTCAATGTCACCTTTCATGGCACGCATCAGGCCACGTGCGATGGCAAGCCCCAGACCGGTGCCGCCTGCGGGTGAATCGGGAGTGCGGTAGAATTTTTCGAAGAGCTGGTCCTCAGCCCCCAGCGGCAGACCGGGGCCGTGATCGCGCACACGAAGTTGCAGATTATCGCCGACAAGTGCAGCATGGATTTCGATGTCGCTGCCCGCAGGCGCATAGCGCGTGGCGTTGTGCAGCAAATTGCCAAGAACTTGGGCGAGCAGGCGGCTGTCGAGTTTCAGCAACGGCAGTTCCGTCGCGCATGTCATGCGTAAAGCATGTGCGGCCAGTTCCTGCTGGATCGGCGCGGTGGCGGCATGCAGCACATCGCCGATCTCGCACCAGTCAGGCTTCGGCTCCAGCGCCTCGGATTCCACCCGTGTCATTTCCAGAAAGCTTTCGACGATGCGCTGCAGGCGGCGGTTGGCGGTCTCGATCTCGCGGGCATAAGGGTTCTCCAGGCCCAGGCCATCCAAGGCGGTGCGGATGATGGCGATGGGCGTTTTCAGCTCATGCGACACGCTGTCCAGCAGCGTGCGGTGGAGGCGCTCGGACTCCGACAGCAACTCGGCGCGGTGTTTCAGTTCCAGCAGGTGCTCACGCTCCTGATGATGCTGCGCCAGCGCCGCCTCGCGTGCGCGCAGCCGCGTGATGAGATGCCCCATGCTCAGCGCCACGATGAAAAACAGGCTGAACATCACCATGTCCTGCGGCTTGTCGATGTGCAGAGTGAACTGCGGCGGGATGAAGAAATAATTCCAGACCAGCGCGCTGACCACCGCCATCATCAGGACGGGCCCACGGTTCCACCGAGTGCCTGCCAGCACGATGGCCAGCAGAAAGACCAGCGCGGCAAACAGATAGCCCGTGTAAGGCAGCAGCACCCAGCAAGTGGACGCGAGCACGAACACCAGAGTCAGCCCCCAGCTGTACTGCCCCACCTCCGCCAGTGAAAGCGGCGGAGGGGATGGCTGGACATTGGTTCTCTGGGCGGCAGACATGGTTGGTCTTGGTTTGAGCCACCATCACCGCAAAAGCACCGCTCGCCAGTAAACAGCCGCAGCCAGGGCGTTAAGAAAGTGTAAAAGCTGCGCTCAAGCCTCCTCCAAGCGGTAGCCGATCCCCGGCTCGTTTTTGATCTCCAAGGTGGAGCCTTCGAGCTTTTTGCGCAGGTGATTGGCATACACGCGGAGATAATGGCTCTGCTCTTCCGCCTGCGGCCCCCACACCGCGCGAAGAAGCTGCTTCAATGTCACGACTTTTCCGGCGTGGCGCACAAGCTGAGCGAGCAGCGAATACTCGGTGGGTGTGAGTTTGAGCGGCAGGCCGGCCAGTGCCGCCTCGTGATGCACAGGGTCAAGCACGAGCGGGCCAAGCTGCAGATTGGCTGCGTCATGGGCCCCCTGGCGGCGCTGGATCGCGGTGAGCCGTGCGATGAGCTCCGCAGTGCTGAAGGGTTTGGAAACGTAATCATCGGCCCCGGCATCGAAGGCGGCGAGTTTGACGGCCTCCTGATCACGCACACTGAGGATGAGCACGGGCACGCTGCTCCATTCGCGCAGCCGCTTCAGCACCTCGACCCCGTCCATGTCGGGCAGGCCGAGATCGAGCAGGATGACGTCGGGTTTGTGGAAGACGGCCTCCTGCAAACCCAACTGGCCTGACTCAGCCTCCCTCACGGTGAAGCCCTTCGCCTCCAGCGCCATGCGCAGCAGGCGGCGGATCTGGATTTCGTCATCGATGATGAGGGCGTTCATAAGTAAAACGAATCTCCAGATTCGTTCAGGAGGTTTTTAAGGATGGCGCAAAAGCAGCCATGCGATTGATCTCAATCACGAACTCAGCGCCGCCGTCAGGATGATTCCGCGCGATGATATCCCCGCCCTGAGCCTGGACAAACCCCCGTGCGATGGCCAGCCCGAGACCCGTGCCGCCCGCCGGTGAGCCCTGCAGACGATAGAATTTTTCGAACACACGCTTCTCTGTGCCTGCGGGCAGGCCGGGGCCATGATCACGAATGCCCAAGCGGAACTGCTGGTCACTCAACGTGGCGCTGATGTCGATGGCGGTGCCTGCGGGAGTGTAGATGGCGGCATTGTGCAGAATGTTGGCCACAGCCTGGGTGAGCAGAGCGTGATCCAGCTTCAGCAGCGGAAAGTCATCGGCCAGGTGAAGCCTCACCACGTGGGTTGCCAGCGCCGCGCCGATAGCATGCTGCGCGGCGGCGATGACATCACGCACATCGCACCAGTCGAGGCAGGGCTTCAGCACGTCGGATTCGAGCCGGGTCATTTGCAGCAGGCTGTCCACCACGCGCTGCAGCCGCTGCGTGGCGGTGGTGATCTCGGTGATGTAGGGACTTTGCGAACCATCCATCCCTTCCAGTGCGGCGCTGATGACGGCGATGGGTGTTTTCAATTCATGCGAAACGCTGTCGAGCAGGGTGCGGTGCAGTTTCTCCGACTGCGCGAGAACCTCGGCATGGCTGACGGCTTGAATGAAATGCTCTTTTTCCAAAACGAGCGCAAGCTGCAGCGCAAAAGCCTCGATCATCTGCCGCGTGGCGAAATCAAGCCGCGTTTCGCGCTCAAACTGCAGGCCGAGCACGCCCATCGTGGCGGTGGCGGTTTGCAGCGGAAACCACGTTGCCTCGGACTCGGGCAGCGTGTCGGTGAAGCGGCCCGCACACTGCTTGTTCTCATAGCTCCAGGCCACCACGCCCCATTCCTTGCGGCTCGGCTGGAAGGTGCTGGCCTGATGCGCCGCCTTTGGCAACGAGCGGTCGTTTTCACGCACGATGAGCGCGGTTTGCGCATGCAGGAGTTCATTGATGCTGCGCAGCGCCTCGGCGAGGCCCTTGGCAGGCTCGGCGGCGAGCGCGGCGCTCTGCGTCACCCGCAGCAGGGCTCCGGTCTGGCGAGCGCGGCGGCGTTCGGCCACTTCACGCATCCGCAGCCGGCTGGTGAGGCTGCCCATGCTGAGCGCCACGATGAAAAACATGCCGAACATGATCCAGTCCTCGGCCTTGTTGATGAAAAAGGTGAACTGAGGCGGGATGAAAAAGTAGTTCCAGCACAGCGCGCTGAGCGCCGCCAGGACGAGCACAGGGCCCCGGCTGAAACGCATTGCCGCCAGCACGACCGCCAGCAGGAACACGAGCGCGACAACCATGTAGCCCGTGTACGGCACGATGCCCCAGCACACGCTGGCAATGGTGAACACGGTGACGAGCACCCAGCTGTACTCGCCAATGACCGATGCCGATTCCACTCCGTGCAATGGGGTGCCAGAAGTTTTATCTGCAGCGGCCAGCGGCCGCACAACACACACGTCGATGTCGCCACTGCCGAGGATGATCTGATCGGCAAACGACTGGCGCCACCACACCGGCTTGTCAGGTTTTCCCACGACAATCTGCGAGACGTTGCGCTCACGGGCTGCCTGCAGCAGCGACTCGGCGACATTTTCACCGGTCACGGAGACGACCTCGCCGCCAAGCTTGCGCGCAAGGCCGAGCGAGCGCGTGAGCCGCTCCTGCTCGACCGGTGTGAGCACCCCCGAGCCTTCGACCCACACCACGAGCCAGGGGCAGTTCAGCCGCGTGGCGGCGCGCCGCGTCCAGCGGATGAGGCTTTCAGCATACGGGCTCGGCCCCACGCCGACCAGCAGTCGCGCATTGGTTTTCCACGCACTGCTGACACGCCTGGAACGGCGGATGTCTTCGAGATCACGGTCCACCCGCTCGGCGGTGAAACGTAGGGCCAGCTCCCGCAGCGCGGTGAGATTGCCTGTCTTGAAGAAGCCGGTCACCGCCTGTTCCGCGCGCTCGCCGAGATAGACTTTGCCATCGGCCATGCGCTCCAGCAGTTTTTCAACGCTGAGGTCGATGAGCTGAATCTCATGCGCACGGTCAAGAATGGAGTCGGGCACGGTTTCTTGAATCGCCACGCCGCTGATCTGCCGCACGATGTCCACCTGGCTGTCAATGTGCTGGACGTTGAGCGTGGTGTAAACATCAATGCCCATGTCGATGAGCTCCAGTACATCCTGGTAGCGCTTCGCATGGCGTGAACCCGGCGCGTTGGTGTGTGCGAGTTCATCCACAAGCACTAGCCTTGGGCGTTGCGCCAGCACGGCATCGATGTCGAACTCCTCCAAGGTGAAGCCGCGATGTTCGAGCTTCCGGCGCGGCAGCACACGCATGCCTTCGAGCAGGGCCGCTGTTTCCGATCTGCCATGCGTCTCGACAATGCCAACGAGCACCTCCACGCCCTCCTTGACCCGCTGCCGCGCGGTTTGCAGCATCGCATAAGTTTTGCCGACGCCCGGGCACATGCCGAGGAAGATGTGAAGCCGGCCAGATTTGGACACGGCATCCGCCAGCTGCACCTGCGCGAGCAGTGCATCCGGGTCGGGACGGTGGTCGTCATTCATGGCCTGCGGCGGTTACTTCAAGGCATCGAGACTCAGATTCAACTTCAATACGTTCACGCCGGCACCACCCAGAACGCCGAAGCCAGCCGGGTCGATGCTGGCGACGGTCATTTCTTTGACCTTCTCGACGCTGAGATTGCGCACCTTCGCGACGCGGACAGTTTGCAGCTCGGCGTTCTTCAAGCTGATGTGCGGATCGAGACCGCTGCCGGAGGCGGTGACGGCATCGGCGGGAATCGCCTCTTTGTCGCCAAGACCGTTTTCGGCGCGGTAAGCTGCGATGCGGTCTTTGATCGCGTCATTCAGCTTTTGCGAGGTGGGGCCAAGATTGCTGCCGCTGGAGTTGGCGGCGTCATATCCGGCACCGGCGGTGCTGGGGCGCGGGTGGAAGTACTGAGCAGCAGTGAAGTTCTGACCAATCACAGCCGAACCTCGCACGATGCCGTCCTTATCCATGGTGAGGCTGCCGTGAGCTTTGTCTTTGAAGGCGGCCTGGGCAATGCCGGTGACAATGAGCGGGTACACGCCGCAGGTGACAACCGCGAGCACGCATGTGGCGCGAAGGGATATAAGGATGGAGTTCATGATGTTAAGCGAGGTGAAGGGTGGCAACGATGACATCAATGGCCTTGATGCCGATGAAGGGGACAAGCAAACCGCCGAGGCCGTAGATGAGCAGGTTTCGCTGCAGCACGGCGGCGGCTCCGGCGGCGCGATATGGCACGCCTTTGAGCGCGAGCGGAATGAGGGCGATGATGACGAGCGCATTGAAGATGACGGCACTCAGGATCGCGCTCTGCGGACTGGCCAGGCCCATGATGTTCAGCGGACTGATCGCAGGAAAAGTCACCATGAGCATCGCCGGGATGATGGCGAAGTATTTGGCGATGTCGTTGGCGATGCTGAAGGTGGTGAGCGAGCCGCGCGTCATGAGTAGCTGCTTGCCGATCTCAACGATCTCGATGAGCTTCGTCGGATTGCTGTCGAGATCGACCATGTTCCCCGCTTCGCGTGCGGCCTGCGTGCCTGTGTTCATGGCGACGCCGACATCGGCCTGGGCCAGAGCAGGCGCGTCATTCGTACCGTCACCCGTCATGGCGACGAGATGACCTTCGGCCTGCTCGGCGCGGATGCGGCGCAGTTTGTCCTCGGGCGTGGCCTGGGCCATGAAGTCATCGACACCTGCCTCGGCGGCAATGGCGGCGGCGGTCATGGGATTGTCACCGGTGATCATGACGGTGCGGATGCCCATTTTGCGAAGCTGCGCAAAGCGCTCCTTGATGCCGCCTTTGACCATGTCCTTGAGTTCGACAACACCGAGCACGCTGCTGCCCTCGCACACGACTAGCGGTGTGCGTCCGGCTCGGGATGCGGCCTCGACAATTCCGGCAACTTCGGGCGGATAAACACCACCGAGATTTTCAATGTGGGCTTTGATGGAATCCGCCGCCCCTTTGCGAATGCTGCGACCATCAAGATCAACACCGCTCATGCGGGTCTGCGCCGTGAAGTGAATGAAGGTGGCGTGGGGTGCGGCGAGTTCGCGGCCGCGGATGTTGAACTTTTCCTTGGCGAGCACCACAATGCTGCGGCCTTCGGGCGTTTCATCGGCCAGAGAGGCGAGCTGCACGGCGTCGGCGAGCTGCTGCTCGGTGATGCCGGGAGAGGGACGGAAATCAGACGCCATGCGATTGCCGATGGTGATGGTGCCGGTTTTGTCGAGCAGGAGCACATCGATGTCTCCTGCGGCCTCAACGGCACGCCCGCTGGTGGCCATGACATTGCGGCGGATGAGCCGGTCAATGCCACTGATGCCGATGGCGCTGAGCAATCCGCCGATGGTGGTTGGAATCAGGCACACGAGCAGAGCGATGAGCACCGGTGTGGAGAATTCGACGCCCGAATAGATGCCAAAGGGCCGCAGCGTGATGCATACCAGAAGGAAGATGAGCGTCATCGCGGACAGCAGAATGGTCAGCGCGATTTCGTTCGGCGTTTTCTGGCGTTGTGCGCCTTCGACCATCGAGATCATGCGATCGATGAAGGTGTTGCCCTTTTCCGAGGTGATGCGAATGACGATGCGGTCGCTGATCACCCGCGTGCCGCCGGTGACGGCGCTGCGGTCACCACCGCTCTCGCGGATGACGGGAGCGGATTCACCAGTGATGGCGGCTTCATCGACACTGGCAATGCCTTCGATCACTTCACCATCGGCAGGGATCACATCGCCGGTTTCGCAGACCACGAGATCACCTTTTTCAAGAGCGGGAGCAGGCACGCTGGTTTCGATGCCGTTTTTTAAGCGTCGTGCGATGGTGTCCTTGCGAGCGGCACGCAGGCTGGCCGCCTGGGCTTTGCCGCGTCCTTCCGCGACGGCTTCGGCAAAGTTGGCGAAGAGCACGGTGAACCAGAGCCAGATGCTGAGCTGGGTGATGAAGCCGTGGTCTGCCTTGGCGGTGAAGATGCTCACCGTGGTGAGCACCGCGCCGACGAGCGTGACGAACATGACGGGGTTCTTCACCATCAGGCGCGGGTCGAGCTTCTTGAACGACTCGCCGATGGCCGGAGCGAGAATGGAAGCATCAAAGAGAGATGTGGGTTTGTGGGACATGTACATGGGGGTGAGGATTTAGAACAGCCTGCCCTGGGCCGTGAGGAAGTGCTCAACGATGGGACCGAGGGCGAGAGCGGGGAGAAAATTGAGCGCGCCGATGAGCAGCACGGTACCGATGAGCAGCACGGTGAACGTGGCACCGTTGACTGGGAACGTGCCAGCGCTGGGCGGCACGGCTTGTTTTCCGGCAAGCGATCCTGCCAGCGCCATGATGGGAACGATCATGAGGAAACGGCCGATGAACATGGCGATGCCGAGCGTGGTGTTGTACCAGGGTGTGTTGGCTGTGAGACCTGCAAAGGCACTGCCGTTGTTTCCAGTGGCGGAGCTGTAGGCGTACAGCATCTCGCTGAGGCCATGCGGGCCGCTGTTGTTCAGACCAGCCACGCCCCAGTCGCTCACACAGGCCCAAGCGGTGAAGCCGAGGATGCTGAGCGTGAGCACCAGCAGCGTCAGCATGCAGAGCTTGACCTCCCTGGCCTGGATCTTCTTGCCCAGGTACTCCGGTGTGCGACCCACCATGAGTCCCGCGATGAAGACAGCGAGGATGACAAACACCAGCATGCCATACAAACCCGCGCCCACACCACCGATGACGACTTCACCCAGCTCAATCATAAACAGCGGCACCAGTCCGCCGATGGAGGTGAACGAATCATGCATCGAATTCACCGCCCCGCAGGACGCTGCGGTAGTGATGGTGGCAAACAGCGACGAGTTGAAGATGCCGAAGCGCACCTCCTTGCCCTCCATGTTGCCATCCGCAGCGGCTACGCCGAGCTGCTGATGGATCGGATTGCCGGCAGCCTCAAAGTGCGCGCACACGAGCACCCCGCCGACAAACAGCACCATCATGGCAGCCCACACGGCCCAGCCATGCGCCTGATTTTTGACCATGCGACCGAGGTAGTAGGTCAGCCCGCTGCCGATGGAGAAAATCGAGAGCATCTGGATGAAATTCGAGAGCGGCGTCGGATTTTCGAAGGGATGCGAGGCATTCGCGTTCATGAAGCCGCCGCCATTGGTGCCGAGCATTTTAATCGCCACCTGCGAGGCCATTGGCCCCTGGGCGATCACCTGCTCCGCACCTTCCAGCGTCTTCACCTTGGTGTAGCTGTCAAAGTTTTGGATCATTCCCTGCGAGACGAGGAAGATCGCAAAGACAAGGCAGATCGGCAGCAGAAGGTAATAAGTGACACGCACGAGATCTGTCCAGAAGCTGCCGACCGTCTTCACCGAACTGCGCGCAATGCCCCGCACCAGCGCGGCTGCGATGCCAATGCCGACGGCGGCGGAGACGAAGTTATGAAACGTCAGCCCCACCATCTGCGAGAAATAGGACATCGTAGACTCGCCGCCGTAGCTCTGCCAGTTGGTGTTGGTCGTGAAACTGACCGCAGTGTTGAAGGCCAGGTGATGACACAACGCCGGCAGCCCCTGCGGATTGAGCGGAAGCACATCCTGCAAGCGCAGGATCGCATAAGTGAACACCACGCCCACAAGGCTGAAGGCCAGCATGGCAAAGGTGTACTGCTGCCATGTTTGCTCGCGCTTTGGATCAATGCCAATCAGCTTGTAGGTGAGCCGTTCCACCGGTTTGAGCACCGGGTCGATCCAGGTGCGCCCGTCAGCATCGAGCACCTGCATGAGATACAGACCCATCGGCTTGGTGATGAGTGTGAGAATGCCCAGGTAGAGGGCGAATTGCAGCCAGTCAGTGGAGTGCATGATGATTTCGAGTTAGAATTTTTCAGGACGCAGCATCGCCACCATGAGGTAGGCGAGCAGGGCAAGGGCGATCAGCCCGACGAGGATGGTTTCCATGGTGCGGGTGTGGCTAAAGGGTTTCGCAGCCTCGCGTGTAGAGCGCGGCGAGAAAGAAACAGGCCGCTGTGAGGCCGAGGTAGATGAGGTCGTTCATGGCGTGGTGGGACGTTTGTCCACCGCCAAGATGCAGGCTCACCCGATCCTGCCGAGTTAACGGCGGGGCTTGCGGCGTCAAAAATGCGTAAAAGGGGAGCTTAAATCTCCACCTGCTGCCCCAGCTCGATCACCCGGCCCAAGGGAATCTGGAAATAGGTCGCGGGCTGCTGCGCCAGCTTGCTGGCAAAGGCGAAGAGATGCTCGCGCCATCTCACCATGCCTGGTTTCGGACTCGGGACGATGATTTCGCGGCCCAGGAAAAAGGTTGCCTTCTCAGCCATGACTTCGAGGCCTTGATTGCCACAGTGGTGCAGAAGGCGCGGCACATTGGGCTTTTGCATGAATCCGTAACGGCCAGTCACGCGCCAGAAACCTTCGGCAATCTTTTCGACTTCCACACGGCGGCCCGGCGGCACCCAGGGCTCGTCCTCGGTGATCAATGTCATGAAGATCACGCGTTCATGAATGGCGCGGTAGTGTTTCAAACTGTGCAGCAGGGCGATGGGTGCGCGCCCGCTGGTGCTCGACATGAAAATGGCGGTGCCGGGCACGGTGACTGGCGGGCTGCGCTTGATGCTCTGGCAGAGTGTCTCCTGGCTGAGCGCGCTTTTCTCCATGGAGGCACGCACCAGGCGGCGGCCCGTGGCCCACGTCGTCATGAGTGTGAAAATGATCACACCAACCACGAGCGGGAACCAGCCGCCATCGAAGAATTTCACCAGGTTGGCGCTGAGAAAGGCGATCTCGATCGCGGCAAACAACAGGCAGAGCGGCAGCGTCTTGAGCAGAGACCACTGCCACAGGTGACGCGCGGCAAAATAAAACAGGAAGGTGGTGATGAGCATGGTCATCGTCACGGCCACGCCATACGCAGCGGCGAGACTGGTAGAATTGCGGAAGGCCAGCACCAGGCTGAGACAGGCCAGCATGAGGACCCAGTTCACCAGCGGGATGTAGATCTGCCCCTGAGCATGTTCCGACGTGTGGCGGATGCTGAGGCGCGGCAGGTAGCCCAGCTGCACGGCGCTGAGCGTCAGCGAGTAGGTGCCGGTGATCAGCGCCTGCGAAGCGATCACCGTCGCTGCGGTGGCAAGCAGCACGAGCGGCAGTGTGGCCCACGCCGGGGCCATCTGGAAGAAAGGTGCATGCGCCAGCTCAGGCTGCTGCATGAGCAGCGCCCCCTGGCCGAGGTAGTTCAATGCCAGCGCCGGCAGCACAAGAGAAAACCAGCCCCGTCGAATCGGCCCGGCACCAAAATGGCCCATGTCGGCATACAGCGCCTCGCCGCCCGTGACAGCCAGAAACACGCTACCGAGGATCACAAACGACTTGTGGCCGCCGACAGTCAGAAAGTGCCAGCCGTGCCAGGGATTGAATGCCGCGAGGATCTCCGGACCTTGAATCAAGTGCGACACGCCGAGGACCGCGAGTGTCACGAACCACAGGCCGGTGATCGGACCAAAAAAGCGCCCCATACGTGCCGTGCCGAGGTACTGCACTGAAAACAGCACGATGAGTATGACGATGGTGATGCCCATGATGAGCCACTCCATGTGCACATCCCACCGCAATGCCTCACCCAACTCCGTCGGCGGCTTGCCGAGCAATCCCCCATCCTTGAGGCCTTCGATGGCGCTGAGCACGGAAATGGCAGGAGTGATGATGCCATCACCAAACAGGAGCGCCGCGCCAAACAGGCCCAGCAGCACGATCACCGTGCGGCGTTTCAGCGCCTCCGACATGCCATGCGACGCCAGCGCCATGAGCGAGAGCACGCCGCCCTCGCCTTTGTTGTCCGCACGCAGAATGAAGACGAGGTACTTGATGCAGATGAGCACGATCAGCGCCCACAGCACCAGCGAGACGACCCCCAGCAGATTCTCATGCGTCGCAGCCACGTGATGCGGGCTTTGCGGGCTGAAGCATTCCTTGAGCGTGTAGATCGGGCTTGTGCCGATGTCGCCGAAGACCACCCCCAGCGCCGCGATGACGAGGGTGGTGGTGGAAAGCTTGGGATGGCCGGTCTTGTCTGTTGGGTCACTCATGACGGCGTGATGTTCACCGGAAACTTCCCGGCCTCCAGTGAATGCCCCTGAGGGGCGAGTTAAGAATGTGTGAAGAGATCGACTGCCGCAGCAGCTGCGGATGGATCAATCCAGGAACGAACAGATGTATTCGCAAATGCCGGAGCTGACCGTGATGTCAAAGCCGCTGTTGGCGGGAACATCGAAGAACTGGCCGCCTGTGCAGGTCGTTTTGCCTTCGCTGCCATCGAGCTTCACAGTGCAGTCGCCTGCGACGATCTCCATGCGCTCAGCCTTGGCGGTGCCGAAATGAAAATCACCGGGATAGATGAGCCCGAGGGTTTTCTTGCTGCCGTCAGGGAACAAAATGCTGTGGCTGACGACCTTGCCGTCAAAATAGACGTTTGCTTTCGTGACGGCGGTGACTCCGGAAAATTCGACTGGGATGGCTGACATAAGACCCAAGAAGTAGGCGATGGTTTTGCACGCGGCAAGCACTGACCGAGAGCGTGGGCTACTTCACCGGCACTCCATGCAGCAGGCCCAGGGTGGCCCATGAAGTGCCCCAGTAGGTGTAGATGCCGGTGGCGTCTTTGAAGGATTTCGCCTTGCCTGGGCCGCTGCGGTCGATCTGGCTGATGTGGGTGATGTCGATGGGCCAGCTGCCATCCTCGCGCTGAGTCTGGAGCAGCCAATGCTGGGCACGGGCGATGGCATTCGCCGTGGGTGGATCAGCGGCATTTTCCTGCAAGACGTACAGCGCCAGTCCGGTGGCGAGCACATCGCTCATGTTTTCGCCGAGGATGTAGCTCCAGCCACCATCGCCGCGCTGCCGTTTGACAATGTCTTTGAGCAAAGCTGAAGCCTCCTCATGTTTGCCAAAGCGGCGTGCATAGAGCGTGCGGAAGACGAGGGACTCCATGGTGGTGGGCGTGCCTTTCTTTTGCAGCATCGCGGCAGCCTTGGTGTGTGCCCCATCTGACTCAGCCGCCGCAGGCTGCGGCGTGGCGAGGGCGATCAGGTTGAGCCGTAGAGTGTTGGCCTGCGCATCACCCGCACCGCGTTTCTGCATGCCGGAGAACTGACCGGCGGGTTTCCATGAACCGTCCGGTTTTTGTTCAGCGGCGAGTAGTTTCGTCAGTTCTGGCGCGGGTCGCGCTGGCAGGGCTAAAATCATCAGGGCGGCCTCTTCCAGTCCCGGCCGTTTGTCCGTCGCACGCTCGACCGCCCACTCGAGCCATTCGTCGTACTTTTTGGCATCCACGGCAAACCCACGCTGCCTCGCCTCGCGATGGCTCCAGAGCATCTCAGGCAGGTGGTGGCAGCCATTGCAGTTTTTTGCGGTCATCCATTCCTCCCCTTCCCTGGCGAGGAACCCGAGACTTTTCGTGATTCCAACACGGAGTTCTGCTTCGCTCGGCGGTTTCACTGGCTCAGCCTTTTTCGCCGGGGCGTTCTTGGCCGCCTCAGCGGGATTCGACGTAGGTGCGGCCTTGGCAGATGGCGGTTGCACCTTGTTCTCTGCATGGCCAGTCGTTAAAGCGGCCATCATCACGAGCAGGGGCGTGATGGTACGAATCTTGTTCATACTTCCTTGAACGCTCCTGCTGTGAAGTTGTTGCAACAGCGGCTGGCTGCTGCTGCCTGGAAAAGCGCGAGAGTATTAAAAGACTTTCAGGCTCTCACTCCCAAATCCCCAGCTTCACGAGCTGTTTTGTGGCCGCCCCTGCCCAGTCGCGATTCGCAGCGGGGCTGGCGGGACTGGGGTGAAGCACGCGGCCGGTTTTGAAGCTGCCGTTCATGGTTTCTTTGGCACGCAGGGCCCGCGCTTCAGCGAAGGCTCCGACTCCGATCACCCACTCGGGCTGGAGGGCGGAGATGACGGCTTGCAGATGCAGATCGCAGGCGGCTTCCATCGCGGTGGTTTCGGCGGCGGGAAGTTTGTCGGGCGTGTGATTGCGACCGCTGGCCTCAATGAACACCAGCGGGCAGTAGTTGGCGACGAAGTGGTCTTTGAAGAAGGCTTCCGCCTTGCCGAACCTCTGAGCAAACAGTCCCCAGAGGCGTCGTCCGCTGACTTCGGAATTCGCGCAGTCAAAGCCGACAACGGGACGCTTCGGGTGCTCGCGTTCCGGTTTGCCCACGGGTTCCTGAATGCCCATCCAGTCGCGCACTGCGGCGATTTCACCGAAAGGGACGCCGGTCTGCGTCATGCCAAAGGGGCCGGGGTTCATCCCCACCAGGACGACACGTTTTTTGCTGCTGCCAAAACGGCGCAGGTAGGCCTCATGCGGTGCCCACGCGTAGTCGAGCGGCTGATAGACATATTCGACCGGCGCGGCGAAGCGCAGTGGGCGCAGGGATTCACGCAGGGTCTGGGCGGCGGAAATGAGAGCATTGGCGGGCATCGGCGCATGAGATGCGGGGATGTTCGTCGAGTCAAGATGTGCAAAAAAAACTCGTATCCACAGTTCGGTCCGCTAGAGTCCGCGCCCGTGATGCGATACAATCTGAGCTTCGGAATCTTGGTGGCGGCCTGCCTTGCAGCCTCGTCATTGTCGGCGGAAAACGTCAAGATCGTGCTCAAAAACGGCGCGGAACTGCGCGGTGAAGTGCTCAAAGATCGCGAAGACGCCGTGGTGCTGGATCTCGGCCACACCGTCCTCAACGTGCCGCGCTCGGAGATTTCCATCTTTGAAAAGGCCAGCTCGTCAGCCGCCAAAACTGCCGCCGTTCAGGGCGAGGACATCTATTACGTGGAGCCCGCACGTGAAGCCATGACGGTGGAAAAGAACGTCCAGCGGGTGGCGGAGTCCGTGGTGCAGATTCAAACGGCCTCCGGCCTCGGCTCCGGGTTTATCATCAACAAGCTCGGCTACGTCATCACCAACCAGCACGTCATCGCCGGTGAGCGTGAGATCACCGTGGTGGTGTATCGCAAAAAGCCGGATGGCCTGGAAAAGCAGCAGTTCACCAAGGTGAAGATCATCGCCATGAACGGCTTTCTCGATCTTGCCATCCTGCAGCTCGACGATGCAGCCGTGGACACGCTGCCTTTCGTTCCCATGGGCGACTCGGATTCACTCACCCAGGGGCAGGACGTGTTTGCCATTGGCAGTCCTCTGGGACTGGAGCGCTCGGTGTCGAAGGGAATCGTCAGTATCCGTGCGCGTGAAAGTGGAGGCCGCTGGTACATTCAAAGCACGACGCAGATCAACCCCGGCAACTCCGGCGGCCCGCTCTTCAACGCTCGAGGTGAAGTCGTGGGCGTGAACAACATGAAGGCCGCCGGTGTCGGCGTCGAAGGCCTGGGTTTTTCGATTCCCTCGAACGTGCTGAAGCTCTTCCTGAAAAATCGCGAGGCTTTCGCTTTTGACCCGCGCAATCCCAACAGCGGCTTCCGCTATCTCCCCCCGCCGGCGCCACCCCAGGAAAAAATTAAGCCGGAATCTGTAACCACAGGCGGCTGATTTTTCAGTACTCAGTACAACCCGCATCCTTCCACCTTTTATGAAACCCGCCTCGATCCTCCTTTCACTGCTGCTTGCCAGCATCCTCCCCGCCTCCGCCGCCGACCGGCTGGAGCAATGGTACAATCTCATGCCAAAGGACACCGTCGGTGTCATTGCCATTAAGAACACCCCCGAGTTGCTCGCCGACTGGGACAAGAGCAGCTACGCGAAGTTCATGCAGGATGACGAGGCGAAACGCTGGATGGCCCCCATGCGCAAAGACGGCGACGCCCCCTGGGACAAGTTCTTCAAGGACACCTATGGCAGCACCATGCATGAAACGCTCAAGGATTATCCAGGCGCGCTGGTGAGCTATCTGGTGATCGGAGACATCACCCAGTTCGACAAAAATCCGCCCAACGTCTCGCTGTGCGAAATCGCCGGCAAGCAGAAGGAGATCGAGGCCCACAAGCTTGCCGAAGTGGAATCCAAGAAAAAAGAAAACGCCGACCTGAAGCTCCGCACCGAGGACATCGGCGGCGTGAGCGTACAGATCGCCGCACTGTCAGACGCTGAGGATAAAGCTTGGCTCATGGCCTGGGCGGTGGTCGGTGACGTGATGATCGAGGCGAACACTCACGCTCTCATGGAGTACATGATCGGTGCCCTGAAGAACAATGCGGGCGACCCTCCAAGCCTCGCACGCGAGCATCTCACCCGCATCGGCCAGGTGACCAACGGCGGCGGTGACATGCTGATTTACTTCAACGGTGTGAAGCTGCTCGAACTCGGCGAGCAGGCGCTCACCGCCGCAGAGGCCAAAAAGAAAGCGGACGGCAAGGCCGGCGGCATGAGTTTCGACATCAAGCCGAAGATGATCATGGACATGCTCGGCGCGCAGGAACTGCAGGCCTTCGCCCTCACCGCAGAATTGACGGACAATGAGTCACGCATGGACCTGACGATCCTGCACCCCCTGAAGCCCACCGGTCTGCTTTCTTTGATGCGCGGCACCAGCAACGAAGTGACATTGCCAACCTTCATCCCCGCAGGCATCCTGACCGCCAGTGTTTCACGGATGGACTTTGGCACGGTCTACGACTCGCTCCTCGGAATGATTGGAAAACTTGGCCCCATGGCGATGATGGTCACGATGCAGATTCCCCAGTACGAAGGCCAGATGGGCTTCAAGATCCGTGAAGATCTCTTCGGCAGTCTGGCTGATGAAGTCATTCAGGTGCAGGATGGCAACGGCACCAAGGAAAGCCAGGTCATGGGCTTCAAGATCAAGGATGCCGACAAACTCGGCGGCGTGCTCGAAGGTCTCAAACGCTACGTCGGTGCCGGGTTCGGCGCCTTTGAGGAGAGTGACTATCTGGGCTTCACCATCAACACGCTCAAGCTCACGCAGACGGCCAATGCCGCCACCGAAGTCGCCTACTGCAACACCGGCAAGTATCTGCTCATTTCCGTTGGCGGCCAGGAAACGCTGAAAAAGGTCCTGGGTCGAATGAAGGACCCTTCAGGCCCCAGCGTCTGGGATGATCCACATGTGCAGAACCTCCTCTCGCTCGTTCCCAAAAACTACAGCGCCATTGGTGTCACGGATGCAGGCCGTTTGATGAACATGATCGCCACCGCCGCCGCCACGCTCGAAAGCAAAACAGGTGCGAAGGCCAAAGCGGTCGCGAAAAAGAAAGGCCCCGGCAAGAAGTCACCCGATGAAGCAGTCGCCGCCGCTGCCGGCAGCTGGTTTGACGCCAGCGCACGTCCTTCCAACGAAACCTTCGAGCGCTACTTTGGCAGCCTGCTCAGCGCCAGCTACTCGCATCCGGACGCCATTCAGATTCACTACCTGACCACGCCCGTCGAGGCCAAGTAAGAACCCATCCTCTTCGCCCGCCATGCGCCTCGCTTTCCTGCCGTTGCTCCTAGCAACCAGCGCCCTTGCTGACAAGCCCGCACTGTATTTCGACGGGCCGGAGATCGTGAAGCTCGACTGGAACACCGCCAGCCCGCATGCCGCTGACTTCAATGGCGATGGTCTGAGCGATCTCGCCATCGTCAATGCCTCACGGGCGCGCATCGAGTTCCTCATACAGCGTAAAGACGGGGTGCAGACCGGTGCTCCGGAAAAATCCGCCCGCACCGACCGTTGGAACCCGATCCTCGAAGTGTCCCGCTTCGACAAGCAGCCGCTCGTCATCGGCCATGCCGCGCTCGCCCTCGTCGTGGGTGACTGGAACGGGGACAAGAAGGCCGACATCGCCTTCATCACCGATGAGGACAAACTCGTACTGCGCATGCAGGACGACAAAGGAGCCTGGGCTGCCAAACGCGAGTTCACCCTCGATTCCACCGCCGACGACACCGAGGTGCTCGTCGCGCGAGATTTGAACGGCGATGGCCGCGATGACATCGCGCTGCTCACCAGCACGCGTTTGATGGTGCTGCTGCAAACCAAGGCGGGCGAGTGGGCGGAGCCGCAGAACTACGCCATGGGTGAAGGCGGCTGCGCCGGACTGAGCATCACCGACCTCAACGACGATGGACGTGCCGACATTTTCTACACCTCCCCAGACGGTGACGCGCTGCTCGTACGCCTGCAGCATGAAGGCACCACCTTTGGTGAGGAGTGGCGGCTCGAAATCGACCCGTCACGCCACTGGCTGCATGCCATTCGCCTGGGTGGCAAGAAAAACGGCGTCGCCTGGATTCAGGACGAAACGAACATGGTGGAAGTCGCCCGGCTCACCCAAGGTGCCGCCGAACCCGATGCCGACCGAGCCGCCACCATCCGCTACGCCATGCCGCCCACGGAATCCCAAAGCGGCGCTGTGGCTTATGGAGACCTTACCGGAGACGGGCATGCCGACGTCATCATGTCGGAGCCCAAAGCCGCACGTGCCTGGTTGTTTCAAGGCAGCGCCAACGGCACCTTCACCGAGGGGCGCGAGTTCCCCATCCTGAGCGGGGTTGAGTCACTGGCGATCGCCGATGTGGATGGCGACAAGAAAGCCGAGCTCGTGCTGCTCAGCCCTGGCGAGCAGTCCATCGGCGTCGCCCATTGGCAGGACAATCGTCTGCTCTATCCCGAGATCATTTATCAGGCCAAAGAAGGCGAAACCCTGCTCACACTGACCACCGATTCAGCCGTTCTCTGCGTCACTGAGATCAAATCCAAGCCCCAGCTCGTCACGCTGCGCAAAACAGCCGGTGCCAAAGGCTTCACCGCCACCACGCAGGAGCTCACCATCAAAACAGGCCGCATCAACGGCATCCGTGTTGTCGATGCGAATCAGGATGGCCGTGGCGATCTCGCCTTGTTTTCCAACCTCGGTCCCATGCAACTGCTGCTGAGCACCACCGACACCAAGACGCCCTTCAAGCGTGTCGAAGGCATCCCGGATTCCTTTGTCAGCAAGCTCGCCCCCGCAGCGCTCACCACAGGCGATCTCGACGGCGACGGCAAAGAGGAGATCATCATCGCCCATCAGCAGCTGGCGCGTGCGTTCAAGGTCGATGCGGATGGCAAGGCGAACATCGTCGAGCAGTTCAACGCCCCGGATGCCGCCGCCGAGCTGCACAGCGCGCTGGTCTCCCGGAAGAACGGCAAGGTCTCCGTGCTGCTGATTGACGCCACGCACAGCAAGCTGCACGAACTCTCCGCCGGCGCCGACCGCGTCTATCGTCCCGACCACACCCATGCGCTGCCCGCCATGACTCCCGAGCAGTGCGTCCTCATGACTGCGGAGAAAAGCACCCGGCTGCTGCTGCTTGGCAAAAGCAGCTTTCAACTCGCTCCTTTGGACGGCTCCACGCTCAAGCTCGAAACCGTGGCCACCTTTGACAGCGAATTGAAGGACACCGCGCCCTCCGACCTCATCGCCGCTTCGTTCTCCGGCGAAGATGTGGATGACATCGCCCTGCTGGACACCGCCAAAAGCCGCGTGATCGAAATCTTCCAGCCCGTCGCCGGGCAAAAATGGGAAAGCGCCATGTACTTCCGTGTCTTCGAGACCGATCCGCATTTTCGTGGGAAAACCGGCCTCGAAAACGAGCCCCACGACTACGCCGCCCTCGATCTCAATGGCGACGGTCGCCTCGATCTCTGTCTGCTGACGCACGACCGGGCGCTGCTTTACGTGCGGAAAAAGTAGAAGCACGGCAGGTGCTCCCCGCCTCCGACGATCTCATTTCACATGCTTGCACTGGCTGAAATCATGCCTGACATCATGGCTTCATGAAACGCCTTTACCGCAACGCCCAGATCGCCAGCGAAGACAGTCCGCAGCTCCAGACGGCCGACGTGCTCGTCGAGGGTGGCCAGATCATCGGGGTGGCCGCAGGCATCACGGGCGTCGAAAACGCGGAAATCATCGACTGCACCGGGTGCATCCTGCTGCCCGGGCTCTTTGACATCCACGTCCACGCCCGCGAACCCGGCCAGGACGACAAGGAAAACATCGCCTCCTGCGCCGAGGCCGCGATCAACGGTGGCGTCACCGGCTTCGTCATGATGCCGAACACCACACCCGCCATCGACAACGCGGGCGTCGTACGCAGCGTGCTCGAAAGCGCCCGTCGCACGCGCATCGGCCCCGGCATCTACACCAGCGGTGCCATCACCAAGGGCCGCAAGGGCGAGGAACTGGCCGGCATCGCTGGTATGAAGGCCGCCGGCTGTGTCATGCTGACTGATGACGGTTACGCCGTGGACAACCCCCAGGTGTTGCGACGCGCGATGGAATACGCGCGCGATTACGACCTGCCGCTCTCCAGCCACTGCGAGCTCAAGGCGCTCAGCGGCAAAGGTTGCATGCACGAGGGCAAGATCAGCTACGCACTCGGTCTGCCCGGCATTCCGAACATCAGCGAGGAGATCTGCATCTCACGCGACATCCGCCTTGCCGAATACGCCGGCGTGCATCTCAACATCCAGCACGTCACCACCATTGAAGGCATGCGCACGATCAAACGTGCCAAGGATCGCGGCATCCGCGTCACCTGCGAGATCACGCCGCATCATCTGATGTTCAATCACGAGCACATCGGCGACTACGACACGCACTACAAGATGAACCCGCCGCTGCGCACGCCGGAGGACAACGCTGCGCTGCTTCAGGGCCTGAAAGACGGCTGGTTCGACGTCATCGCCACCGACCACGCCCCGCACACGCCGTTTGAGAAAAACCAGGACTTCGCCAGCGCCCCCTTCGGCATCACCGGCCTCGAAACCGCCCTCGTCTCGCTTTACGACTCCTACATCGCCAAAGACATCCTCAGCTGGCAGCTCATCGTGCAGCGTTACAGCGCCGAACCGCGCCGCCTCATGAAACTGCCGCCTGTGCCCGTCAAGGAAGGTGGCATCGCCGAGTTCATTGTCTTCAATCCCGCCCGCACCACCACCTTCAGCCGCGACTTCATGAAGTCGAAAAGCATCAACACTCCCTTCCTCGATAAGACCCTGCAAGGCATGGTCGAGCGCGTGGTGTATCGCGGTGAGGATCTGCTGGCGAGGTAGCCCTCTGCCATTAATCCCGCTTGAATTGAGGCGGACTCGCGGCTTCACAATAAGCCCATGTCGGATCTCAAAGAATACCTCGCCCAGCGCTGCCAGTTTGTCGATACAGCGCTGAACCGTCTCATCCCGGGCTCGGACGCGCGGCCAATGACGCTGCACCAAGCGATGCGGCACAGCATGTTCGCTGGCGGCAAGCGGCTGCGGCCCATTCTCTGCCTCGCGGCGGCGGAGGCCTGCGGCGGCACGGCGGAAGATGCGGTCTTCAATGCCTGTGCGGTCGAATGCCTGCACACCTATTCACTGATTCATGATGACCTCCCCTGCATGGACGACGACGACATGCGCCGTGGCGTGCCGACCTGCCACAAGGTCTATGGCGAGGCCATCGCACTGCTGGCGGGGGATGCCCTGCAGGCGCTGGCGTTTGAACTCGTGACAAAGACGCCGATGGCCGCCAAGCATCCCACGGCGGTGATGGTGCTGGAACTCGCACGCACGGCAGGCAGCCTGCATCTCGTGGGCGGGCAGGTGGCGGATCTGCAAGGCGAGGGCAAAAAGCTTCCCCTGGAGGATTTACGCTTCATCCATGAAGGCAAAACTGCCGCGCTGCTCACGACCAGCGTGAAACTGGGCGGCATGAGCGCGAATGCCAGCTCGGAGCAGATGCAGGCACTGCATGAGTTCGGCATGGCGACCGGCCTGGCCTTCCAGATCATCGACGACATCCTCGACGTGACACAGACGAGCGAAAAACTCGGCAAGAGCGCTGGCAAGGACGTCGCGGCGGAAAAGAGCACCTACCCGGCGCTGATGGGCCTGGAAGCCTCCCGCGCCGAGGCGCACCGCCTCACCGAGGTGTCTCATCGGGCGTTGGATGTGTTTGGTGACGCTGCCTTGCACCTGCGCCAGCTCTCTGACCACCTGCTGAACCGGGACTACTGAGCCGCGATTTTGTCCTTCTTCTTCGGCGGCACCTCGGACTGCGGCAGAATGACTTCGCCGCCGGATGGGATCACCAGTTCGTCACGAACCTGCACAAAAGAACGGCCCTCCTTGGAGGCGTGGATGTAGAGCTTTTGTTTGCGCTTCTTGAGCGTTTTAAGGACGAGTTTCATCTGCTCGGAGTCCACCCGGTCCATGAAGTCGGCAAACCAGTAGATCGTGTCGGCTTCCATGACCTCCTTCGACATGAGGGCGGTCGAAGCGAAGGTGATGCCGTTGAACTCGACGAACCACGTGTTTTGGCGCTTGCTCATCAAGTCGAAAATGGCCTCCAGCGGCATGGGCTTGGCGGGATCGTATGTGATTTTCCTGCGTTCTTCCGCCGGTATCTTGAGCGACGTCTTGCCTTCCCATGCCTGCCAAAAGGCGCGGAATTTGTCACTGGTGACGGGATTGATGTCGTCGTCGAGTTTGGCCGGTGGCTTCATCAGGCCGCAGCCGAAATACAGTACCAGCGGACTGCCGAAGGCGACCTTGTCGAGTTCCTTGGTCACCAGCGGCAGGAACTTCGTCATGGACCGTGAGACATCCATGACCACGGCCATCTTGCGCGTGTCTTTGAGCTCTTTGCCGAACATCATGAGAGGTTTGAAGCTTCTGCCGGACATGGCCCCCATGCCCACGCCATTGCCAAAGCCGCCACCCGCGCCGCCGAGGCCGAAACCGCCGCTGCCAAGCTTCCCACCGCCCGAAAGGGAGGAGATGTCCGGCATGTCCAGCACGTCTGGCGGAGCTTCCGGCAGGGTCAGCGCGGCATCGAGATTGGTGGATATGAGTCGCTGCTTGGGCGGTGTTTTTTGCAGCTTCTGCTGGCGCTTCATCTGCACCTTGTGCGCGAGATCTGCCGAGGCTTCCACACCCTGCTGGGTGCCGCCGCCGGGGAGGAAATCGACCTGCTTGTCAAACACCTGGGAGGCAAACACCACGAAGCCCGCCACGACGAGCAGCCCCACGTGAATCAAAATGCTCAAGGTCAGCGACCCACCGCCGATGGTTCGCCACAGACGCACAAAGCGATTGGGCTGCCTCACAGGCTTAAAGTCTGGTATCAGAACGGCGACCGGATCAGACGATGATCCATCCATGGGCGTGGATGTGTCGGCGGGCGTATCCATAGGCGGTTGTCCCCGCCTTAACGAAACAAGCCATCATTTCTTGTGCTGATTTTCAGCACAAGCTTAATTCTTTATGGATGAAAGAGTTGTGAAAGGTCACCCGCAAGTTTCTCCGGCGGACCAAAATTGAGCAGCAGCGTGGACCCATCCCCCTGGACCACACGGAAGCCAAGGAGCCGCCTGCCTCCAGGCTCGATCTGCATGTCGAGCTGCCTGAGGTGCTTTTTGATGAGCAGTGGCCGGGGAATCATGGCCACGGTGATGAAGGTCTTCTCCTGCTGGGTGACCTTGAGGGTGAAGTTGTTCGTCAGGGATTCGGGGTCCATCTCGCGACCGCTGAGGAATTTCATCCAGATGCGTACCCGGCTGTCGTCGGGCTTCAGGGTCTGCCAGGGAGCCTCCGCGCTTTCTTTGAGGCGCACGGACTCGTTGTCGAAAATGAGAATCGTCGTCGCGGGTGACCCCAGCTCCAGGCGAAAGCGGCCGTCGGCCATGCGCCAGAAACGCCCGCTGGCGGTGACGGGCTCCTTGAGCGCGGGCGTCGTGCGCGTCTGCTGGAAGGCGACTTTGATGCTGCCAATGCCTTTCTCCGCCGCCATCCACTCCCGCATCACGGGTGGAATGAGCGCAGGATCCGGCGCCGCCTGAACAGGCAGGATAAGCCAGAGGGCGGCGGCAAGAACGGATGGCAAACGAATCATACGGCTAGCATGACACCCAAATCACCCGGGTCTCAAGCCTTTCGCTGCCATGTTTTCCCTTGCCCCCCCGTGCAAACCGTGTTCTCTCAACCTTCGAATCAACCCCTAATTTATACACATGAGCGAGCGTCGCGTAGTCATCACCGGCATGGGAGTCGTCTCCCCCGTCGGCAACAATAAAGATGACTTTTGGAAGAACATCCAGGCAGGCAAAAGCGGCATCCGTCGCATCCAGTCCATGGACACCGAGAAGTATGACTGCAAAATCGCGGGGGAGGTGGTGGACTTTGATCCGTCCGTCCATTTCAACAATCACAAGGACGCACGCCGCGCCGACCGCTACTTTCAGTTTGCCATGGCAGCCGCGAAAATGGCGGCCAAAGACGCCGGTTTGAACCCAGACAGCCTCGACCCGCACCGCGTCGGGGTCATGATCGGCAGCGGCATCGGCGGTCTTGGCACCCTGGAAACCCAGTATGAGGTGCTGCTGACGAAGTCCCCTTCCCGCGTCTCCCCCTTCATCATCCCAATGATGATTTCGAACATCGCCAGCGGCATGATCGCGGCGGAATACGGCTTCATGGGCCCGAACATGGCCATCGTCACGGCCTGCGCGACTTCCAACAACAACATCGGCGAAGCCTGGCGCAACATTAAGTTTGGCGATGCCGACGTGATGATCTGCGGCGGAGCTGAAGCCTCCATCCGCCCCTGCGGTCTGGCAGGTTTCGCAAACATGAAGGCTCTGAGCATGCGCAACGACGACCCTGAGCGCGCATCCCGACCCTGGGACAAGGACCGCGACGGCTTCGTCATGGGCGAAGGCGCCGGCGTCGTCGTTATCGAAGAACTTGAGCACGCCAAAAAGCGCGGTGCCCCCATTTTCGCCGAACTGGTCGGTTATGGCGCGACGGCAGATGCCTACCACCTCACCTCCCCGCATCCCGAAGGTCTGGGCGCGGCCAAGTGCATGGAGATGGCCCTGCGCCATGCCAAAATGAACGTGACCGACGTGCAGTACATCAACGCTCACGCCACCTCGACCCCTATGGGCGATTTGTGCGAACTGCGTGCCATCAAGCGCGTGTTTGGTGACTACGCCACCAACGGCCTGCTCGTCTCCGGGACCAAGTCCATGACCGGTCACCTGCTCGGCGCTGCCGGCGGCGTGGAGCTCATCGCCTCCATCTACGCAATCCGGGACCAGGTGGCGCCACCCACGATCAATGTCGAAAACCTCGATCCCGAGGTGGACGTGGACGTCGTGCCCAACACGGCCCGCCCTGCCAAGATCGATGCCGTCCTGAGCAACTCCTTCGGCTTCGGCGGTCACAACGCCGCCTTGCTGATCAAGAAGTTCGATTAGTCGATCGCCTAGCGCGGTGCCTGTTTGAATGCCCCAGGAGCTCTCACACAGTTCCCGCAAATTTCATGCTCATCACGCTCGCCCGATTTTACTGCACGCTCTCCTTGGCGCTACCTCCCGTGGCTCTGGTGGTGCTCGGCACCCTGATGGCCGAATTCAAAGAGAACGGACCGCAGTCCAACGGGCTCGGGACCTTCATTCTGATTGCGGGCACCATCCTGATGGTGCTGTCAGTCAATGCGGTCATCGCTGGGATAATCGCGTGGCGCTGGCCCAGCGTTCGCACGACGTTTTCGCGCTTTGCTTGGACGGCAGCAGCATTGCTCGGCCTGTCCGTTGTTCTCTACGGGGTGTTGAGACTGCTTTAGTTTCAACGGGTCACCGCCAAGTCCACGTCCTTCGCGCCTTCGGTCACCTCGAAATTCCAGTCACCTGCGCCGGGTTTTTGTTCCTTCGTGGTTGCGGTGCCATCCGCTGTTTCCAGACCGGGAACATCGGCAGCGCTGTAGCTGACGGTCAGCTTCACCTTGCCGACGATGGGGCCGGTTTTTTCGTCGAGCTTGAACTTGCCGTGCATCACACGCGCGCAGGCGACGGGGGCGGAGGGATCGTCTGAGGCGAAGACGACGCTGCCCCAACTCACCGGCTGGCCGTTGACGCTGACTTTGCCGTTGATGGCGGTGCGCTTCATCGGCTTGAGAAAGCCCTGATTGCGCAGCCAGTCGCGCAGGTGACCGCTCCAGGTGCCGAGCACGGGATCACCGAGGTACAGGCCCACGCCATGCGGGCCGGGGCGGTAGATGTGGAGTTCGGCGGGGACTTTGTTCTTCCGGCAGGCCAGGTAAAAAGCCACGGCGTTCTCGGCGGGCACCACGGTGTCCTCATCGGTTTGGAAGATGAAAATGGGGGGCGTATTGGCGGTGACACGGGTTTCGGTGCTCACGTGCCTGGCCAGTTCGTCGTTGTCGTTGGGGCCGAGCAGGTTTTTGCGGGAGCCTTTGTGACCGAAGTCCTCAATCATGGAAATCACGGGGTAGGTCGGTGCGGCGACATCGGGGCGGGCGCTGACTTGATCAACGGCGTCATTCGTCATACCGGCGGGTTTTTCATCGAACATCGTGGCCGCCATGGAGGTGAGATGGCCGCCTGCGGAGAAACCGATGATGCCGATGCGGTTGGGGTCGATGCCGTACTGCTTCGCATTCGCCCGCACATGGCGGATGGCGCGCTGCACATCGATCAACTGCGTGGGAAAATGGTAGCCCTGGCTGCCGAGCCGGTAGTGCAGCACAAAAGCGGAAACGCCGAGGCCGTTGAACCACTTCGCCACCTGCACACCTTCATGGTCGGCCGCCAGACCGCCATAACCACCGCCGGGACACACGACGAAGGCAGCCCCGTTGGCTTTGTCCTTGGCCGCCGCCCACACATTGATGAATGGCTGGTCTTTGTCCTCGTCCCCCTTCGCCCCCGGTGCGCCATCGGGCCAAAGCTTGACCTTGGCAGGCTCGGCGTGGAGTGAAAGGATCGAGGCGGAAACAAACAGCAGTGTCAGCAGGATGGGCAGCTTCATGGTGCCGCAAGAAGCCAAGCGACGAGGTCACTGCAACAAATCCTGAACATCGATCTCGGCGTCTGGGAAAGCCATGGGCGCCAGCCTGCCGTCACGCACAATGAATTGGGTCCCATAGCCAAGATAATTGGGCTCCCGATACACTTCGATCTGCCTCTCCTGCACGTTCAAGATCCACACCTCCTCAATGCCAGCCTTGGCATAGAGCGGAAGCTTGATTTCGCGGTCTCGCCGAAGCGTGGAATCAGAAATTTCCACCAGCAGGATCACGTCCTCGGGGGTCGGATGGGATTGCTTGTATTTTTTGGCGGAAGGGCGGAGCAGCATCAAATCCGGCTGCGGCTCGTTGTGCTCATCAATGCGCAGCGGGTACTGGTTCCAAACCATCCAACGTCCCTGAGCCAGGCATGTAAACAAACCGTTCAATTCGGAACCCGCGCCGGCATGAAAGGGACCAATTGGCATCATATCTACTATCTCCCCTTCGATGAGTTCCACCCGCGCATCCGGCTTCAGGATGCCCGTCTCGGCCATCCGATAATAGTCCTCCACGGTGAAGCGGTGTGTGATTGACGCAGGCATGACACCCCAAAATTGCCATTGGCATGAGCTGGGCGCAAGTGCTCAAATACCTGCGCAAAGCTGCCAGTCTTACTCGTTCTTTCATCCGCCATGATCTCCCGCCGTCATTTTCTCTCCACCAGCCTAGGCGCGCTCAGCGTCACCACCCTGCCCGCCATTGAGCCCATCAAGCGCCCCGGCAAGAGCCGCATGCAGCTTGGCGTCGCGGCTTACAGCTTCCGGGAGTACTTCCAGTGGATGCGCGACAAGGAGCAGAAGCCCAAAGGCGACCGCCCGCAGTGGAGCATCCTCGACTTCGTGGACTGGTGCGGTGACAACAACGTCCCCGGCGCGGAGGTGACGAGCTACTTCTTCCCGCCGGACGTGGACGAAGCCTTCCTGCTCGAACTCAAGCGCCGCGCCTATCTGCGTGGCGTGCAACTTGCCGGCACCGCCGTGGGCAACAACTTCGCACTGCCCAAGGGTGAGAAGCTCAGCGAGCAGATTGCTTACACGAAGAAGTGGATCGACTACTCCGCGATCATGGGCGCCCCGCACATCCGTGTGTTTGCCGGCCCCCAGTCCAAAGAACTCAGCGAGGAGCAGGCCGTGGCCAATTGCCAGGAATCGTATCAGGAATGCCTCGACTACGCCGCCAAGAAGGGCGTCTTCCTCGGCCTGGAAAACCACGGTGGCATCGTCGCTGAACCGGAAAACCTCATCCAAATGGTGAAGGCCGCGAAGAGCCCCTGGGCAGGCATTAATTTGGACAGCGGCAACTTCCACACTGAAGACCCCTACGCCGATCTCGCCAAGATCGCCCCGTACGCCGTCAACGTGCAGCTCAAGATGGAAATCAGCCGCAAAGGCGCCAAAAAAGGCGAAAGCGAGCCCAGCGATGTGAAACGCGTGATCCAGATCTTGCGCGACGCGAATTACCAGGGCTGGTTCACACTTGAGTTCGAAACGAAGGAAGATCCGTTCGTGAAGGTGCCGGAGATTTGCGACATGCTAAGGCCTTTGCTGAGCTGAGTTTGCGGTGGTTGGCAGTTGTTTGCGGTGGATTCCCCTACCAAGGCAGGGGCATGCCCATGTACCTAGACAAGCTCTGCGGAGCGGAAGCTCTTTGAAAACCTCCGGCAACGACTGTAAACAACTGCAATCCACGCCAACTCCCCTTTTTCTTCCATGTCCGCCACTCACGCTCCCACCGTTGTCATCGATAACTTCAGCCCCTGCTTGAATGGCGGCCGGTATCCGGTCAAACGAGTGATCGACGAGCCGCTGGATGTGACGTGCGACATTTTCAAGGACGGTCACGATGTGATGAGCGCGGTGCTGCGCTGGCGGCTCACGGGCTCCCGCCGCTGGTTTGAAGCGCCGATGCAGCTGGTGGACAACGACCGCTGGCAGGGCCGGTGCAGCTTTGCCAAAGCCGGGCGCTGGGAATACGTCGTCGAAGCCTGGGGCGACAGCTTCCGCTCCTGGAAGAAGACCTTTGCGGTGCGGGTGCAGACCCAGGACCCCGATGCGCCGATCGAGGCGCAGGAAGGTGCACGACTGCTGCGTGAGGCTGGCAAGCGCGCACGCGCCGCCGGTGTGCCTACAGCAGGGACTCAGCTCGAAGATTGCGCGGATCTCCTCACGACGGTGAAGCTGGCGGACATCATGGAGGTGCTGCTGTCCGACGAGATGCAGAACCTGATGGATCAGTATCCGGACCGCTCACAGTCCACCACCTCGGATACACTGCGCGTCACAGCAGAGCGCGAACGTGCCCGCTATTCCGCCTGGTATGAATTTTTCCCACGCGGCGCCGAAGGCCGCAGTGACAAGCATTCCACCTTCCGCGACTGCCTGGGCCGCCTGGATCACGCCGCCCACATGGGCTTCGATGTGATCTACTTCCCACCGATTCACCCGATCGGCATTACGGCACGCAAAGGCAAGAACAACACGCTCACGGCAGGGCCTGACGACGTCGGCAGTCCATGGGCCATCGGCGGCCCAACGGGCGGACATCGTCACATCGAACCAGCGCTCGGCACGGAGAAGGACTTTGTCTGGCTGGTCAAAGAAGCGAAGAAGCGCGGCATGGAGATTGCCCTCGATTTTGCGCTCAACTGCTCGCCCGATCATCCGTATGTCAAAGATCATCCCGAGTGGTTTTATCAACGTCCAGACGGCAGCATCCGCTACGCCGAGAATCCGCCGAAGAAGTACCAGGACATCTACCCGCTGAACTTCCATTGCGACGACTGGCGCAATCTGTGGAAGGAGCTGATCGACGTCGTGCAGTTCTGGGTGGATCGCGGCGTGAAGATCTTCCGCGTGGATAATCCGCACACCAAGCCGGTCGCGTTCTGGGAGGAGCTCATCGCCACCATTCAGCGCAAGGATCCCGAGGTGCTCTTCCTCGCCGAGGCCTTCACCAAGCCGAAGATGATGCAGGTGCTGGGCAAGGTGGGCTTCACGCAGAGCTACACCTACTTCACCTGGCGTGAGTCCCCCATAGAGCTCACCGAATACGCCACCGAGCTCACGCGCAGCGACATGCGCTGGTATTACCGCGCAAACTTCTGGCCCAACACGCCCGACATCCTGCCCGGCCACCTGCAGAATGCCACGTCGCAGATGTTCCGCATCCGCGCCGCGCTCGCTGCCACCATGTCATCCTGCTGGGGCATTTACTCCGGCTACGAACTCTGTGAAAACGATCCGTATCCCGGCAAGGAGGAGTACGACAACAGCGAGAAGTACGAACTGAAGCAGCGCGACTACAATCAAGTGGGCAACCTCACCGCCTTCATCCGCACGCTGAACCTGATCCGTCGTGACAATCCGGCGCTGCACCTCTACGACAATCTCAGCTTCCACGTGGCCGATCATCCACAGATGCTTTGCTACAGCAAGGTCACGCCTGACTTCAGCAACCGCATCCTCTGTGTGGTCAGCCACGATGCCCTGCAGCCCGCCATCGGCATGGTGCATCTCGATCTAGCCGCCCTCGGCCTCGACAGCACCCGCCCCTTCAAGGTTACCGACCTCATGCACAATCAAACCTACGAGTGGCGTGGCGTGGACAACTACGTCGCGCTGCATCCCAATGGGATGGCGATGCACATCTTCCGGGTGGTGCAGTAAAGACCTATGAAGCTGCTGCTCTGCCTCTTGGCGCTGACTTGCAGTGCCCGGGCACAGCAGTGCTGGCACCGCTACGCGATGCATGTGAGCGAAGAGAGGATTGATCTCGCGAGCGAGGGGTGTCGCTACGCTCAACCCCTCGCTACAAGCTGCGATGGCTCCGCCATCCACGGAAAGTGTGAACGTTTGAATGATCCGTCACAATTTCCAAGTGAGAAGCGGCGGGTTCGACGCGTTCGAAACTCATGCGACCCACCCTCCTCAGTCTTCTCGTCCTCAGTCTGATTCACACCGCCAGCGCCCAGCAGCCGCAATGGTTCAAGGGCAACACGCACACGCATTCGCTCTGGAGTGATGGGAACGACTTTCCGGAGATGATCACGGACTGGTACAAGCAGCACGGCTACGATTTCCTGGCGATCTCCGACCACAACGTGCTCCAGGCAAAAGAGGTGTGGATGAGTGAACCGGCGATCGAAAAACGACGCCGAATCCTGGGCAAGACCACCATGGAAAAATACCTCGCCCGCTTCGGCGAGGATTGGGTGACGACGCGTGAAAAAGACGGACTCACCGAAGTGCGCCTGAAGAAGCTGGAGGAGTACAGGCCCAAGTTTGAGGAGCCGGGGAAGTTCCTGCTCATCCAGGCGGAGGAGATCAGCGCCGGCATCGGCAAGGTGCCCATTCATCTGAACGCGGTGAACCTGCGCGAGGAGATCAAACCGGTCAAAGACCTCACCAGCATCCAGGAGGTGCTGCGGGCGAATCTGCGCATGGTGAACGAGCAATCTAAGCGGCTGGGCGTGCCGATGCTCGCGCACATCAACCATCCGAACTTCCAGTGGGCACTCTCCGCCGAGGATCTGGCGGCGGTGCTGGAGGAAAACTTCTGGGAGATCTACAACGGCCACCCCACCATCAACTATCCGGGTGATGCCTCACGCATGGGTCATGAAAAGATCTGGGACGTGGCCAACACGCTGCGCATTGCCGAGTTCAAGGCACCCCCACTGTATGGCGTCGGCACGGACGATTCTCATCGCTATCATGGCGAGGAAAACGGTCCCGGTCGCGGCTGGGTGATGGTACGTGCCTCCAAGCTCGATCCCGCTGAGATCGTCAAAGCCATGAAGGCGGGTGATTTTTATGCCTCTTCCGGCGTCATGCTGGACGATGTGAGCTTCAAGGATGGCGAACTGCGCATCCGCATTCATGCGGAACCCGGCGTCACCTACAGCACGCAGATTCGTGGCACCTTGCAGGGCTACGACGCCACGACCCGCGCCGCGCCGCCGGTGGCAGGCGATCTGCATCCGCCACGCCTGCTGTATTCCGATGACGTGGGCAAGACGCTGGCGAATATCGAAGGCGAGGAAGTGGTCTGGAAACCCAGCGGCAAGGAGCTGTATTTCCGCGCGGTGATCACCTCCTCCAAGCCGTATGAGAAGCCCTCTTTCGAAGGGCAGAAGGAAATGGCCTGGACACAGCCGATGGGGTGGAAAAAGTAGCCTTGTTGCTGTGCAACAAGAGATCCCCTGTTCCACAGGAACAGGACAACTTTACCGAATCCGCATGCCCTGCATGCGGCCCTGCATGGCTTCGAGCATCGGGGCCATTTCCAGTTTCATGGAGAGCGGCGCTTCCTTGAAGAAGAGGCCCATGTCCTTGGTGAAGGATTTTTCAAAGCCGGCCGCGTCCTGGTCCAGCATCATCTGCATCTCGGGATTCTTGGCGGATTTCTTTTTCATTTCACGCTGAATGCCCCCGATGATGCGGCGGCGATCTTCGGCGGGCAGCTTTTCCAAGCCCTTCATCACGGCCTTGAAGTTTTCCTCCACGGTGCGGTTCACGTACTCGCCCTTTTCCTCATCGGTCAGCGATTTGAAAAAGTGGTCCATGGTTTCCAGACCGTCTTCACGCATCGTGTTGCGCTGGTTGAAGTCGAGCTTGATGACCGTGTTGATGACCTTGTCGAGGTAGGCTTCGCGCTTGGATTCCGCCAGGTCTTCATCCTCCAGCCAGGGTGCATCCGCCATGAGGGCGAGCGTTTTCTCGGAGGAAAACACCGAGTCCTCGGTGACCCACATGACCACACCCACACCGGCCCACACGAGAGCGAGGAAGGCGATTACCTGGAGCCAGAAGCGTTGGAGCGGCATGGCCGGTTACTTCTTGCCAAAGCGGCGACCTAGCAACGAGAGAAATTCGCCAGCTTCCTCCACCTGAAGCATTTTCGTGACAGCGAAATAGGCGACGGCGGCGACGCTGATGCTGACGCCGAGCCCGGCGCAGCGCAGCATGAAGTTCAGGTGCGACCAGTCGGCCATGATCGTGTACTTCGCCACCAGACAGACGGCGGACATGACGGCAATGCCGACGATGAGCTTGATCAGCGCCTGCACCAAAGAGCGCGTCTCCAGGCCCGAGGCAAACTTGCGCATACAGCCGTATAGCGTGAGGAAATTGAGCGAGAGACCGATCGCCGTGGCCCAGGCGAGCGCGGTGTGGTCCCAATGGAAGACGAAGACGGTGATGGAGTTCACCGTCGCGGTGAAGGCGATGACGCCGATGCTGACCATCATCGGGATGAAGCGGCGGTTGATGGTATAGAACGCGGGCTGCAGCACCTTGATAGCGGCGTAGAAGATGAGGCCAAAGGCATAGGCCTGCAGCGGTGCGGCGGTGTTTTGCACGTCCACGGCGGTGAATTTGCCATGCTCGAAAATCACCGAAATGATTTCATGCGCGAGCAGCGTGAGGCCGACCGCACATGGCAGCGTGAGGAAGAGCACCAGCCGCAGCCCTTTGGCAAGGGCGCTGCGAAACGCGGGCGTCATGCCTTCGGTGGCAAGACGGGAGAGCATCGGCAGCGTGACGGTGGCGACGGCGACGCCAAACAGGCCGAGCGGAAGTTGCTGAAGGCGCTGGGCATTCCCCAACCAGGCGAGCGATTTTTCGTGCCCCGCGGTGAAGGTGGCGAAAATGGTATTGAGCAGCACTGCGACCTGGGTGCCGCTGGCGGCGAGCATCGAAGGCCACATCAAATGCAGCACTTCTTTCACCGCCGGGTCTTTGCAGCCGAAGTCGAAGCGGAAACGAAAGCCCACGCGATGAAGTGCAGGAAGCTGCACGGCAAGCTGCAGCACTCCGCCGATCAAGGTGCCGATGGCAAAGCCCGTCAGGCCTTTTTCACTGACATGCCCGTTGCGGAAGCCGGGATCAATGAACCAGGCGATCACGACACCACCGACGATGCAGCCGAGATTGAAGAACGCCGAAGCAACGGCGGGAATGAAGAACACCTTCTTCGAGTTCAGCATGCCCATGACCAGCGCGGTGACTGACACCAGCGCGATGAAAGGATACATGATCTGTGCCAGCCAGATGCCGAGCACCTTGGCCTCTTCACTGAGACCGGGCGTCAGGATGCGGAAGATGATGGGCGAGAGCAGCACGCCCGCGATGGCCACGATGCTCATGAACCAGATCGAAAGCGAGATCATCTTGCGCCCGAGCACCCAGGCGGCCTCGTCGCCCTCGGTCTTCATCTTCTTCGAGAAGGTGGTGACGAAGGCCGTGGAGAGCGCGCCTTCGGCAAACAGGTCACGCAGCATGTTCGGCGTGCGGAAGGCGGCGGTGAAGATGCCGGTGAAGGCGGAGCCGAAGAAGCCGTTCAGCATCTGATCCCGCACCAGCCCGAGAACGCGGCTGCAGAGAATGGCGATGGAGACGACCCCGGTGGATCGTGCTTGAGAGGCGGAGTCCGGCTTCTGTGCCGTAGTGCAAGCCTCCGGCTTGCTTCCCTTCTCCCCCGTAGGGCAAGCCTCCGGCTTGCCCTCTGCGGATGCTGGCTTCAGGGCAGGCAAGCCGGAGGCTTGCCCTACGGGGCCTGATGGAATAGCGTCTTTCATGTGAGTTTAATGCGTGATTCAACCTGATCCACCTGCACACCAGCCTGACGTGGATTGTCCACAATGTACTTCGCGAAGTGCCAGAGGGAATCTGGATCACGCACGATGTGATCATAAGTTTCGTGCTGCCAGACTTCGCCCTCACGCCCCGTCATCTTGTTGATTTCATGGGCGCTGAACGATTTCCAGGAGTGCAAAATCTTGCCGAGATCAAAGCCGGGACGCGGAGTCAGCAGCACATGAACGTGGTTTGGCATCACCACCCAGGCAACAAGATCGTAGCGCTGGTCGTCAAAGTGATTCAAGGCGCTGGCAACGATTTGCGAGAGCGAAGGATCTCGGAGAATGCAGGAGCCATGGCCGGCATCCAGCCATTGCTGGATTTTTTCCGAGAACAGCTCCCGGTATTCTTGTCTCTGCTCAGGCACCCAGGGTTCTGGATGGTTGTCCAACCATTCGCCACGGGCCTTTTTCAGTGCGGCGAGCTTTTCCTGAGGCTGAGAGTCGTGAAGACGAAAAGTGACGAAGTACGTGCGGCCCTCCTGCCGCCAGTGCGGCAGATTGCGACGTGAGATGTCGATGTCCGCTCGCGGATCGAAATACGTGAAATCATCGAAGAGGTTGAGCTGGGACGTTTGCAATCGAAGCGATGATGACGGTTGTTCAATGACGCAGCAACCGGGACGGTTGCACTACGAGTAGCGGCCGCTGGCGCGGCGCAGTTTGTCCATCATGGCGATTCCCATGCCATGTTCATGCAACGGTTCTGCAATGATTTCATCGACGCCGAGCTTGTCGAGCGCGCGGAGGACGTAAAAGAAGCGCACGGCGGCTTCGGGGAGCTTGCCGTTGCCGGGGCTGAGCATCATCACTTCCTCCCATTCGCAGAGATTGAGGTAGCCGTCCTTTTCTTCACCACGGTAGCTCAGGAGGGCGTAGCGTTTGCCTTCTTCAGGGAGGAAATCAGAGGGGCGTTCGAGCAGGCGCAGTGGGGTCTTCGGCGCGTAGTGGGAGGCCAGCTGGCCGGGGGCGGCAGTAGCTTCATCGACGACGGTGCGTGAGGCGTAGCGCACCTTGCCGTAGAGTTTCAAATCTTCCGCCGTGATGGGGCCCGGGCGCACGATGGTGATGAACATCTTCGGGCTGCCGGGCTCGATCTTGATGATGGTGGACTCCAGTCCAAACATGCAGGCGCCGGCATCGACGATAAGATGGATGCGGCCATCGAGCTCCGCGAGCACCGCACTCGCGGATGTCGGGCTGATGGAGCCGAAGCGATTCGCACTCGGTGCGGCGATGGGTTTGCCGAGATCGGTGATGACGCGGCGGAAAATGGGATTGGAGCTGACGCGCACGGCGACGGTCGGCAGCCCGGCAGTCACGAGATCGGGAACGATGGGCTTCTTGGGCAGCAGGATCGTCAGAGGGCCGGGCCAGAAGCGTTCGACCATCTTTTTCAATGTCGCAGCGATCTCCGGCGGCACTTCGGCCACGAGGTCGATCTGCTCCTTGCTGACCAGATGGACAATCAGCGGGTCAAAGGTGGGGCGCTCCTTGGCTTCGAAGATTTTCGCGACGGCTTCTGCATCGAGCGCGTTCGCCGCAAGGCCATAGACAGTTTCGGTCGGCAGAGCGACGACTTCACCTTCACGGAGCAAACGAACGGCTTCATCGACCGCCTGATGCATGAGCGGTGGCTGGTCGGTAGGCAGAACGGCGGTGACGTAGGTGGGCATTAGGATGGAAGTAGGAACAAAGAGGACTGAAAACTTAGAAGTGAAAACTGAAAATTTTAAATTGGCCAGAGGCGAGGGGTGATGCGGAAAAGGCGGACGAGACTCGGACGGTTTGGCTCAGGGCATTTTGCAATTCTCAGTTCTCAGTTTACAATTTCTGAGCGCATGAAGATCCGAAGGCAGCACCCAATTGCCAAGCTTACATCGCCGAAGGTACCGCCCCCCCTTCAATCACCGCCCAAGCGTTGTGATTGTGGATGGATTCGTAATTTTCCGCCTCAACACGGAACCAGGTGATGCGTGGATGCGCCTTGGCTTTCACGGCGATGTTGCGCACGAGGTCTTCGACGAAGACGGGATTGTCGTAGGCGGCTTCGGTGACGAACTTTTCGTCAGGACGCTTGAGGAGGCTGTACAATTCACTGCTGGCGCTTTGTTCAACGAGTTCGAGGAGGTCTTCGATCCAGACGGGTTCGCTGAAACGAACTGCGAGGGTGACGGTGCCACGCTGATTGTGGGCACCCCGGGCGCTGATGGCCTTGGAGCAGGGGCAGAGCGTGGTCACGGGCACTTCGACGGTGAGGACGAAGTCGGTCTTCTCCTTGTCCGTGTTCACTTCAAAGATCACACCGTAGTCGAGCAGACCCTCCGCGCCGGAGACCGGGGCTTTTTTGGCGCGGAAATAGGGGAAGCGCATCTCCACGTGCGCCTTGTCGGCATGGAGCTTTTTCATCAACTCGCGCGGCATGGCGACGATGTTGGAGACGGTCAGCTCGGTGCCGTGGGCATGCAGCACCTCGACAAAGCGGCTCATGTGGGTGCCTTTGAACTGGTGTGGCAGATCGACGGCCAGAGAAACGGTGGCGACGGTGTGCTGCACGGCGGCATCACGGTCGCGGATGCTCAGGGGAAAGCGCAAACTGCGCACGCCCACGCGGTCGATGGGCAGACGGCGGTCATCGCGTTCGTTTTGCGTGTCGGTAAGGGCGGACATGGGCTGGAAATGAAACTTCCCACTGCCGCGCAATGCAACAGTGGGAAGCAGATCAAAAGGGACCCTTTACGGGCAAACCCTGCAAAATCAGGCCATGAGGTTCACAGCGCGGGAGCGCTTGATCTCACGGACGACCACGCGGTGCAGCCAGGCTGGAAGACCCGTGATGCGGCGGGGGATGAGCTTGCCGGACTCCGTGGTGAAACGGGCGAGCAGTTCAGGATTGGTGTAGGAAATCTTTTCCACCGGGATGTCCACTCGGCGGCGCGGCATCTTGCGATTCGCGCGACGGAAATTGGACATGCGTTCTTTGGTCTTCGGTTGCATGGCAGTCTGGGGTAAAAATTAGCGGGTTTCGCGGTGAAGGGTGCGCTTCTTCATGAAGTGATTGAACTTCACCTTCTCAAGACGACCGGGGGTGCGGACGCTCTTCTTGTTGCGCGTGGTCACGTAGCGGGAGGGCGGCATACCTGCGGCTTTCGCTTCGGTGCATTCAAGGGTGATGATTTCTCGCGGCATAAATTTGGGGGGGCTGAGGCTAGGTCACTCTTTGGAGAAGTCAAGCGATTCGCCTGAGTTGTTGTTCGAGGAGGCCGGAGCAGCGTCATCATCGTCCTTGTCGTCGTCGGAAGCGTCGTCGGCATTGTCGAGGCCGAAGAGGGAGTGGACAGGGCGGCTCCAGCGGCCGCTCATCTGGCTGCGCTCGAGTTTTTCCTGATAAGTGACGGAGAAACGGGCGAAGGGCATGGCCTCCAGGCGTTCTTCGGGGATCCTGACGCCGGTGCCTTCGCACAGGCCGTAGGTGCCGGTTTCGATGCGCTTGAGCGCCTCATTGATTTCGTAAAGGGCGTCCTGTTCCTTGCCGAGCAGGCTGAGGGCGAAGTCGCGGTCATAGGCGTCACTGCCGGCGTCGGCCTGATGCATGCCGAAAGCGGAGGCATCGCCGTTTTCATTGCGGATGGTCTCGCTGGCCACGCCTTCGATGGAGTTCAGGTAGGCGTCACGCAGTTCGATCAGGCGCTGCTTCTGCTTCTTGAGGAAGGGGGTCATCTTCACCGGCCCTTTGGCGATTTCGATGGTGACACCTTCTTCTTCACGATTGAGGCGTGAGCGCGGCGTGCCGCTGGTCGAAACGGAGGTGCGGCCTTTGGGAACGAGCGGAGCAGGGGAAGACTTGGAGGACTTGGTCGCTTTGACCGGAGCCACGGCAGCCGCTTTCACAGGGGCAGGCGCAGGTTTGGCGGCAGGCTTCTCAGCCTTGGCAGGAGCCTTGGCGGCGGGCTTCTTGGCAGGAGCAGCGGCTTTGGCGGCGGCTTTTTTGGCAGGAGCGGGTGTCTTGGCGGCAGCTTTTTTCGGGGCGGTTTTCTTCACAGGTTTGGGGGAGTTTTTCTTCGGAGCGGGCTTTTTCGGCGCCGCTTTCTTCAAAATGGGTTTGCTCTTTGACTTCACCGCCGGCTTGGCAGGTACGGGCTTGCTCTTCGACTTCACCGACTTGACCGGCGCTTTTTTCGCAGGCTTGGCAGCGGGCTTCTTAACTGCGGGTTTCTTGGATTTCGCAGGCATGGCTTTGGCAATGTTGGGTTGTCGATGAACTTCTCTGTTAATGCACCTGGCCACAGGGCGGAAAAAGAGGCGCGGATTCTGCCTGCGGTTGTCAAAACACGCAACCAGTATTCCTGCACCCCCTCAAGGTTCCCATTCACTGAGTGATCTGGCGGGTTGCGCCTGCAGGGCCAGAGCCTACTCTTGACACCATGAATGCCGAGCCCCCCTCCAGTTCCGCGCTTTCCAGCCTGTGGCAGCAGATCCGTGCGGTGCTCGACCTGGTGCTGGACCTCTCCTTCAAGCGATACGTCACGCCACACCTCGTGCGCATGCTCTACGTTCTGAGCCTGCTGGCGGCCTTCATGTATGCCATCTCATGGCTGTTCTACAGCTGGTGGGGCATCATCGTCGCCCCGCTGGCCTTCCTGCTCTACCTGATCGTCGCCCGCGTGACGGTGGAGCTGATCCTGGCGGTCTTCCGCATCGCCGAGCGCCTGGCGCCGATGGCGGATGATCCGGGCCCCCAGCGTCCAGTGAAGACCAGTTCATTCACCGATCCGGTGAAGTGAGGGAATGACGAATGAGTAAATCCTAGCCGAGCAGAGCGAGACAGACGACCGAAGGGAGCCCCGAGGGTGAGCAAAGCGAATCAATGACTAAATAATAACGAAGCTCGAAGGGCTGCGCGAGTCTGCTGTGCCCACCCAGCTTCCTGAGCGACTAAATTCGGCATTCGAGCCTCGGCCTTCATTCGTCATTTGACCAGTGCTCACTTCCTCACTCCAGCAGCCTCCTGAGCACCCCGGCGGCTACGCTGAGGAGGACTTTGTGAAATTTTTCACAAAATCGGGTTGCCGCTCTTCGTTGCGTCCTGATAATCGGGCTGCCGATGTCCACTCCCCTGCTCGCCACGTTCGATCTCCTTGCGCTCGCCATTTCGGTGGGGAAGATCGTTTTTCTCACCTTTCTGGTCATCCTCCCGCTGGTGTCGATCGCCGTTTACTTTGAGCGACGCATCTCAGCTGTGATCCAGGACCGCGTGGGTCCGAACCGCGTGGGCGTGCCGCTGACACTTCTCGGCTTCAAGAAAGACTGGCAGCCCTTCGGCATCGGCGGCCTTGCCCAGGCGGCGGCTGACGGCCTGAAGTTCATTTTGAAGGAAGACTTTGTGCCCGCCCATGTGCGCACTTTCTACTACTGGCTGGCCCCCTGCATGACGGTGGTGCCTGCGCTGCTCACCTGCGTGGTGCTGCCCTTTGGCAGTGAGTTGAACCTCTCCATTCTCGGGATCGCCGAGCCGGTCAAGATGGTGATCGCAGACCTGAGCATCGGGCCGCTGTTCACCTTCGCCATCGCCTCCCTCGGCGTCTATGGCATCGTCCTCGCCGGCTGGGCTTCCAATTCCAAATACCCCTTCCTCGGCGGCGTGCGTGCGAGTGCGCAGATGATCTCGTATGAAATCTCGCTGGGCCTGTCGATCGTCCCGGTGCTGATGATCTTCGGCGAGCTGAACATGACCAAGATGTCCGCCTTTCAAGATGCGAACGGCTGGCTGCTGCTGCCACTCTGGGGCGAAGGCCTCAGCTTCGCACGCTGGGTGCTGCTGATCCCCATCGTCATCTCCTTTGTCATCTTCACCGTCTCCATGTTTGCGGAGACGAACCGCCTGCCCTTCGACCTGGCCGAGTGCGAAACGGAACTGGTGGCCGGCTACCACACCGAATACAGCTCCATGAAGTTCGCGCTGTTCTTCATGGGTGAATACGCCGCGATGATCATCGGCTCAGGCATGGCGGTGACGCTCTTCCTCGGCGGCTGGAGCATCCCCTGCTGGCCCTTGCTGGAAAAAATCATCCCGCTGCAGTTGCACTACACGCCCGACACCACGCCGCTCTACACCGGCCTGCTGCACATCGGCACGTTCTTCGCCAAGGTGTTCGCCTTCATCGTCTTCTTCATCATCATCCGCTGGACACTGCCCCGCTTCCGCTTTGACCAGCTCATGGCCCTCGGCTGGAAAGTGTTCTTCGAGCTCGCCCTCTTGAACGTCTTCCTCACGGCGGTGCTGATGTGGTGGTTTCCGCTGAAGTGAGGCCAATCTAGGCCGAGTCATAAGACCTCCCATTTGGACTGCGGTTGCGCAGCGACGTAGGAGCGCAGCTACCGCTTTCGACGGACTGATTGACGCACGTATACGAGGAGATGTCCGTATTCGGGAGCAGTTGGTTTTTCGCAGGCTGGTAAGCACACGCATGCCACGAGACGTTCGAAAGCGGCAGCTCCGCAGCCGCATTGATTCGCTATCGCTCACCTCTTCGAGGCAGCCTACGGCTGTCTACCTGCGCTTCGCTCCGGTTCCAAAAAATGCTCTCGCATGGCATCGGACACCCAGCGGATGTCACGCCTCAAGTTGCCCTCGCCCCAGCCACCGCTGAAATCCCATGGCCAGGAAGGCCCCAAGAAAACCGCCGCACATGTCGGCGGTCCAGTCCCACACATCGCCCCCGCTGCGGCCAGGGGTGTAGGTTTGATGCCATTCATCAAAGCCGCCCACCGCGCCGCAGAACAGGACCGTGACGAGGATGGCGGTCTGGGTGGCTTTCGCGAAACCCGCAAGACGCAGGCCCAGCAGGAAGCACATGCCGCCGGCGGAGAAAAAGATCGCGTGCTCCAGCTTGTCCACGCCTTCAAAGCTCGCAGGCGAAGGCAGGTGGCTCTGGGAGGACAGCCAGAACAGCACCCCGAACCACAGCAGCACCAAAACACGCCACAGGGAGGGAGAGGAGAGGAGGCGGGAGAGCGGCATGGTGGAGGGGCGGTGAACTTATTGATTCTCGGGGCGTTGGGCGAGGATCGTCAAAATGACGAATGAGTAAATCCGAATGACTAAATAATGACGAAGCTCAAAGGCCGAAGTTCACAGCATCGAGGCGCTAGAACACCATGCCAGATATTCAGTACGCGCTGTCAGCGCTCGCCCGGCTTTGAGATTCGACATTCGTATTTATCTAGCAGACTGTCGGACTTAGAAATTAAAGACGCTGAGAATCGGCTGTACGATTCTCGATTCATCACGACACATCTGGAATTGAGACTGGGGCCGAATTTGGAGGCTCTTATTGAGATTCATGAGGTATGACACTCTAA